>JAFQLQ010000031.1 GCA_017414505.1 Clostridia bacterium
GTTTCAGAAAAGTATATTCAAATGGAGTAGATACGCTAGAACTCGAGGCAAGTGTTGTTTGTGATATAACACATTTTATTGAACTTATTAATACCTGCGGTGTAATCAGCTGGGATGGATTTCAAGGCAAGCACCCGAAAAACGTGAAGGACGGGATAATGTTTGACTTCAGGGCTACCGTAAATGACGGACAGGAAATACACGCCGATGGCTCTGAAAATTTTCCCAAAGGTTACCATGATTTTGTGCGTGAGCTCAATAAAATACTTACAGAGCATGAAGATGACTGATTGATAAATCTCAATTTGTTTATATGTTTTTAGTTATAACTTGATATGAACAGCCATCAAAAAGATTTGTATCTAAATCTTATTTGTCGCAATCATAATAAAATCTTTACAGTCTTAAAAATTTAAAAATAGGTTGAAAAGGAGTTCTGTAAAATGAAAGAACCTGATTTAGTATGGATGATGTTTGAAAATGAGCCAATCGAGACATTTGAAAAGCTATTGAATGAAGATAGTGCTGAATTTGAATGGGGATATCTTTTGCATATGTGTTATTGCGAAGAAAGCTATGAAAGTGTTGGCGGAGATGATGGATATATGAAAAATCCGCCTATAAATTACGAACGTTTGGCTTATCTTGAAAAACTTATTAATTTTTTGGAGTCGAAAGGAATTGTTGAAGAAACAAAATGATATCCTGATAAAATTCTGACAAAAATATCTGATATTGTCGAAAAGGAGACTGCCGGTATGGATATTACACAGAAATTTTATAATAATCTTGCATCGCAATATTGATGATGAGGAAAATATTAATGTAAGCAAATTTGAAAGTGAATACAGAGCAGTAAAAAGAGATGAGCTTACAAATCTTCTTAAATCAAACGGATTCAGTGAAGTTTTGTGAAAATTTCCGGAAGAAACAGGCTTTTATCAGCCGATTGTAATTGAAAAAATATTATTAATAATACAATATTGGAGGAACCAAAAATGGAAAGAATAAATGCTGTTATGAAAGCGCTTGAAAACAACAATATGAATGCTTATTTTGTTGAAAACAGGGAAGAGGCGAAAAATCTTACCGAAAAGCTTTTGGAGGGATGTGACACAGTTTCCCACGGGGGCTCTGTAACTCTTGCAGAATGCGGAATAAACGAGCTTTTAAACAACGGTAACTACACCTATCTTGACAGAAGTAAAGCAAAAACACCTGAAGAAATGAAGAAAATTTATGTTGAAACCTTTGATGCAGATGCCTATATTTCCGGTACTAATGCTCTTACAGAGGATGGAAAGCTTTATAATGTAGACGGCAACTGTAACAGAATTGCGGCAATTGAATTCGGCCCGAAAAAGGTTATTGTTCTTGCAGGTGTTAATAAAATTGTAAAAGACCTTGACGAAGCTGCTTTGCGTGTTAAAAAAATTGCAGCACCTCTTAATACAAAAAGACTTAATCTTGATACATACTGTAATAAATTCGGTGAATGTGTAAGCGTTAAATCCGGAGGAAAAATGACAGACGGATGTAATTCTCCTTCAAGAATTTGCTGCAGTTATTCAATTTGTGCACAGCAAAGAATCAAAGGCAGAATTAATGTTATAATTATAAATGAAAATTTAGGATATTAATTTGCTGATTATGCTTGAAAAATATAATAATTTGTTGTATAATAAAATGATTGGTATATAAAACGTTTACCAATACTGAATTTTGCTGAAAGGAGAAACGCCTTGGAAAACACAATTATACCGATTTTACCGCTCAGAGGTCTTGTTGTATATCCTCATATGGTAATAAATCTGGATGCACTTCGTTCTGTTTCCTGCAGTGCGGTTGAATATGCATTCGTAAACAGAAAAAAGATTCTTCTTGTCACCCAGAAAGATCCTACAACCGAGATTCCGGGGCAGGATGATTTATATAAAACGGGAACAATTGCAACGGTTCGTAATTTCATAAGATTAAAAAATGAAGGCATTCGTGTGCTTGTTGAAGGCTGCGGTACTGCGCAGATTAAAAATATTGTAGGCGATAAACCTTATATATCTGCTGAAATTATTGAAACAGTTCTGTCTGCATCTACTCGCATCACCCTTAAGCAAAAGGCGCTTATCCGCAATGTTTCGGATTTGCTTGAAAAATATATGCAGGCAAGCAGGTTTATAGAACCCGAACAGTTTGTTAATATCTGCGCTATGGCAGACAGTATGGAAAAATTTTCATATATTGTAGCAGCCAATATTAATTTACCATTTCAGGAAAAGCAGATTATTTTAGAAGCGCCCACAGCAACGAAAAGACTTGAAAAAATCAGTAAATTTCTTGCCAAGGAAATTGAACTGATTCTTCTGGAAAAGAAAATTGCGGCTGATACAAAAGATAAAATTGACCGTCATCAGAAAGAATATTTTTTAAGAGAACAGATAAGAACTATCTATGATGAGCTTGGCGAATCGGAAAATAATGCTTCTGATGCGGATATTTACAGAGAAAATATTCTGTCGTTAAAGCTTGAAGAAAAAACAGAAGAAAAGCTTTTAAAGGAGGTTGGCAGGTTAGCTAAAATGCCCTCCGGTTCGCACGAGGCAACTGTTGTAAGAAATTATCTGGATACAGTAATTTCGCTTCCGTGGAACAAAACAACAAAAGAAACCATTAATCTTGATAAATGCAGAAAAATTCTTGATAAAGACCATTACGGTTTAACTTCTGTAAAAGAAAGAATTATAGAATACCTTGCAGTTAAAAAGCAAAATCCCGGCGGCAGAAGTGTTATACTTTGCCTTGAGGGACCTCCGGGTGTTGGTAAAACCTCAATAGCAAGCTCGGTTGCAAAAGCCTTGAACAGAAAATTTGTAAGAATTTCTCTTGGCAGTATTCACGATGAATCGGATATCAGAGGTCACAGAAAAACCTATATCGGAGCAATGCCGGGAAGAATAATTTCGGCTGTTTCGGAAGCCGGTGTAAAAAATCCGCTTATACTTCTTGATGAAATAGACAAAATGGGTACCGATTACAAAGGCGATCCTGCTGCGGCACTGTTAGAGGTTCTGGACAAGGAGCAGAATTTTGCATTCAGAGACCATTTTATAGAGGTTCCCTTTGATTTATCCGAAGTAATGTTTGTTGCAACTGCAAATACGTTATCTACAATTAATCACGCTTTGCTGGACAGAATTGAGGTTGTTAACCTTTCCAGCTATACAGAGCTTGAAAAAGAAAAAATTGCTCTTAACTATCTGCTGCCCAAACAACTCAAAGAGCACGGTGTTACAAAATCAATGATTAATATTGATGTAACAGCTGTAAGGGAAATAATAAAATATTATGTGGTTGAAGCAGGAGTAAGAAATTTAGAGCGGGAAATTGCAAATGTTATCCGTAAAGCACTTGTAAAGCTTATGGACAGTAATGCAAAAACTCTTAAAATAACTGATAAAAACCTTTCCGATTATCTCGGAAAAAGAAAATACATTGAACAGAATGATGTTGACTTTGACGAGCCCGGCGTTGTAAACGGCCTTGCATATACCTCTTACGGCGGCACTATGCTTAACGTTGAAGTTAACGTAATGCCGGGAAGCGGCGATATAAAGCTTACCGGTAAGCTCGGAGAGGTAATGAAGGAATCGGCAGCTGCGGCAATAAGTTATGTAAGAGCCAATGCCAAAAAGCTTGGAATTGAATCTGAATTTTATAAAAATAACGATATACATATTCATGTTCCCGAAGGGGCAACTCCAAAGGACGGGCCTTCCGCAGGAATTACAATGGCATCGGCAATTGTTTCGGCACTTCTTGATAAGCCGGTTAGAAAAGATATTGCTATGACGGGTGAAATAACCATCCGCGGCAGAGTTCTTGCAATTGGCGGACTTAAAGAAAAATCACTTGCGGCTCACCGTGCCAAAATATACAATATTATAATTCCGGAGGACAATTTAAGGGATATTGAAGATATTCCGGAAGAAGTAAGAGACGATTTCAATTTTATTCCGGTAAAAAATATGCAGGATGTTATAAAACACCTGTTCACAGAGAAAGGATAGAAATTATGGTTATAAAAGCTTCCGAATTTTACTGTTCGGCAAAATTTCCAAAGGATTACCCCAATACAGGTAAGCCGGAATTTGCAATGGCAGGCCGTTCAAATGTCGGAAAATCATCCTTTATAAATAAATTTCTTAACAGAAAAAATCTTGCAAGAGTTTCAAAAACGCAGGGAAAAACAGCTCTTATAAACTTCTTTTCCGTTAACAACGGAGAGTTTTATCTGGTGGATTTACCGGGTTACGGTTATGCAACAGTCTCCAAGCAGGAGCAGCTTTCCTGGGGTAAAATGATTAACACCTATCTTGCACAGAGAAAAGAGTTAAAAACCGTATTTCTGCTTCTTGATATTCGTCATAAGCCTACAAAGGACGATATGATGATGCTTGATTATATACTTGCAAATGAGTTTGAGCCGGTAATAATTCTTACCAAGGCGGACAAGCTTGCAAAAACAAAAATTGCTCCCGAGGTTGAAAAATTCAAGGAAATGTTAGGTCTGGAACAGGTTTTTGCATTTTCTTCCACAAACGGATACGGGAAAGATGAAATAATGGAATATACAGAAAAATTATTGATGGGGGAATAAATATGATAACAGCACCAAAAGGTACTATTGATATAACGCCCAAGGACGTTTATAAATGGCAGTATGTTGAAAATTTACTTAGGAAAATTACTGCCGGATTTAATTTTAAGGAAATCAGAACACCTGTTTTTGAACACACCGAGCTGTTTCAGAGAGGTGTAGGCGATACTACCGATGTTGTTTCCAAGGAAATGTACACTTTTATTGATAAGGCGGACAGAAGCATAACACTTCGTCCCGAGGGAACAGCCGGAGTTGTAAGAAGCTTCCTGCAGAACGGAATGTTTGCGGATGCTCAGCCTACAAAGCTTTATTATATAATTCCCTGTTACCGTTATGAAAAACCGCAGGCAGGAAGATTAAGAGAATTCAGACAGTTCGGTGTTGAAATGTTCGGTTCATATGAGCCTTCGGCAGATGCGGATGTTATTTCTCTGGTAAAGCTTATTTTAAACAAACTTGGAGTAAAAGATATTACTCTTAATATAAACAATATCGGATGTCCCAAATGCCGTTCGGAATATAACAAAAAGCTTATTGAATGTCTGGAAGCTAAAAAAGATAAGCTTTGCCCGACCTGTCAGGAAAGACTTTATAAAAATCCTATGAGAATTTTTGACTGCAAGTCGGAAATCTGTCAGGAGCTTATAAAAGATGCACCGAAAATGTTTGACAGTGTGTGTGACGATTGTAAAGACCATTTCGATAAGGTTTTAAAATACCTTGATGCAATGGAAATTGCATACAATATTGATAAAGGTATCGTAAGAGGACTTGATTACTATACAAAAACAGTATTTGAATTTGTTTCAAATTCAATCGGAGCACAGGGAACCGTTTGCGGCGGCGGAAGATATGATAACCTTGTGGAAGAGCTTGGCGGAAAACCCTGTGCAGGCATAGGCTTTGCAATGGGTATAGAAAGACTTCTGCTTGTAATGGAAAACACCGGAATTGAAATTCCCGAAGAGGAAACCTGTGATATTTTTGTTGCAGCACTTGGCGAAAATGCTGATTTTAAAGCGGCTAAAATTGTTGCAGATTTAAGAACAGCAGGTATTAAAGCAGAAAAAGACCATCTTGCACGTTCACTTAAAGCTCAGATGAAATTTGCAGATAAAATCAAAGCAAAATATACCGTTGTTCTCGGCGATAACGAAATTGAAAACAATAAAGTTACCGTAAAAAATATGAAAACGGGAGAACAGCAGGAAACAAGTATTGAAAATATAGCAAATATGCTTGAAATATAATAATGCCCTTTGGCGGATTGGAGAATGAATATGTCAGAAAATATAATCGGTATGAAAAGAACTCACCGTGCAGGAACGCTTAACGCTTCCAATATTGGCGAAGAAGTAGTTCTTATGGGATGGGTTCAGAATTACAGAAACTTAGGAAGCCTTCTTTTTATTGATTTAAGAGATGTTTCCGGAATTTGTCAGGTTTACTTTGGCGAAGATTGCGATAAAGAAATCCGTGAAAAAGCAAATACCTTAAGAATGGAATTTGTTATTGCAGTAAGAGGAACAGTTCAGAAAAGAGGCGGTTCAATCAACCCGAATCTTGCAACAGGTGAAATTGAAGTTCTTGTTTCGGAATTAAGAATTTTATCAAAATCCGAAACTCCTCCCTTTGCAATTGAAGAAAATTCCGATGCAAACGATGCTTTAAGATTAAAATACAGATATCTGGATTTACGTCGTCCCGATATGCAGGAAGCTTTAAAGCTTCGTCACAGAGTTGCTAAAATTGCAAGAGATTACTACGACGAAAACGGTTTTTATGAAATAGAAACCCCAATGCTTACAAAAAGCACTCCCGAGGGTGCAAGAGATTATCTTGTTCCTTCCAGAGTACATCCCAATAAATTTTATGCACTTCCTCAGTCACCTCAGCTTTATAAACAGCTTCTTATGCTGTCGGGTATGGACAGATATGTTCAGATTACAAAATGCTTCAGAGACGAGGATTTAAGAGCGGACAGACAGCCGGAATTCACTCAGATTGACCTTGAAATGTCCTTCGTTGAAGCGGATGACGTTATGGAAATGAACGAAGGCTTTATGAAAAAATTATTTAAGGAAGTTTTGGATATCGATTTAAAAACTCCGTTTGTAAAAATGCCTTACAGCGAGGCTATGGAGCGCTTTGGTTCTGATAAACCCGATTTAAGATTCGGTTACGAAATCAAGGATATTTCCGATGTTGTGGCAAAATCCGAATTTAAAGTTTTTGCAGGTGCTCTTGAAAACGGCGGAAGTGTTCGTTGTATCAAGATTGATGCAATCGACGGTAAACAGGCATTCTCAAGAAAAGAAATTGATTCTCTTGGCGAATTTGTAAAAACCTACGGTGCAAAAGGTCTTGCATTTATGATTATAGAAGAAAATGAAATCCGTTCTTCAATAACCAAATTCTTAACAGAAGCTGAAATTAAAGGAATTGTTGACAGAGTTGAAGCAAAACCGGGAGACGAAATTTTAATTGTTGCCGATAAAAACAAGGTTGTATTTGATTCTCTTGGCGCACTTCGCTGCGAAGCTGCAAAACGTCTTGATGTGATTGATAAAGACAGATATGAGCTTTTGTGGGTTGTAGATTTTCCGCTTCTTGAGTATGATGAGGAAGAAAACAGATATGTTGCAATGCACCATCCCTTCACTATGCCTAAAGATGAAGATATAGAGCTTCTTGACAAAGAGCCCGGAAAGGTTCGTGCAAAAGCTTACGACCTTGTAATAAACGGTTGTGAAGCAGGCGGCGGAAGTATCAGAATATTCAATTCTGACCTTCAGCAGAAAATGTTTGAAACTCTTGGATTCTCCAAAGAGGATGCGTGGGAACGTTTCGGCTTCTTAATGGGAGCATTCAAATACGGAACACCTCCTCACGGTGGTATGGCTTATGGTCTTGACAGACTTGTAATGCTTCTTGCAAAGAAGGATTCTATAAGAGATGTAATTGCGTTCCCGAAGGTTCAGAATGCATCCGAGCTTATGACAGAAGCACCAAATGTTGTTGACAAAAAACAGTTAGATGAGCTTTATATTTCTCTTGTAAGTCCTGAAAAAACGGAGGAATAGAAACTATGGAGGCCGTTAAGCAGTTTTTTGTAGATTTACCTATTCCTGTGTGGCTGAAAGCGTTAATCGCTTCTATGATTCCTTTGCTGGAATCCCGTTATGCAATTTTGTTTTTTATGAACGGTGATATTCCGTTCGGATGGTTGTTTTTAATAAGCGTTATCGGAAATTTGATTCCGGTGCCTATTATAATGTTGCTTTTCAGACCTATAATTGAAATGCTCAAAAAAACAAAACTGCTTTCAAAATTTGCTCATTCGCTTGAGGGTTCAACCAACAAAAAAGCGAAAAAGGTTTTAAAATACAAATACTTCGGATTGCTTATTTTTGTTGCAATTCCTGCTCCGGGAACAGGCGCAATTTCAGGTGCCTGCGTTGCATCAATTCTTAATTTAAGAATAAGCAGAGCACTACCGCTTATCTTTTTAGGTACAGTAATTGCTACTGCAATTACCACCGGCGGATGGAGTATTCTTACTGAAATTTTTATTTAAAATATTACACTGCTAATTATAAGGAGAGTGTTTAAAATGAAAAAATTCTTTACATCTGAGTCTGTAACAGAGGGGCATCCCGATAAAATCTGTGACCAGATTTCCGACGCAGTTCTTGATGCAATTCTTGCTCAGGACAAAGAGGCGAGAGTTGCCTGTGAAACTGCTATAACAACCGGTCTTGTTATGGTTATGGGCGAAATAACCACAAGCTGTTATATTGATATTCAGTCTATTGTTCGTGATACAATTCGTGAAATTGGTTACGACAGAGCAAAATACGGTTTCGACTGTGAAACCTGCGGTGTTATTTCTTCAATTCATGAGCAGTCGCAGGATATTGCCCTTGGTGTTGATAAATCTTACGAAGCAAAAGAAACCAAAACAGAGGATATCGGTGCAGGTGACCAGGGTATGATGTTTGGTTACGCTTGTAACGAAACAGATACTTTAATGCCTCTTCCTATTTATCTTGCTCATAAGCTTACAAAACGGCTTACCAAAGTAAGAAAAGACGGTATTGTAGATTATCTTCGTCCTGACGGCAAATCTCAGGTTACTGTTGAGTATGATATGAACGATAAGCCCAAGAGAGTTGATACAATTGTTCTTTCCACACAGCACGGAGAAGAAGTTTCTCTTGAAACTGTAAGAAAGGATATGATTGAGCTTGTAATTAAGGAAGTTATTCCTGCAGAGCTTATGGATAATCATACTAAGATTTACGTTAATCCTACCGGACGTTTCGTTGTTGGCGGACCTATGGGAGACTCCGGATTAACCGGCAGAAAAATAATCGTCGATACATACGGCGGTTATGCAAGACACGGCGGAGGAGCTTTCTCTGGTAAAGATCCAACAAAGGTTGACCGTTCTGCTGCATATGCCGCAAGATATGTAGCGAAAAATATAGTAAAAGCAGGTCTTGCAGAAAAATGCGAAATTGAGCTAGCTTATGCTATAGGCGTTGCAAAACCCGTATCGGTTCTTATTGATACATTTGGCACTAATAAGGTTGATGTTGATGTAATCGAAAAACTTGTATCCAAGCATTTTGATTTAAGACCGAGTGCTATTATTGAAAAATTTGATTTACGCCGCCCCATATTCAAGCAAACTGCTGCTTACGGACATATGGGAAGAGAAGATGTTGAGCTTCCATGGGAACAGACTGATAAGGCTGACGTACTTCGTACAGAGGCTGGTTTATAGTGTAAAAAACCTTGGCAATATTTTATTGCTAAGGTTTTTTGTACATAAAATCATTTTACAAAAGGTGGAATAAAAAATGAACCTTAAAATTAAAGGCGCAATTTTTGATATGGACGGCACACTTGTAGATTCACTGATACTGTGGGATGTTTTGTGGAAAACTTTTGATGAAAAGTTTTGTAACGGCACAGGTTTCCGTCCGGATGCCGAAGCTGATAAAAATGTACGAACAATGACGATGAAAGATGCTATGGAATATATACATAAAACATATAGCATAGGCGAAAGCGGAGAACAACTGCTTTTACTTGCCAATGAAATAATGCTGGATTTTTACAGTAACCGTGTAGAATTGAAGCCCGGTGTAATGGAGTTCCTTGAAAAATGCAAAGAAAAAAATGTAAAAATGTGTATTGCATCTGCCACTGCTCCCAAGCTCGTTGAAATAGCTATGGAGCATTGTGATATAAAAAAATATTTTGAAAAAAACTTTTCCTGTGCCGATATTGGTAAAGGGAAGGAAAGTCCCGATATATTTTTAATTGCACGTGAATATCTTGGTACACCGATTGAAGAAACTTGTGTGTTTGAGGATTCCTATGTGGCACTTAGTACAGCTTGTGATGCAGGCTTCAAAACAGTCGGTGTTTATGATAAGTATGGGTTCAGACATGATATTCTTAAAGAAAAATCAACTGTCTACATTGCAGAAGATGAAAAATTAACTAAGATAGAAATAGCTTAAAGGAGCTTTTTATATGAAAAAAATTTCATTTCCTTACGGAAAAATAAAATTAGATTATGAATTTGACGAAAAAGAGCTTGCCGGAGTTCTGACTTCGTCTATTGAAGAATATACAGCCGAAGACAGTGGGGAAGAGCTTGTAAAAAAAGCTCTTGAAAATCCAATAGGATCCGTAAGACTTTGTGAGCTTGCAAAGGATAAGAAAAATATTGTTGTAATCGCCAGCGACCATACAAGACCTGTACCAAGCAAGGTTATTATGCCGGCAATGCTTGCGGAAATAAGAAAAGGAAATCCCGATGCGGATATTACAATTCTTATTGCTACAGGATGTCACAGAGGCACAACAAAGGATGAACTTATTAATAAATTCGGTGAAGAAATAGTAAAAAATGAAAATATTTATATTCACGACTGCGACGAAAGAGAAAAACTTGTAAATATAGGAAAACTGCCGTCAGGCGGTGACTGTGAAATCAACAAAATCGCTTATGATGCGGATTTGTTAGTTTCTGAGGGATTTATAGAGCCACACTTCTTTGCAGGTTATTCCGGCGGAAGAAAAAGTGTTCTTCCGGGTATTGCAGGAAGAACTACAGTTCTTGCAAATCATTGCTCGGAGTTTATAGCGCATCCAAATTCCCGTACCGGAATTCTTGAAAATAATCCCATACATGAGGATATGCTGTGGGCGGCAAAAACTGCAAAATTAAGCTTTATAGTAAATGTTGTGTTGAATGCTGAGAAAAATGTTATTTATGCAGTTGCAGGTGATGTTGAAAAAGCGCATCAGAAGGGCACTGAATTTTTATCCGGTCTGTGCGGTGCAAAAGCGGTGGAAGCAGATATTGTTATTTCAACGAATGGCGGTTATCCGCTTGACCAGAATATATATCAGGCAGTCAAGGGTATGACTGCGGCTGAAGCAACCGTTAAAAAAGGCGGAGTAATTATTATGCTTGCCTCATCTTCGGATGGAACGGGCGGCGACCATTTTTATCATCAGCTTTCCGATGAAAAGGATATTTCAAAAACAATGGAGGTATTCCTGAAAAGAGGCAGAAACGAAACTCTTCCCGATCAGTGGCAGTCTCAGATTTTAGTAAGAATTCTAATGAATTCTTCTGTAATATATGTTTCGGAAATGGATGATGAAATTATTAAAAATATGCACATGATTCCTGCTCATTCTATTGAAGAAGCAATTTTAAAGGCAAAAGAAATTTCAGGTAAAAACGATGTAAAAATATCAGCAATTCCCGATGGAGTTTCGGTAGTTGTAAAAAAATAAATATAAAGAAAGAGGAAAAACTTTGAATATTTTAGTATGTGTAAAACAGGTTCCCGGTTCAAGCAATGTTGAAGTTGATCCGGTAACAGGTGTTCTTAAAAGAGACGGCATACAAAGCAAAATGAATCCGTATGATTTGTACGGTGTGGAGCTTGCTTTGTCATTAACAGAAAAATACGGTGGAGAGGTTCATACAATAACAATGGGGCCTCCTCAGGCAAAAGGTGTTATTGTGGAAACTATCTGTATGGGGGCAAAAGACGGTGTTGTACTGTCTGACAGAAAATTTGCAGGTGCAGATGTTCTTGCAACTGCCTACACTATTTCGCAGGGAATAAAAAAATCCGGAAAATATGACCTCATAATCTGCGGTAAACAAACAACCGACGGAGATACTGCTCAGGTTGGTGCAGAGGTTGCCGAATTTCTTGGATTACCCAATGTAGCAAATGTAATTTCTGTTGACGAAATAGAAAACGGCAGTGTAACATTAAATGCTTCTCTTGATGAAAAAGTAGTAAAAATGTCAGTAAAAATGCCTTGTCTTATATCAGTAGACGGCGATATAAACTCACCCAGACTACCTTCTTATAAAGTTAAACAAACAGTTACAGATGATATGGTAAAATTCATTTGTTTTGATGATTTTGAAGATAAAAATCCCGATAATTACGGCCTTTCCGGTTCTGCAACTCAGGTTGAACGCATTTTCCCGCCGGAAAAAAATTCTGAAAAATGTACAATAAGCGGAAATCCGGAAGAACAAACGGAAAGCTTGTTCAACTTAATTTGCGCAAGAAAGCTGATATAGGAGGTGCAAAATGGGAAAACTTGTAATAAATCAGAATCTTATTTCAAAGGATAAAGCGGATGAGCTTATTAAAATTTGTCCTTTTGGAGCAATTTCATATGAAGATTCCAGGCTTGATATTTCTTCTGCCTGTAAAATGTGTAAAATGTGCGTAAAGAAAAGCGACGGAATTATAGAATATGTTGAAGAAGTAAAAGCTTCGGTGGATAAATCTCTGTGGAACGGCATTTGTGTTTATGTTGACCATTGCGGTGATAAAATACACCGTGTTACATATGAGCTTTGCGGTAAAGCGCTTGAACTTGCAAAGGTAACAGGCCACCCTGTTTATGCACTTGTTATCGGAAGCAATCTTGGCGAAGGCATAAACAAGCTTCTGCATTACGGTGTAGATAAAGTTTTTGTATATGATAAACTCGAATATGAAGAGTTCAGAATTGAACCGTATACAGCAGCTTTTTGCGATTTTATAGAAAAAATAAAGCCCTCTTCTATAATGGTTGGTGCAACAAATCTTGGCAGACAGCTTGCACCTCGTGTTGCGGCAAGCTGCAGAGCAGGCTTAACTGCCGACTGTACTGTTCTTGAAATGAAAGAAAATACCGATCTTGTTCAGATAAGACCGGCGTTTGGCGGAAATATTATGGCTCAGATTATTTCTCCCGATACCCGTCCGCAGTTCTGTACAGTACGTTATAAAGTATTTTCCGAACCAAAGCCATCTGAAAATGCTTCGGGCGAAATTATAAAAATGGATATTTCTGATGATAAGCTTTTTTCGGCAATAGAAGTTTTATCTTCTGTGGATAAGCCTAAGGATGTTGATATTTCCGAATCTGATGTTATTGTTGCAGTTGGACGTGGTGCTATGAGCGAAGCAATGCGTAAGTATGCAAGTGAGCTTGCAGATTTGCTTGGCGGTGTTGTAGCATGCAGCCGTCCTTTGGTGGAAGGCAATTTATTTGATGCAAAACGTCAGATTGGCTTGTCGGGAAGAACAGTTAAACCTAAATTTATTATTTGTCTTGGAATTTCAGGAGCTGTTCAGTTTGCGGCAGGGATGAAATCATCCGATTGTATTGTAGCAATAAATACAGATAAATCAGCACCCATCTTTGATGTTGCTCACTATGCAATTGTAGGGGATGTAAATGAAATTGTACCTCAGCTGATTTCCAGAATAAAGGAGGCAAAGAGCGATGTATAATAAAATAACACAGGATGATATAAAAGCTTTATGTAAAATTGTTGGAGAAGAAAACGTAATCTGCGGGGAAAATATAAGCCCGGATTACGGTCACGACGAGCTTGGCGGAATCGAAAAAATGCCCGATGTCCTTGTTCGTGTTCATTCTACCGAAGAAATTTCAGCTATAATGAAGCTTGCCTGGGAAAAAGTAATTCCCGTAACAGTAAGAGGAAGCGGAACCGGTCTTGTGGGTGCAGCTGTTCCCGTTGAGGGCGGAATCCTTATGGAAACCACTCAGATGAATAAAATTCTCGAGCTCGACCGTGATAATTTAACTGTTACCGTTCAGCCCGGAGTTTTGCTTATGGAGCTTGCGGCATTTGCAGAAGAAAACGATTTTCTGTATCCACCCGATCCCGGTGAAAAATCAGCTACAATAGGCGGTAATATTTCCACTAATGCAGGCGGAATGAGAGCCGTAAAATACGGTGTTACAAGGGATTATGTAAGAGCACTTACCGTTGTAATGCCAAACGGTGAAATTATTAATCTTGGCGGAAAAGTGGCTAAAAACAGCTCAGGATACAGCCTTAAGGATTTGGTTGTAGGCTCGGAGGGAACACTTTGTATTATTACCGAAGCAGTTCTTAAATTAGTTCCGCTGCCAAAAATTTCTGTAAGTTTGCTTGTTCCTTTTTCGGATATGAAAAGCGCAATAGAAGCAGTACCGCAGATTTTCAGATCCAAGGTTACTCCTACCGCAATTGAATATATGTCACGTGATACAATTCTGTTCTCAGAAGACTATCTTGGTAAAAAATTTCCCGATACCAAAAACGATGCCTATATTCTTCTTACCTTTGACGGAAATACAGATGAGCAAGTTGATGCAGATATGAAAGCAGTTGCTGATTTATGTCTTGAAATCGGAGCGATTGACGTTTATATAGTTGATACCGAAGAACGTAAAAAATCAGTATGGTCTGCCCGGGGAGCATTCCTTGAAGCAATTAAGGCATCAACAACCGAAATGGATGAATGTGACGTTGTTGTACCCGTAAATAAGGTTGATGAATTTATTAAATTCACTCATCTTCTTGCAGATGAAATGAAGGTTCGTATTCCCAGCTTCGGTCACGCAGGCGACGGTAATCTTCATATTTATATCTGCCGGGATAATTTAGAGCAAAAAGAGTGGGAAAATACCCTTGAAAAATGCTTTGAACGTATGTACAACAAAGCAGAAGAGCTTGGCGGACTTGTATCCGGCGAACACGGTATAGGTTTTGCTAAAAAAGGCTATCTTAAAAAATTATACGGCGATACTCCAATTGCTTTA
Source organism: Clostridia bacterium (assembly GCA_017414505.1). Lineage (GTDB taxonomy): Bacteria > Bacillota > Clostridia > UMGS1840 > HGM11507 > RGIG1932. The sequence goes on from JAFQLQ010000031.1 coordinate 14,822, forward strand.
ATGCAGGGAATTAAGCAGGTCTTTGATGCAAAAAACATTTTGAATCCCGGAAAAATTATGAGTTAGAGGTGTAATTATGGTAAAACACATTATTTTATGGAAATTAAAAGAAGAATATAATAACGAAAAAGTTAAAAAAGACATAAAAAACGGACTTGAAGGCTTGTACGGAAAAATTTCAGGGATTACTGAAATTAAGGTTCAGACAGAAAAGCTGGATTCCTCAAATGTTGATGTAATGCTGTATTCGGTGTTTGAAAGCGAAGAAGCGCTTAAAAATTATGCGGTTCATCCCGAGCACGTAAAAGTTGCTGATACATTTGTAAGACCGTTTGCAGAAACAAGGTCCTGCATAGATTTTGAAGAATAGTAAAAAGCCGTTCTGTTATTTAGCAGAACGGTTTTTGTAATCCTTTGGCGAAACGCCTATAACTTTTTTAAATACTGTTGAGAAATAAAGCGGATCGGAAAAACCGCATAGATATGCAATGTTTTTAACCGAATCAATTCCGTGCTCCAGCAGGGAAACAGCATATTTTATTCTTATGTTGCGCAGATATTCAGAATATCCCACACCCATTTTTTCCTTGAAAAAGTGTGAAAGATATTTTGAATTATATCCAAGCTTTTCGGAAAGTGTTGCAAGCGAAAGCTCAGAATCAGAAAAATTTTCTTCAGACATTTCTATAATGCTGTTAATAAGGGTGTTTTGCTGTATAGTACTGCCGTTTAAACGGGAAAATGTATAAAGTAAAATTCCCTCGGCAGTAAGGTCAATATTAAGCTGAGAAGCTCGTGAAAGACTGTCATACCAAAGTGGGATTAAACCGTCGAAACCGGAAAAAGCTCTGGAATATCCGCTTATTCCGAAACGGTGCATAAGGCTTTCTGCACGTTTTCCCGAAAAGCTTATGTACATATATTCACATTTGTCATAAGATTCTACAGAGTAATTTTCATCTTTAAAACCAAAAATCAAACTGCCGGGGCAGAAATCAACTGCAGAATCGTTGAATTTGAAGCTTCCTTTTCCGTTTTTAACTAAAAAAACACAGTCGGACTGAAGCTTTTTTGATGATTTAATTATCTCTTCATTGGATTCGTAAATAAAACAGTATATTTCAATTTTATCGCTTGGAGAATCGGAGATAAATTTGCAGATGTTTTTACTTTTCATTTTGCACCGCCTTTTTTGTTTATTATAATTCATAATAAATTAAAATGCAACTATTTTAAATAAAAATATAGAAAATTTCTATTGAATATATCATGTTTAATGTTATAATTAAAGAAAAAAGGAGATTTTTTTATGGAAAGATTAAAAATTGGTATATTCGGCGCATGGCGTGGAATGCACATTTCAAAAAATTTTCTTATGCTTAACTGTGATATAGTTGCTCTGTGCGATTTCAATACCGAAAAAAGAAACAGAGCATTAAAAGAGCTTAATGATGACAGTATTGCTGTCTACGATAATTTTGATGATTTTATTGAGCATGATATGGATGCGGTTATACTTGCAAATTACTTTCATGAACACGCACCTTACGCAATAAAATGCTTTGAAAAGGGAATTCACGTTTATTCGGAGTGTATCAGCAACGGAACAATGGCAGAGGGGATAGAACTTATAAAAGCATTTGAAAAAAGCAATTCAATTTATATGCTTGCGGAAAACTATCCTCAGATGGTTTTCAACCGTGAAATAAAAAGAATTTGCGACAGTAAAACTCTCGGTAAAATTCTTTATGCAGAGGGCGAATACAATCATCCCGGTGATCCTAATGATATCGAATTTAAAAAAGATTATAACTATTTTACAAAGCACTGGCGCAATTATCTTCCAAGAACGTATTATATAACTCATTCGATGGGCCCTATAATGCACGCTACCGGTGCAACTCCCAAAAGAGTAACGGCCTTTGCCTCCTTTGCACCTGTTGAAGGTGATGTTCCAACTGCCTCCTTAAGCGGAGACCGTGCGGCAATTATAACAACAATGAACGATGACGGTTCAATATTCAGAGTAACAGGCTGTGCAGGATTCGGTGCTCATCATAACGCATACCGTGTGTGCGGAACAGAAGGTCAGATAGAAAATTTAAGAGGTATGGGCGATAAAGTGATGCTTCGTTATAACAGCTGGTCAAAACCCGAAGGTGCCGAAGAAATTTCTCTTTATGAACCAAAATGGAACGATAAGGACGAGGAGCTTATTATAAAAAGCGGACATGGCGGGGGAGATTACCTTACTGCACGTATGTTTGTGGAAGCAATAAAAGCAAATAAACAGCCTGAACATCCCTTTGATATTTATTCAGCAGTTAATATGTCGTCGGTTGCCATACTTTCACACCGCTCAATGTTAGAGGGCGGAAAACCCTATGATATTCCGGATTTCAGAAATGAAGAGGATGTAAAAAAATACGAAAACGACAGACTTACACCTTTCTGGATGACCGACGGAAGAGAACCGGATATGCCTTGTTGTTCTCAAACTGATTTCAAACCTACCGATATACAGATAAAACTGTTTAAAGAAGCAGTTGACGAAAAATAAATTAAAAAAACCAAAGCATAGCAACTTCTATGTTTTGGTTTTTCTTTTCTCAACCTTGGAGGGAAGTGTGAGCGCAAACTTTTTAAAGGTTTTGGTGAAATAGGAAATATCATTGAATCCGCATTCAAACGCAATATCACTTATTGAGGTATCAGTGTTTGAAAGCTGTCTGTAAGCGTAGTCAATTTTTACCTGATTTATATAAGTGTTCACGGTGCTTCCCGTAATTTCCTTAAAGCAACGGCAGAAATGATATTTGCTGTATCCTGCATAGGATGCAATATCATCAATTGAAATCTGTTCTTTAAAATGTTTTCTTATATATTTTATACCTCTTTTTACCATTTCAATATTTTTGCTTGTTCCGCTTAATTCTTCTTCGGCAATGTAATTTCTGAACATACATATAAGAATTTTTATTATATCGGTTAAAACTTCTTCGGTATAATAAAGCGGTTTGGTTTTAAGAACAGTTCTCATATTCATTATCATATCAAATAAGATATCATCTTTTATAGTTTCGCAGATACGTTTTTCATCAACATAAAAACCGTGTTGTTCGCAGAAACTTTTATCAATTATAAGGCAGGTGTAATTTGCAATATCGGAAATCGCCGAAATTCTGTGGATTACACTTGAATTAATAACAAGGATATCACCTTTGTTTGCCGTAGCAATACTATCATCAAGATTTACGGCTATTTTACCATCTTTTACAGAAAGTATTTCAATGTTTTCGTGCCAGTGAGGATAAAAAAGCTGATTTTTTTTTAATGTATCCTGATGAAAAATTATTGGCAATTCAAGATTTTTATATGTGTGAAATTCATAAGTCTGATTATTCATAAAAACTCCTTTTAGCAATATATTACCAAAAATAAGCAAAAAAATATCTTTATTTATTAATTATATCATTATATAATACAAATGTAAACATTTTTTTGAAAGAAGGTATTGTTATGTATAATTTTCCTATAGGTATAATGATGGAATCCTTAAGAGAGGATGACAAAACAGCGATTGAATCAGCAGCAAAAATGGGCGTTAAAGGAATGCAGATGTATGCAACAAGGGGTGCACATTCTCCTGAAGAAATGAATTCAGCAAAAAGAAAAGAACTTCTTGATATGATGAAATCAAACGGACTTCAGTTTTCTGCATTGTGCGGAGATTTGGGAGAAGGTTTTTGGAGACCGGAACGTAATGCTTCACTGATTGAAAAATCAAAAAAAATAATTGATATGGCAATTGAACTTGAAACAAACGTTGTTACTACCCATATTGGTGTTATTCCTGCAGATAAAAATTGTGACAGATACAAAATTATGCAGGAGGCTTGCTTTGAATTAAGCAGATATGCAGATTCCTTAAATGCACATTTTGCAATTGAAACAGGACCTGAAATTGCACAGACATTAAAGGAGTTTCTGGATTCATTAAATTCCACAGGTGTTGCAGTAAACTTAGATCCTGCAAACTTTGTTATGGTAACAGGGGACGACCCTGCAAAAGCAGTATATACCTTAAAGGATTATATTGTTCATACTCACGCAAAAGACGGTATAAAGCTTCTTGATATCAAGACGGAAATTATATACGGTGTAGAAAAAGAAGAAGATATTGTACATAGTAAAGCTTTTGAAGAAGTGCCGCTTGGAAAAGGAAGCGTTAACTTTGATGAGTATCTTAAGGCTCTTGAAGAAATCGGATACAAAGGCTTCTTAACAATTGAACGTGAGGTTGGAGAAAATCCCAAAGCGGATATTCAGATGGCTGTTAAATTCTTAGAAAATAAAATAGAGGTGTTATAAAATGAGTAAAATTAAAATTGGTGTTATCGGTGTAGGAAGTATTTCCGAATGTCATATTGAATCATATAAAAAGAATCCCGATGTAGAGTTGTATGCTTTTTGTGATATTAACGAAGAAACCCTTAAATTAAAAGGTGAAAGACACGGTATTACAAGACTTTACACAAATCTTGATGAAATGCTTGCATTAAAAGAAATTGATGCAGTAAGCGTATGTACATGGAACTCCGAGCACAAAAGCTGTACAATAGCAGCTTTAAAAGCAGGCAAACACGTTCTTTGTGAAAAACCAATGTCCGTTTCCAAAGCTGATGCAGAAGAAATGCAGAAAGTTGCAGAAGAAAACGGCAAGCTTCTTATGATAGGATTCGTAAGAAGATATGGTAACGACTGCAGAATTGTGAAAGATTTTATTGAAGCAGATTCTCTTGGTGATTTATATTACGCTAAAGCTACATATTTAAGAAGAAACGGAAATCCCGGAGGATGGTTTGGTGATAAATCACGCTCAGGAGGCGGTCCTCTTATCGACCTTGGTGTTCACGTAATTGACCTTGTAAGATATCTTATGGGCAATCCGAAGCCTGTTTCTGTTTATGGTGCAACCTTCAAAAAGCTTGATAACAGACCGCATATCAAGGGTAAACAGGGATATAAATCTATTGGTGCAGGCAGTAAAGATATATGTGACGTTGAAGATTTGGCAACTGCACTTATCAGATTCGATAACGGAGCTGTTTTATCAATCGAAGCAAGCTTCAGCCTTAATATTAAAAAGGATGAGGGTACAATTGAACTGTTCGGCACAAAAGGCGGAGCTAAATTGAGTCCGGAGCTTGAAATTTACAATGAAACAAACAATTACCTTACAAATATGTCATTTGATGCAGATACAACGATGGGCTTCGACCAGATTTTTGAAAGAGAAATCAATCATTTTGTTGACTGCGTTCAGGGTAAGGCAGAATGTATTGCTCCAGCTTGTGACGGTATTGAATTGATGGGAATTCTTGATGCTGTTTATGAATCTGCAAGAACAGGTCATGAAGTAATTCTGTAGGAGGAATATACTATGAAAATTTCGGCAAGTACATATAGCTTTAACCGTCTTTTGCTTAACGGAACCTATAACCAGTTTACTCTGATTGAAAAAGTAAAAGAAATGGGCTTTGATGCAATAGAATTTGTGGGACTTAATCCTCACGATGGAAGCTCACTTGAAGAATATGCCGCAAAACTAAGAAAAGAATGCGAACGTGTAGGTTTGGAAATTTCCAATTATACCGTTGGTGCAGATTTCTTAAATGGTTGTGACGGTGATACAAAGGCAGAAATAGAAAGAGTAAAAAAAGAAGTTGATTTAGCTGAAATTCTTGGTGCTAAAAGTATGAGACACGATGCAACAGGCGGTCTTGGAAGAGGAAAAAGCTTTGATATGCTTCTTCCTGTTATTGCTGATGCCTGCAGGGAAGTTACGGAATATGCAGAGAAAAAAGGCGTAAAAACAATGGTGGAAAATCACGGATTTTTCTGTCAGGATGCTTTGAGAGTGGAAAAGCTTTTCAGTGCCGTAAATCATCCTAATTTCGGTCTTCTTTGCGATATGGGAAATTTCCTTTGTGCAGATGATGACCCTGCAAAAGCTTTCAGTATTGTTGCACCATATGCGTTCTATGTTCATGCAAAGGATTTCCATATTAAGTCTGCAGAAGGCACAAATCCCGGAGAAGGCTTTTTCCAGACAAGATGCGGAACCTATATAAGAGGCGCAATTGTAGGACATGGCAATGTTCCGATAAAATCCTGCCTTAATGCTCTTAAAAAATTCGACTATCCCGGTATGATAGCAATTGAATTTGAAGGTATGGAAGATAATATTGAGGCAATGAGAATCGGCCTTGCAAATTTAAGAAGATATACCGAAGAAGCAGGTTTATAATATTAAAAATAATGTCAGTTCAAATTAGAATTGACATTATTTTTTTACTGTGATATAATATTATAAATAATGTATCTACGGAGGGAAAAATATGTTTAAAAAAATATTGACAGCAATGCTGGCTGTTATAATTGGGGTTTCAGCTTCTGCTTTGGCAGCACCAAAGGACGAAGTTAAGGAAATTTTTGAAAAGGACCTTCTTAACGGAACAGAAAAAGTTGAAATTTCTTTTGAATTTAAAGATGGAACTTCCGAAGCAGTTTTAAATTCGGATTTTGGCCAGTTTTTGTCTCAGTATTCTTTTGTAAATGAGAACAAATTCAGAAATAACGAAGATTCTTCGGTTATGAAAACTTACGAAACAACTACAGTAAGTATTCTTGGCGAAACAAGCGAATATACATCCTGGCTTGATAAAAATTTAACTGCAAATCCACCTGTATACAGATTGATTTCCAGAACAACAGGAGACAGTAAATATACCGTTTATGACTATGTTAAATACGGTATGGCAGAATCTATCGGCGGTGCCGACAGCCGTTTTTCACTGGATGATGCTGTTGTTTCAGATATAGCAAATGCGGATATTCAGTATATGGGTATGTATGGTGAATATACACTTACATATAAAGAAGATACCGCAAAATTACTTCTTCCTGCAATGGAAACACTTTTGAAACCTTATCTTGATGCATATCTGCTTACAGATACCGAAGGTTTAGCAGCAAAGCTTGGTGCTCTTTCAATTTTTGATGCCACACCAATAACAAAGCATATTGTATGTAGCTTTACCGGTTATTTAACACTGGATGAAACAAGTATTAATTTCAAATTCAATTTATATGATGTGTGTCAGGCTCTTGGAATCAATCCGGGTGATTTCACCAAAGAAGCTTCTGATGTAGCATTAACAATGAAAGTTGTTAAACGTAATTATGATTTGAATTCAAAAGAAGAGCTTCCGTTCCCGGCTTTACGAGATGATAACACAATTAATATCAATCCCCGTTATGCAATGGGAAATGTACTTTTCAAAGATGAAATAAATGTTTTTGTTGATTACAACAGAGTGTATTTTGATGTTCTTCCCAAAATTGTTGAAGACAGAACTCTGGTTCCAATAAGAGCTCTTGCAAATGCACTTGGTATTTCAAACGACAATATAATTTATGACGAGAAAACTGAAAACATCACAATAAAAAATGGTAAAACAACAATCAAACTTACAGTAGGCAGTAATATAGCATATATTAACGGTGAAGAGAAGATTATTGATGTTCCTGCAAATGTTTATGACGACAGAACGCTTCTTCCTCTTAGATTTATTGCCGAAGCTTTTGATTGTATCGTAGACTGGACAGAGTTTTCCGAAAACGGAGTTCAGACAGGCGGTATTGTTGATATTACAACTAAATAAAGCAGAACTACTTTACATAAGAAAAAAACATTCCGAATATAAACGGGATGTTTTTTTATGTTATAAAATCTTTTTGATAATCGGATTACCAAATTGAATATCGTCTTTTGGGATTGAATATTTACTTTATGTTTAAAGGTAAGTTATAATAAAATCACTAAAACGGAGAAAGGGTGTATTATCTTGAGTACAATGACAGAAAAAAAATCACTGCCTTCAACACGTCGCAGAAAATGGAAAAAAATTCTTGAATATAAGCAGCTGTACTTTCTGCTTTTGCCTGCAGTTATTTATATTGCAATATTCTGCTATCAGCCCATGTACGGACTTGTAATGGCGTTTAAAAATTTTTCCCCGCTGGACGGAATATGGGGGAGTCCCTGGGCAGGACTGAATCATTTTCAGCGATTTGTAACTTCGCCGGTATTTTTTGATATTCTGAAAAATACACTTACACTTAGTATTTATTCTTTAGTGGCAGGATTTCCGCTTCCCATAGTTCTTGCGTTTGCCCTGCACTATACAAGAAATAAATATTTCAAGAAAACAGTTCAGACTATAACCTATGCACCGCATTTTCTATCGGTTGTTGTTATTTGCAGTTTGTGTCTTATTCTGTTTTCACCCCGTACGGGTATTGTAAATACCGCAATTGAAAAGCTGGGTAATGAACGAATTTTCTTTATGGCAGAACCTAAGTATTTCAAACACATTTATGTGTGGTCGGGAATCTGGCAGAACTGTGGATGGAATTCCATTATTTATATGGCTGCACTTGCCGGTATAGACCAGAGCATTCACGAAAGTGCAATGATAGACGGTGCAAATCAGCTTCAGAGAATGTGGTATATAGATTTTATGGGAATTTTACCAACTATTGTTGTACTTCTTATTCTTAATACAGGTTCAATAATGAGTGTTGGTTATGAAAAGGTTTTACTGCTTCAAAATTCGCTTAATGCCGAAGCTTCGGAAGTAATTTCAACCTATGTTTACAAAAAAGGTGTTGTAGGCGGCGAGTATAGCTTTTCTACAGCAGTTGGTCTGTTTAATTCGCTTATAAACTTCATTCTTCTTTTCAGCGTTAATATGATTTCAAGAAAGCTGAATGATGTAAGCTTGTGGTAGAAAGGAGAAGAAAAAATGGATATACAGTTAAAAGAAGACAAAATTCTTAATATAATAACTTCAATAATACTTGTTATTATAACTCTGATTGCATTTTATCCTTTGTATTTTGTTTTTATAGCATCTTTTTCAGATCCGGTTTCTGTATCGCTTGGAGAAACGTGGCTTTTCCCAAAAGGAATCAATCTGGAAGGCTATAAGAATATTTTAAGTGAACAAAAAATATGGACAGGATATGCCAATTCACTTGTTTACACAGTTATAGGAACAATTCTTAATGTTGTTGTTACTATGGCAACTGCGTTTCCGCTTACAATCAAAGATTTACCGGGAAAAAAATATATAATGATTTATTTTATGATTACTATGTTTTTCGGCGGAGGACTTATCCCTACATATTTCCTTATGAAAAATCTTGGCTTGCTTGACAACCGTCTTGTAATGATAATTCCGGGACTGATTTCCGTATGGAATGTAACAATTGCAAGAACCAATATACAGTCCACCATTCCGGATGAGCTTATAGAAGCCGCAAGAATGGACGGATGCTCGTTTATAGGTTGCTTTTTCAGAATGATTCTTCCGCTTTCAAAAGCAATTATGGCAGTTCTTGTTCTGTATTACGGAGTAGGTCACTGGAATGCTTATTTCAGTGCTATGATTTATCTGTCGGATACCGCAAAATATCCTCTGCAGCTTGTGCTGCGTGAAATACTTATTCAGACAGAGCTTACTCTTGAGCTTATACAGGATAACGAAATGGCACGTAAATCTATGGAAAATGTTGAACTTATGAAATACGGAATTATAGTTGTTGCAAGTGTTCCGGTGCTTATTCTATATCCGGCGGTGCAGAAGTATTTTGTAAAAGGTGTTATGGTTGGCTCATTAAAAGGATAATTAATTATAAAGGAGAGAAAATTATGAAAAAAACAGTAAAATTAATGGCGGTTTTAGGTGCAGTTGCCATTACCGCATCGTCGCTGGCGGGTTGCGGAGGAAATAAAACCGAAACCTCTTCAGGCGAAGGGCTTGCACTGTTAAACGAAACAGGTCTTCCCATTGCAAAAGAAGAAGTTACTTTAGAGGTAGCTGTACAGAAAGCTCCTCATGTAACCAATTTTGAAAAAATGCCTATGCTTCAGGAACTGGAAGAAAAAACAAACGTAAAAATCAAATGGCGTGAGCTTCCTTCCGATTCATTCAATGAAAAGGTTAATCTTATGATAGCAAGTGCAGATTTTCCGGATATTATGTGGAGAAAGCTTAACGAACTTCAGCTTACAGAGCTTTCATCCAAAGGTGTAGTATATCCGCTTGATGATCTTATAGAAAAATACGCTCCCAGATGGGTTGAGCACTTTAAAAATGTTCCTTATGCAAAAAGAATATCAACAGCTCTTGACGGTCACATTTACAGCCTGCCCTATATCAGACAGGAAGAAGCAAACAGCGGATTCCGTGATGTAACCTTTATAAATAAGGACTGGCTGGATGCGCTTGGACTTGAGGTTCCCAAAACAACAGAAGAATTTAAAAACGTTCTAAAAGCATTTAAGGAAAAAGATCCCAATGGCAACGGTCAAAACGATGAACTGCCGTGGTCATTTGTATATAACAGCGGTTCCGGCGGAGAGCTTGATATTTACGGAAGTTTTGGTCTTATAGATGTACCCGAAAGAATTGCAGTAAGAGACGGAAAAGTTCTGTTTACCGCAGTACAGCCGGAAAATAAGGAAGCAGTATCTTACCTTAATTCGCTTTATAAAGATGGTACAATAGATATTGAATCTTTTGTTCAGAATTCCACACAGCTTAATGCTAAAATCAAAGCACAGCCATCTTTGGTTGGTGTGTATTCTGCATATGGTATGTCTCACGATCCTGCAGTTCAGAACTATGTTCCGCTGCCGCCTCTTACCGGCCCAAGCGGAGTAAAACCGCAGGTGAGACGTCAGCTTAATGTAGCAGATGCAGGTAACTTTACAATATTTAAAAATAATAAATATCCCGAAATTTCAATGCGTTGGGCAAACGAACTTGCTGATCCGGAATTTGGTGTAAAAGCGCTTTACAGTCCTCTTGAAAAAGCAGAAGACGGTACATATAACACCTTAAGCTCTGATCCTACAGCACTTGCAGAACATCCAATCAACTTCGGCCCGTTTGTAGTTCTTAAAGAAGAAGTGGAAAAAGTAAAAGGAAATACAGGCAAAGACAAAAGAGAAGAATTTTATCAGGTATACAAGGATTACACAGTTGCAGAAAACGAAATGTTCCCCTTGGTATGGTATACACCGGAGCAGAGAGAAGTGTTTAATCAGTACAGAACGGAAATTATCGAGTATGTAAAAACCACAAGAGCAAAGTGGATAACCGAAGGCGGAATTGAAGAAGACTGGGACGGATTTGTTAAGAAACTTGACGATATGGGATTACAGAAAGTAATGGATGTTTATCAGTCGGGTTATGACGATTTTTATTCAAAATAATTTAAAAGGAGGGGTTAAATGAAAAAGATAATTGTATTTTTATTAATATTATCTTTGGCTTTTGTCAGTGCTTATGCCTCTGAAATCAATGTTGACAGGGAAAGCGGAGTTATCGTAATATACGGAAGCTGTGAGCCGGATACAAAAGTTACTCTTCTTATGCTTAAGGATGGCAAAACAAAAGAAGATATTCCTTTGATAAATATGCTTACGTTTGAAGATTATGTGGAATATATCGACCAGACTGTTTCATCATCGGGTGGAGATTTCAGCTTTGTATACGGAGCGCAGAAAAAAGTATCATTTCAGAAATTCAATGTTTTTCTGAAAAAAATTGCTTTGGATTCTCAAATAGAAGAACTGAACATTGTGTATTATACAAAAGAATCAGCAGATGCAGTAGCGGAAACTATTATAGAAAAAACATCCGGCACAGAGATTTATGAAATGATGACTGCAGATGTTTTTGCTTTGCTGGAGCTTGATACACTTTTCTATGAAAACTTCTCCGAAGAAGACCGGATACTTGTTTTGGATGAAGTGGCAAAGCTTACAGAGGGTGATTCCGTAACTCTGAAAAACACATTCTGGGAAGCATCGCTGCTTAAAGTAATCAACAATACAAAATCTGCTGATGACCTTAATGCACTTATAAAAAAAGCGGAAAATAAGAAAATTGAACCTTTGGTTTTCGGCCTTTCAATGGCTAAGGACAGCCGCTATGCAAGTCTTAAAGATTATCAGTCAATGTTTAAAAACAATCTTCTTAAGAAAACAGAATTTGAAAGTGTTTCGGAATATCATAAATGGTGTAATACACAGCTTGCTCTTACCTGTATAAAATGCTTTAAAAGCACAGCAATAGAAAGTGTTCTGGAAGAATTTGCAGACGTTCTTGAAATTGATATATCCCTGCTTGATAAAACAATAAACAAAGAACTGGTTTTTGTAACCCTTGCAGGAAAGAATTATGATACCCTGGAAGATTTTCAGACTGCTTACAAAAATGCGGTAGCCGGGCCCTCTCAGGTTCCGATTCCGATTAATCCGCCTGCTTCAGGTTCAACAACTTCTTCCGGAGGCGGAGGGGGCGGAGGCGGAAGCTCGTTCGGAGGCAGCTATAATACAAATGTTGTAATCCCGGAAGCGGAAAAAGCTCCCGAGGAAACAAAAATAACCTTCAGCGATATAAACAAAGAGCATTATGCATACGACTCTGTTGAATATCTTGCTTCAAAAAATATTATTTCAGGATTTCCGGACGGCAGTTTTCGTCCTGATGCAAATGTAACAAGAGCAGAGTTTATGAAAATGATTTCAGCAGCATTTTTAAAAGAACACGGCAATATTGAAATTCCGGCTTTTGAAGATGTATCAGAAAATGTGTGGTATAAACCGTATATGGAGTTTGCAGTAAGCAACGGAATAGTAAAAGGACTTTCTGAAACCGCACTTGGCGCAGAAAACAATATTAAACGTGAAGAACTGTTTACTATGATTTACAGAGTATGTAATCTTAATAAAATTATGTTAAATGCTGTAAAGCAAATTACCTTTACAGATGTTGACGAGATTTCCGATTACGCGGCCGAAGCAGTAAAAAGTCTTTCAGAAGCAGGTGTTGCAGGTGGCTATAACGGAATGATTTCACCAAAAAATTCTGCCACACGAGGAGAATGTGCTAAAATTTTATATGAGATTATAAAACTTCAGGAGGTGCAGAAATGAAAAAATATATATCATTGATTTTATGTTTATTCATAATATCTGCTATGTTGCCATATACAACTATGGCAGCCTCCAACGGATTTGACGGTGCAGACAGTTTTATAAAATTTCAAACTCTGCAAAAGCTTGGTGTTTTAGGTGATGAATTTTCGGATATTACATCAGAAAAAAATATTACCAGAGGGCAGTTTGCCGCAATGGCATCAAGAGCCTTCTTGATTGATTACGGGAATAAGCCTTCAAGCTTTCCGTTTTCTGATGTTAACAGCAATACAGAATTCGCGTCTGCAATAACAAATTTATATAATCTGAAAATTCTGTCAGGATCTACCGATGGGAAATTTTATCCTGAAAATCCTATTACGGTAAACGAAGCAGTTACTGTTCTTCTCAAATTACTGGGATACACTCCAATGGCAGAGCAGGAGGGCGGTTATCCGCTGGGATATCAGCGAACTGCACAGATTACAAAACTTGTTTCGTCTGTTTATGATTACAATGATTATCTGAGTGGAGATTATGCGGTTTCTCTTATTTATTCTGCAATGACAGTTGATAAAATGGAAAGAAATATAGGCGGAGAAAAAGAGACCTACGAAATAAAGGGCGACAGTAATATTTTTCTTTCTCAGTATTCATTGTATTATGGAAACGGAATTGTTACATCCAATGATATAACATCCTTAAACAAACTGGACGGAAGTGCAGATAACAGAGTTGTTATTGACGGAATAAGATATTACGATACCGATGGCTCTGCAAGAAATCTTCTTGGATATTATGTTGAATTCCTGTATAAAGACAGTAAGGATGCTGATGAAAAAGAACTGTTTTCAGTGTGTGCAGGAAGAAAAAATTCAACAGTTCGTATAAATTCTGAAGATATTATGCTAAACGGCGACAGAATATATATTGACCGTAAAGATAATAAAGATGAATTTTATACTATGGACAGCAACATATATGTTATCTACAACGGAAAATTTCATGGTGTGGATTTTGGCTACGATTGGCTTCCAAAGTACGGATATGTAACCTTAATAGATAATGATGAAGATAATACCTATGAAGTTGCACTTGTTAAAAATTTTGAAAATTATGTTGTAAGTACCTTTGATTATGAAAACGAAATAATTTACGACCTTTTCTATAATGCAAAAGAGCTTAAAACCCCAATTACAGAAAACTGTATATATTATAAAAACGGTGTTATAACGGAAAATACCGTAATTCAGACCTACGATGTACTTTCGGTATGTAAAAGTATGGACGGAACACATACCGAGGTTTACATAAGCAGTTCATCTGTTGAGGGTACGGTTGAAATGATTACAGATGATGGAAAAACCATTATAAACAACACCGAATATGTAACCTCACCTGATTTTGATGCGGCAGTAACAAAAGGAGATGCAAAGGCTGTAACAGTAGGTTCGTCGGGTAAATTCTATCTTGACGTAAAAGGTGGAATTGCCCATTTTGTTGCAGGTTCTGCAAACGGAATGTTGTACGGTTATCTTATTGCGGCAACCAAAGAGCTTAGTGATTTCAAGGAACCCGTTATTAAAATTTTTAACGAAAACGGAGATTTTGATATCTTAACAATTCCCCGTAAGGTTACTGTAGATGAAACAACAGAACTTACGCAGGAACAGTTCCTTGCAAAAATAAAAGGCGGAAATATCAGCGGAGATGTTCAGAATCAGCTTGTTAAATATTATGCAAATTCCAATAAAGAAATCAAAAAAATGAACTTTGCAACCGCTGATACAACTGTGAGTAATTCGGATTTGCTTGTTAAAAGCTATGATAAAACAACCCGTATATGGCGTCCGTCATCACGTTCTTTTGATGGTGTGATAGGCGTAAGCGCAAACACACTTGTTATGATAGTTCCTCAGAATGCAAGTGAAATAAATGAGGAAAAAGCCTATAAGGCGGGAAGATTAAGCTTGTTTGCAAATGATGCAACATATACCTTTGAATCTTACGATAACAGCGATGCTGACGTTGCAAAAGCGTTGGTAGTATATACGGATAGTGAGAGACTGTCGGTAGAAACACCGGTTAATGTTTTTGAAAAAGCAATAAAAGTTCTTGATGAAGAAAATAATTCAAGCTATAAAATATGCTACTGGCAAAGAGGGGAGTATAAGGAAACATTACTTGAAGATGGCAGTGTGCTTGATAAGGCGATGTTTGAAGGATATCCCAAATTACCGAAAGGCCTTGAAAAAGGTGATGCATTCAGACTTGGAACCAATTCATCAGGTAAAATTTCAAAAATATTCAAGCTAACTGATATGAGCGAAACAAATCCTGTTCCTGTTGCAAATCCAAGCCACGCAAACTTTAATCAGTCATTCAGAGTTCTTTATGGAAAAGTTCAGGCAATTGACGGAACAAATCTGCTTGTTTCTGCAATCGACGGAAGCTGGAAGGAAAATCATTCGGTTCACGATACTGCTAAACAAACAAGATATATATACTGTGATTTAACAAAAAACAGCGGTATGAAAACCGGAAATTTGGCAATGCTTGCACAATGTGTAAATTCAGATGACTACAGAGTGCTGATAAGAACCAGATATTGCTATGTTTATGATGTAATAATTTATAAAATCAAATAAAAAGGAGGTAATTTTATGATTATGGAAGGCGCGGATTATTCTGTTGTATTCCGTTCTCCAAATCCCAAGGAAATATGTGCATACAGTCCTTCCGTTATACGTCACAGAGGCAAAATTATAGTGTCTATGGATGCCGGCGGAAAAAGTGTAGCTACTTTAGACGGTTGTGACAGAGGCGACGAATTCCTTTGGAGAGGCAGAATTTATATTTCGGATGACGACGGAAAAACATTCCGTTTTGTTGATAATTTTCCTTTCGAGCACGCCCGCCTTGTTGCAGATGGCGACGAAGCACTTTATATTATAGGTCAGCGTCACGAGCTTATGATTATTCGTTCCTTGGACGGCGGAGAAACATGGGAAGAACCGGTAGCACTTACATCGGGAGAGCATTACCACGCTGCACCCACAAATTATATCGAGCATAACGGATACATATATCTTACATTGGAAAAAGATATACACCGTGATATGACCTGCTGGAATGTAGGGAACTTAACACCGGTTGTTTTAAAAGGGAAAAAAGGAACTGACCTTACCAAAAAAGAAAACTGGGTATTTTCTGAGTCATTGTCTTTCAGACAAGCGTGTAAAGCAGCAGAACTTGACTATTTTGGAGTGCCTTTTTATAAAACGCCCGAAACAGCAAGTGAACTGTACGGAAGAGCAAGATGTGCTCCTCCGGGATGGCTTGAAACCAACATTGTAAAGATTTACGATGAATCCCATTACTGGTACGATGAAAACGCATTTCACCTGTTTATGCGTGCCCACACAGGTTCAACAAATTATGCTTGTATGTTAAAAATACGTGAAAACGAGGACGGAAGCTTAACACCCGAGCTTGAAACTGTACCGTCGGGTAAAAAAATACTGTATTTACCTATGCCGGGCGGACAGATGAAATTCCATGTTGTGTACGATAAAGTGTCAAAGCTTTACTGGTTGCTTTCAACTCAGTCAACCGACAGTATGACAAGAGCAGAGCTTCTTCCCGAGGACAGATTCAATCTTCCAAACAACGAAAGACAGCGCCTGCAGCTTCATTTTTCCAAAAATATGGTAGACTGGCGTTTTGCATGTATGGTAGATCAGGGAAATGCTCAGCGTGAAGCACGCCACTATGCGGCAATGACAGTTGACGGTGATGATTTGTTAATCGTTTCACGTTCGGGCGATAAGGACAGCAACTGTGCACACGACTGTAACTTAATTACTTTCCATAAAATTTCTGATTTCAGAAGATTAATTTATTAAAAGGAGATTTTTATTATGAAAAAGAGTATTATTTCATTGTTAGTATTAACAATTGTTGCATCTATGTTTTCTGCAACTGCGGTTTTTGCAAACACATTACCCACAGATAATTTAGTTGCTTACTGGAGCTTTGACGAGGTTAAAACTCTTGAGGACGGAACTACAAAAGTTGTCGAAGATATGACAGGCAAAGGATACGATATGACAATTCTTGATACCAACTATACCATAAGAAACGGTATTTCCGGTAAAGCTCTTACTTTTGCAGGAGCAGCTGCAGATTTTAAAAACGGACGTATGAGCACACCTGCAGAAAATCTTGTAAATGAATTAAACAGTTCATCAGCAATCACTATTACAGGATATTTCTTAAAAGCAGCTTTAACTCACGGTGCTAATGATAAGGTTATTAACTTTCTTACCGGAAATGCATCTTTAGAGCTTCTTGCAACGTCTTCATCCGGAAATGATGAAAAGCTTCAGTTTTCTACAAGATCAGCTTCCGGTGATAAATATACTGTGAAAAATGTTCCCGTTAAATTTGCCTGTGCAAGAGGATGGACTAATGCAGTTGCATGGGATGAATTTGCAATTGTTATAGATTATGCAAATAAAAAATCTTATGTTTACTGGAATGGCGATTTAGCTGCAGAAAATGATATGTCACATTTTACAGCGTCAAGCTTCAGTTATGTAGGAGCAGCCGAACATGCTCTTTACCTTTGCGGAGCAAATTCATCTGCAATAGACGAAATTAAAATTTTTAACAGAGCTTTTTCTGCAGAAGAAATAAAAGCTGCTACACTTCCTGCAATAGAATATGATTTTGAAAATGCCTGCGACGGAATTTCCGACCTTTCAGGAAACGGTGCAAATGTAACAGTAACTGATGTTGAAGCAGTTTCCGGTGTAACCGGAAATGCGGCTAAAATTTCCACTCAGGCTACACTTAAACCCTCTACCTTCTGCGGTATTTTAAGAGGTGCAAAAGCGGTTACACTATCAACCTGGTTAAAGCTTGATAACGGAACACTTCCCACAGCTGCCGAAACAGTGCTTCTGGACAGTTACACATACAATAAAAACTCCGGTTTCAATTTAAAAATTACAAATCAGGGTAAAATTGCCGCAGGTGGAAGAACAAAAGAAGATAATGCACATGGAGGTTTAACCTCAAGCAGTAATTTATTTGCGGCAAGCAAAGATAAATGGCACCATGTGGCTGTGGTTTTTGATTACGCTAACAGAACAGGTTACATTTATTTAGACGGAAAACTGGATAAAACACAGGTTTGGAATACTGATAAAGTTATGGATCAGGGATTTATGAACTGTAACATTCTTCAGTTTACTGATACAAGCGTAACCGATAAGCTTGGTAACGCAGGAATTTCAATGGATAGCTTAAAAATTTACAAAAGAGCACTTTCCAATACAGAAATATTAAACTTAGCAAGCGAAATTCCTTTTGTAACACCCGAATTTTCCGTAACATCTTCAAATGTAAAAGTTACAATGGATATAGCAAACCAGACCGGTGCTGAAATTAAAAATGGCAACGCAACTGCTATTTTAGCAGTTTACGGCAAAGAAAGAAACGAGCTTCAGAAAGTTAAATCTCTTGTTCTTCCCACACTTAAGGTTGGCGAAAAAATCACAGAGAGCATTGATATTTCTGAGCTTGAAATAAACCCCTCCGAGGTTAATGTTAAATTGTTTATGTGGGATAATCTTACTAATATGCATTCTTATACAGATGTGTTTACTTATCCCCAGTAAAAAGGAGTAAATAACAGTGAAATATAAAGGGATAATATCTGTAATACTTGCAATAACATTGATTTTAAGCGTAGCTTCTGTATCATTTGCCGAAACTGCCGGTAATCCTGTGTTTTATTTAACCTTTGAAACACTGGAGGGTGGCAGAATACAAAATTTTGCTTCTGAAAAATGTGATATATCACTTGTAAATATTAATGCAGATAAAAACGGTTATCGTGGACTTTCTGCATCAGTAGGCGCTTCCGGCTCTTTAAAGGTCGGAAGCGGTCAGCTTGGCAGTATGCTTTCAGAAAAAGAGGGAATGAGCTTTTCGGCTTATGTAAAGCGTAGCGAAAACAGCGGAACAAATCTTCTTACCCTGTATTCCAAAGGGGAAGAAAAAGGGATAGGTATAGATTTATCCGAATCACGCATCAGAGTTTCTGCCAAATCTGATACCAACGAAACACTTAAGGGTGCAGAATATTTACATAATAAATCTTTTTCTGAGTGGACACATGTATTGGTAAGCATAAGCTTTAAAACGGGAATTATTAAATTTTATATTGACGGAGAATTTAAAAAATCTCAGAGTGTGTCCTTTATAGGCGAAAAATTTCTGTTTGAAGGAGCAGCAGTTGAGGATATTATAGGCGACAACGGAATGGCACTGGACGAAGTTCGTATCCACGACTACGCAGTAGGCTGCTCAGCGGCAGAAGCCCTAATGAAAGAAGATAAAAACGAACCCGAAGAATTACCTTATGTTGATATACTTGCCGATAATCTTGTTGCAGGCTTTTCGTTTAATGAAGGTGAGGGGAATACAACCTCCTCAAAGGGTTCTGTAGTTACATCTGCCACACTTGAGAATACAGAATGGGAAGAAGGTGTAAGAGGAAAAGGCTTAAGATTCCATCCATCCGAAAGAAGTATGGTTACGATAGGTAATGATGTTCTTGAAGGGCTTAAAGGAGCACCGGGATATACCGTTTCAGGATGGCTGTATTTTAACGACAATCCCAATGTTCCTGCAAGAATTATGGCACTTAACATTGAGGGAACAAAAGCCGCAATGCATCTTACATACGGTTCAAGCACCTTTCAGGTTGCATCGAGAAGCTGTCCGGCAGACGGACTTCAGGGGCGTTCGTATTCATATAAAAAGTTTGGTGAATGGATTTTTGTTACAGTTTCTGCTGATTTTAAAAATGATACTCTCAAATTTTATGTAAATGGCGAAGAAATAACTTCAACCTTAGGAAACGGTGACGTAAACTACTCCGCAGAAGCTTTTTCACGTTCAGAGAATGCTCAGGCTTCCACAATTGGCGGAGATCCTACAACAGCATACTATAATCAGACCTTTGGCGGAATTCTGGACGAATGGAATATCTATAACCGGGCAATTACCGATGAAGAGGCTAAGCATATCTATATAGATTACAAAACTTTGCCGCCAAGAGATGCCGATCAGCACAATTATGATATTTTAGATAATTTATCAAATGATGCAGCTGTTTTTGCAGTAGGTATGAACGAGGCAATTTATCAGAATAAAAGAAACCGCCTTGACTGGAACAATATAAATGTCGTACCGTATATTTACGGTGATACATTAATGCTTCCCGCTAAATTTTTAACCGATACATACGGTGCGGAAATAAACTGGGAGGAAGAGGGCAAAAAAGGCACTCTTACATATCAGGGAACAACAATTTCCTTTAATACGGAAAGCAATGAATATGTTGTTAACGGTAATCCCAATACATTATCCGTTGCTCCGCAGTATAAGGAAGAAACCTTGTATCTGCCGTTCCGTTTCGTATTTGAAAGTTTCGGAAAATATGTATATTATAACGAAAACGGAATTGTTGCGGCAGGTGATAAAGCATTAATAACCGAAAGGTTTTCGGATGAAGCATATGTTAACTGGACTAAGTATGCACTTTGCGAATTACCGTATAAACAACCAACATCAAATCATTCTGCATCAAGAACTTTAATCGCTCACAGTGATATGGCAGGCGGAAGCAACTTGTGCTATGCTTCTCCAAGTATTGCAAAGCTTCCCGACGGAACGCTGATTGCTTCTCACGATGCTTATATTTACGGAGGTTCTTCTGCAGGTGCGTATATTTACCGTTCAGAGGATAACGGAAAAACCTGGAAACACACAGCAGATTTAACCACCATGATGGGAAATGTTTTTGAACTTAACGGCAATTTATATCTGATGGGTGTTCAGAAAGGTAATGCGGTTATTACTATTCAGAAAAGTACCGATGGCGGATATACATGGACAGAAGCGGTAGATTCCACATCAGGTCTTATTGAAAGCGATAAGGTTATACACGCACATTGTGCACCTACACCGGTTGTAATAGCAAACGGCAGAGTTTACCGTGCTTACGAAAGTGTAAATTCCGAAGGCTGGACAAGAGGCTACTGTGCTGTTATGGCTTCTGCAAGTGTAAATTCAGATTTACTTAATGCATCAAGCTGGACTGTTACAGATCCTGTTCAACTGGATTTAAGCACAATTCCCGAAGGAGTAACAACTCATGTTCCCGGATGGCTTGAGGGTAATGCAGTTGTAGGGCCAAATGGTGAAATTCTTAATATAATCCGTGTTAATTTTGAGCCTGATTTCGGTTATGCGGCAGTTCTCAAATTGTCGGATGATAACAAAACTCTTACCTTCGACCGTTTTATTGATTTTGACGGAGGTATGACAAAATTTGTTATAAGACGGGATGAAAAAACGGGCAAATATATTTCTCTTGTTAACAATATCACAAATATTGATTATGCAAAACAGCGTACAGTTCTGTCGCTTGCAGTTTCAGATGATGCGTATAACTGGGAAATAAAAGAAACACTGCTTTATCCCAACGTGCTGGATAACTGGGAAAATATTATTTTGGAAAGAGCATATCAGTATGTTGACTGGATTATAGACGGCGACGACATTCTCTGTGTAGTAAGAGAAGCAGGAGACGGAGCCCCCAATTATCACGATGCTCTTGATATAACATTCTACAGACTGGAAAATTTCAGACAGTATTTTAATTAAATTGGATATTGTAATCCACATAAAAATATGTTAAAATGGCAATATGAAGCGAGGTAAAAGTATGTACAGAAAAGATAATTCAAAAAACAGCATATTAAAAAAATACATAGCCTCTTATATTGCCATTTTAATTATACCGTTGTTAATTGTAAATATAGTTATTTTTTCAATTAATATAGGTAAGTTTAAAAATGAAATTATAGAAAAAAATCATGTTGGAATGGAAAATATAAAGAATGTTTTTGATATAAAAACTGATGAGCTTATGAATCTGGCTCTTCAGGCATTTTCCAATGTAAAGCTTATGAATGTATCATCATCGAATTTTGTTGATACTATGGTTGAGTTTAAAAAAGAGCTTAATAACCATGTAGGAACAAACGGATACGTTTTTGAAATGGCATTATATGTGCCGGAAATCGACTATGTTTTTACTTCTCTCGGAGCATCGTCGTTTGATAAATATTCTTCCTTGCTTTATTCTTTTGAAGGTATGTCGGCAGAAGAATTTAAAAATCATTTATCTGGCGGAGAGAAAATTATAAGTATGCCTGTAAGTGTACGGAACAACCCTTCGGAGGCTTACCGTGCATATATTGTTAAAGAAAATGATTTACCGTCATCAAGATATATAATACTGCTTCTTGATAACTATTATATTAAAAGCGTAATAAATGGCTTTGACGACGATTTGCTTATATTTGACAGTGAAAATCAGCTTATAACAGATAATGACCGCAGGCATCCGCTGTCTTATGAGGTTATTGCAGGTTATCTTGAAAATGAAATTATACCGATGAAGACCGTAACATTTGAAAATGACGACTATTGTATCAGCACAATAGAATCACAAACAAACGGCTATAAATATGTTTCGGTTATCAGGGAAAAAGATTTGTTTACTCAGATTATTTATCTGCAATGGATAAATATTCTGGTTATTGTAATTATACTTATCATAGGAGTTTTGATTATATCATACTCTATGAAATCCTTTTACAGTCCTGTAAAAAAACTTACGTCGATTCTGCAGGGATATGCAGATGATGGAAATAAAAATTCCAATGAATTTGAAAATGCACAGCAAGGCATTGATAATCTTATAAAAAATCAGAAAGTTCTGGAGGATAAGGTTGAAAAAGCATATGAAATTACAAGAGATTATATGCTTTTCAAGTTAATAAACGCCTCTCTTACAAATATTGAAGATGCAAAAAAACAGTTTGAATTTTACGGTATACATTTTAATTTGCCGTATTATTATATAGCACTGTTTCATATAGAAGATATAGAGGTTTACAACACCTCAGATGTGCTTAAAATTTTCAGAGCATATGTTCAGGATAACGACTGTATTGTAACAGATTTTTTTGAAAATAATAAAATATGTGTAATTCTGCCATCACTTCAGAAGCATCACGATGAGGATAACAGAAAGCTTATTGCGTCAATGAAAGAATTTCTTACAGAAATTACACTTTGTCCCATTACAGTATGTGTGGGAAATCCGGCAGACGATATTTCCAATTTGTGGCACTCTTATATTGAGGCTTGCAGTGCTTATGATTATAAGCTTGTAAAAGGCAAATACGGAAGCTTGTTTTTCTGTGATACATTTTTCAATAACCACAGTAACTATTCAAGAAGAAAGATTGATATTCTCTCAACATATATTAAGGCAGGGGAAAAGGAAAAAGCATTTGAAATTATTGATGATATAGCAAATGAAGTTTCAAACAGGGAGTTGTCTTTGCATACTGTAAAATGTATGTGCTTTGACTTGACAAGTACGGTAATGAATGCTACCATTGAAATGTTCGGAGATGCCGATAACGATGAATTGTATATGAAGGGATTTGATATTTCAAGTCTTGTGGAATTTGAAAGTATAGAACAGCTTATAGTAAATGTTAAAACATTTCTTGTGGATGTTCTTAATAAAAAATCAGATACCAGAGCAGAAGAAATCTCGGGTGATACAATGCTTGGAAAAATTAAGCAGTATATTACCGAAAACTTCAACAAGCCATATATTTGTGTTGAAAATATAGCAGAACATTTTAAAATTTCAACAACATATCTGGGCCAGTTTTTCAAAGGCAAAACCGGTTATACCATATCCGAATATATAACGCAGGTACAGCTTGACAATACAAAAAAACTGCTTGTTGAAACTGATATGAGCATTAAAGAAATTGCGGATCGTATGGGATATACCAATGTTTCCAATTTTATCAGAAAATTCAAAGCAAAAACCGGGGTTACACCCGGAATATTCAGAAAAGCAAACAGATCAGATTATGCAGGAGGAAATGATAATGAGTAAATATTCAATGGGGATAGATTTCGGAACACTTTCGGGAAGAGCAGTAATTGTGGATATAGAAACAGGCGAGGAAATGGCAACTTCTGTTTGCGAATACAAGCATGCAGTAATGTCAGATAAATTTGTAAACGGTAAGGCTTTGCCTGCCGACTATGCCTTGCAGCATCCCGGTGATTATCTTGATACACTATATTACATAATCAGCGATTCGCTGAAAAAATCGGGAATAAACAGTAACGATATCATAGGAGTTGGAGTGGATTTTACTGCTTCAACCGTAATGCCGGTTACAGAAGACGGAACACCGCTTTGTTTTCTTTCTGAATATGAAAACAATCCTCATGCATATGTAAAGCTGTGGAAACACCACGCTGCACAAAAGGAAGCGGATGAAATTAATGCTCTTGCAAAGGAAACCAATGCAAAATGGCTTAATTCCTATGGAGGAACAATTTCCTGCGAATGGATGTTCCCGAAAATTCTGCAGATTTTAAGAGAAGATGAAAAACTCTACAACGATACCTTCCGTTTTATAGAGGCGGGCGACTGGATTGTATGGCAGTTAACCGGAAAAGAAACACATTCTGTCTGCACAACCGGATTTAAAGGTATGTGGAATGAAAAAGACGGTTATCCCGATAAAGAATTTTTCAAAAAACTTGATTCAAGAATGGAAAACATTGTAGGTGACAAGGTTTCCGAAAACGTTACAAAACTATCCGAAATTGCAGGCTGTATAACAGATGAAGTTGCAAAGAAAACCGGATTAAAAGCAGGAACTCCGGTTGCTCCGGTATTTATAGATGCACATGCGGCGCTTCCGGCTCTTGGAATAGTTAATTCGGGAAGTCTTCTTATGATAATAGGAACCTCTACCTGTCATATTCTTCTTGGTGATAAAGGCAGCTTTATTCCCGGAATTTCGGGATATGTAAAAGACGGTATTGTGGATAATCTTTACGCTTATGAAGCAGGTCAGGCTTGTGTTGGCGATAGCTTTGACTGGTTTGTAAAAAACTGTGTTCCGCATAAATACTATCTTGAAGCAGAAAAGCAGGGAATTAATATACATAAATATCTGCGTTTGAAGGCAGAAAAGCTTGCTCCCGGCTCCAACGGAGTAATTGCGCTTGACTGGTGGAACGGAAACAGAACGCCTTATGTAAACGGAAATTTAAGCGGTGTTCTTGTTGGGCTTGATATCAATACAACTCCGGAACAGATTTACAGAGCACTTATTGAATCTACTGCTTACGGTACAAAAAGAATAATTGAAATTTACGAAGAAAACGGTATAGAAATTAAAGTTCTTTATGCGGCAGGAGGCATTGCGGAAAAGGACGAAATGCTTATGCAGATATATGCTGATGTTACAGGCAGAGAAATTCTTCTTTCAGGTACTGCTCAGGCTTGTGCTTACGGAAGTGCAGTTCTTGGTGCGGTTAACGAAAACGGATATTCCGACCTTGCAGCTGCATCCGGAAAAATGAAAAAGATAAAAGATTATACATTTAAACCGAATAAAGAAAATACAGAAAAATACAATGAGCTTTATGAAGAATACAAAAAACTTTCAGAACATTTTGCAAACGGCGAAACAAATGTAATGAATTTCCTTAAATCAAAAAAATAAAATATTGAAATTATAATCACCCCAAAAGCGTCTGACTTTTGGGGTGATTATTTGTATTTAGATTCCTTTTTCTTTTTTGAATCTTTCAATAAATTCTTTTTGTACATTTTTTGAAAGTGAGTTGAATTTACAGCTGTAACCTCCGATTCTTACAACCAGTTCGGGATAAGCTTCGGGATTGTCATAAGCTTTTTCAAGCAATTCTATATCAGGACTGTTAACCTGAATCTGAAGTCCGCCCATTTCAAAATATGTGCGTATAAGAGCTTTGATTTTGTCTCTTCTGTCCTTTGTTTCCAATGTAGATTTATCAAAATATAAATCTACAGGCTGACCTCCTGAGAAAAGCTCCTGCCTGATATTAGCGGCAGAAATCATAAGACTTGTAGGATCTGGTGTTCTTACATCATTTGTAGGGCCTGCATTTTTTGCAACAGGGGTTCCTTTTAATCTTCCGTCTAAAGTAGTATAAAGATTGTTTCCGAAATGAACATTGGAATCCAGAGTGTGCAAAGACGGAATAAAATATACATTGTCGTAACTCATCTCTTTGCATATTTTTGCAGTCATTTCAACCAACTGTAAAGCAATGCTGTCAGCATATTTGCTGTTAGTTCCGTATTTTTCACATTTTTTTATGTCGGATAAAATTTCATCATAACCGTCAAAATCGTTTTTGGTTGCATTAATATATTGTTCTAAAGTATATTTCTTGCTTTTAAAAACGAGAGTATCTATGGCGCAAATTGCATTTGTTGTGTTCGCAAGCGCCATCGTTTCAACGGTTTCTGTGTTATATTTTGCACCGATTGCACGGTCGAGCCCCGATTCGATACAGTTTGCAGTGATTGCCGATAACAGCGGATTCGGTGAATTTACCGCACAGTTTAAAGCATTTTTTCTGTTGAACTCAAAAGAAACTTTAAGTAAACTTCTTAAATGGTTTTCGTATGTTTTAAGCAGATTTTCAAGACTATCCGGGGTATCATAAGCTTCTGTTTTAAAAGGCAGGTCGTAAAAAATTCCTTTACCTTTATTAATTGTAAGCTCAAGAGGTAAATGCATATTAAAAACACATCCCCACATAGAAGCAATTTCTTCACCCGAAATGTGTAATCCCATACAACTGTTTACTGAAAAATCCACCGCATTTTCTTCGGGAACTCCACGGTTTATCAAAGCCTTGCGGCAGGGGATATCTCCGTAAAAAGTCGGTTGCCCAATATTGAAAAGCTTAATATCAATGCACTTATCAATTATTTCATCAGGAGTATTTGGGTTTATTCTTGCAACAAAAATCGGCGATGTCATTCTCATCTCTTTTTCAACTTCAATAAGAAGTTCAGAGAGCGGATTCATCATATCCTTGCCGTCTTTATCCATTCCGCCAATATTCAGTGCACAGGCACCGTCGCCATAGGAGTTGAGAAGCAGAAACAGATTTTTGAGGTATGCCTTTACATTTTCCTTTGTTTCACCCCCGGCAAGTGATTTTTCATATAGCGGATATAAAAACTGATCTATACGCCCCAAAGATATACTCCACCAGGCATTATCCGAAACGGGAATTAAAGTATGCATAATCCATACAGCAGAGATTGCTTCGTATATATTTTCGCAGGGCTCATAAGGAACTTTTAACAATGCATTCTGTATCTTTAAAAGTCGTTCTTCTTTTGTATTTTTGTACATTTCTCCGGCAAGGTCGGAAAAACGTTTTGTGTAGATATTTACTGAATCCAAAGCTATAAGCATAGCTTCTAGTAAGATTTGTTTGCTTTCGGTTAAGTTGTCTTTTTTCAGCTCATTTTTAATTTTTATTTCATAGCTTTTAAGACCGTTTTTTATAATATTTCCGTAATCTATACAGGTATGACCTTTGTCGAACCGGATATTTATACCGAATTTTTCTTCAAGATAATTTTTTGTTTCTCTTTCTTCCTTGCTGTATGCATCAATAAAAGGAAAATCTTTGTTGTCCGTAACAGCGTAATCTTTGCCGTTTTCACAACCGTACCAGCCTGCAATCAAATCATCTTTTTTTATTGAAACCGGAATTTTTTCGCAGGTTCTTTTAAATATAAGTGCTTCTCTTTTTTCAGCCGGTAAATCTTTTATATCATTAAAATATTTGTTTTTAAAATAATCGTAAAAAAAGTAAAACATATAAAATGTCCTCCTGTAATGACTGTAAAATAATTATAACTCCATTTATAAATGGTGTCAAGAGATGAAATATAGGGGGCGGTAGAACTTTTTTAAAATTAAATATAAAAAAATAAAAGATTGTTATTGACTTAACAATCAAAATGTTATATAATAGTTTTATATTTTTATAAGGGGAGATATATTCTATGAACAGAGTATTCAATTTTTCAGCAGGTCCGTCTTCTTTACCGGTTCCTGCACTAGAAAAAGCTGCCAAAGAATTGGTATGCTATGGTAACAGCGGAATGTCCGTAATGGAAATGAGTCACCGTTCCAAAGATTATGAAGCTATAATCGGAAAAACAAGAGAACTTTTCTATGAACTTATGGAAATTCCGGAAAACTATAAGGTTTTATTCTTACAGGGCGGTGCTTCCACTCAGTTTTCAATGATTCCTTTAAATCTTTATTCTGAAAAGAAAAAAGCTGATTATGTTGTAACAGGTCAGTTTGCAAAAAAAGCTTTCAGCGAAGGTAAAAAATTCGGTAATGCAAGATGTGTTGCCTCCAGCGAAGATAAAACCTTCTCATATATTCCTGAACTTACACCCGATATGTTCGATCAGGATGCTGATTTTGCTCATATTACTTTTAATAATACTATTTTCGGAACAAAATATAATAAAATTCCGGATACAGGTGTAGTTCCGCTTGCAGCTGATATTTCTTCCTGCATTTTATCCGAAAAACTTGATGTTTCCAAATTCGGTTTACTATATGCCGGAGCTCAGAAAAATATCGGACCTGCAGGTTTAACAGTTGTTATAGTAAGAGAAGATTTAATCGGAAGTGCTCTTCCTATCACTCCTACTATGCTTGATTATAAGGTTCATGCCGACAATGATTCAATGTATAACACTCCTCCTACATACAGTATTTATATGTGCGGACTTGTTCTTGAATGGTTAAAGGAAATCGGCGGTGTTCCTGCTATTGAAAAAATGAATTATGAAAAATGTCAGATTTTATATGATTTTCTTGATAATTCCAAACTGTTTATTCCGGTTGCAAGAAAAGAAGACCGTTCTATTATGAACGCAACCTTCAAAACCGGAAACGACGAGCTTGATGCTAAATTCGTAAGCGAAGCAAAAGCTAACGGTCTTGTTAACCTTAAAGGTCACAGAAGCGTTGGCGGTATGAGAGCAAGCATTTACAATGCTATGCCGAAAGAAGGTATCGAAAAGCTTGTTGACTTTATGAAGAAATTTGAAACGGAGAATAAATAATCATGTATAATATTTTAACATTAAATAAAATTTCCAATACAGGATTATCTCAGCTTGATGCTTCCAAATACAGCATTGCAGACCGCTGTGACACTCCTGACGGAATTCTTTTAAGAAGCTTTAATATGCACGAATATGATTTGCCCGAAACTCTGCTTGCAGTAGGCCGTGCAGGTGCAGGTGTAAATAATATTCCGATTGATAAATGTACAGAAAAAGGTATTGTAGTATTCAATACTCCCGGTGCTAATGCAAATGCAGTAAAAGAACTTGTTATTGCAGGTCTGCTTCTTGCATCCAGAGATATAATCGGCGGAATCAAATGGGCATCCGAATTGGAATCTGATACAATTGCCAAAGATGTTGAAAAAGGAAAAAGCGCTTTTGTTGGGCCTGAAATTACCGGTAAAACTCTTGGTGTTATAGGTCTTGGTGCTATTGGTGTTCTTGTTGCAAATGCAGCTTCCGCACTTGGAATGAACGTTATCGGTTATGATCCCTTTATTTCTGTTGATGCAGCATGGAATGTTTCCAAAAAGGTTAAAAAAGCTGATACATTAGCAGAAATTTATGCTAATTCCGATTATATTACACTTCATCTTCCTGCAAATGACCAGACAAAGAAAATGATTAACAAGGATACTATCGCTACTATGAAGGATGGCGTAAGAATTCTTAACTTTGCAAGAGCAGAGCTTGTTAATCCCGATGATATGAAAGCGGCTCTTGATGCAGGCAAAGTTGCAAAATATGTTTGC
Source organism: Clostridia bacterium (assembly GCA_017414505.1). Classification (GTDB taxonomy): domain Bacteria; phylum Bacillota; class Clostridia; order UMGS1840; family HGM11507; genus RGIG1932. The sequence goes on from JAFQLQ010000031.1 coordinate 44,775, forward strand.
GACTTCCCGAATAATGACTTAAACGTTTACAATAATGTTATATGTATTCCTCATCTTGGTGCTTCAACTCCCGAGTCTGAAGAAAACTGTGCTGTAATGGCGGCTGCAGAATTGAGAGAATACATCGAAAACGGTAATATCATCAATTCTGTTAATATGCCTAATGTTCAGGTTGCTCAGGAAACAGCTCACCGTGTTACAGTTATACACAAGAATATTCCGAGTATGATCGGCAGTATTACAAATAAATTCGGTGAAGAACATATTAATATTGAAAATATGTCCAACTCTTCAAGAAAAGATATTGCTTATACTATTGTTGATACAAACGATGCTATGTCTGATGATGTGTTAAATGCTATCGAGGCAATTGAAGGCGTTGTTAAGGTAAGAGCAGTAAAATAATGAATTAAAAAGGTGCCCGAGGGCACCTTTTTGTTATAATAAAACAATAAAAAATAAAAAATCCCTGAAATATTTGAAAATTTGCTATTTACAATACAGAAATTATGTGATATAATCTATCTAGGAGTGTTGTGTTTTGAGAATTATAACCGGCAGAAAAAAAGGTGCAAAATTATTATATCCCGAAACCGAATCCTGCCGTCCTACGACTGACAGAGTAAAAGAAAATATATATAATCTTCTTTCTTTGGATTATAGAGGAAAAACAGTTCTTGATCTGTTTGCCGGCAGCGGAGGAATGGGGCTTGAAGCCGTTTCAAGAGGAGCGGATTTCTGTTTTTTTACGGATAACGGAAAAGAAGCGTGTGATATTATAGAAAAAAATATCAGAAAACTTGATTTTGGTGGCTGCACAAAGGTGTATAAGGGTGATTTTGCAGATTTTCTGAAAACTGTAAAATGTAAATTTGACCTTGTTTTTCTTGATCCGCCTTATCATTGTGCACTTGTTGAAAAATCTTTGAAATTACTTAAATCAAACAGTCTTCTTAATGATAATGCGGTTATAGTTGTTGAAACCGATTTCGATGAAAATCCTGATACAGAGGGATTTGAAATAATTAAACAGGCAAAATACGGAAGAGTTTTGGTTAGAATTTTAACTGAAAGGAAATAACACTAATGAGAACAGCAGTATATCCGGGCAGCTTTGATCCTATAACTAACGGTCATCTTGATATTATTGAACGAAGCAGTAAGGTTTTTGACAAGGTTATAGTAAGTATACTTACTAACAGCTCAAAAAAGCCTGCGTTTACCGTTGAAGAAAGAATTGAAATGATAAAAAAAGCTACTGCTCATATTCCGAATGTGGAGGTTGACAGTTTTGATGGATTGCTTGTTAATTATGTTCATGAAAAAAAATCAAACGTAATTATAAAAGGACTTCGTGCTATTTCAGATTTTGAATATGAATTTCAGATGGCTCATGCAAATAAAATGCTTGCACCGGATATTGAAACTCTGTTTATGATGTCCTCGAATAATTATCAGTATTTAAGCTCAAGCTTAGTAAAGGAACTTGCAAATTTAAACGGAAGTATTTCGGAGCTTGTTCCTGAATGTATAAAACAGCAAATTGAAGAAAAATTTTAATCCGCCTAACCGGCTGAGGGAGGAAAACCATGAAATTTAAAGAATTGATTGACGAATTGGAAGAATTTGTGGAAGACGCGCAGAAAGTGCCGCTTTCCAACAAATGTGTTCTGGACAAAGAGGAAATCTTTAATATTGTTCAGCAAATCAGATTATCCTATCCCGAGGATATCAAACAGGCTGAGTATGTAAAAAAAGAACGTGACAGAATTCTTGCAGATGCTGAAAAAGAAGCTCAGATGATTATTGAAGAAACCAAAACAAAGGTTGCTAAAATGGTTGACGAAAATGAAATCACACGTTTAGCAAAACAGAAAGCAGCAGAAATTCTTGGTGAAGCTCAGAAGGATGCTGACGATATTGTTGTTCAGGCTAAAGAACATGCAAATGAAATTGGAGAAGCTAAAATTGCTGAGATTAATACATATCAGGATAACGCTGTTGATTATGTATCTCAGATGTTACAGAGAGCCGAAAGCTCAACTGAAAATTCAATTTCCACTATTGCAAAATCAATAGAAGAGCTTAACAAGAAATATGACGAATTGAGAATGATTTATGACAGTGTTTCACAGAATAGAATTGCTCTTAGAGAAAGGTCTTAAATTATTAAATGAATAAAAAAAGCTTCAAGCTACTGGAATTTGATAAAATATTAAGAATATTGGCAGAAAATACGGTTGTAACTTCCAATGTGAAAAAAGCAGAGGAGTTAGAGCCTTTTTCTGATATAATAAAAGTTCAGAATGCGCTTGATGAAACATTTCAGGCACACAGTCTTATTTTAAGAAGAGGCAATCCGCCGCTTCTGCCCCTTGGCGATGTTTTATCACATATAAAAAGGCTTAATATCAGTGCAATTTTAAGAGAAAAAGAGCTTCTTGATATTGCTAATCTTCTTAAAGCATCAAGAATGATGAAGGATTATGCTTTGGAAGACCGGGAGCTGAAAGATTACTTTGATTCTCTTATTCCTTTAAGAAATCTTGAGGAGGAAATTACCTCTAAAATTCTTTCTGAGGATGAAATCGCAGATAACGCCAGTATAAAATTGTATGCTATTCGTAAAAAAATTAAAAGCGCTAATGAAAAAATCAGAGAGCTTTTAAATAAATTTGTAACCTCGCCCAATTATCAGAAATATCTTCAGGAAGCTATTGTAACTGTTCGTAACGACCGTTTTGTTCTTCCGGTAAGAATTGAGTACAAAGGTGAAATTAAAGGTATTGTTCACGATCAGTCTGCTTCCGGCTCAACAGTTTTTATTGAACCTATGAGCGTTGTTGAAGAAAATAATAAGCTTTCTCAGCTTGCTTCTGAGGAACGCAATGAAATTGAACGAATTCTTTATGATATAACTGCAATGTGTGCTTTGAACTCAATGGAGCTTGAAAGCAATTACAATATTATAGCTGATTTGGATTTTATTTTTGCAAAGGCTCAGCTTGCACTTAAAATGAAAGCAACAAAGCCCGTTGTTAACAATAAAGGCTATATAAATTTAAGAAAAGCAAGACATCCGCTGATTCCTGCCGATAAAGTTGTTCCCATTGATGTTTATATGGGCAAGGATTTTGACAGCCTTATTATTACAGGTCCTAATACCGGCGGAAAAACCGTTACATTAAAAACTATAGGTTTGCTTTGTCAGATGGCGTGTTCAGGACTTATGATTCCGGCACTCGACAAGAGTGATGTAGCAGTTTATACTGATATTTTTGCCGATATTGGTGATGAACAAAGTATTGCACAGTCTCTTTCTACTTTTTCATCTCATATGGTAAATATAGTTTCTATTCTTAACGAAGTTCAGTATGGCAGTCTTGTGCTTTTTGATGAACTTGGTGCAGGTACCGATCCCGTTGAAGGTGCCTCCCTTGCCATTGCAATTATTGAATCTTTGCGTGCAAAAGGCGTAAAGGTTGTTGCTACAACACATTACAGTGAACTTAAGCTGTATGCGCTTTCAACAAAAGGTGTCCAGAATGGCGGATGTGAATTTGATGTTGAAACATTGAAGCCTACTTACCGTCTGCTTATTGGTATTCCCGGAAAAAGTAATGCTTTTGCCATTTCGGAGAAACTGGGGCTTGGTGAAGATGTTCTTCGCCTTGCAAAATCTCAGATAAATGATGAAAATATAAAATTTGAAGATGTACTTGCAGAAATAGAAAAAACAAGCGTTTCTCTGGAAAAAGAACGTGCACTTGCCAATAAATATAAAGAAGAAGCAGAAGAACTTAAGAAACAGTTAATTGTTGAAAAAGAAAAAAGTGCCCAGAAAAATGCAAGTATAATAGAAAAAGCCAATGCGGAGGCAAAAAGAATTCTTGAAGAGGCAAAAGAAGATGCCGACAGTATTATAAAAGAATTAAGAGAAATCCGCAAAAACGAAAATCAAAAAGATTTTGACAGAAAAACAATCAGTGCAAAAGAAAAATTATCTAAAAAAATAAAAGACCGTCAGAGCAAAATAAACGAAGGCAAAAAGAGCGTTTCTGCAAAAATAAATCCTGTAGATCTTCTGCCCGGTGCTTCTGTACGTCTTATAAATCATGATATGGCTGCAACGGTGCTTACAAAGCCCGACGATAAAGGTAACCTTACTGTTACTGCAGGTATTATGAAAATAAATGTTAACATTTCCGAGCTTGCTATAGATACTAAAGAAAAGCAAAAGGAAATGAGCTATGTAACCGTTAAAAAGCAGGAATTACAAAATAAAAAGGTGACCACAGAGCTTGATATTCGTGGTTATACGGTTACCGACGGAGTTCTTGATGCAGAAAAATTTATTGACGACGCAGTGTTACTCAGAATGGAAAAAGTATCCATTATTCATGGTAAAGGAACCGGCGTTTTAAGAAGTGCAATCCATTCAATGCTTAAAAATCACAGACAGGTAAAATCCTTCCGTCTCGGTGTTTTCGGGGAAGGCGAAACCGGTGTTACAATTGTTGAATTAAAAGTGTAAGGAGCGCGATTTTGTATGGAATACAGAACTCAGAAGCACAGTAAAATGATTCCCTGTGCAGTTATGGTTACTGTACTTATAATTCTTGCTGCATTTAGTAATGTTATCAATACATCTATGCCTTTTATAAAGCATGGAATACTGCTGTGTTATGCAGTATTTGTGTGCTGGTACATTGTAAGATTTGTCACCACTGAATATATTTACAGATTAAGTGAGGACAAAATTGAGTTTATAAAATATCAGAGTAAAAGGGAAACTACTGTTCTTGAAATTGCGGTTTCGGATATTTTGTATATCGGAAGAAAGAAAAATAAAACTGTAAAAAAACAGTTTCCCGTTATGTTTGCTCATAATCTTACTTCTGATATGTTCCCGAAAAACAGTTACATAATAGTTTACAGAGATGGGCAGTATATGCGAAAAATTAAAATCGAAGCAACAAAAATGATTCTTATGGAGCTTAAAAACCGTATTCCTGATGTTGTACGTATTGGGTATTTAAACAAAGGAGAGCCTATTGACGGAAATTATTAGGAATTTCATATACCCGTTTGAAGGAATATTCTTTCGGATGTTCAATTTCGGGATTCCAGCTTTCAAATTTTTCTTCAACCGATTCACCTGAAAATTCAGGCTTTGGAATTTTAATTTTTGCAGAAGTGTGGGGAAGCTTTTTCAGAGCTTTTAAAATATGTTTCTCTTCCTGCAAAATAAGCTTTAATGTTGAGTTTACAGATGTACTTAATGCGACAAGTTCGCTTATTTTCTCGCCCGGAGAATTTATTTCGGACAGGATTAAATCTGTTTCTTCGCATTTTAAACTAAGAAGCTTTATAAGTGTGTTTTGCTTGTTTAGCAGAGATTCAAAAATGTAATCTTTACTGTTTTCCATAAAATCACCCGTATTTAATATATGATTTTTGGAAAAATATGTTACTGAAAGGATAAATAATTATGATAAAAAGTATGACCGGTTACGGAAGATATAAAGAAACGGTTGACGGATACGATATAAGTTTTGAAATGAAATCCGTTAATCACAGATATTTTGACTTGAATTTAAAGCTTTCCAGATACTATAATTTTCTGGAAGAAGCTATAAACGCCAAGTTAAAAGAATATATTACAAGAGGAAAGATTGAAGCATATCTTTTTATTAAAAAAATTGATGAAGATGAAAAGAAAATTACACTTAACGAGCCTCTTTGCGAGAATTATTATAATGTTCTTACAGATTTGAAAAATAAATTTAATTTTAATGATGAAATAACTATTTCTTCACTTGCAAGATTCAGTGATATTTTTGAAACTGAATACACAGAAGCAGACGAAGAAACATTAAGCGGTATTGTACTTTCTGTTATTGAAAAAGCAGTTAAGGATTTTGTTTCAATGAGAGAGCGTGAAGGTGCAAGAATAAAAGAAGATTTACTTAAAAGACTTACTGAAATTGAAGGGCTTGCAAACGAAGTCGAAAAAAGAGCTCCCGAAATTGTGGAGGCTTACCGTACAAGACTTACTGCTAAAATGAATGAAATTTTGGAAAATTGCGATGAACAGCGTATTTTGCAGGAAGCTGCAATTTATGCTGATAAAATAACAACTTCTGAGGAAACTGTAAGACTGAAAAGTCATATTAAAGAATTTACGTCATTGTTAAATTCAAATGGTGCAGTTGGTAAAAAGCTTGATTTTATAGTTCAGGAAATGAACAGAGAATCAAATACCATCGGCTCAAAATGTAATGATGCCGAAACTTCAAAAATGGTAGTCGAGCTTAAATCTCAGATTGAAAATATCAGGGAACAGATACAGAATATTGAATAGTTGAAAGGCGGTTTAAAATGAAGCTGATTAACATAGGATACGGCAATGTTGTTTTAGCAGATAAAATTGTTGCAATAGTCAGTCCGGATTCCGCTCCCATAAAGAGAATTGTTCAGGATGCAAAGGATAAAGGCTCCTGTATTGACGCTACATACGGCAGAAGAACCCGTGCCGTTATAATTACGGACAGTGACCATGTTATTTTGTCTGCTGCTCAGCCGGAAACAGTTGCCAACAGACTGCAGGATGAGGAGGATGACAATGTCTAAAGGTAAAATGTACGTTGTTTCAGGACCTTCCGGAGTTGGTAAAGGAACAGTGGTTAAAGGTCTGCTTGAAAAATACAGCGAAATATTTCTGTCGGTTTCTGCAACAACACGTGAAAAACGTGAAGGCGAAGAAGAAGGCATAAATTACTATTATAAAGGAAAACAGGAATTTACCGATATGATTGAAAAAGGTGAATTTCTTGAATGGGCTAAGTTCTGCGAAAATTATTACGGAACGCCTAAGAAACCGGTTGAAAAAATGCTTGATGCCGGAAAGGACGTGCTTCTTGAAATTGAAATTCAGGGTGCAATGGAGGTTAAGAAAAATTTTCCGGAAAGTATATTTATATTTATAGCTCCGCCTACGGTTAACGATTTGCTTGAACGTTTAAAGGGCAGAGGAACAGAACCCGAAGATGTTATTGCGCTTCGTGTTGAAACTGCAAAAAAAGAGCTTGGATTTGCTAAAGAATATGATTATATTATAGTAAATGATATTGTTGAAAAAACTGTTGAAGATTTTATTTCCATAATCACAGCAGAAAGATTAAAAACAGAAAGATGTATTGATGAATTGGAGGTACTAAAATAATGATGATTTTTGATGAATTTCAGGATTTGGTTTCGCAGGCAGGTTCTCGTTACGGACTTGTTATTGCAGTAACAAAAAGAGCAAGAGAAATAAGAAGCGGAGAGGATGCTTTGGTTAACTATCATTGTGACAAAACAGTTTCTCTTGCAACTCAGGAAATGATTGAAGGTAAAATTAAAATTGTAAAAGCTGAAGAAAAGCCGGAAGAACCTGTAAGCGATTTTCAGCTTCTTGATTCAATCGGTTAATAAAGAGGGATTTTAATATGTATGCCAATGTAATATTAAATCAGAAGGCGTATGAGCTTGACAGAACTTTCTGTTATGAAATTCCACCTGAGCTTATTCCTTTTGCTGAGAGAGGAAAACGGGTTTCTGTTCCTTTTGGGTTCCGCGGAACAACCGAAGGGATTATAATTGGCATATCAGATGAAGCTCCTGATATTAAAAAAATAAAGAAAATAAGAAAAATACTTGATGAAGAACCGGCTGTGAATGAACTTGGCTTTAAAATTGCAGGCTTTATTCACAGGCGATATCTTGCTTCTCGCTATGAAGCTTTAAAGCTTGTTATGCCATCGGGCTTAAAGGCTGTTATGAGTGAACGGCTTTCTGTTAATCCTGATGCGGATTTTTCTGAACTTTCGGGAATTTCAAAAGAAATAGTTGAAGTTATCAACGAAAACGGAACTGTTGAAGAAACAGCTCTGTTTGAAATTCTTTCAAAAAAATCCGGTGCAAAAAAAGCACTTTCTGAGCTTAAAGAAAAAAACATTGTTTTGTCGGAAGTGTTTGAAACATCCAGTCTGAGCGATAAATTTTTAAAAATTGTATCACTTGCCGATGTTGAAAATGCTAAAGCGTATGCAGAAGAAAACAGTCACAAAAAAGCTCAGCTTCGTATTATAAAAATACTTATAAACAATAAAAGTATGGAGCTTTCCGATTTGCTGACATTTTCAGGTGCATCAAAAAAATCGGTCGATTTGCTTGTGAAATGCGGAATTGCCGAAATTGATGAAATAGAAGCTTTCCGTAATCCGTATCTTGAAAACGACTATCCTAAAGAAGAAAAAAAAGAGCCTACCGAGGAACAGAAAAATGCAATTGATACTATTTTAAACAGTGAAAAGAATTATTTTCTTATTCGCGGTGTCACAGGTAGCGGTAAAACTGAAATTTACCTTCAGACAATCGAAAAAATTATGTCGGAAGGAAAAAATGCAATTGTTCTTGTTCCGGAAATCGCCCTTACTGCTCAGATGGTTGACCGTTTTTATAAACGTTTTCAGAATGGCGTTGCCGTTTTGCACAGTGGTATGACGTTGAATGAACGTTACGACCAGTATAAGCTTATAAAAAAAGGTGAAATAAGAGTTGTTATAGGCGCAAGGTCTGCAATTTTTGCCCCTGTTGAAAATGTAGGTATAATCATTGTGGATGAAGAACATGAGCAAAGCTATAAATCTGACGGTTATCCAAGATATGATGCAATTGAAGTTGCACATTTCAGAGCTAAAAGTGAAAAAGCAAAGCTTGTACTTGCATCAGCCACTCCGTCTGTTGTAAGCTATTACAGAGCCCTGAACGGAGTTTATGAACTTATAGAATTAAATAACAGAGTAAATAATATAAATCTTCCCGAGGTTGAAATTGTTGATATGCGTGAGGAGCTTAAGGCTGGTAATTTTTCACCTTTAAGCAGAACTCTGCAAAAACACCTCAAGGACAATTTAAAAAATAAAACTCAGTCAATTTTATTTTTAAACAGAAGAGGGTATTCAACCTTTGTAAGCTGCCGCAGCTGCGGTTATGTGGCAAAATGTCCGGAATGTGAGGTAAGCCTTACTTATCACAGCTATAAAAATAAACTTGTATGTCATTATTGCGGACACGAGGAAGAATACAAAACTGTTTGCCCGATGTGTGAAAGCAAATACCTTAAACATTTCGGAACAGGCACTCAAAAACTGGAAGAGGAAATAAAAAAGACTATTCCTGAATTATCTGTAATTCGTATGGATGCAGATACAACTATGAAAAAATTTGCACACGATAAAATACTCCGTAAATTTGAAAATGAAAAAACGGATGTTCTTTTGGGAACTCAGATGGTTTCAAAAGGGCTTGATTTTGAAAATGTTTCACTTTCTGCAGTCCTTGCGGCTGATGGCGGTCTTTTTCTTGATGACTACCGCAGTATTGAAAGAACTTTTGCACAGATAACACAGGTTTGCGGAAGAGCAGGAAGAGGTAAAATTTCAGGAAGGGCTGTTGTGCAAACCTATAATCCTGAGCATTATGCGATTCAGTATGCAAAAGAACATAATTATATAGATTTTTATAAAACCGAAATTAAATTTCGTAAACAGCTGAATTTTCCGCCTTTTTGCGACATAATCAATGTTGTAGTGTCAGGCGAAGATGATAATGAAGCAAAAAATGCGGTTAATTATATTTATTCTTTGTTTTCAGAACACAAAAAAAATCAAAATATAACAGATGAATATCTTACTGTGTTTAAACCCTCCTATGCTCCTCTTATGAGAATAAAAGGCAAGTACAGACATAGAATTTTGGTAAAGTGTAAAACAGGTTATGATGTAAGTTTAATTCTTTCTGAAATTTATGGAAAAACACACGAGAAGTTCAAAACAAAAAATATAACTGTGGTTATAGATATAAATCCTACATCTATGCTTTGATTTTGAAAGGAATGATAAAAATGGCAATAAGAAAAATTGTTACCGAAGGTGACGAAATTTTAACAAAAAAATGTCGCGAGGTAACAGAAATAAACGACAGAGTTCTTGAACTTATTGATGACATGAAAGAAACAATGTATAAAGCCGAAGGAGTTGGACTTGCTGCTCCTCAGGTTGGAATTTTAAAAAGAGTTGTTGTAATTGATATAGGAGAGGGATGTCTGGAACTTATCAATCCCGAAATAATAGGTGAAAAAGGCGAGCAGAGAGAATCAGAGGGATGTCTTAGCGTTCCGGGTGTTTACGGCGTAACCGTAAGACCTTATCAGGTTCTTGTTGTTGCCCAAGACCGCACCGGTGCTGAAATTCACATTACGGCAGAAGGCTTGCTTGCAAAAGCATTATGCCATGAAATAGACCATCTTAACGGTATTCTTTTCAGAAGTCATGTTGTGGAATACCACGAGCCTGAAGAAGAATAATTAGAGGATGATAATTGTATGAAAATTATATTTATGGGGACTCCCGATTTCGCTTGCGGTTGCCTTGATGCCCTGATTGAAAACAAGCACGAGGTTGCAATGGTAATATCTCAGCCTGATAAGAAAAAGGGCAGAGGTCATAAAATGCTTCCTCCTCCTGTTAAAGAAAAAGCACTTAGTTACGGAATAGAGGTTTATCAGCCTGAAACTTTAAAAGATAACGCAATTATGGAAACTTTGGAAAGAGTTAATCCCGATCTGATAGTCGTAGTTGCATATGGAAAAATACTTCCGTCTTATATTCTTGATTATCCCAAATACGGTTGTATAAATGTCCATGCTTCTTTGCTTCCTAAATTGAGAGGTGCAGCACCGATTAACTGGAGTATTATAAACGGGGAAGAAGAAACCGGTGTTACCACCATGTTTATGGATAAAGGTCTTGATACGGGGGATATGCTGGTTAAAAAAACTGTTAAAATTGAAGAAAATGAAACTGCAGGAACTCTTCACGATAAGTTAAGCGTATTAGGTGCCGAAGCGCTTATGGAAACAATTTCTCAGATAGAAAACGGTACTCTGAACCGTGAAGAACAGGCTGAATTTCTTTCTTCTTATGCGCCGATGATTAATAAAAGCGACTGTCTTATAGATTTTTCGATGAATTATAAAGAACTTTATAACAGAATGAGAGGGCTTATGCCTTATCCGGGGCCGTTTACTTATTTTAAAACAAAAATGGTAAAATTTACCTCTGTAAAGCTTGGTGAGAAAACCGACAGTAAGGAATACGGTACAATATGGGGATTTTTCCCGGATAAAGGCCTTGGAGTTGTTGCAAAAGGCGGAATAATTTATGTTGAAGAATTCCAGTTTGAAAGCTCTAAAAAAATGAAAGTTTCAGAATATCTGAAAGGTCACGAAATTGTTTCCGGGGATTACTTCAGTAGTGAAAGAGCATAAAAATTATTTTGAAAAATTATCGCAGAAAAAAATTCTGCGGTAATTTTTATTTATTTTAAAATAATACTTGCAAAATGACTTAAAAATTGGTAAAATAGAAACATAGAATGGGGATTGTATAAACTTATACGCATATATCCTTAAATTTTGATAAAGAAAGGCTAAGATTAAAATGAGAAAATTAATGCTTGGCAACGAAGCAGTTGCCAGAGGCTTATATGAAGCCGGTGTTTCGGTTGTTTCATCTTACCCGGGTACACCCAGTACGGAAATTACCGAATGCGTTGCTAAATTCAATGAAATAGATGCTGAATGGGCTCCCAATGAAAAGGTTGCTCTTGAAGTTGCAATCGGTTCATCAATTTCCGGAGTTCGTTCTTTTGCGGCAATGAAACATGTTGGATTAAATGTTGCGGCAGATCCGTTGTTTACAGCATCCTATACAGGTGTTAACGGAGGACTTGTGCTTGTTGTTGCTGATGACCAGGGGCTACATTCTTCTCAGAATGAGCAGGATTCAAGAAACTATGCTCTGGCTGCAAAACTTCCTATGGTTGAACCTTCTGACAGTATGGAAGCTAAAGAATATACTAAGTTGTGCTATGAAATTTCCGAAAAATTTGATACTCCGGTAATTTTAAGAATGTCTACAAGAGTTTCTCATTCTCAGAGTATTGTTGAACTTAACGACAGAACTGAAGTTCAGCCAAAAGAGTATAAAAAAGATATTCAGAAATATGTAATGATGCCTGCAATGGCTAAAAAAAGACACATTGTTGTTGAGGAAAGAATCTGTAATTTAAGAGAATATGCAGAAACCTCTCCTTTAAACAGAGTGGAATATAACGATAAAAAAATTGGTATTATCACATCCGGTATCGCATATCAGTATGCAAAGGAAGCAGTTCCGAATGCATCCTTCTTAAAACTTGGTATGGTTCATCCTATGCCTGAAAAATTAATTAAGGATTTCTGTGAAGCTTGCGAAGTCGTTTATGTTTGCGAAGAACTTGATGATTTTATAGAAACATATATCAGAAAAATTGGAATTACAAACATCCACGGAAAAGATGTATTTTCACGTCTTGGAGAGCTTAGTGCTGAAATTGTAAGAGAAAAAATTCTTGGAATAAAACCCGAATATACTCCTCTTACAGAACAGATTCCTGTAAGACCGCCGGTGCTTTGTCCCGGATGCCCTCACAGAGGTATTTTCTATGTTTTAAACAAGCTTAAACTAACAGTAAGCGGAGATATAGGATGTTATACATTGGGTTCTATGGCACCTCTATCTGCAATTGATACCTGTATCTGTATGGGTGCTTCCATCAGCTCTGCACACGGTATTTTCAAAGGCAATAAAGAGCTTGCAAAGAAAAATGTTGCTGTTATCGGTGATTCAACCTTTATTCATTCCGGTATAACAAGTCTTATTGATATTACATACAATCAGGGTGCTTCAACAGTTATTATACTTGATAACTCAATTACAGGTATGACAGGCCATCAGCAGAATCCTACAACCGGTTACACTTTAAAAGGCGATCCTACTGCAAAAGTTGACCTTGAGGCATTATGTAAGTCGATTGGTGTAACCAATATAAGAGTTGCCGATCCATTTGATGTTGAAGAAATGGAAAAAGTAATAAAAGAAGAGCTTGCAAAGGATGAACCTTCCGTAATTATTTCAAGACGTCCGTGCGCACTTCTTAAATCTGTTAAATACGATAACAATGTTAAGGTTGATGCAAACAAATGTATCGGATGCAAAATGTGTATGAAGATTGGTTGTCCTGCCATTACAATGAAAGACGGAAAAATGGTAATTAACGAAACACTTTGTAACAATTGCGGTTTATGTAGTAATATCTGCAAAATCGGTGCAATTTCTAAGTAATGGAGGGATATAAAATGAGTGATACAAAATCAATTATGATAGTTGGTGTAGGTGGTCAGGGAACATTGCTGGCAAGCAGAATTCTTGGTAACCTGCTTATAAAAAAAGGCTACGACGTTAAAATGAGCGAAGTTCACGGTATGGCACAGAGAGGCGGCAGCGTTGTAACTTATGTTCGTTACGGTAAAAGTGTTGCTTCTCCTATAGTTTCTATTGGTGAAGCCGATATAATTCTTGCTTTTGAAGAGCTTGAAGCTTTAAGATGGGCTGAATATATCAAAAAAGACGGAAAAATCATTATGAACAAACAGGTTATCGAACCAATGCCGGTTATAACGGGTGCTATGGAATATCCGGAAAATATTTCGGAAAAAATAAGAGAATTTTCATCAAATATAGTTGAAGTCGATGCACTTTCTCTTGCGCTTAAAGCAGGAAACGCAAAAGCCGTAAACGTAGCGCTTATTGGTGTTATGGCTAAATCAACCGATTTTTCACAGGAAGAATGGCTTGATGCAATAAAGGAAACTGTTCCGGAAAAATTTGTTGATGTTAATATAAAAGCATTTAATGAAGGGTATAATAAATAAGGAGAAATTATTATGACAGTTAATCAGGTATCCGTATTTCTTGAAAATACAAAAGGAAGAATCTGCAGTGTTGCAGAGGCTTTAAAAGCAAATAATATAAATATGATTGGTATTTCAATTGCCGATACAGCGGATTTCGGTATACTAAGAATAGTAGTTGCAGAACCCGAAAAAGCTTATGACGTTCTTAAAAAGAATGGTTTTATGGTTGAATTAACAGAAGTTCTTGCAATAAGTGTGGATGACCAGCCGGGCGGACTTGCAGATGCTTTTAAAATTTTCAATGATAACGAAATTGAAATTGAATACTTGTATGCAGTAAAAAGAGCTGCTGACGGAAAAGCTGTTCTTGTAGTTAAAACTCCCGATGTTGATCATGCAGCTGCACTTGCCAATACAAAAGGCGTTAAACTACTTACAAAGGAAGAATTTTATTCATTATGATTAATTACGAAAAATATCTGGATGTAAAAAAAAGCACTGTCGATTTAGTCGGCAGTGCTGAAATTAATGCAAAAAAACAGTTTGAAAAAATAGACGAAATTGCTTCTGTAAATCAGATAAAGGTGTTAAAAGCTTTTCAGGAAAACCATATATCTGAATCTCACTTTATAACATCTTCGGGTTACGGATATGACGATGCCGGCCGTGAAGCTCTGGACAGAGTTTATGCAGATATTTTTGGCGCTGAAGATGCACTTGTACGCCATAATATCATTTCCGGAACACATGCGCTTTCCCTTTGTTTATTTGGTGTTTTGCGCCCGGGCGATACTCTTGTTGCCATAACAGGAAAGCCTTATGATACTTTAGAGGAAACAATTGGTATAAGAGGCGGAAATAACGGTTCGTTAAAAGATTTCGGTATAAATTATAAAGAAGTTCCGATGGTTAATGATGCACCGGATAAAGAAGGAATTAAAAACGCCATTGATAATTCCGTAAAAGCCGTCCTTATACAGCGTTCCAAAGGCTACGCATTCAGAAAAACACTGTCTGTTGAAGAAATCGGAGAGCTGGCTGAATTGTGCAAATCGGTAAAAAAAGATGTAATTGTAATTGTTGATAACTGTTACGGTGAATTTGTTGAAGAAAAAGAACCAACTGAGGTTGGCGCCGACCTGATGGCAGGTTCACTTATCAAAAACCCCGGCGGCAGTTTGGCTACAACCGGTGGATATATTGCAGGAAAAAAAGAACTTGTTGAGCTTTGTGCATATAAATTGAATGCTGTGGGAATTGGTAAAGAATGCGGTTCAACACTGGGACAGTCGAAAGCTATGTTTCAGGGGCTGTATCTTGCACCTGTTGTTGTGTCAAATGCAGTTAAAACTGCTGTTCTTGCGGCTTGTGTATTTGAAAAATTAGGATACCGTGTTACTCCCGGCTCAGAGGAAAAACGTTCCTGCATAATTGAAGCTATTGAGTTTAATGATGAAGAAAAAGCTATTAAATTCATTCAGGGTATTCAGAAAGGTGCGGCAGTTGACTCTTTTGTAACACCTGAACCCTGGGATATGCCGGGATATGAAAATAAAGTAATTATGGCGGCAGGCGCGTTTAATCAGGGCTCTTCAATTGAACTTTCCGCCGATGCACCTATCGTAGCTCCATATATAGCATATATGCAGGGCGGAGTTACATACGAATACGGTAAAATAGGAATTTTATATGCCGTAGATAATATAATCTGAGGTTGAAATTATGAATCTTTTTGAAGCAAGAATAAGAGAACTTGAAAAAACACTTGAATATCATAATAATTTGTATTACAACAATGATGCTCCTGAAATTTCCGATATGGAATATGATAAGCTGCTGCACGAACTGGAACAGTTAGAACAGCAGTTTCCGGAATTAAAATCGGAAAATTCGCCAACAAACCACGTTGGAGGAAAAGCTTCATCAAAATTTTCTCCTGTAACACACGATGTCCCTATGGAAAGTCTGCAGGATGTTTTTTCAGTTGAAGAATTACTTGCTTTCGATGAGCGTGTAAAATCAGCACTCAATGAGGAATATGAATATGTTGTGGAGCTTAAAATTGACGGACTTTCGGTTTCGCTTGAATACAGTAACGGAAAATTTGTCAGAGGTTCAACAAGAGGCGACGGAATTACAGGTGAAGATGTAACCGAAAATCTGTTAACTATAAAAGATATTCCGAAAAATATTGATTTTTCCGGAGAACTTGAGGTTCGGGGCGAGGTTTATATGTCTGTTGCAGAATTTGAACGCCTTAACGATGTTCAGGAAATAACCGGCGGTAAAATTTTTGCCAACCCAAGAAATGCGGCGGCGGGCTCGCTTCGTCAGCTTGACAGTAATATTACAAAGGAAAGAAATCTTTCCATATTCATTTTTAATATTCAGAAGTCGGACAAGATTTTTTCAAATCATTATGAAGGATTTGATTTTCTTACTAAGCAGAATTTTTCTGTCGTTCCGGAATACAAGCTGGTAAACAGTATAAAAGATGTTGTAAAAAGAATTGAAGAAATAGGAGAAATGCGTGAAAAACTCCCGTTTGAAATTGACGGTGTTGTTATAAAGGTTAATTCTCTTGAACAAAGAAAACTTCTTGGCAGCACCGCAAAAAATCCCAAATGGGCAGTTGCCTATAAATTTCCTGCAGAAGAAAAGGAAACTAAATTACTTGATATAACCGTTCAGGTTGGAAGAACGGGTGTTCTTACTCCTAATGCAGAACTTGAACCGGTTCGTCTGGCAGGAACAACGGTAAGACGTGCAACTCTTCATAATATTGATAATATAACAGAAAAGGATATCCGAGTTGGTGATACCGTAATTGTGCGAAAAGCAGGAGAGATCATCCCCGAGGTTGTATCTTCGGTAAAGGAAAAACGTCCCGACGGTACTGTTCCTTATAAAATGCCGGAATTCTGCCCGGTGTGTGGTGCTGATGTTATCCGTGAGGAAGGGGAAGCCGCCACACGTTGCGTTAATCCTCTTTGTCACGCTCAGGTTGTAAGAAATATAGTGCATTTCGCATCAAGAGATGCAATGGATATTGAAGGAATGGGCCCTGCGATTGTAAATGTTCTGGCAGAAAAAGAAATGCTTAAAAATTATGCAGATATCTATGAACTGAAAAAAGAAGATATTGCCGAGCTTGAAAGAATGGGAAGTAAGTCGGCAGAAAATCTCATTAATGCCATTGAAAATTCTAAAAATAATGACTTATCGCTGTTACTTTTCGGTCTTGGAATTCGTTTTATAGGCAAAAAAGCCTCAAAAATTATTACAAGGGCATTTGGAACAATGGATAAAATTATTTCTGCTACCTTTGAAGAACTTACTGCTATTGATGAAATAGGAGAAATAATGGCAGAAAGCCTTATTAAATATTTTTCCAAAGAAGAAAACCTTAAACTTATAGAAAGAATCAAAGCTTACGGTCTTAATATGGAATCAACCAAAGAAGTGTCTGATAACAGATTTTTAGGCAAAACCTTTGTGCTGACGGGCACGCTTCCTACAATGTCACGTAATGAAGCAAGCGAGCTTATTGAAAAATTCGGCGGAAAAACATCTTCCTCGGTTTCTAAAAAAACTACTTATGTCCTTGCGGGCGAAGAAGCCGGAAGTAAACTCACAAAAGCTCAGAATTTGGGTGTAGAAATCATAAACGAAGAACAATTTTTGTCGATGCTTGAAGAAAATTAAGAATATTGTAATAATTTTGTATTTGTATTCCTTGTTATGCTATGTTATAATTATAATGTTAAACTGTATAATAAGGGTGTGAATATATGAAAAAAAATAATAAAAAGCGTATTATTGCATTAATTATAGCAGCATTGTTGTTAATTAATATTATTGCAATGATTGTTCCGCTTTTCAGTGTAAATGCAGCAAAAATGTACACAACAGCTCTTAACATAGATAATCAGGTTGTTTTTTACAGTGCACCCGAGGTTACTATTATGTATAATGATAATGTTGTTGCCTGTGATACACCACCTGTTATTATGGAAGACCGTACATTAGTTCCTGTAAGAGCTGTTTTTGAAAAAATTGGTTCTGCGGTGTCGTGGGATGCTTCTGAAAGAAAGGTAAATGTAACCGGCAAAGGTAAAGATATTGTTCTTTTTATAGATAACAATGTTGCCACAGTTAACAACGAAGCTTACACAATGGATGTAACTGCAAAAATAATAAATAACAGAACTTATGTTCCGCTAAGATTTATAGCGGAACATTCCGGTCTGAATGTTAACTGGGACGGAAACAATTATGTTGCAAAAATGTTTGAACCTACTGATAATGAAATAAAAAATATAACATACAGTAATTCGGGTGATAATTTTGTTGTCCGTATTGACGGAACATCCGAGATGAATTATAGTCATATGACCTTGTCTGATCCGGAAAGGCTTGTAATAGATTTTAAAAACGCATTTTTGAAATTCGGCAATATAACGATGAATGAAAATGAATATGTTTCCGGAATGCGTTATTCGCAGTTTTCACTTTCACCCAACACTGTAAGAGTTGTTTTTGATATTAAAGATATAACAAAATTTAAAATTGAAAAAAACGGTACTCAGCTTATGATAATTTTCGGAACCGATGTAGAGTCGGCTATTCCTGAAATTAATGAATCCGAAACCAAAGAACCGGAGGTTTTTGTACCTGCATCATCGGTTGACGGAATAAGAGTAGTTGTTCTTGATCCCGGTCATGGCGGAAGCGATCCCGGCGCAATCGGAAAAGATGCTTTCGGTAACGAAGTTTTACAGGAAAAAGATCCTAATCTTGCAATTGCACTTATTGTTGAACAGCGCCTTTTAAATGCAGGTGTAACTGTGTATATGACAAGAAAAGACGATACATATGTAACCTTGTCAGGCAGATATAATTATGCTAACGGAAAAAATGCGGATTTATTCTGCAGTATTCACAATAACGCATCAGAAAACTTTGATTTAAGCGGAACTATGACAATGTATGCATATGATGAAGCTAAGGAAGGATATACCATTTCCGGTAAAGAGTATGCTTCAATTATGCAAAAACATATGGTAAAGGCTTTGGGTTCAAAGGATCTGAAAGCAAGAAAAAATTCTGCTCTGGCAGTTGTACGAGGTACAAATATGCCTGCAGTTATAACTGAATCGCTTTTTGTAAGCAACGAAGGCGACAGAAATCGTTTGCTTGACAGTAACACACTGAGTGTTATTGCAAATGCAATTGCAGATGGAATATTAGAAGTATTGGAGAAGATAGAATGTTAACAGGAAAACAAAGAGCTTATTTAAGAGGTATAGCAAACACAGTTCAGTGCCTTTATCAGATTGGTAAAGAGGGTATAACCGATAACGTGATTGCTCAGTTTGATGATGCACTCGAAGCACGTGAAATTATAAAAATAAAAATTCTGCCTAATTCCTTGCTGGATACCAAGGATGTTATTGCAGAACTTTCCGAAACACTTAATGCTGAACCCGTATCGGCAATTGGTTCAAAAGTTGTAATTTACAGACAGTCAAGTAACAAAGAAAACAGAAATATTGTAATTCCCAAATAAAGAGGTTTTTATGAAAACAGGCATTTTAGGTGGAACCTTTGATCCGATTCATACAGGACATATAAATATTGCAAATAAAATATTATCAGAGTTGGCGCTGGACAGAATTATTTTCATTCCAAACGGCAATCCTCCTCATAAAGAAAGCATTATGGCTTCTCAGAACGAAAGACTTAATATGGTTAAATATGCCGTTTCGGAATATGAAAATTTTGAAGTTGACAGTATGGAAATGTTTAAGATCGGGAATCTTTATACCTATAAAACTCTCGAAAAACTTCAGGAAAAGTACCCCGAAGACAAATTGTATTTTATTTGCGGTGCAGATAATATAACAGAAATTTCAGGCTGGAGAAAACCGGAAAGAATATTTGAACTTGCTGCACTGATTTTTATAAACCGCCCGGGATATGAAATTGACAGCAATGCAATTAATGGGTTGAAATCCGGATATAATGCTGAAATTTATATTTGTAACGGAAACGATAAGGATGTTTCCTCAACTATGATAAAAAAGTTTATAAAAGAGAATAAAAATGCAGAAGAATTCATCCCGGAAAATGCCAGGGAATATTTCAAAGCGGTGTATTACAATGTATGAAAGTATAAATAAATACCTTAAAGAAAATTTAAAAGCCTCACGTTATGAACATAGCATAAGTGTTGCAAACGAAGCAAAAAAGCTTGCTTCCATATATAAAGAAGATGAAGAAAAAGCTTATTTTACGGGCTTGATTCACGATTGTGCCAAAAATATGCCGGAGGATATTCAGCTTGAACTCATAAAAAAATATAATAAATTTCCCATCTACGATGGAGAACTTGATAATCCGGCACTTCTTCATGCTATAACAGGCGCAGTTGTTGCCAACAGAGAATTTGAAGTTAATGACAAAGAAATACTTTCTGCAATAAGATACCATACTATGGGAAGGGTGAATATGTCCTTTCTTGAAAAAATTATTTATATTGCTGACCTTACAGAACCCTTAAGAAGTTACCCGTTTGCCGAAACACTAAGGGAAATGTCATATAAAAATATCAATAAAGCTATTATTATGTCTATAGAAAATACGGTAAATTATCTTACAGAAAAGAAAATGAAAATTCAACAGGATATATATACCATAAAGGAGAGTGTTGAAAATGACCTCGCTGGAAAAAGCTAAAAAAGTTGTTGAAATACTTAGTAAGAGAAAAGCTTACGATGTTGTTTTAATCGAAGTTGGAAACCTTACTTCAATAACTGATTATTTTGTAATCTGCTCCGGTAATTCCGAAACTCAGATAAAATCTCTTGCCGACGAAGTGGATGAAAAAATGAAAGAACTGGATATCAGCCCGTCACACGTGGAAGGATACCGTTCTGCAAGCTGGATACTATTGGATTACGATGATGTTATTGTTCACGTTTTCCATAAGGAATCGAGAATGTTTTACAGCCTTGAACATCTTTGGGGCGATGCAAAACGTATAGATATTTCAGATATTATAACAGAAGAATAGAAAGGGAATGTTAACGATGGAATATAATTTTTCCTCAATTGAAAAGAAATGGCAAAAAAAATGGGATGATAATCAGACCTTTAAAACAAGTGACGATTATTCAAAACCGAAGTTTTACGCTTTGGTAGAATTTCCTTATCCGTCCGGTCAGGGACTTCACGTTGGTCATCCCAGATCTTACACAGCTCTTGATATAGTATCAAGAAAGAAAAGATTACAGGGGTACAATGTTCTTTATCCTATGGGATGGGATGCTTTCGGTCTTCCTACCGAAAATTTTGCAATAAAGAACAAAATTCATCCTAAAATTGTAACAGAAAACAATGTTGCAAGATTTAAGGAACAGTTAAAATCTCTTGGTTTTTCTTTTGACTGGTCGAAAGAAATAAACACTACCGATCCCGAATATTTTAAATGGACTCAGTGGATATTCTTAAAATTATTTGAAAAAGACCTTGCCTATAAAAAAGAAATGGCAGTTAACTGGTGTACTTCCTGCAAATGCGTTCTTGCAAACGAAGAGGTTGTAAACGGTGTTTGTGAACGTTGCGGAAGTGAGGTTGTAAGAAAGGTTAAATCTCAGTGGATGTTAAAAATCACCGAGTATGCTGAAAGACTTATCAACGACCTTGACGATGTTGACTATATTGAAAGAGTTAAAATTCAGCAGAAAAACTGGATAGGCAAATCTACCGGTGCAGAAGTTGATTTCACAACAACTGCAGAGGATAAGCTTACAGTTTTCACAACCCGTCCCGATACTTTGTTCGGTGCTACATATATGGTTATGTCTCCCGAACACCCCTATCTTGAAAAATGGGCAGATAAAATTGAAAATAACGATGAAATAAAGGCTTATCAGGTTGAAGCAAATAAGAAATCCGATTTTGAAAGAACAGAGCTTGCAAAGGATAAAACCGGTGTTTGCATTAAAGGTGTAAAAGCGATTAATCCCGTAAACGGAAAAGAAATTCCGATTTATATTTCCGATTATGTTCTTATGAGCTACGGAACAGGTGCTATTATGGCTGTTCCTGCCCATGATACACGTGACTTCGATTTTGCAAAAGCGTTTGACCTTCCGATAATTGAGGTTGTTGCAGGCGGAGATGTTCAGAACGAAGCGTTTACCGATGTGGCAACAGGAAAGCTTGTAAATTCCGGATTCCTTGACGGTTTAGAGGTTGCTGAAGCTAAAAAAGCAATTATAGAATGGCTTACCAAAGAAGGTTTAGGCAAAGAAAAAGTAAATTATAAATTAAGAGACTGGGTATTCTCACGTCAGAGATATTGGGGAGAACCTATTCCGATTGTTCATTGTGAGCATTGCGGATATGTTCCGGTGGATGAAAAAGAATTACCATTGAAATTACCGGATATAGATTCTTATGAACCTACTGAAAACGGTGAATCTCCTCTTGCAAATATTGATGAATGGGTTAACACAACTTGTCCCAAATGCGGTGCTCCTGCAAAAAGAGAAACTGATACAATGCCTCAGTGGGCAGGCTCATCCTGGTATTTCTTAAGATATATAGATCCAACAAATAAAGATGCTATAGCCTCTAAAGAAGCAATTAATTACTGGACTCCTGTAGACTGGTACAACGGTGGTATGGAGCATACAACTCTTCATCTGCTGTATTCAAGATTCTGGCATAAATTCCTGTATGACATCGGTGTAGTTCCCACAAAAGAACCCTATGCAAAGAGAACTTCTCACGGTATGATTCTTGGTGAGAACGGTGAAAAAATGTCCAAATCAAGAGGAAACGTTGTTAATCCTGATGATATTGTAAATGAATACGGTGCAGATACAATGCGTCTTTACGAAATGTTTATCGGAGACTTTGAAAAATCTGCTCCCTGGTCACAGCAGGGCATAAAAGGCTGCAGCCGATTCTTAGAGAGAATCTGGGCGCTTAATGATGCTTTGGTTGAAGGTGAAAGCTATTCTGAAAAACTTGAAAAAGCATTCCACAAAACCATCAAAAAGGTTACTGAAGATATAGAACAGCTTAAATTCAATACTGCTATTGCTGCAATTATGGCTCTTCTTAACGACATTTATAAAGCCGGAAAAATCAACAAAGCAGAATTTAAAACTCTTATAGTTCTTCTTAATCCTTTTGCTCCTCATATTACAGAGGAAATGTGGGAAATGGCGGGCTTTGAAGGTATGCTTAACCAAACAGAATGGCCTTCATACGACGAAGCTAAAACTGTAGACAATGAAGTTGAAATTGCTATTCAGATTAACGGCAAAATCAAGGATAAGCTTGTTGTGGCTGCCGATATTTCTCAGGCAGATTGTGAAGCAGTTGTAAAAGAACTTGACAGTGTCAAACCGTTGCTTGACGGCAAACAGATTGTTAAAGTTATTTATGTTCCTAAAAAGCTTATAAATATTGTTGTTAAATAGGAGTTATCAATGAGGTATCTTGGAATTGATTACGGTGATGCGAGAACCGGCGTTGCCATATCTGATGAAATGTTGTTTCTTGCACGAACATTATGCACTCTTAAAAACAGCAGTATAGAAGATTGTGCCAATCAGCTTTCAGAGATAATCAGAGAGAACAATATATCTCTTATTGTAATGGGTTATCCTAAAAATATGAACGGTACAATAGGCGAGCGTTGCGAAAAAGTAGAACAGCTTGCCGGAAAAATAAAAGAAAATAACGACGTGGAAATTAAATTCTGGGATGAACGTTTGTCAACAGTAAGTGCGTATAATATGTTCAATGAAGTTAATTTCAACGGCGCAAAAAAACGCAGAAAGGTAATAGACAGCGTTTCTGCAGTAATTATTCTCCAGGGATATCTGGACAGCTTAAAACAGAAAGGATGATAAAAATGGAAGAATTCAACATGGATGAAGCTATCGTAACTCTTTATGATGAAAACGGAGATGCTTGTGAGTATGAAATTCTTGATGTATTTGAATTTAACGGTTCAACATATGCAGGCGTAACTCCTTACGTTGAAGAAATAGACGACGAAGCTCCCATCGAAGTTACAATGCTTAAAATTACCGAAGATGAAAACGGAGAAGAATTATTCTCCTGTATCGAATCCGAGGAAGAAGAGCAGGCAGCTTATGATGAACTTTTAAGAAGAGACGAAGAATAAAAATAATGTATAAAATCACCTGTACTTGGTAAATTAAGTACAGGTGATTTTTTATGGAAAAAAAGACAGTTTTCGGTCATTGGGATGTTACTTTTGTGGTAGTAAATGCCATTATAGTTAAGCTGGTTTATTATTTTATGAATATATTTACACTAATCTCTGCAAGAGGCGGCTTTATATGTGCGTTGATTATTTCCGGTGCTTTTATACTTTTAGGCTTATTCTATAATAAAATTTACTCAATAATTACAATAACAGATTTTGGATTTTTGTCTGAAAAAGCTTTGGGAAAGTTTTTAAAAAAACTGTCTTTTTTGCTATATGTTATTTGTTTTGTTTTCAATACAGGTAATTTGCTTACTTTTTATACGGCGTCAGTTATGAATATGATGTTGCCGCTGTCGTCAGTTAAGGTGTTGCTTACTCTTATAATAGTAACAGCTTTTGTGATTACCACAAAAGGATTAAAAACAATTGTAAGAATCCACGGATTATTTACACCTTTGCTTTTGATGATTATGCTTGTTGCGAGTATTGCAATGTTTACAAAAGCTAATCCCGATAATTTTTTCCCGATATTCGGTTACGGAATTGATTCAATATTATACTGTTCGCTATTTACATTTTCGTATTTTTATGAAGTAATTTTTATGTTGTTTTTAATGCCTGATATGGCAAAAACAGAGGAACGTAAAAAAACAATCAAGCTTACTTGTATTTTCAGCATTTCTGTGTTAATATTGCTTCTCGGTGCGTATATAGGAAGTGTTCCTTTTCCTGCTAATACAAATATTCTTTCTGTATTGATGTTTATTGCAAACAGTATGAACTTTCCAACTCCTCTTAAGGAAATTCTGCTTGTTTTTATGATTGGATATACGATAAATATCATTATTTATACGGCAACCAATATGTATTTTGCAGCAAAACTATATTCTGAAGCTTTTAATATAAGCCAGATTTTTCCGGTGCGAATAGGAATATCATTACTTATCGCAGTTTCTGCGCTTGCGGCAGGAACCGTTGATACAACGCTTGAAGTATATAAGTATTTTCAGCCGGTATTGTGGATTTCAGGAATAATTTTGCCTGCATTGGTATTGATAAAGGGGTACAGAAATGAGAAAAAGTAGTATTATAATTTTAATGTGTTTGTTGCTTACAGGTTGCAGAGATTCGGCAGAAATCGACTCAAGAGCTTATCCGGTGGCAATGGCAGTTGATATAGGCGAAAAAGAAAAATTTGAAATAGCCTTGCAGTTTTCAGCACGGGGGGATAAAGGTAAGGATGATTCAAAAAATAAAAATACAGTTATTACCGCTGAGGGCGACAATATTTTTGAAGCTTATGAAAAGCTGGATGATATAACCGGAAAAAAACTATCAGCCTCACAGCTTAATGCACTTATAATTTCAGACGAATTTGCAAAAAAAGAGGGGATAAAGGATGTAGTTTTCGAGCTTGTAAATGCACATCGCGGATTTAAAAATATGTTTGTTGTGCTTTCCAACGGAAGTGCAGTTGAATACCTTGATAAGCAGGAAATATGGCTGGAAAATACACCTTCAAAATTTTACAGTATATTTCTTGAAAATTCCCTTGATACGTTTTATCAGGCAAAAAAAATATCTGAAATTGCCTTCAGTATGCTTTCAGATAATGAGGAAATTGTTATTCCTTATATAAGCTTTGTAAAAAGTCAGACAGAAGACGAATCAAAAAGTGAGGATGTAAAGAAAACAGAAGAAAACAAACAGAAATTCCGTGCAGATGATGTGGAAGCAATGTCACCTCAGAAATCAGAGCTTAATAAGCTTGGCGTTTTTAAAGGCGGTAAGCTTATTTCGGAGCTTGAGGACGAAGACATAATTGCATACGGACTCCTGAGGGGCGAATATACCGACGGGTATATTTCTGTACCGATGGGAGACGGAAGCTATGTTAATCTAACTGTTCAGAACAGAGAAAGAAACCGTGTAAAGGTAAATATCGACGGAGATACCCCTCGCATTGATATATCATTTAATGTCCGGGTTATTCATATGGATAGTGAAACCGCATCGAATTATGATTATAACGCAAAAAATATAAATAATAAATCAAAAGCATACGTTGAAAAAATCTGCAGAAGTCTTCTTCATCGTTCTGTGAAGGAATTTGATGCGGATATATTCGGCTTTGCTTCGCCTGCAAGACGAAATTTTCTTCTTGAACAGGATTTTACGGCGTATAAATGGCGTGAAAAATATAAAAATTCAAAATTTAATGTTTATATAAAAATTAAAAATTATAATAATCACGTTCCTTTTGAGGTGTAATATGATTCTTAATCTGATTTTAAGTGTACTTCTTATATGGTATATTTTGTATTCTTTTTCGTTTATATCATATATGAAGAAAAAGAAAAATTATTGCGGAATAGCCGGTTACTGTGTTCTGCTTACAGGCTCGGTTATACTTTTTGCAGTAAAATTTATATTTATATAGCTATTGATTTTTATTAAGAATTGTTATATAATTATAATTGGTGATTTATTGATGAAAGAAAAAAATAAATTTCTTCCTCTCACCCCGGAAGAAATGCGGGAAAGAGGCTGGGAACAGCCGGATTTCGTTTTTGTTACGGCAGATGCCTATGTGGATCATCCGTCTTTTGCAAACGGAATTATTTCCCGTGTTCTTGAAAATGAAGGGTTTAAAATTGCAATACTTGCTCAGCCTGACTGGAACGACAGTAAAGCTTTTACAATATTTGGTGAGCCGAAATACGGTTTTCTTGTTTCGGGCGGAAATATAGACTCAATGGTGAATCACTATACTGCGGCAAAAAAACGCAGAAGTGAGGATAGCTATTCACCCGGCGGAAAAGCGGGTTTAAGACCGGACAGACCAACCATTGTTTATTCCAATAAAATAAGAGCTGTTTATAAGAATATTCCAATTATAATAGGCGGTATAGAAGCTTCGCTTCGCCGATTTGCCCATTACGATTACTGGCAGGATAAAATCCGTCATTCAGTGCTTTTTGACAGTATGGCAGACATTCTTATTTACGGTATGGGTGAACGAGCAATCTGCGAAATTGCCAATCGCCTGAGAAACGGAGAATCAGTTTCGGAAATTACAAATGTAAAAGGAACTTGTTATTTAAGCAAAGGTAAACCGGAAACAGAGGGCGCAATATTTCTTCCGCCGTACAAAAATATAGTTGAAGATAAACTTAAATATGCCAACAGTTTTAAAACCCAATATACAGAGCAGAATCCTTATAGCGGAAAAGTTCTTATAGAAGAGCAGGAAAGCGGATTGTATCTTGTTCAGAATCCTCCGCAGACCGTTCTTACACGTCAGGAGCTGGACAGAGTTTATTCTCTTAATTATCAGAGAAGCTGGCATCCTGAATATGACAAAATGGGCGGTGTGCCTGCCATTGAAGAAGTAAAATTCAGTATAATTTCCGAACGTGGCTGTTTTGGCGGATGTAATTTCTGTTCTCTTGCCTTTCATCAGGGAAGAGTTGTTTCGTCACGAAGTGAAAAATCAATATTAAACGAAGCGAAAGGCTTTACATATGATGAAGATTTCAAAGGATATATTCATGATGTTGGCGGCCCTACTGCGAATTTTCGGCACGAAGCCTGCGAAAATCAGAAAAAATACGGAGCTTGCAAAAACAAGCAGTGTCTCGCTCCAAAGCCCTGTAAAAATTTGCAGGCTGACCACACAGAATATCTAAGTTTGCTTAAAAAGCTTCGCAGTATAGACGGAATAAAAAAAGTATTTATCCGTTCAGGAATACGTTTTGACTACCTTCTTGAGGATAAAAATGACGATTTTTTCAGAGATTTGTGTAAACATCACGTTTCAGGTCAGCTTAAGGTTGCGCCTGAACATTCATCTTCCGAGGTTTTAAGACTTATGGGAAAACCGGAAATTTCTGTTTATAAAAGGTTCAAGGAAAAATATTTCAAATATTCAAAAGAGGCAGGAAAAGAGCAGTATCTTGTTCCGTATCTTATGTCCTCACATCCCGGTTCAACTTTAAAAGAAGCGGTAAAGCTTGCAGAATTTTTACGTGATGAAAATTATCAGCCTCAGCAGGTGCAGGATTTTTATCCCACACCCGGAACTGTTTCAACCTGTATGTATTATACCGGAATAAATCCGCTTACGGGTGAAAAGGTTTATGTTCCAAAAAGTTATAAGGAAAAACAGATGCAAAGAGCTCTTTTGCAATATAAACGTAAAGAAAACTATGATTTGGTTCACGAAGCCCTGGTTCTTGCCAAAAGAACAGATTTGATAGGCTTTACTGATAAATGTTTAATAAGACCTAAGAAAAATGAAAATACAAACGAAAAAAGGAGTAATGAAAATGAGCGCAAAAATAATAGACGGAAAACAAGTCTCAGCAAACATCAAAGAAAGAATAAAAAAGGAAGTAGCAGAAATAAAAAGTAAAGGTGTAACACCCGGTCTTGCAGTTGTAATAGTGGGGGATGATCCTGCATCCAGAGTTTATGTAAATTCAAAAAAGAAAAGCTGTGAGGAGCTGGGAATGTTATCAAGAGAATACGCACTTTCTGAAGATACAAAAGAAGAAGACCTTGTAGCATTGGTTGAAAAGCTTAATAAGGATGATGAAATTCACGGTATTCTTGTTCAGCTTCCTTTGCCCAAACAGATTGATGAAGAAAAAATTATCAATGCAATAGATCCCAAAAAAGATGTTGATGCATTTCATCCTGCAAATGTAGGTAAAATTATGATTGGTAATTTTGATTATCTTCCATGTACTCCTGCCGGCGTTATGGAGCTTATCAAGGAAACTGGTATAGAAATTGAGGGAAAAGAATGTGTTATTATCGGAAGAAGTAATATCGTTGGCAAACCTCAGGCTATGCTTATGCTTCACAAAAACGCAACTGTAACCATCTGCCATTCCAGAACAAAAGATTTAAAAGAAGTTGTAAAAAGAGCAGATATCGTTGTTGCCGCAGTTGGCAGACCTAATTTTGTTACAGCAGATATGGTAAAAGAAGGTGCTGTTGTTATTGATGTAGGAATTAACAGACTCGAGAATAAAAAGCTTTGTGGTGATGTTGATTTTGAAAGTGTTTCAAAGGTTGCAAGCTATATCACTCCTGTTCCCGGAGGCGTAGGGCCCATGACTATTGCAATGCTTATGCAGAATACATTAACTGCAGCTAAGCTAACGCTTAAATAAGGTGTTTCATATGAGAATAGATAAATATTTAAAAGTTTCACGACTTATAAAAAGAAGAACTGTTGCTGCTGAAGCTTGTGATCAGGGACGAATTTCTGTTAACGGAAAGATTGTAAAACCGTCCTACGATGTAAAAATCGACGATGTAATCACAATAAAGTTCGGCGAAAGAGAATTAAAAGTTAAAGTAACAAAAATTGCTGAAACTGTAAAAAAAGACGATGCAGCCACTATGTTTGAAGCTGTGATGTAAAAAAGGCAGAAAATTAACATTTTTATTGTGTTAATTTTCTGCCTGTAATTTTATTCTATGGTGAACGAAAACCTGTTATTCTTCCTGATATCTTCTTTTTAGTTGGTTAAGCAGTTGCGGATAAAGCTGAGAACTCATTCCTCCGTCAACCATAATTTCTGCACCCGTAACATTTTTGGACTGGTCTGAGCCTAAATACCAGGCTGCATTTGCAATATCCTCAAAATCTGAAATATCACCAATTGGAGTAAGTTCTCCGTTTACAATTTGTTTTTTGCCCATATCAACCCATCTTTGTGTTTTGATGGTTCCCGGAAGAACCACGTTGCATCTTATACCGTAAGGTCCAAGGTCGATAGCCAGTGCTTTGGACAACGCATTTATTCCACCCTTTGAACTGCTATACGCCGCACGGTTTGGAATAGCTCTGTATGCTGTATTTGAACTGATAAATACAACAGAACCTTTATTGTGCTCTCTCATGCGAATTGCCGCCTGACGTATAATCATAAAGTTCCAAACAAGATTGGTTTCAAAAACTCTCTGAAAGTCAGCAATATCAAGTGTAAAGAAATCCATTCCTTTGGCAGGATCTGTACCGAATCCCATATCAGCGGCGTTAAGAATAACGGTTTCTACAAATCTTCCGAGTGAATCAATTTCATTGAAAATATCAATTACTCTTTGCTCATTTCTTATATCGAGTTCAAATCTTTTTGCAAAAACTCCGTATTCAGAGCTAATTTTATCGGCAGCCTCCTGCGCCCTTTCTCCACTTCTTGATGTTATAAAAACATCATAACCTTCCTTTGCAAAACGCTCTGCACAGGCAAAACCGGTTCCTACAGTTCCACCGGTAATAAAAACAGCTTTTTTCACTTTAATTTTCTCCTTTGAAATTGTAATATTCTGTATTTTCCAACGATGTGTTATGATTTTCAACAATTAAAACCTTTGCATCTTTTTCTAATAAAACATTGTGCCAAACGCCTTTTTTTACATTGTAAATTTTACCAGGTTCCAGAACGTATTCTTTCATATCCTTGCCGATTATAAGACTTGCTGAGCCTGATAAAAGTACGAATACTTCATCGGTAAGCAAGTGGCGTTCAAGCTTGTCATAAATTTCTCTGTCAAATTTTTCACCAAAATTCGCAATCGCAACTCTCCATGTTTCAAAATTCATTGTGCGGTCATAACCGGCACCTTCGTATTCAAAAATTTCCAGTTCTTTCATAATTGTAAGCTCCTTTTAAAAATAAAATTCGGTTTTTGCAGGTCTGATATCGGTTAATGCACCGGTGTAATGACGAAGAGTATGAGGCTTATACGGATGTTTTAAACATTCTTCTTCGTTGATTTCAATCCCAAGACCGGGATTATCGGGAATAGTGATGTATCCGTCTTTGTAACAAAGATTTTCGTTAGTTACATCTTTTCTCCATTCAACATCGCTGTACATAATTTCAAGAATACTGAAATTAGGACAGCAAGCGGCAAGCTGAAGTGTAGCCGCATTGGCAACCGGTCCGGATGGATTGTGAGGAGCAAATGGAATATAATATGCTTCAGCAACAGCAGCGATTTTCTTTAATTCCATAATTCCGCCTGCGTGTGAAATATCCGGCTGTATATAATCCGCGGCACGCATTTCAAATAAATCTTTATAGGATTTTAAGGTGTATAAACGTTCTCCTGCGGAGATGGCAACGGGAGATTTATCTCTTACTGCCTTTAAAGCTTCTAAATTATCGGGAGGTGTTGGTTCTTCAAAAAGCATTGGTTTGAACTGTTCAAGTTCTTTTGCAATTTTTATTCCGGTAGGAACATTAAAACGTCCGTGACCTTCAATAAGTAAATCTACTTCGTCACCAACCGCATCACGAACCGCACCAACGCATTCAAGAGCAGTATTTAAATCTTTGTTGGAAATTTCAAGATATGATTTTCCAAAAGGATCCCATTTCATTGCCGTTACACCTCTCTGAACAGCAATTTTAGCTTTTTCGCCAAATTCTTCGGGTGTTTTTGCACCTGCAAACCAACCGTTTACATAAATTCGCACTTTGTCATTAACCTTGCCGCCAAGCAATTGATATACGGGAACTCCCAGATGCTTGCCAAGAATATCCCAAAGTGCACATTCAACCGCAGAAAGTGCAGACATAAGTACAGCTCCGCCTCTCCAGTATGCATCACGGTAAATATCATGAAAATGTTTTTCGATATCCAGAGGATTTTTTCCTACAAGGTATTCTTTTATGTGTTCAACAGCACCAATAAGTGCTTTTTCCTTATATTCAAGTGTCGCTTCTCCAACTCCGTCAATTCCTGAATCGGTATAAATTTTTACAAATACCCAGTTGGTTCTGAAACAGTCAACGGTAAATGTTTTTACATCAGTAACTTTCATTTTGAAAATCTCCTTGAAAATTTTATATTTCTTCTTTTATTTTAAAATGATATGTGCTATAATAATAGTGATATTCTTAATATCTATTTTAGAAATCTTATCTTTTTTAGGATGTGATATAATGTTGAAAGTTGTTAAAACTGTTGTATATGACAGTACGGAATATTTTAAAAATATAAAACAAACACCGAAACGTATGGTGGAGGATTATGAAATAGAATTGTATATTTCCGGTAACGGTGAAACCTACATCAATGATGTTGGCTATAAGCATGAAAGCGGAAATCTTGTAATTGCAAAGCCGGGGCAGATAAGATACAGCAAAAACAGTTTCAGCTGTTACTGTATTCATTTATCGGAAAATAAGGAAATAGGAATGTTTCTTGATAAGCTTCCCAATGTAATTAAGCTTGCTGATCAATCTGCTTACCGAAGTTGTTTTGACGAGCTTATAAATATTTATCACGATTCTCTGGAAGGAAATGAACTTCTTCTTCAAAGTAAAATTTATCAGCTTCTGCATATGATAATAATGGATGCCGAAAGGGAAAACAGAATAAAAAATGAGAAAACAGATGCGAAGCTTATGCAAAAAGCCATAAAATACATAGAAGACAATTTTAACAAACCTGTTTTGCTTTGTGACATTGCAGAAAGTGTTCATTTAAGTCCGATATATTTTCATAAACTGTTTAAAATATATACAGGGAAAACACCGGCAGAATTTTTACTTAATAAAAGAATTTCTGCGGCAAAAATTTATCTTCTTACAACAGATTTTTCAGTTGAAGAAATTGCAGAAAAAAGCGGTTTTTCATCACTTGCTTATTTTGATTATAAGTTTAAAAAAATAAGTGGAATAACACCTACAAATTATCGGAAACAGAAATATGGAATATAAAAATTTCCATAATGTTACAAAAATATATAAATTTCGTTAAACTATTGATTTTTATTTTTTTGATGGTATAATATATATTAGTGAACTTTTTAACAAACACTATTTTAAATTATAAATGTTAGGACGTGATTATTATAAAACGTATAGGGGTTCTTACCAGTGGCGGCGATGCTCCGGGTATGAATGCAGCTATAAGAGCTGTTGTTCGTGCAGGCTTGCACTTTGGTATGGAAGTTGTAGGAATAAGAGAAGGCTATAAAGGTCTTATTGAAAAAAATATTATGGAAATGAAATACCGTTCGGTTTCTGATATTATGGCAAAGGGCGGAACAATTTTAAAAACCGCAAGATGTACAGAATTTGCCACTCCCGAAGGTGTTCTTAAGGCTAAAAAAAGTGCTGATGAGCTTGGTATTGAGGGGCTTGTTGTAATCGGTGGTGACGGTTCTTTCAGAGGTGCAAGAGATTTAAGCAATGCCGGAATTCCCACAATCGGTATTCCTGGAACAATTGATAATGATATCGCATGCTCAGATTATACCATTGGATTTGATACTGCAATGAATACAGCTTTGGAATGTATAGATAAGCTTAAAGATACCTGTGCTTCTCATAACAGATGCTCTGTTGTAGAAGTTATGGGGCGTCACGCAGGTCATATTGCGCTTAATGTTGGTATTGCAAGTGGTGCAGAAGCTATTGTTGTGCACGAAAGAGATTTTAATCTTCAGACGGATATTGTTGAAAAAATTAATAAAGCAATTGCCAACGGAAAAAAACATTTTGTTGTTATTGTTTCGGAACTTTTCTGTGATTCCGGAAAGCTTGCTGCTCAGATTGAGGCTACTACCGGTGTGGAAACCAGAGCAACCATTCTTGGTCATATTCAGAGAGGCGGTTCTCCTACTTTAAGAGACCGTTTAATGGCAAGCGTTATGGGCGAAAAAGCGGTAGAGCTTCTAAAAGATAACATCGGCAACAGAGTAATTGCCTATAAAAACGGAGTAACTGTTGATTATGATATTACCGAAGCACTTAATATGAAAAAAGATTTAAAGGAAGAGTATTTTTCCGTATTTAAGGTTATAACATATTAATAACAGATGTTGTGCCGTTAATTATCAGATATAACGTATTTAAACGGCCTTTGCTTAACCGCAAAGGCTGTTTTGGGATAGAAAGAGGCGTATCAAATGAGAAAAACCAAAATAGTATGTACATTAGGCCCTGCAACAGATAATGAAGAAACTTTAAGACAGGTTATGCTTGCAGGAATGGACGTTGCACGTATTAACTTTTCTCATGGAACACATGAGGAACAGCAGATAAGAATTGACAGATTTAAAAAACTTAGAAAAGAGCTTAATCTGCCTATTGCTTTGCTTCTTGATACAAAAGGTCCGGAAATTAGAATTAAAACTTTTGAAAATAACAAAATCACTTTAAATGACGGAGAAATGTTCACTTTAACTATTGACGATATTATAGGTAATTCCGAAAGAGTAAGTGTAACATATAAAAATCTGGTAAATGATATAAAAATCGGCGACAGAATATTAATGGACGACGGCTTGATAGAGCTTTCGGTTGTTAAAAAAACCAAAAATAATATTTTATGTGAAATTATAACCGGCGGCGAATTATCCAATAATAAAAGTATTAATTTGCCGGACGGAAATATTCATCTTCCGTATATGTCTCAGAAGGACAGAGAGGATATAATTTTCGGAATAAAGAATGATTTTGATTTTATTGCAGCATCCTTTGTGCGTTCAGCATATGATGTAATGGAAGTTAAAAAAATACTTGAAGAAAACGACGGGGAAGACATTCTTATAATTTCTAAAATCGAAAATGGCGAAGGTGTCGACAATATTGATGAAATTTTAAAGGTAAGCAACGGAATTATGGTTGCAAGAGGCGATATGGGTGTAGAAATCCCGTTTGAAAAGCTTCCTGCAATACAGAAAATGATAATTGAAAAATGTTATAAAAACGGTAAAATGGTTATTACTGCAACACAAATGCTGGATTCTATGATAAGAAATCCACGCCCGACAAGAGCAGAAACAACAGATATAGCAAATGCAATTTATGACGGCACAAGTGCGATTATGCTTTCGGGAGAAACCGCTGCAGGAAAATATCCTGTTGAAAGTATAAAGGCAATGTCAAAAATTGCAGAACAAACAGAGCTTTCAATCGACTATAAAATAAGCGAAAATCTTAAATTCAAGTCCACGCAGAATGTTACCGATGCTATAAGCCATGCAACCTGTACAACTGCAAATGACCTTGGTGCAAGTGCTATTATTGCTATTACACTTTCGGGATTTACAGCCCGAATGGTTTCAAAATTCAGACCGGATTCTATTATAATTGCAGCAACGCCCAGTGAAAAAACAATGCGTCAGCTAAAACTTTCGTGGGGAGTGTATCCTATTTACAACGAAATTGTTAACAGCACTGATGATTTGTTTGTACAGGTAGTTGAAAAAGCTCTTGAAACCGGATATATCAAAAATGGAGATTTAGCTGTTATTACTGCGGGAATTCCTCTTGGTACCGAGGGTACAACAAATATGATAAAGGTTCATCTTGTTGGTCAGACTTTGGCGAGCGGAAAAGGTGTTAACGACCTTTCTGTAAGCGGAAGTTTATGTGTGGCAAAAAGCGAGGAAGAAGCTATCAGAAATTTCAAAGACGGCGATATTCTTGTTGTTAAGGAAACAAGCAACACCTTACTTCCTATAATGAAAAATGCATCCGGCATAATAACTGAACAAAGCGGAAGCTCTTCACATGCCGCTATTGTTGGACTGACTCTTGATATTCCTGTTATTGTTGGTGTTGAAAATGCTACTAACCTGCTTGACAACGGTGCTCTGGTTACTCTTGATGCAAACAGGGGACTTGTGTATTGCGGTATAACTAAGGTTTTATAAAATATATGTAAAGTGAGTTTTAGAGATGAAAAAATATTTACCAAACATAATTACTATTTTCAGGATTTTTTTAGTTCCTGTTTTTGCTGTAATCTTTTTCTCAGAACTTGAATTCAGCAGACTGTTGGCGTTAGGAATATTTATACTTGCAGGAATTTCTGATGTTGCCGATGGTTACATAGCAAGAAAGTATAATTTAATAAGTGATTTTGGTAAGTTAATGGACCCTCTTGCAGATAAACTGTTACAGTTTACTGTAGCGTTGTGTGTTGCAAAAGCCGAGCCTGCTCTTACCTGGGTTGTAATTTTTCTTTTTATCAAAGAAATTACAATGTTTCTTGGCGTTACAAAATTGCTTAATCAATCGAAAATTGTTGTTAAATCCAACTGGGCAGGGAAGCTTGCCAGTACAATATATTTTGTTGCGTTCTTCCTTATAATGCTTTTCCCGGATGCCAATAAGATAATACATCAGCTTCTGTGCGGAGGATTTGTAGCCTTTTCTGTTATGGCTTTTGTTGTTTACTTAAAAGAATATTTAGCATATCTCATAAAAAACAAATAAATCCTGAAATAACAAAAAGCTCTCGGTGGAGAGCTTTTTGTTATTTCACAGTAACTTTTGGTGCGTTGTTTTCAATGCCGATTATAATATCGGAATTCTTTTTAATGTTTCCTCTTAAAATTTCTTCTGATAATAAATCTTCAATTTTGGTTTGAATTGCACGTCTTAACGGTCTGGCACCGAATGCCGCATCAAATCCGTTTTCTATTAGAAAATCGTAAACCTCATCGGAAAATTCAGGATTGATTCCTTCTGCGTTAAGGCGTTTTTTAAGGTCGGAAAGCATTATTTTTGCAATGTCTTTCATATTTTCTTTGTTTAGCTGATGGAATACAATTATATCGTCAATTCTGTTTATGAATTCGGGACGGAATTCCTGCTTAAGACTTTGCATAACCGTATTTTTAATTGTTTCGTAATTTCTTTCCGTTTCATCAGCATCGGTGGAAAATCCAAGAGATTTTTTTGTTTCTGTTATCAGCCTTGCACCAACATTTGAGGTCATAATAATTATGGTATTTTTAAAATCAACCTTTCTGCCCTGAGAATCGGTAAGAATACCGTCCTCAAGAATCTGAAGCATTGCGTTGAAAATATCCGGATGCGCTTTTTCAATTTCGTCAAACAATACAACGCTGTACGGATTTCTGCGTACTTTTTCTGTAAGCTGACCGCCTTCGTCGTGACCAATATATCCTGGAGGGGAGCCTATAAGTCTTGAAACCGAATGTTTTTCCATATATTCACTCATATCAATTCTTATCATAGAATCCTGACTGCCAAACATAACATCTGCCAAAGCTTTGGAAAGCTCTGTTTTACCTACACCGGTAGGTCCTAAAAACAGAAATGAACCAATAGGTCTTTTGGGATCTTTTAAACCTGCTCTGCCTCTTCTTATGGCGTGGGCAACGGATTTTACAGCTTCCTCCTGACCTATAACTCTTTCGTGAAGAATGTTTTCAAGGTTAAGAAGCTTGGAACTTTCTTCCTCTGTTAAACGTTTTACGGGTATTTTTGTCCAGCTGGAAACAATTTCTGCAATGTCTTCTGCAGTTACAGAAGGATTGTTGTTTGAAGATTTGTTTGCGTGCTCGTTTTTCTTTTCTTCTATTTCTTTTTTTATTTCGTTTTCTTTATCTCTTATTGCCGCCGCACGCTCATAATCCTGCGCAGAAATCGCCTCATCCTTTTCAGTTGCAAGTGCTGTTAATTCATCTTCAAGTCCCTTTAAATCGGGAGGAGTTGTAAGTGTTTTTAACTTGATTTTGGAAGCTGCTTCATCAATTAAATCCAAAGCTTTGTCGGGTAAAAATCTGTCGGTAATATATCTTTGCGATAACTGAACAGCTGCTTTTAGTGCCTCATCGGAAATCTGTGTTTTGTGATGAGCTTCGTATTTGTCTCTTACT
Organism: Clostridia bacterium; assembly: GCA_017414505.1. Lineage (GTDB taxonomy): Bacteria > Bacillota > Clostridia > UMGS1840 > HGM11507 > RGIG1932. Next base: position 82,545 of record JAFQLQ010000031.1, read on the forward strand.
CCCATAAGAATTCTGAGTGCCTCTTCTTCTGAGGGTTCATCTACAGTTACCGGCTGAAAACGTCTCTCTAAAGCTGCATCTTTTTCTATATATTTTCTATATTCATTAAGAGTTGTAGCACCAATAAGCTGAATTTCACCTCTTGCAAGGGATGGCTTTAAGATGTTTGCTGCATCAATTGCACCCTCTGCCGCACCTGCACCTACTATTGTGTGAATTTCATCAATAAACAGAATAACATTTCCGGATTCTTTAACCTCCTGAAGTACCTTTTTTATTCTGTCCTCAAATTCACCTCTGTATTTTGAACCGGCAATCATAGAGGTAAGGTCGATTGTAATTACCCGTTTTCCCTTAAGGGTTTCGGGCACTTCGTTTGCAATTATTTTCTGAGCAAGACCTTCGATAATTGCAGTCTTACCAACACCTGGTTCACCAATTAAGCAGGGATTGTTTTTTGTTCTTCTTGATAAAATCTGAATAACTCGTTCTATTTCTTCATCTCTTCCGATTACCGGATCCACCTTGTTGTCAGCCGCCATTTTAGTGAGGTCGTTGCCGAATTCGTCTATGCTTGGTGTGGCAGAATTTCCACGTTGCTTAGGGGAGGCAGAATGCTGTTCTGAATGGGCGGAATAGTCACCGTCACGAAGAAAATTTAAAATATCTTCCTTAACCTTTGCATAAGAGCCGGAAAGCTCATCTGCAATTTTTGCGGCAACTGACGTGTTGTCGTCAATAAGTGCAAGAAGAATGTGTTCCGTGCCGATGTATGTGCAGCCAAGCTCAAGTGCAATTTCATAGCTTAATTCCAGAGCTCTTTTAACTCTTGGTGTTAAGGGCTTGTTGCCTGCAGGGGTGTTGCCTGCACCTATCAGCTTTATTATAGCATCCTTTGCATTTTGTTCATTAATATTGTTGTTTTTTAATACCTGAGCGGCAATTCCTGTGCCTTCCTTTATTAATCCAAGTAAAATGTGTTCACTGCCTATATAGTTGTGACCGAGCTCATTTGCCGCTGTTTGCGAAAGGGAAATGGCTTTTTCAGCTTTATTTGTAAATCTTCTTTCATACATTTATATCACTCCTTCATTTAAGTGCCTGACGGAGAATTTCACTCCTTAGCTTATCTCTTTTTCCTGCATCAAGATTCTGTTTTGAATCGGCAAGCAGATTATAGGGCGCGCATTTTGAAATAAGCCCTATAAGTTCATTGCGGTTTACCGTTAATATATCCATATCGCAGCCAAGCAGAACATTTGACCATAAATCCATAAATTCGTTATATGAAATCAGGTATGAATTTTTTAGGATTCCATAGGAACGGTAAATTTTATCGGTAAGCTTGTCGCTTTTTAATTTATAGCGTATGTCCACTTCCTGCCTTGCTATCTGTTCTATGATGTTTCTTAATTTGCTTAAAATTTCTTCTTCGCTCATTCCAAGTGTAATCTGATTTGAAAACTGGAATAAATGACCTTTTGCTTCGGTTCCTTCGCCGTAAATTCCGCGTACTGCAATGCCAAGACGGTTAACGGTGGCTATCAATTCGTTCATCTTACCTGCCATACAAATTGCAGGTAAATGAAGCATAACCGAAGCCCTCATACCTGTTCCCATATTGGTGGGGCAGGAGGTTGTGTAGCCGTATTTTTCTGTAAAGGCATATTCGGAATTTTCTTCAATCAAATCGTCAATAAGATTTGCGGTTTTATATGCTTCGTCAAGATTATAACCGCTTTTTATTACCTGAATGCGAAGATGGTCTTCTTCATTAATCATAATGCTTATATCTTCATTTTTGCTGATTAATGCGGCGTGTTCTCTGTCTTCCTTTAACATTTCGGGGCTTATAAGATGCTTTTCCAGAAGCGTTCCGCCTTTTGATTTCAGTTCATTTACACCGTAAAATTCAAAATCATTTTTAAAGCTTTCGTTAGCATTGAGAATACTGTCCGATACGTTTTTTATAATTTCCTTTGCGTTATCAGCACTCATTCGTAAAACAAAAGGATATTTTTTAAAATTTCTTGCAAGCCTTATTCTTGTGCTTATCACAATGCTGTTAAAATTAATGTCACTCATAATTAAAACTCCTTTCGTTTATTCTGCTTCCAGCTTTTTGATTTCATCACGGAATATTGCCGCCTGCTCAAATTCCTGATTTTCAATTGCTTTCTGAAGCTTGGATTTAAGTTCACTTATTTCTCTTTTTCTATTGATGGGTTCGGCTGCTTTTTTAGGAAGCTTTCCTGTGTGAGAAATGCTTCCGTGAATGTTTTTAAGCAAGCTGTCCATATACGGTGCAAAAACCTCAACACATTCCGGACAACCGAATTTTCCGCAGTTTTTAAATTCTCTGTAGCTTAAGTTGCATGTGTGGCAAACGGGATTGTTTGATGCCGTAGGGGAGAAGATATTGGAAAAAATCGGTTCAAAAAAATTGCTGTTGATATTTATAGTCAGATCATCTTCCTTTGCACATTCCGAACAAAGATAGGTTTCGTAAACATTTCCGTTTATATTTTTTACAATTTTTATGTTGGCATTATTTGTTCCGCATTTTTGACATAGCATTATAATCATCCTTTCAGTTTAATAATCATATTTTTTAATATTCTTGCCCTTATTGCATCTTTTAAAACAGGCTCAAGCAATAATGCGTTGTCGGAAACTGCTGAAATCATAATTTCTCCCTCTCTCAGAGAAATAAGTTTTTTATCATACATATTCTTAATGTATGCATATGCTTCCTGTTGTTTTATGGAATTACCTATGCTGTTTATAAGGTGCATAAGATAGTCTTCTTTTTCAAAATATATCTTTTTAATTTTAATTCCGCCGCCGCCGCCTCTGCGAGACTCAACTATAAAACCGTTTTCGGTGTTGAAGCGTGTGCTTATAACATAGTTAATCTGAGATGGAACACAGTTAAACCTCATTGCAAGATCGCTTCTTTTTATTTCTATTTCGTTCTCAGCTTCAATAAGCTCGTTTATATAACTTTCAATTATATCTGACATTCTCATATTTGATAATCACTCCTTTTTGACTTTGACTATCTTTGACCTTTGTGATTTTATTTTAATATTTAACCGGCAAAAAGTAAATGTTTTATTTCCCCTGAATTTCTTTAAAATTTTAATAAAAATATGTGTTTTCTCTTAAAATCTCATTTTTACGCAAAAATTCTTGATTTCTTCTAAAAATAAATATTTGAAAAAAATAACTGAAAAACATTGAACTTTTCTTATAAATGGTATATAATTATATCTATATAGTTAATTCGGAGGTTCTGATATGCTAGACAAAATTATGAAAACAGATGAACAGTATTATATGAATACGTTTGGTACACGTTTACCTGCAGTTTTTGAAAGAGGCGAGGGTGTACGTCTTTATGATACGGATGGAAACGAATATTACGATTTTCTTGGCGGAATTGCTGTAAATGTTCTTGGACACAATCACAAAGCACTTGTAAATGCCATTTCTGAGCAGGCAAAAAAAATGATTCATGTTTGTAATTATTATTATACAGAATCGCAGGCAGAGCTTGCAAAGGTTCTTTGTGAAAATTCCTGTGCAGACAAGGCTTTTTTCTGCAATTCGGGAGCAGAAGCAAACGAAGGAGCAATCAAGCTTTCCAGAAAATATCATTATGCAAAGGGTGCAACAGATAAAAGTGAAATAATAACCATGAAAAATTCTTTTCACGGCAGAACCGTAACAACTGTTGCGGCAACCGGTCAGGAAAAATTTCAGATTCCGTTCCGTCCTATGACCGAAACGTTTATTCACGTTGATATAAATGATATTGAAATGCTTAAAAACACCATAACCGAAAAAACGGGAGCAATTATGCTTGAACTTATTCAGGGAGAAAGCGGTGTAATGCCACTTTCAAAAGAATATGTTAAGGAAATCAGAAAAATATGTGATGAAAAAGATATTGTTCTTATAGTTGACGAGGTGCAGACAGGAATAGGCAGAACCGGAACTTTATTCTGCTATGAGCAGTACGGAATAGAACCGGATATTTTCACACTTGCAAAGGCTCTTGCCGGCGGTGTGCCGGTTGGAGCAGTTTTGGCAAAGGATAAATTCTGTGCCTTTGTTCCCGGTGACCACGGTTCTACCTTCGGAGGAAATCCGCTTGCTTGCTCTGCAGCTTTGTGTGTTCTTGATGAGCTTTTAAATAAAGGCGTTCTTGAAAAATCCAAAGAAACAGCAGAATATCTTAAAAATGAACTTGAAAAGCTTAAATCCTGCTATGATATAATTGAAAACGTACGTGGAGCAGGTCTTATGCTTGGAATCGTTTTCAAAAAGGATATTTCAAAGGAACTGTTTAAAAAGATGTTTGAACACAGGGTTTTAGTCAGTGCAGTAAGCACAAATGTAATGCGTCTTGTTCCTCCGCTTATTATAACAAAAAGCGATGTTGATGTGTTTGTTGCAAGACTGAAAGAAGTTCTTGATGAATACAAATAGGAGTATATAAGTATGAGTAAAAATTTATACGGTTTCACAATAAAAAGAGCTACCGTTGAAGATATTCCCGATATTCAGGATATCACAGCAGATGCTTTTTACAGATATGTAAAGGAATCGGGAATAAAAGGCGAAGTTGATGCTCTTAACGAATCCTATGAAGATGTAAAAAAAGATGTTGAAACCAAATATGTTTTTATTGCATTTGTAAACGGCGAAGCACTTGGCAGTGTAAGAGTTGAAATAAGGGATGACAATACTGCTTATTTAACCCGTTTCGGCGTAAAAAGCAACAATCAGAATAACGGAATAGGAAAAACTTTGATGTCTGTTGTGGACAAGGTTATGAAAGAAAACAAGGTAAAGCGCTTAGAACTTCATACCGCATCAAAATATATTCCACTTGTACGTTTTTACTACGGAAGAGGCTTTTACATAGAAAGTGTATCCTCCAAAAGAGGATATCTCAGAGCTTTGCTTGTAAAGGAGTACTGATATGATAGGTGTCAGCGCTTGCCTGTGCGGAGATAACTGTAAATACTCCGGAGGCAATAATCTTAACGAAGAAATTTTAAAGCTGTATAACGAGGGAAAGGCTTTGAAAATTTGTCCCGAATGTCTGGGCGGACTTGAAATTCCAAGGGCTCCGGCAGAGCTTTTTAATTGCAGCGGAAGCGATGTTCTATCCGGCACCGGAAAGGTGTTTTCAAAGGATGGAAAGGATGTAACGTCAGCTTTTATAAAAGGTGCAAAAGAGGCTTTGAAAATTATAAAAGAAAACGGAATAACCACCGTTATTCTTAAATCAAGAAGTCCTTCCTGCGGTTTTGGAAAAATATATAACGGAGATTTTTCCGGAACTTTAATTGACGGTAACGGTGTTGCCGCACAGCTTTTTTACGATAACGGAATAGAAGTATTGCAAAAATAAAAATACTTTGATATAATTAAAATAAATAAAATACAGGAGTGAAGAAAATGAAAGTATTGGCTTTTGATTTTGGTGCTTCAAGCGGAAGAGCAATTATAATAGAAAAAAACAGCGGTAAGCTTGAATTAACCGAAGTACACAGATTTAATAACGATGTTGTTGAAATAAACGGAACAATTTACTGGGACGTTTTAAGACTTTTTTATGAAATAAAGCAGGGGATTCTGAAGGCTTCAAGAGAGCACGAATTTGATGCAATCGGAATTGATACCTGGGGTGTTGATTTCGGTCTTATTGATAAAAACGGAAACCTTATCGGCAACCCTGTTAACTACCGTGATTTAAGAACAGAAAAAATGCCTGAATATGTCTTTTCCAAAATATCCAAGGATGATATTTATAAAAAAACAGGTATCCAGTTTATGAGAATAAATACCTTGTATCAGCTTGCATATCTTGCAAAAGAACAGCCCGAAATTATGGATATGACAGAAAAAATTCTGTTTATGCCTGACTTGTTTGCTTATTTCTTAACCGGAGAAATGAGAATGGAGGAAACAATTGCATCTACCTCAAATATTGTTGATCCCCGTACTAAGGAAATTGATAAAGAATTAATGGAAAAAATCGGAATTTCAAAGGATATTTTCTGTAAACCTATTGAGCCCGGAGAAATTTACGGAACTTTAAAACCCGAGCTTGCAAAGGAATTAAACTGTAAAGAGGTTCCCGTTGTTGCAGTTGCAACTCATGATACTGCATCTGCAATTGTTGCAGTACCGTCTGCAGTGAAGGATTTTGTATATGTAAGCTGCGGAACATGGTCCTTGTTCGGAACAGAAAACGAAGTTCCCGTTATAAACGAACAGTCGTCGGAAGCCAACTATACCAATGAAGGCGGATTCGGAAAAACAACAAGATTCCTTAAAAACATTATGGGCTTGTGGATTTTCCAGGAAACCTGCCGTCAGTGGCAAAGAGAAGGTAAAACAATAGATTATAAGGAAATTGATAAAGCGGCAATGGAGGCAGAACCCTTCAAATGCCTGATTGATCCCGATTATCCTGAATTTGAAACACCCGGTAACATCCCTGAAAGAATCAGAGAATATGCTAAAAAAACAAATCAGCCTGTTCCTGAAACCGATGGGGAACTTGTAAGAACAATCTATGAAAGCCTTGCGCTAAAATATAAATATAATTTTGAAAAAATTAAAAAGCTAACCGGCAAAAATTATGAATATATTCATATGGTTGGCGGCGGAATAAAAGCAAAGCCAATTTGTGAATTTGCCGCAAGCGCATGTAATGTTACCGTTGTGGCCGGTCCTGTTGAAGCAACCGCAACCGGAAACGGTGCAGTGCAGTTTATGGCACTTAACCAGATTGCTGATTTAAAAGAAGCAAGAAAAATTGTTGCCGATAGTACACATATTGACGAATATAAACCTCAGAATCCTGAAAAATGGGATGAAGTTTACGAATTTTACAAGAAAAACATATTGGCGGAATAATTATGGAACAAATTTTAACCAAAGCTAAAATAAATCTTACTTTGGATGTGGTTGCAAAACGGGAAGATGGTTATCATGATTTAAAAATGATAATGCATTCTGTAAATTTGTATGACAAAATAAAAATACGCAATTCCAACTGCGGAAAAATAATTTTGAAAACCAACTCGCCGTATGTCCCTTGCGATGAAAGAAATATAATTATGAAAGCTATCCGAAAATTTGAAGCGGAAACGCTTATAAAAGTGGATGGTATGGATATTTATGTAGAAAAACATATTCCTGTATGTGCAGGTCTTGCGGGCGGAAGCACAAATGCTGCCGGTATGTTAAAATACTTAAATGAAAAGTATAATAATCCACTCTCATGGGAAAGGTTAATCGAAGTAGGTAAAGAACTTGGTGCAGATGTTCCGTATTGTATGACTGGAGGTACTTGTCTTGCTGAAGGTATCGGTGAAAAGCTTACACCTGTGGATTCTTTACCGGAATGCTTTATAGTTATTGCACGTCCCAATAACCGTGGAATTTCAACAGCCAAAGTATTTAAAATGATTGATATTAACGAAATATCTTATCATCCTGATACAGACGGTATGCTGGAAGCACTTAAACAAAAAAATATTTATGATGTTTCAAAACGTCTCTTTAATGTGCTTGAATCCTATGCAATTACTCTGGATGACGAAATTGAAATATTTAAGGACAGATTTTTGAAAAACGGTGCTATGGGTGCGATAATGAGTGGCAGCGGAAATTCCTGTTTCGGAATTTTTGACGATGCAGACAAAGCCGAAAAATGTCGCCGCGATATGAAAAAACTAACAAATCAGGTTTATGTAGTATAATATGTATAAAACCTCCGGATTGAGGATAGAATCAATTCGGAGGTTTTTTTATGAAAAAAATTATTATTTCAATATTGCTTGCAACGGTTTTGTCTTATTTAATGATAAATGCTGTTTTGCATTTTGAAAATAATGTGATTTGTGATAATTTTGTAAGAATACATATAATCGCAAACTCAGATGAACCTTATGACCAGATAGTAAAAATGGGAGTAAGAAACCATATTTTTACAAAATTTAAAAATGAATTTTCTACTCTTTCATCAAAAGATGCAGCAATCAAATATATTAATAATAATATAAATTTAATATCTGATGAAGTCAATAACTACCTTGAAAATATTGGTTACAGTAATAAAGCAGCTGTAAAAATAACTTTTGAAAATTTTCCGGCAAAAGTGTATGAAAAATTCCTTTTACCGGAAGGTAACTATAACGCTCTTAAAATTGTAATCGGCAGCGGAATGGGAAAAAATTTTTTCTGTGTTATGTATCCGCCGCTGTGTGTTTCCGAAAATGTTCGTATAGAAAAAAATGTAAAAACAAACACTTCAAAAAAATATACGGTAAATTACGAATCGAGAATTGCAAATGTTTTCAATCACATTTTACGGTAAACACCTACAACCTTTCCAAGTACAACCAGACTTGTTACAATTATAGGATCCAAAGCATCGTTTTCGGGCTGTAAACGGAAATAACCGTTTTCTTTATAAAAGGTTTTTACAGTAGCGCTGTCATCAATAAGCGCAACAATAACATCGCCGTTGTTTGCAATGTTCTGACGTTCGACAATAACATAATCACCATCCATAATTCCGATGTTTATCATACTGTCTCCCTGAACCTGTAGCATAAAAATTTCTTTATTATGCGCAAAATCCATCGGAAGAGGAAAGGTTCTTAATATGTTTTCAACTGCAAGAATAGGCTCTCCGGCAGCAACTTTTCCTATAACGGGAACATTGAGAAAATTTATTCCTTCTTCCAGCTCAACCTTATCGTCGTTTGCAAAAAGCTCATCTTTGTGAACAGTCTGCGAGCTGATTGTCCGGTTTTTTAAAGCATCTTTTTTTAATAATCCCATATCTACCAGATTGCTTATATGAGTATGAACGGTTGCAGGAGATTTCAGCCCTACACCGTCAGCAATTTCGCGGACAGTGGGGGAATAGCCGTTCTCCTCAATAAAAGAATTTATAAAATCAAAAATAATTTTCTGTTTTTTTGTCATATTATTCACCGTAAAATACCTCCTTTTTCTATATTATAACATACAAAATTCAATTTGTCAAACGTTTGTTCGAAAAAATGTTTGCAAAATGTTCGTATTTTTTTCAAAAAAACTCTTGACAAAAACAAATGTTCGTGTTATAGTGTAATCAAACAAAACAAATGTTCGTATTTTTGGAGGGGATTTTATGAAAAAAATAGTTATAGTAAGTAAGGCTCGTTTTATATTTTTTGTATTTGTTCTGTTGATTACTTTTTCAATATTGTTTTCTAATATGTGGAACTTAAATCTTGCAAAATCGTGTGATAACGTTGTTGAATATACTGTTGCAAGCGGAGATACACTTTGGTCAATTGCAGAAAAATACGCAAAAGATACAGATATAAGACAGTATATTTACGATTTGAAAAAAATTAACAATATGGAAAAATCTGCCTTGTTTGCAGGTCAGAACATAAAAATTCCTTATTAAGCTTGATTAAACGGTTAAAATATGATAAAATTATCATCAGACTAACCGAAAGGAATGATTAAAATGAAGCAGTGCATAATATACGACAGAGAATGTATTGACTGCAAGGAATGTTTAATGTGCGATCTTGATTCTTCCAAGGTGTGTGACAATTGCGAAAAATGCCTGCATCTTGATGATAAAGAGTATAACGGTATTATCATTGATGAAATAATTGCTAAAGAGAAAAAATAAAAAGAATAACCCACAGAAGGTTTTTATATATTATAATGGGTGATTATAATGTGTAAAGGCAAAATTATAAAAAATAACCGGGGAGAGCTTTATTATTTCTTTATTGATAATAACGGATTGTGCTATAAAAGTGTGCTGAAAGAGCAAAAATCAAAAGTAATATTGAGTAATGCCGTTTTTGATTTCGATGTATCCTGGACGGATGGCGGTTTTTCTGTCATCTGCCAGAATGATGAGGGAAGCATCATTTACCTGAAAGAAAAAAACGGTATTTTTTTAAAAAATACATTATTTTATAACAAAAATGGAATCACATACAAAAAATATTTTAAAATTCTCATAAAAGATAATATTGTAAATGCGTTTTATATAATCAATATCAAGGAAAAGAATATGTTGGTTTATCACCGTAAAATTACGGAAAATTCAAGGCCGGAAATTATTGACTATGTAACAGACTGTAATTACTATGCTTATATTGATTCGGAAAATAATATAAATGTTGTTTATAACAATGAAAATATTAATTTTGCTGCTGTATCCGAAACCGGTGTTCCCGTAATTACAAACAGTATGAACGGAAATTTTATTTGTGGTATGTATCATAAAGAAAAATTATACAGTGTTCTGAAAAGCGATAAAATTTATATGCTTTCGGATGGTACTGATACAGTAAAAGCAGAATTTTTAAAAAACTGTGAATTTGTAATTCCGTATTTTATTGATGACATTTTTAGTTTGATGTATATAAAAAACGGAAAACTGTATCAGTTAAAAGCAGAAAATTTAAAACAACTTGCTTCACCTCTTTTTATAGCAACGCAAAAAAGAACAGATATATTTTCAGTGGAGTTGCCGGGCGGAAATATAAAAACCGATTATTCTTTCGGTTACTTATATAATTCATTTCCGCGTCTGTTTTTAATAAACGAGTTGCTGAAATTAAATTATATACCTGTAAGTGATTTCAGAAACGAACAATCATGGAAAAACGAAATATTACTGCTGGAATCTCATATCAGAAAATTAGAGAAAAATGAGCAGGAATTAAAGAATAAAATTATAAAAATAGAAGATTTTCTTATTAAATTATATGAAATGAATAACGAAATTTAAAATACTATTGAAATTTTTCTTCAAATGGTGTATAATACTCCTTATGGAGGATTGGAGTAAAATGAAAAAGAAAATATTACTTATAATGCTTTTTGCATTGGTAGCATTAAGCTTAACAGGATGTATAAATACAACATATGAGATAGGGGTAAATTCCGACGGTACTTTTAACGCATCTTATGCAATATCGCCCATAACAGCTGACGATAAGGGTAAATTTGATCCCGATGTTCTGGAAGCATTGAAAAATGGCTTTGAAGATGCAGGCTACGAAGTTTCGGTAAATGACGAAAACGGTCAGGAAAGCGTTATTGTATCCAAAGATTATGTTACAATCAATGCAAATGAAAAGGTTAATTTAGACGGTGTGCAGATAAATCCCATGCACTACATATCCAATGGTGCAAAGCTTACCCGCGGATTTATGAAAAATATTATCGAAGTTGATGCCGATGTTGACCTTTCAGCTTTAAATTCCGGAAATACGGACTTGCTTAACCGATACGAGCAAACCATAAAAGAAAATCTGGAAAATCCCGAAGCCGAAAATACTGAAGATACAGGAGCTGAAATTTCTGAGGAAGAAAAAGAAGCTTTGCTGACTGAAAAGCTTAACGCTGAGAAAAAGCTTTATTTAGAGCAGTATCTGCCTCAGATGAATATTAAACTAACCCTAAAAACCAACGGTAAAATTTTAAATACCAATTCCACCGCTGTTTCGTCAGACGGAAAATCAGCTACATGGCTTCTTATTCCGGGAACCGTAAATAATGTTGTTTTTGAATGTACAACCGGCTTTGATAAAGCTTTTTTAGGAACAGCTGTTATTTTAATAATTTCATTGTTTATTGCTTTGTTCTTAGTAATTTACCTAGTTAAATTTTACGGAAAGCAATTTAAAAATCAGGAAAAGCAGGAATAAAAATGAGTATATTAAAAGTTGTAAATAAGATGTTTCCCAAAGTGGTACATCCTTTTAATCTTAATAATGACGGTGTAAAAACCTATGCTATGTGGCAATATGAAAGAGGAGAGGACACCATAAAATTCTACTTGCAGTATACCGATAAAGAGGATATGTTCAAAAACAAAACGATTCTCGATATTGGTTGCGGCGCCGGAGGGAAATCATTATATTATGCTTCACTTGGAGCAAATAAAGTTATTGGTGTAGATATAGTTGAAAGCTATGCAGAGGAATCTGCAGAATTGGCTTTGCAGCTTGGTCTTCAAGACAAATTTGAATTTATATGTGCAGATGCGTCAAAGCTTCCTTTTGCGGATAACAGTTTTGATACCATAATAATGAATGATGCAATGGAACACGTTGCTAAACCCGAGGCTGTTCTTACCGAAATCTTAAGAATTCTTAAAAAAGGCGGAAGACTTTTTGTTAACTTTCCTCCTTATAATCATCCATTCGGAGCACATCTTAGTGATGCAATAAATATTCCGTGGGTGCACGTGTTTTTTTCGGATAAAACTCTTATAAAAAATTATAAGGAGCTTGTAAAAAAGTATCCTGACGGCGAAGATAGAATTAAGTTCAGAATATCCGAAAACGAAAAAGGTGAAGAATATTTTTCCTATATTAATAAAATGTCTATAAAAAGATTTAACAAAATACTGAATAAATTATCCGTAAAACCGGTTTTTTATATGGAATCGCCTTTGCGAAGTGTTGTAAAACCGCTTGCAAAATTACCTTTCTTTAAGGAATATTTTGTTAAAATGGTTGTTTGTGTTATACAGAAATAGCGCATAAATATAAAATAAATTGCAAAGAAATGTCCTGCTTTGCAATTTATTTTTTTATAATGCATAAATTTTTAAAAAAATGTTTGAAATATTCATAGTTTAATGTTATTATAATAATATAGAAAGGAATGATATTAAGATGAGTGATAATACAAAAAAAGAAGGCTTACAGTTTGAAAACGGAAACGTAACTGTTTCGCAGCAGGTTATCGCCACAATTGTTAAGGATGCTATGGCAGATATTGAAGGTGTTCATTGCCTGGCTTCCGATATGGAGGATACTAAAAACCGCAAATTTTTTATTAATGTTGCTCCTAAAAGTGAAAGCATAAAGGTCAGCGTTAATAAATCGGAACTTTCTTTAGAGGTTTGTGTTGTTCTTAATTACGGCACAAATGTTATTGATGTTGCAGGCAAAATTCAGGAAAAAGTTAAAGACGTTGTAGAAAATGTTGTTGGTTTGCCTGTTAAGGATATTGATGTTACCGTTGACGGTATTTACGTTGAAGAAAATTAATTTGTATGAAAGGTGAACACCTTCTGTTATAAACAGGCAGAAGGTGTGTTGTTGTACTTATTATGAAAAGAACAGAGTTGAGAAAATACGCTTTTGTAATAACTTTTGCTATGTCTGTAAATATGGACGAACCGGAAGAAGCAATCGCAAATTATATGGAATCTTTTAAAGAGGATTACACCAGGGAAAACGGCAAATTTGATAAAAAAGATACAGCGTTTATAGAGGATATTATTTACGGAGTGCATAAAAATAAAGAAGAAATTGACAGTATTATTTCCGGATATTCCGAGAAATACAGTATTGAGCGTCTTTCCAAGGTTGCACTTGCGGCTCTTCGTGTATGTATTTATGAAATAAAATACCGTGAAGATATACCTAATAACGTTTCAATTAACGAAGCACTTAACATTGTTGGTGCATATGATGATGAAAGCACAAAGAAATATGTCAACGGTGTTTTAGGAAGCTTTGTTAAAGAGTTATCCGAAAATAAGGAGAACTGAAATGAAGCAAGAAAGAATACCTATTCCGGAATTTGACGGTGAATATGTAAATATATATGCCCCTCAGGGGGATGTTTATAACGGAATTGAAATAAACGGACTTGTAAAAGGCAATTTTTATAAAGAGTGGATTACCAATGATTTTTCCATTTTAAAAGATGGAGACAAATGGCATATGGTTGGCATTACAACTCCGAAAACGACCGGTTTTGTGGATGAATTCGAATACAATCCGGATACTGTACATGGGGCAGAAAATCAGCTTTTTCACTGTGTTGCACAGGGCGATAATTTTTCTGATATTTTTTATAGGGAATCCTTTTGTGAATGCAAAAAAATTCTTTATCCCGATGAAAGACCAAATGAGATTGCTGCAATTTGGGCTCCTCATCTTATGAAGTATAAGGATGTGTATAATGTTATTTACAGTCCTTGTGAATTCAGAAGAGCAGTTTCTGCTGATTTTGATAAATGGGAATTAAAACCGTATTTGTTCAAAACGGAATTCTTTGCTGCCCGTGATCCTTATATTTATGAAGAAAACGGAATCTTTTATTTAATTTATACAGAGGATAAATACCTTAAATACCGAATTTCCGAGGATATGGAAACCTGGTCGGATGAGAAAATTATGCAAACAATGCCCTTTGAAAAGGGCTCTGTTGAATCGCCGTTTTTTATGAAAAAAGACGAATATTATTATTTGTTCTGGAGCATTTTTGACGGTGAAAACGGCTGCTATGATAACCGTACCTTTGTGTTTGCCTCGAAAACCATTGATGGATTTGACGGAAAAGCACCCCTTACTGTTTTAAAAGCGCACGCTCCCGAAATTGTTCGTGATAACGACGGTTCATATTATTTGCTAAGCGTGTTTTATCCCGGTAACGGTATAAGTGCAGTAAAATTAAAATGGATTTAATTTAAGAAGAGAGTGTAGTTAATTGCAGATTTTAAGTGTTTCACAGCTTAACACATATATAAAATCATATATAGATTCGAATCCTGTTTTTTCGAATCTTTTTATCCGGGGTGAGTTGTCTAATTTCAAGCTTCACAGCTCCGGACATTGTTATATGACTCTTAAAGATGAAAACAGCGTTATAAAAGCTGTAATGTTCAGAAGCTCGGCAAGCGGACTGAAATTTATGCCGGAAAACGGCATGAAAGTTATTGTTGAAGCTCGCTTATCTGTTTACGACAGAGACGGTGCTTATCAGCTTTATATAAATGATATGCAGCCGGACGGTATCGGTGCTTTGCATATACAGTTTAATCAGCTTAAAGAAAAACTCGAAAATGAAGGGCTTTTCAGAGATGAAAATAAAAAAAGTATTCCTCAGATTCCTGCAGCAGTAGGAGTTGTTACTTCTGAAACCGGTGCGGCTGTAAGGGATATTTTAAATATTTTAAAAAGGCACCGTCCGGATGTTAACATTATTTTGTATCCTGCCCTTGTTCAGGGCGACGGAGCTTCTGAATCTATCGTCAAGGGTATAAAAATTCTTAACGAAAAGAACGTTGATGTTATAATAATAGGCAGAGGCGGAGGTTCACTTGAGGATTTGTGGTGCTTTAATGAGGAATGTGTAGCAAGAGCAGTTTTTCAATCCCATGTTCCGGTAATTTCTGCGGTAGGGCACGAAACCGATTTTACAATTTCGGATTTTGTTGCAGATTTGAGAGCTCCTACACCATCAGCTGCGGCAGAGCTTTGTTCGCTTTCAATTGATGAAATAAACAGTTATTTAAAAGGTGTTCAGCTGCGTTTTAATGAATTGTTAAAAGCGGTTGTTGCACGTAAAAAATCACAGTTTTCATTACTTAAGAACAATTATTTTCTTAATAATCCTGGAATAATTTTGGAAAATCGTTCAATAAGATGTGATGAACTCCGGACAAATCTTTCCAATAGCTTTAAAAATAAGCTTAATAAAGAAAAGCAGAGAACAGCTGTTGCAGTTTCAAAGCTTGATGCTTTAAGTCCGCTTAAAATTATAAAAAAAGGTTATGCTTATGTGGAAAACAGTGATAATAAAATTATTACATCTTCATCGCAGTTAAAAAAGAATGATAAAATTTCACTTTATTTTGCCGATGGTAAAAAAGAGTGTGAAGTGTTATAAAGGTGACCGAATATGAAAGATTTTGAAAAAAATATACTTGAACTTGAAAAAATAGTAAAAAAACTTGAGGACGACAAAATAACTCTTACCGAATCCATTGAACTTTATGAAAAAGGAATCAATCTTTCGGCAAAACTTCAAAAAGCGCTTGAAACTGCGGAAGGCAAGCTGACTGTGCTCGAAAATAATTCCAGTAAGGATGAAACCTATGAATTTTAATGAAGAATATTCAAAAAGAAAAGAGTTTGTAGAAAACTATTTGTTTAACGATTTTAAAAATAAAAATTATCCGTATAGAACCATAGTAGACGCAATGGAATACAGTGTTGTGTGCGGCGGAAAAAGAATAAGACCGGTACTTATGCTAGCCTGCTATAATCTTTTTAAAGATAACAGCGAAGAAATATTGCCGTTTTGTGCCGCAATGGAATATATTCACACATATTCTCTTATACACGATGATTTGCCCTGTATGGATAATGATGATTTAAGACGCGGAATGCCTACCTCTCACATTAAATTCGGCGAAGCAATAGCAACACTTGCCGGAGATGCACTGCTTAATTTTGCGTTTGAAAAGGCGTTAACGTGTAAATTATCAAATACCTTAGAGGCTTTAAAATGTCTGGCAGAAGCTTCCGGCAAAGACGGAATGATTGGCGGTCAGGTAATTGATATTGAAAATGAAAATAAGAAAATTGATATAGATTTATTAAAAACTTTGCAGGCACTAAAAACAGGAGCACTTCTTTCTGCATCTTGTGAAATTGGTGCAATTCTTGGTAATGCAAATGATTACGAAAGAGAACTTCTTAAGAATTTTGGCCTGAAATTAGGTCTTGCATTTCAGATAAAAGATGATATTCTTGATGTGGAATCAAGTCCTGAAATTCTTGGAAAACCAATTGGTAGTGATGAAAGAAATGAGAAAAGCACATTTGTTTCATTATATGGAATAGAAAAATGCAGGGAACTTGTAACCGAACTTACATACGAGGCAGCTTCCAATTTGGAAATTTTTGGCGAGAAAGCTGAGTTTTTAAAAGAACTTGCTATGTATTTGCTTTCAAGAGACAGATAAAATATTGTGAGGAAATCAAATGGTACTTCTGGATAAAATTAATAATTCTGGTGATCTTAAAAAACTTAATAATGAACAGCTTAAGCTTTTATCGGAAGAAATAAGAGAATTCCTTATTGATAACGTATCCGAAACAGGCGGGCATCTTGCATCCAATTTAGGGGTGGTTGAGCTTACTGTGGCTCTTAATAAGGTGTTTGACTTTTCTAAGGACAGAATTATTTTTGATGTCGGTCACCAATGTTATGTGCATAAAATTTTAACCGGCAGAAAGGATTCATTTTCAGAACTTCGTAAGCTGGGCGGAATATCCGGATTTCCCAAAGTGAAAGAAAGTGTTTATGACAGTTTTGATACAGGACACAGCTCGAATTCCATATCTGTAGCGCTTGGTATGAAGCGCGGATTCAAGGCGCAGGGGGATAACCGCAATGTAATTGCGCTTATTGGCGACGGTTCGCTTGGCGGTGGTATGGTTTTTGAGGCTCTTAATGACCTTGGAAATACCAAGGAAAATGTTATGATTATCCTTAACGATAATCAGATGTCTATCTCTCAGAACAAAGCAAGTATAAGTAAATATCTTAATAAAGTAAGAACAGGTAATTCCTATATTGATGCCAAATTTCATATAGAAAATATATTTTCAAAAACTCCGAAAATAAGAAAATTTGTAAAAAATTCAAAGAATTTTGTAAAAAGATTATTCATCAACAGCTCTATTTTTGAGGAGCTTGGAATAAAATATTACGGTCCCTTTGACGGGCATAATATTGATGAGCTTATAGAGGTTTTTGAAAACAGTAAGCAGATTAAAGAACCGTTCATAATCCACGTTAAAACCGTAAAAGGTAAAGGTTATCCTTTTGCTGAGAATGTTCCGGAAAAATTTCACGGAATCAGCCCCTTTGATAAACAAACCGGCAATATAATCGGTGGCGCAAAAGAGGATTATTCATATGTTTTCGGCAAAAAGCTTATAAAGCTTGCCGAACAGAACGAAAAAATAGTTGCAATAAGTGCTGCTATGCCTTCGGGTACAGGTCTTAACGAATTTAAAAAACGCTTTTGGAACCGCTTTTACGATGTGGGAATTGCGGAGCAGCACGCAGTATCAATGTGCGGAGGTCTTGCGGCGACCGGTCTTGTTCCGGTTTTTGCGGTTTATTCATCTTTTTTGCAACGTGGTTTTGATCAGATAATTACAGATGTTTGTCTTATGAATCTTCATGTTGTGTTTGCGATAGACCGTGCGGGAGTGGTAGGGCAGGACGGGGAAACGCATCAGGGCCTTTTTGATATTGCTTATCTGTCTATGATTCCCAATCTTACTATTCTTGCTCCCTGCGATTATAATGAGCTTGAAAATATGCTTGATTATGCGGTAAATAAGATAAATTCACCGGTCGCAATAAGATATCCGAGAGGTGTTCAGAAAACGGAAATTTCTTTTTCAAGAGAGTTTAATGAGTTAAAAGCAATTGTTGAAAAAGAAGGGAACGATTTAACTGTTGTTGCAGAGGGAAGTATGGTCTCCGATGCTCTGGAAATTGCAGAAATTCTTGAAAACAATGGGATTTCCTGTGAGGTTGTAAATGTAAGAGTAATTAAGCCGCTTGATATGGAAACGATATTAAAATCCGCCGATAAAACAAAGCGTGTAGTTACTATGGAAAATGGAATGCTTTCGGGCGGAATGGGGCAGAGAATTGCAAATATGCTCACGGATGACGTAAAAGTACTGACCAAAGGTTACGATGATAAATTTCTTGAACACGGAAAGCCTGATGAACTTAAAAAACTATGTAAAATGGATAGCAAAAGTATTTCCGTGGAAATAAAAGAGGTGTTTGGACTTTGAATAACGAAAAAGTCAGAGTAGATATTCTTCTTGCTGAAAAAGGGCTTTGTGATAGCCGTGAAAAGGCTAAAAGTCTTATAATGGCAGGAGTAGTTTATATTGATGAGCAAAGGGTGGATAAAGCTGGTACTTTTGTTTCGCCTGATGTGAATCTTATTGTGCGTCAGAAGGATAAATATGTCAGCCGAGGTGGTTTGAAGCTTGAAAAATCAATGGAAAATTTTCCAATAGACTTAAATGGTAAGGTCTGTATGGATATCGGGGCTTCAACCGGCGGTTTTACAGACTGTATGCTTCAGAACGGAGCAAAAAAAGTGTATTCTGTTGATGTTGGATACGGTCAGCT
Organism: Clostridia bacterium; assembly: GCA_017414505.1. Lineage (GTDB taxonomy): Bacteria > Bacillota > Clostridia > UMGS1840 > HGM11507 > RGIG1932. Next base: position 101,583 of record JAFQLQ010000031.1, read on the forward strand.
TGCCTGGAAATTAAGAACAGATGAACGTGTTGTGAATCTTGAGAGAACAAACATCCGTTACCTTGATAATACACTTATTACCGATGAAATTTCCTTTATTTCTATTGATGTTTCCTTCATTTCGCTTAAGCTTGTTTTGCCAAAAGCCTGCGAGCTTTTATCGGATAACTGTCATCTTGTTGCGCTTATTAAACCGCAGTTTGAAGCAGGACGTGAAAAAGTGGGTAAAAAAGGTGTAGTAAGAGAAAAAAATGTTCATGCTGAGGTTATAGACAACGTTTGTAATTATGCAATAGAAAACGGTTTTTCTGTTGAAGCTCTGGAATATTCACCAATTAAAGGCCCTGAGGGAAATATCGAATATTTAGCTTTTATGACGAAAAATGACGAAAAGATAAGACCTGATATAGCCGAAATAGAAAACATTGTGGAAATTTCCCACCAAAATTTATAGAAATGAGTGATTTTAATGAACTTTTCTGTGTGCGGTATAGTCTTTAATGCAGATTATAAAACTCATTCAGATGCCTTAAAAAAGGTAATCAAAATACTTGAAAAAAATAAAAAAGAATACATAATTTTAAAAAATGATTCCATATATGATATAGAAAGCAGTTGTTTCAGAACACCGGAAGATTTTTACGGAAAATGTGATGTGATTATTGCTATGGGGGGAGACGGGACATTACTTACCGTAGCTCACAGCGCCTCCGAATACAATATTCCTATTTTCGGTATAAATTTGGGGCATCTTGGATTTATGTCTGCCGTAGAGAAAAACGGTATTGACAGAATTACGGAATTTTTTGAAGGCAATTACAAAACCGACGAAAGAATGATGCTGGATTGCGAAATAACTGAAAACGGCAAGGTTATACATAAATTGCGTTGCCTTAACGATGTTGTAATATCAAGAGGTTCGTATCCCAGAATGATAAATTTCAATATTTATATTGACGGAATTGAAGCGGAAAATTATACGGCAGACGGTTTGATTGTATCCACTCCTACCGGCTCTACAGCATATTCTTTGTCTGCAGGAGGCCCCATAGCGGAACCGGATGAGAATGTAATTATAACAACTCCCATTTGCCCGCATTCCTTAAAATCACGTTCCATAATTTCCGGCGGAAACAAAACAATTTCCATTGGATGTGACGGAAATTATAATAACTGTGCCTTTGTATCGGCAGACGGAAGAGATGCCATAAAGGTTACATCTGACTGTCAGATTACTGTAAAGCAGTCTGAAATAACAACGGTGTTTATTAAATTTGCAGATAAGAATTTTTACAAAATTTTAAAAGAAAAAATGTCTGAAAGATAATAAATTTTATTACCCGGAGGTAATTATGAAGCGCAAAAGACAGCTTGCAATTTTGAACTTAATAGAAAAAGAAGATATCTCAACTCAGGAAGAACTGTCAAAACGGCTTACTGAGCTTGGTTTTAATGTTACTCAGGCAACAGTTTCAAGAGATATTAAGGAGCTTAAGCTTCTTAAAGTTCCATCCGGAATAAAAGGTACAAAATATGGATTTTCCGGTGATTCTCTTGCAAAAAACGGTTCAAGTCCCCATAAATTTAATGTTATTATGTCGCAGGCTGTGCTTAACTGTGATTATGCCAATAATATGGTAATCGTAAAAACAATGCAGGGAATGGCGCAGGGAGTAGCTTTTGTAATTGATTCCCTTAATGATAAATCAATTATGGGTTCAATTGCCGGTGACGATACTATTTTTATAGTCACAAAAACCGAGGAGCTTGCAATGGCTCTTTGCGATGTAATTAAAAATCTGTAATTTTAAAGGAAAGGAGTTAAGCCAATGTTAAAAAGTCTGTCAATCTCAAATTTTGCAGTTATACTGAATGCTCAGGTTGATTTTGGAAAAGGGCTTAACATCCTTACCGGAGAAACAGGAGCAGGTAAATCCATAATAATTGATGCAATAAACGTAATTTTAGGAAACAGAGTTTCCAAAAATATTATCCGTTCCGGAATGGATAAAGCAAGAGCGGAAGCACTGTTTGATATAGATGAAAATGTAAAATCCGTTCTGGAAGAATTTGGAATAGAATGTGAAGATGACGAGCTTCTAATTTCAAGAGAAGTTAATGCCGACGGGAAAAACAAGGTAAGAATAAATGGTTCCCTGTCTACCGTTTCCATTCTTAAGGAAATAGGGGAATACCTTATAAATATTCACGGTCAGCACGACAATCAGGCACTTCTTCATGCGGATAAGCACATTGATATTCTCGACGGTTATGCAGAAAACGGAGAGCTTTTATCCAAATACAGAAATACATATAATGAATTAAAAACCATAAAAAAAGAAATAGAAAAGCTGAGCCTTGATGAAGCTGAAAAAACAAGAATGATAAGTATTCTTAAATATGAAACAGAAGAGATTGAAAATGCGTCATTAAAAGAGGGCGAATTTGAAGAGCTCTCTGAAAAAAGAAATCTTCTTCAGAACAGTCAGAAAATTCTTGAAAATACCAAAAGAGCTTATGAGGAGCTTTGCGGTTCGGAGGAATATAAATCTGCAACCGAGCAGCTGCAGGAGGCATTGCGCTTTGCCGATAAAGCAATGTCTTACGATGAAGGTTTAAAAACTGTAAGGGATAAAATTTCTGAGGCGTATTATTTAATAGAAGATGCTTCGGCAGAGTTAAGCGAATACGCAGAAAAATTCGACTTCAGCAACGAAGATATAAATTATATCGAGAAACGTTTTGACGAAATAAATAAATTAAAATCAAAATACGGCTCTTCTTATGAAGAGATAATGGAATATTACGAGCGTTCCTTAGCTGAGCTTGAAAAGCTTGAAAAATCTGAAATAAGTAAAGAAAAGCTTAATGAAGATTATATTAATAAAAAGGACGAGCTGAAAAATATTGCCCTGGAAATACACAAGGTAAGAACATCAGCAGGTCTTAAGCTCAGTAAAAGAATTGTTGAAGAGCTTACGGAGCTTAATATGCCGAATGTAGTGTTTGAAATCAAGGTTCTTAAAAAAGAAGAATTCAATGAAAAAGGCATGGATGAAGTTGAATTTCTTATTTCGGCAAATGCAGGTCAGCAAGCCGGCCCGCTTTCTAAAATTGCATCCGGCGGAGAGCTTTCAAGAGTTATGCTTGCAATAAAATCCGCAATGTTCGATAACAACGATGTAGATACTCTTATTTTTGATGAAATAGATACCGGTGTAAGCGGCAGAGCGGCGCAGAAAATTGCAGAAAAGCTGTATAAAGTTTCTCTTAACAGACAGGTTCTTTGTGTAACCCATCTGCCACAGATTGCCGCAATGTCTGATAATCATTATCTTATAGAAAAAAATCAGACTGGCGATAAGGTGGAAACAACCGCAAAATTACTGTCGGAGGAAGAAAAAACGGATGAAATTTCAAGAATAATAGGCGGAGTTCAGATAAATGAGAACACCAGAATCAGCGCAAGGGATATGTTAACGCAGTCCTGCGAATATAAAATGAGGGAGAAAAATGGTTAGCAGCGGTTATGTTAAAGAAGTAAAAAGCAACGGTACTGCTGTTGTGGTATTTAAAAGAGAAAGCGCCTGCGGAGGCAACTGTGCTTCATGTTCAGGTTGTGCCGCATTAGAGCTCGAAGCCATTGTTGTAAATAAGATAGGAGCATCCCGGGGCGACTATGTAACGGTGGAATCCGAAACAAAAGATGTGCTTTTGTCGGCATTTATTTTGTATATGGTTCCGGTTTTTATCTTTATTGCCGCTTATCTTATTTTTGAAAAATTCGGTAACACAGCAGCTCTTATAGCTGCGGCATTGTGCTTTTTGTTATCCTTTGTTTTTGCAAAAATACGCGGCAGAAAAATTGACGGAAATGTTAAAATCACTGAAATTATAAAACGGAGATGATTTTTTTGAGCAGACTTAATATATTTGTAGGGCATTACGGAAGCGGAAAAACAGAAGTTTCTTTAAATTATGCAATGGAGCTTAAAAAGCAGGGGAAAGACGTAATTATTGTCGACCTGGATATTGTAAATGCTTTTTACCGCACCAAGGATGCCGAAAAAATTTTAAACGAAGCGGGTATTGAGGTTATAACCCCTCAGTATGCCAATACCAATGTTGATATTCCTGCCTTGCCGGCAGATATTTTTAAAATTTTCACCGATAAATCCAAAACAATTGTTATTGATGTTGGCGGTGATGACGATGGTGCAGTAGCGTTAGGGCGTTTTTTTGGTTATATTTCACAAGAAGATTACAAATTAAATCTTGTTGTCAATACAAAAAGACCATTGACGGATACGAAAGAAAATATTATACTAATGTTAAGGGATATTGAATCATGCTCACGTCTTAAAGTAAACGGTATTATAAATAACTCAAATTTATCTTACGATACCACTACTGCGCTTATTTCGGAGGGCGAAAAAACGGTTAAAGCCGCTGCGGACGAGCTTGGTGTGGAATTTGTTTTTACAGCTGTTAAGGAAGAGCTTTATGATGAATATTTGAAATTGACTGATGCAAAGGTGTTTCCGCTTAAAAAGTATTTGAAAATGCCTTGGCAAATTCAGTAAGGAGGTGCTGTAGTATGGCAAAGGTTACTATTTCGGAAGAATTGTGTAAAGGCTGTGGATTGTGCACAACCGTATGTCCTAAAAAAATAGTTGCTCTGTCAAAGGACAAGATTAATTCCAAAGGTTTTCATCCTGCACAGGTTATAAATCAGGAGGAATGTATCGGTTGCGCTTTTTGTGCAACAATGTGTCCTGATACTGTAATTAAAGTAGAAAGATAGTTAAAATCGAAAGGAATGATAAAATAATGGAAAAGTTACTTATGAAGGGTAACGAAGCAATTGCAGAAGCTGCAATTAGAGCAGGCTGTCTGCGTTTCTACGGTTATCCTATAACTCCTCAGACAGAGGTTTCGGCTTATATGTCTAAAAAAATGCCCAAGGTTGGCGGTCTGTTTATGCAGGCGGAAAGTGAAATTGCTGCTATAAATATGGTTTACGGTTCTGCCGCTGCCGGTGTTAGAGCAATGACATCTTCTTCAAGCCCCGGAATAAGCTTAAAAGCTGAAGGTATTTCATATATTGCAGGTGCAGATTTACCCTGCGTTGTTTTAAATATTGTAAGAGGCGGCCCCGGTCTTGGCGGAATTCAGCCTGCTCAGTCAGACTATTTCCAGGCTACAAAAGGTCTTGCTCACGGCGATTTTCAGTTAGTTGTACTGGCACCATCCTCAATTCAGGAATGTGTTGACTTAACATATGAAGCTTTTGATATTGCCGATCAGTACAGAATGCCTGTTATGCTTATCGGAGACGGTATGCTTGGCCAGATGATGGAACCCGTTACTTTCCCGGAAGAGTACAAGGGAAGAGACCTTCCTGAAAAAACATGGGCAACAAACGGTACTCAGATGAAGAGAAAACATAATGTTGTAAACTCTCTTTATATCGAGCCCAACGAGCTTGAAAAGCTTGTTGTTGAGAGATATAAAAAATACGATTATATCAAAGAAACAGAAGTTAAATACGAAACAGAAAATATCAAAGATGCAGATGTTGTACTTGTAGCATACGGAACAATAGCGAGAATTGCCAAATCCGCTATGCAGAAAGCAAGAAATGAAGGCATAAAAGTAGGTTTAATAAGACCTATCACATTGTGGCCGTTCCCCGAAAAAATTATCAGCGAAACTGCAAAAAAAGCAAAATCCTTCTTAGCTGTTGAAATGAGTATGGGCCAGATGGTGGAAGATGTTCGTCTTGCTGTTAACGGTCAGGCAGATGTTCATTTCTACGGAAGAACAGGCGGAGTTATTCCTACTCCCGATGAAGTTTATAATAAAATTATTGAAATTGCAGGAGGTGCTAAATAATGAGTGTTGTATTTGACAGACCAAAAGCTCTTGCAGATGTTCCGCTTCATTATTGTCCCGGATGTACCCACGGTATAGTTCACAGACTTGTAGCACAGGTTATCGACGAACTGGGTATTGAAGGTAAAACTATCGGTGTTGCACCGGTTGGATGTTCTGTTTTTGCTTATAATTATTTTAACTGTGATATGGTTGAAGCTGCTCATGGACGTGCTCCGGCAGTTGCAACAGGTGTAAAAAGAGCAAACCCAGACAATATCGTTTTCACATATCAGGGTGATGGTGACCTTGCCGCTATCGGTACTGCCGAAACTGTTCATTCCGCAGGCAGAGGTGAAAATATAACTGTTATTTTCATCAACAATGCCATTTACGGTATGACAGGCGGTCAGATGGCACCTACATCACTTGTAGGTCAGGTTACTCAGACCACACCATACGGAAGAAAAACCGAAACTCAGGGTTATCCCATTAAGGTTTCCGAAATGCTATCTCAGCTTGACGGGCCTTATTATATCGAAAGAGTTGCAGTTGATAACGTAAAAAATATCAACAACGCAAAGAAGGCTATCAAAAAAGCTTTTGAAAATCAGGTTAACGGTAAAGGCTTCTCGCTTGTTGAAGTTCTTTCAACCTGTCCTACAAACTGGGGACTTTCTCCAATTGAAGCTCTTGACTGGTTAAGAGATAATATGATGCCCGTTTATCCTTTGGGTGTATATAAAGATAAGGGGGCGAATGAATAATGAATCATGAAATAATTATCGCAGGATTTGGCGGTCAGGGTGTTCTGTTTGCCGGAAAATTACTTTCCTATACAGCAATGCTTACAAATAAAGAGGTTTCCTGGCTTCCTTCTTACGGCCCTGAAATGAGAGGCGGTACAGCAAACTGTTCCGTTATGATTAAGGATGAACCTATCGGTTCTCCGCTTGTTGTAAATCCCACAGAAGCTATTATTCTTAATAAGCCTTCTTTCACAAAGTTTGAAGACAAGGTAGTTTCCGGCGGAAAAATTATTTACGACAGCACTTTAATTGACTGTGAGCATTCAAGAGATGATATTGAATATGTTGCAATTCCTGCAACTCAGCTTGCATATGATATGGGTGCAAATAAATCTGCAAATATGATTATAACAGGAAAAATGATTAAGGAAACAGGTGTTTTCACACTTGATGAAGTGTATGAAACTGTAAAAAAACTTGTTCCTGCATCAAAACCCGAGCTTCTTGAGCTTAATAGAAAAGCAATTGCAGAGGGATATAATTATTAATTATAAAATAAAGGTTGGATGATAAAATTCGTTCAACCTTTATTGAAATTATAAACGTTTTTTCAACGAACTTATATGATATGCAATTTGAGCATATTATATAAGTGTAGTAAAAATTTTAATACCATCCGGGTGAAAACTAAATTGAGAAAGGAACTGACATAAATGTTTAAGGATTTTAACGATTTTAAAAATAAAATGAACGGAAAAAAAGCAGTTGTGGTAGGTGTTGGCGTAAGTAATACACCGCTTATAAAACTTCTTTGCTCCTGTGGAGCAGAAGTAACCGCCTGCGATAAAAAATCAGCCGATGAGCTTGGTGAAATTTATAATGAGCTTGCCGGTCTGGGCGTTCAGTTTAAGCTTGGAGAAAGCTATCTTTCTGATTTGGAGGGAGATTATCTCTTTAAAACACCCGGTTTGCGTTTTGATAATGAAAATCTGATAAAATTTTCCAAAAAAGGCGGAACAGTAACATCGGAAATGGAAGTTTTTTTCGATGTTTGTCCATCAAAAATTATTGCAATTACGGGTAGTGACGGAAAAACAACTACAACTACTCTCATATCCGAAATGTTAAAAGAGCAGGGATATAATGTTCATCTTGGCGGAAATATCGGCAAACCTCTGCTTTGCGAAACTCCTGAAATAAAGCCTGAGGATTTTACAGTAGTAGAGCTTTCAAGCTTTCAGCTTCAGACCATGAAAAAATCTGCAGATGTTGCAGTTATTACCAATATTACACCCAATCATTTAGACTACCATAAATCTATGGAGGAGTATACCGAGGCAAAGAAAAATGTGTATAAATTCCAGAACGAAAACGGTATACTTGTACTTAATTTTGATAATGATTTAACTAACGAAATTGGTAAATCAGAAAAAAGAAACATTCGTTACTTCAGCAGAAATCACGCTCTTAAAGATGGAGTATGGCTGGATTGTAAAACTGTTAAAGACGGAGAAAATATACTTATTGATATAGAAAGAATAAAGCTTCCCGGACTTCACAATGTGGAGAATTTTATGACTGCATATCAGGCGGTTAAGGATTTTATTTCTGTTGAAACCTTTGTTAAGGTTGCGGAAGAATTCGGCGGAGTAAAACACAGAATTGAATTTGTAAGAGAGTTAAATGGCGTAAGCTTTTATAATGATTCTATTGCTTCAAGCCCCACAAGAGCACAGGCTCTTATAGATTCCTTCTATGAAAAGGGAACAAAAGCAACTATAATCTGCGGTGGGTATGATAAAAAAATTCCTTTTGATGAATTTGGCTCAGAAATTGTTAAAAAGGTAAAAAAAGCTTACCTTGTAGGTCATACCGCAGAAAAAATTGCCGCAGCAATTAAAAATGCCGACAGTAATTATGATTACGTTATCTTAAATACCTTAAAGGAGGCCGTTGCTCTTGCATATAACGAAGCGGAAAAAGGCGATGTTGTTGCACTTTGTCCGGCTTGTGCAAGCTTCGATTTTTATAAAAATTTTGAAGAAAGAGGAAATCTTTTCAAAAAACTTGTAGGAGAACTTTAAAATGGATTTACTTGAAAAACTTCTTAAAACTCCATCTGTTTCGGGCAGTGAGGCTGAAAACACCAATGTTGTGGAGGAGTATTTTAAAAGTATAAATATAAATTCGTATAAGGATGCATCCGGGAATGTAACAGGCGTTAAAAAGGGAAGCGGGAAAAAGAAAATTATTCTTGATGCTCATTTTGACACTATCGGACTTATGGTTACAAAGATTATCGATGGAGGATTTGTAAAATTTACAACTGTTGGCGGAGTTGACACAAGAATTCTGCCCTCAATGGAGGTTGTAATTCACGGTAAAAATGATGTTTTTGGAGTTATAGGCACAAAACCTCCGCATCTTTTAACTGATAAAACCGATGCACCCTATAAAATTTCCGATTTGCATATTGATACCTCATGTTCCAAAGAAGAGCTTGAAAAAATTATTGAAATTGGTGATACAATCACTTTTTCAAACGAAATAACAAAGCTTAAAAATAATCTTGTCTGTGCCGCAGGTCTGGATGATAAGGCAGGAGTTTACGCCATTTTAAAGGTAATGGAAAACTTAAAAACAACAGCTGATGTTTATGCGGCGGCTTCCATATCGGAGGAAATTGGTATGAAAGGTGCAAAAATGCTTTCTGCCAAAGAAAAATTTGATCTTGCAATTGTAGTTGATGTTACCTTCGGTAAAACACCGGATATCAAAAATAACGGAATTGCAGAGGTTGGAAAAGGCCCTGTAATTTGTTTCGGAACAGTTTTAAGCAGGGAATATAACGAAAAAATAATCGAATTAGCTGAAAAAAACAATATTCCGTATCAGACAGAGGTTGAACCCGATAATCCCGGAACAAATGCGTGGATTTACAACGCTTCGGGATATTCTGTTCCAACTGTAATGCTTTCAATACCCGAGCGCTATATGCACACCTCGGGAGAGGTTGTTTCTCTTGATGATATAAACAATCTTGTAAAACTGTTAAAACTGTTTCTGGAGGCGGAATAATGCTGGAAAAACTATGTAATTTAAACGGTGTAAGCGGTACAACCGATGCCGTAAAAGATTTTATTATAAATGAAATAAAGCCGTATGTTACCGAAATTACGGTAATGCCCTGCGGAAATATAATTGCCTTTAAAAAGGGTAAATACACCCCGCCAAAAAAAGTTATGGCAGATGCTCATATAGATGAAGTAGGACTTATTGTAAAGGATATCACAGATGACGGATATCTTAAATTTGACGAAGTTGGCGGTTTTGATGAAAGAATACTTTTATCAAAAAGAGTAACGGTAGGTGAAAACTGTATACCGGGAATTATAGGAATAAAAGCTGTTCATTTAGCAACAAAAGAGGAAAGGGAAAAAGTGGTACCCATTTCCGAAATGTATATCGATATAGGAGCTTTTTCAAAAGAGGAAGCCGAAAAATATGTAAAAAAAGGCGACACAATAGCTTTTGTGTCTGAATATAAAAAAATCGGTCAAAACAGCGTAAAAGCAAAAGCTCTGGACGACAGAGTTGGTGTTGCGGCACTCATTTCTGCACTAAAAAAAGATGCAGAATATGACTATTATGCCGCTTTTACGGTTTCCGAGGAAATCGGAACAGTCGGTGCACAAAGTGCAGCAGAATTTGTAAAACCTGATATAGCAATTATTTTAGAGGGTACAACCTGTTCGGATGTTCCGGGAACAAGAGAACACGAGCAGTCAACAAATCAGGGAAAGGGACCGGCTCTTTCTGTTGTGGACAGAGCTTCTTATTCAGATAAAAAGCTCAATGTATTTATCAAAAAAATTGCAAACGAAAATAATATTGATTTTCAGCTTAAGCGTACAGTAATGGGCGGAAATAATGCAAGAAGTATTCAGCTTTCAGGCGGAGGAGTTAAAACAGCGGTGTTGTCTGTGCCTTTAAGATATATTCATTCACCCGTTTCGGTTATGAATATTTCAGATTACGAAAATTACGAAAAACTTGTTAAATGCTTTTTGGATAACATTGGAAGAGCAGGTGAAATTTATGATTAACACATTAAAAAATATAATGAACATTCCCTCAGTAAGCGGAAATGAAGAATATCTTAAGGAATATATTATAAGCGAGATAAAAAATTACTGCGATGAATATTATGTGGATAATTTTGGAAATCTTATTGTAAAAATTAACGGTAACGATGAAACTCTTATGATTAATACACCTATGGATGAGAGTGGATTTTTAATAACTCATAAGGAAGAAAACAAGCTTTATTTTGCCGGAATCGGAGGAATTTCTCCTAAGGAAACTGTTGGAAAATTCGTAAAAGCGGTTGACGGTGAAGCCAAAGGAATAATTGTTGCCGATAAAGAAATAAATGATGAATTAAAATTTTCCGATATGCATATTGAAGCTTTCGGCGAGGCGGAAACAGGAGATATCTTTGCACTTGAAAACAGTATTAATCAGTTGGGAGATAATATTTTTGGCTATGCATTGTCAAGAAAAGCCGGTGTTGCGGTATTGCTTGAAGCTATAAAAAAATCGTATAAAAATAATACTAAAACCTTGTATTTTGCTTTTTCTGCGGAGGATTTGCTTGGCTTCAAGGGAGCAAAGGTTGCTTCAAATGTAATTTCTCCCGATTATACAGTTGTAATAACATCATCCTGCGAGCAGAAAAACCTTACCGATGCAAAGTTTGGCGGCGGAATAGCTGTAAGAATCAAGGACAATATTGTTATAACAAACAAGGCTTTCAGAAAAAGTTTTACAGATAAATTCGATAAAAATGACATTCCGTATCAGCTTGAAATTGCAGAAAAGGGAGTTTTCAATTCCGAAGCTGCGTATAATGCAGGCGGTTCACAAACTGCAGTTTTAGGCTATTTTGTAAAAAATCCGGATACAACATATGAGTGTATATCCATAAAAGATATTGAAAATCTTGTAAAAGCATTAGAAAATTTATAAAACAGACATATTTTGAACATAATACTAATATCATATAATATACAAAAAAGTAGGGAGAGTATTGGTGTTATGTATATATATGAGAATGAAAACAACTATTGCGAGCTTAAGGGAATTTTATGTGAAGAGCTTACTTACAGTCACGAATCCTTCGGAGAGATATTTTATAAAAGCAGTATAACTGTAAAAAGGCTTTCCGAATCGTCAGATATAATAAAGCTTATAATTCCTGAAAATATCATTAAACCGTCTGAACCTTTAAGACGCGGTGATTTTGTTACCCTGTGCGGACAGTTTCGTTCATATAATAATTATTCCGGTGACGGAAATAAATTAATGCTTTCTGTTTATGTTAAATTTATAAAACCGGAAGAAGAAACAGAAAATCATAATTTTATTCTGTTAAACGGTTTTGTGTGCAAAAAGCCGGTTTACCGTGTAACACCCTTTGGCAGGGAAATAACCGATGTTCTTCTTGCTGTAAACCGCCTGCATAATAAATCGGACTACATTCCGTGTATTTTCTGGGGGAAAAATGCAAAGCTGGTATCTGAATACGATGTTGGCGACAGTCTTAAATTAGAGGGCAGAATACAAAGCAGGGAATATCAGAAAAAGCTTTCAGAAGAAGAAACAGTGACAAAAACAGCTTATGAAATATCTGTAAGCAAAATAATAACAGAGTAAAAAAGATAATCGGATGTGAGCATCACATCCGATATTTTTTTATATTTTTTTATCATAAATTTCAATTTTTTCATTTCTGAATTGCTCAAAAGTGCCGTTTTCAAGATTTTCTCTGATATCCTCCATAAGCTTGTTGTAAAATCTTAAATTGTGCATTACACATAAGCGCATAGCAAGTATTTCCTTTGCCTTAAACAGGTGACGGATGTAAGCTCTTGAGAAGTTGCGGCAGGTGGGACAATCACAATTTTTGTCAATTGGTCTGTCATCTCTTTCGTATTTTGCGTTAAGAAGATGTATAATACCCTGACTTGTGAAAAGATGAGCGTGTCTTGCATTTCGTGCCGGCATAACACAGTCGAAAAAGTCTATACCTCTGTAAACACCCTCAATAATGTTTACGGGAGTTCCAACACCCATTAAATAACGGGGCTTATCGACGGGCATATAAGGCTCAACAGCTTCGATTGTATCGTACATTTCCTGAGTACTTTCTCCAACTGCCAGTCCGCCTATTGCAAAGCCTTCGCAGTTGATTTCACGAATCTGTTTCATATGCTCAATTCTTAAATCCTTGTAGGTAGAGCCCTGATTTATTCCAAAAAGCATCTGGTTTTTGTTTATTGTATTTTCCAGAGAATTAAGTCTGGTAATTTCAGAACGGCAAATTTCAAGCCATCTTGTTGTTCTTGCAATTGAGTCCTTAACATAGTGATATTCAGCAGGATTTTCAATACATTCGTCAAAAGCCATTGCAATTGTAGAAGCAAGATTAGACTGAATCTGCATGCTTTCCTTGGGGCCCATAAATATTTTTCTTCCGTCAACATGGGAATTGAAGGTTACGCCTTCTTCGGTTATTTTTCTTAACTTTGCAAGGGAAAAAACCTGAAAACCGCCACTGTCGGTAAGAATGGGCTTATCCCAGTTCATAAATTTATGAAGCCCTCCCATATCACGAACAACCTCGTCACCGGGACGAACATGTAAATGATATGTGTTTGAAAGTTCAACCTGAGTTCCTATTTCTTTTAAATCCAATGCAGAAACAGCACCTTTTATTGCAGCAATAGTTCCAACATTCATAAAAACCGGAGTTTTTATAACTCCGTGAACGGTGGTAAATTCGCCGAGACGGGCATTGCTCTCTTTTTTTATAAGTTTAAACATTATAAAACCCCTTTATACAATAAACATTGCGTCGCCAAAGCTGAAAAATCTGTATCTTTCTTTTACAGCTTCGTTGTATGCCGCAAAAACCTTTTCTTTTCCCGCAAATGCTGAAATAAGCATTATAAGAGTTGATTCCGGCAAATGAAAGTTTGTTATAAGCTTGTCCACAGTTTTAAATTTATAGCCGGGATAAATAAAAATACTTGTGTCGCCCTCAGTTGCTTTTACAAAACCGCTGTCATCAGCAACAGTTTCCAAAACACGAACAGAGGTTGTTCCCACTGCTATTATTCTTCCGCCATTTTTCTTTGTTTCATTTATGAGGTTTGCGGTTTCTTCTGAAATAAAATAATGCTCGGAATGCATGTGGTGATCTTTGATGTTGTCCACCTTAACAGGCCGGAATGTTCCAAGACCTACATGGAGAGTGACAAAAGCAGTATTAATGCCTTTTTTTCTTATTTCTTCAAGAAATTCATTTGTAAAATGCAAACCTGCAGTAGGAGCAGCGGCAGAACCTTCAAATTTAGAATATACTGTCTGATAACGTTCTTTGTCGTTAAGCTTCTCCTTTATGTAAGGGGGGAGCGGCATCTGACCGAGCTTATCAAGGATTTCTTCAAAAATACCGTCATAACTGAAGCGTACAATTCGGTTGCCTTCTTCTGCTATTTCAAGGATTTCTGCTTTTAAAAGTCCGTTTCCAAAGGAAAATTTTGCTCCGGGGCGAGCTTTTCTTCCCGGCTTTAAAATAACTTCCCAACAATCCCTGTCTATTCTTTTTAAAAGTAAAAATTCAATTTTAGAACCGGTTTCTTCCTTTTCACCTATAAGTCGGGCAGGAATAACCCTTGTGTTGTTCATAACAAGCAAATCGCCCTTTTCCATATAATCAATAACACTGCGAAAATGCTTGTGTTCGGTTTTTCCGGTTTCCCTGTCAAGAACAAGAAGTCTTGAGGAGGTTCTGTCCTCAAGAGGAGTCTGAGCAATAAGCTCCTCCGGCAAATCGTAATAAAAATCAGATAAATTCATAATAACCCCTTAACTAACCTTGCTTCCGTTATAATAATGAGCAAGAATTTTATGATAATCCCATCCGTTTTTTGCGTGATTTATAGCACCAAGCTGACACATTCCTACACGGTGACCGTAACCGTAGCCTTTTATTTTTGTTTTTGAAGGAACGGTTTCTTTTAAAACCAGTTCGGTACAGTTCATAAGCAGACCGTTTATAATCATTTCCTCAACACTATATTTATGAGAGATATAAGGATATTTTTTTTCTTCTTCGTTGCTGTTTACAGGAATTACAATTTCGTGCTCCTCATCGGTAAAATCAAAATACTGCGATTTTACACCAAGAAAAGTTCTTACTGCTTCCTTTTCAATAACCGACGTGCCGTATTCGCCGATGAACTCAAGCTTTGTAACCGATCCGTCGGAAGAACGTTCCGCTATGTTTATATCCTTAAGCTTGCCAACGCCTTTTCCGATTTTTGCAAGAGAGTGTGAAAGCTTGTTGTAATCAAGATTTTCTTCCCATGTATAAGATTCACAACCGTCATCTGTTGCAGATTTTAAATAATTTCTGTCTATTTTCCACACACTTATAGCATCAGCGGTTTTTCCTCCGCAGCTTGCAGAATAATAAGCATTTACAAGCTGACCGTTGTGTCTTAAAAGCTGATGTGCGGTTTCGTTTACAGCCTGAATTGTAGTTGCATTTTCTGTAGCCATTCCGCCGTAAACCTGACAGTCCTGAGTGGCACATAAATCAAATCCCTCAGGGGAATGCTTGCCCATATTAGCCATTGCGTAGGTTCTTGCGCATACAGCCTGAGCCTTTTTTGCCTCCAAAGGTGCTCCGCTTCCTATTTCACAGGAAACAACACCGTAAAGATATTCTTCCATTGAAAGAATGGAAATTACAGATACGTAACCGCTGTTTCCGCTAAATTCCAGAATTCCTCTGTGACCGGAACCGTTAAGGGTAAGAGTTGAATCCTTTGCTTCAATTTTCATTGTTCCTGAAGATGTAATAAGAACAGGATTGTCATTCACACAAATACAAAGGGAATTGTATGTGGGAGAAAGAATATAAGCCTCCGGATTTAACAACTCGTGAACTTCGGATAATTTTGCTTCTGCACTTTCGTAATCGGTGTACCACGCTTTAGCCGCATGGAAACTGCCTGCGTGATAGAAAGGAACACAGTCGGTAGAAACATTTTTTACATAGGTCTGACATTCTTCTATACTGCCGAAGCCAGATTTTTCAATAACTGTATAATAGGATGCATAACTGCTCACCGTAACCGAAGAATAGGGGAGACAAGCAATCCACGAATTGCCAAGTGTAATATTTACACCGCTTTTTGAGCCAACTTCCGCATTCTTTGCATCTGCACCCCATAAAAGACCGATTCTTATTTGCGATGAGGCAGAAGCAGGTATGGCAGCAGATATTAAAATATAAGTAAAAATCAGTAACAGCGCAATAATTTTTTTCATTTAAAAACTTCCTTATCCATTGTAAATGCACAAATTTTATTATAACCAAAATATGCTATAATGTCAAATAAATATAAGAAAATTCATAGTTTTTTAATATGTTAAATAAATTTGAATAATGCTGATAAAATTACAATCGCACCAAGAATAATTCTGTAATAACCGAACGCTTTAAAATCGTGTTTTTTAACATAGTTCATAAGAAATTTAACGGCAAGCATTGAAACTATATATGCAGTAATCATTCCTGTTATTAAAAGTCCCCATTCTGCAGAAGACATAATATAATCGTTGGTAACAAGCTTTAAGAAGCTTACACCGAACATTACAGGTATAGCAAGGAAAAACGAAAATTCCGAGGCAGTTTCTCTTGAACAGCCGAGAATCATGGCACCAAGTATGGTTGAACCGGAGCGGGAAGTTCCGGGAATTATTGAAAGCACCTGAAATAAACCTATTAAAACGGCTTTTTTGTAGGTAAGTTTGTTTATACCGGAAACAGAAGCTGTTTTACTTGTTTTTTCTATTATTATGAAAAGAATACCGTAAATTATAAGTGCCGCACTTATAACGTAAGGATTTTCAAAATTCTCCATAAAATCGTTAAGTAAAAGACCTATTACTGCGGCAGGAAGGCAGGCAACAATAACCTTGAACCACATCTGCCAGGTATCTGACTTTTCCTCTTTTGTTTTGGATGGAGAAAACGGATTAAGCTTTTTAAAATAAAGAGTAACAATGGCAAGAATGGCTCCAAGCTGAATAACATATAAATATACATCGGTTGTTAAAAATCCGTCTGTTGTATTGGTGAAAGCGTTAAACAAAATCATATGCCCGGTGCTTGAAATAGGAAGCCACTCGGTAACACCTTCAACTATACCAAGAAGAAGCGATTTTATAAATTCAATAATTAACATAAATTTCCGTCCTTTCAAATAATAATCCTATTAATTATATATGATTTTACAATATTATTCAAGAACATTCTGATAATTTTTTAAAATTTATTGACTAATTGTGATAAATGGTATATAATAAAAATAAACAAAGAAAAAACAACATATTCAAAATATAAAAATGAGAGGAAAAAACAGATTATGAGCGATTTAAGTAAAAAAGCATTTGAAGTTGCAAAAGAACAGTACGCTGCATTTGGCGTGGATGTTGAAGCGGCTGTAAAAAAACTAAAAGATATTCCGATTTCAGTTCATTGCTGGCAGGGCGATGATGTAAAAGGCTTTGACCAGGACGGCCCGCTGACCGGTGGAATACAGACAACCGGTAACTACCCCGGTAAAGCAAGAACTCCTGAAGAGCTTATGGCAGACCTTGATAAAGCTATGTCACTTTGTCCAGGTAAAAAGAAAATAAATGTTCACGCTTGTTATGCAATTTTTGAAAACGGCGAATTTGCGGACAGAGATAAATTAGAACCCAAACACTTTAAAAAATGGGTTGATTTTGCAAAAGAACGTAATATGGGAATTGATTTTAATCCCACATTTTTCTCTCATCCTAAGGTTAAGGATGGTTTAACACTTTCAAGTCCTGATGAAGAAACAAGAAAATTCTGGATTGAGCACGGAAAAGCCTGCATAAGAATTTCTCAGTATTTTGCTGAAGAAACAGGCGTTCCCTGCGTTATGAATATCTGGACAGGCGACGGATATAAGGATATTCCTGCAGACCGTTTAGGTCCCAGAATGCGTTATAAAGAATCTATTGAAGCAATTCTTTCTGAGCCATTTGATAAAAATAAAGTTAAACCCTGCGTTGAATCAAAGGTTTTCGGTATCGGAGTTGAATCCTTCACAGCAGGCAGTGCAGAATTTGCATTAACCTTTGCCGCTACACACGATGGATGTCTTCCTCTTATGGATAACGGACACTATCATCCTACTGAAGTGGTTTCTGATAAAATTCCGGCTTTGCTGTGTTTTTTCCCTGAAATTGCGCTTCACGTTACAAGGGGTGTTCGCTGGGATTCCGACCACGTAGTTTTATTTGATGATGAAACAAAGGAAATCGCAAAAGAAATTGTAAGAAACGACGCTTTAGACCGTGTTTACATAGCGCTTGATTTCTTTGATGCAAGCATTAACAGAATTGCAGCATGGACTGTTGGTATAAGAAGCTTTGAGAAAGCGCTTCTTATGGCACTTTGCACACCAAATGCCAAGTTAAGACAGTTGCAGGACGAAGGTAAATTAACCGAGCTTCTTGTAATGCAGGAAGAAATAAAGAATTTACCCTTTGGTGCAGTTTGGGAAAAATACTGTGAAGAATGCGGCGTAAGAGCTGATTCCAACTGGTTTGATGAAATCACAAAATATGAAAATGAAGTTCTTTTAAAGAGAGTATAAGTTAATCCACAGCAGTTTAAAACTGCTGTGGATTTTTATAATAAGCTATTCAATTACAATAATTTTATGTACTTCAAGCTTGTCAAGAGTTAAATAAATATTATTGTTTTCGTATCGGAAATCACATTTTTTGTGTCCCGGTTCAATCCGTATATTTCCCGGTGCTTTTTCTGTTTTTATGGCTAAA
Organism: Clostridia bacterium; assembly: GCA_017414505.1. GTDB lineage: Bacteria > Bacillota > Clostridia > UMGS1840 > HGM11507 > RGIG1932. The sequence continues at coordinate 120,161 of JAFQLQ010000031.1, forward strand.
TCAATGTTGTAAAGAGGTGGGATGCTGCCATAGCTTCTTACCTTGTCCAGAGCGTGGTTACCACTGTAATTTATAAGATTGACAAGAAGCTTTCCGTCCTTTTTCATAGTAAGAACATCAACAAAAGTATTGTTAAGAACTTTTACAACGGGTTCAAATTCAAGTGCCTCAAACTGTTCTCTTAAGAAATCCTCAATTGCTGTTGTAATGTTGTTTTTATAGCTTTCGGAAAAGTCAAAGCACATACTTATAATCTGACCTTTTCCGTAGTTTGTTATAACTGCGGCGTTGTGGATGTTTTCGTCAAAATAATTATCCTCGTAATATTCACCTGTAGAGGTTTTTTCGTTGTAATTGCAGATTAAAACTTCGGTTTCAAGTGCCGCAAGAGCATTTTTCCCTTTAATGAAAATCAGTTTCTGTTCGGTTGCAAGCTCATTCATACCGGTTATTTTGCTGAAATATTTATTTGATTTCAAGTCTGTAATAACTTTTCCGCCGTTTTTAATATATTCTGAAATTTTATCTGCAGTTTTCTGATTTATAAAATCCGAATTCGGTACAACAAGCACCTTAAAATTATCAAGTTCATTTTCGTGTACCATATATTCGTTTATTACATTGCAGGAATATTGTGTGTTCTGAATAGCATCAATCCAGGAACAAAGTGATTTGAAGCCATTGTATTTAAGAATATAAAGTCTGTCCACATCGTGAGGCGTTTTTTCTTCCGGAAACAAAACTGCAATTTCTTTAACAGGAGAGGATTTAAAGCAAACGTCCTCTCTTTCTCTTACAAATTCCGCAACCTTTTCCCAGATGGGAATAGCCCATTCCTGAACACATCCGCCGCTGCCGTACATAATATTGAAAAATTCAAAAGCACCTCCCATAGCAATAATTTCAGATGCTTCCTGACAATACTGAATGTATTCTTTTGTGCTGCGGTTACGGGTTGTCCAGGCTCCGGGGCGTGCATTTTGTCCCCATGCAAGTAAATCCCACGGTAGATTTTTATTTGCTACACAGCGTCCGTGATGACGTGCGCTTGCAACAGAATTAGCATTGTCGTAATCTCCTGAAAGAAATTCAACATCAACATCGGGCTTTACGGGCATATGTGCCGAAAAAATCCAGTTGCTGGTTATCTGAAAATCAGGAGCAATTTTTTTCATTTCATCCAGATAGTGGCGAACATAGTCGTGAAAACCTTTTTTACAGAAATCACGGTAATCTTCGTAATCCGAATCGCCCTTTACAGGAGGCTTTTTACCGGTTTCTTCAAAATATTTGTTAACAGCATAATCACTGTAATCCACAGATACAACCCAACAGTCACCGTCAATCCAGGCTCCGTCCAATTCATAATTAAGAGCAATTTCCTTAAGCTGAGGAATAAGAATTTCGTCAGCATAAGGGCTGAAAGGGGATATGTATTCGGGATTTATTTCTCCGTTTTCATTTTTTACTGCCCAGTCAGGATGGTTTTCAACAACCTTTCTGTCGTATAGTCCGGAATGATGGGCATAAAGTGCAATGTCACGTTTTTTGGTAAGCTCACGCCACATTTTAAGAACATCTTCTTTTATTTCAAAAGCCGGTGTTCCTGCTTTTGTAGGATAGGAGGATAAACCTGCGTGACCTTTAGTATCGCACTGAACAAAATCAGGCTTTACCCTGTCAAGAAGATTTGCAACAATATCAGGTCTGTACACTCTGGCAACAGTTTCACCTTCATTAGCGTGGAAATCAAAGTGAATACCAAAATAAGAATCTACGCGTCTTTTTCTCATAATGAAAATTTCCTTTCAGTTAATATTATTATACCGTAAATTATATATGAAGAAATGCCAAAAGTAAACGGTTTCTAAGAAAATGTATATGCAAAACTATCTAAAGTGAGAATTTGTTTATTGCTATACGTTGTGCAAAAATGCTATAATTATACTATCTTAATGGTTTTGTAACAAAAAGGAGGTTTTTTGTTTGAATAAAAATGTATTTAAAGCTGCTTTGTGTACAGCTTTGCTTGCGTGTACCACATCTCAGGCTGCAATTGTTGATAAAATACAGCCGGAGGGAAGCAGAGTTTATGTAAACGGAAGTAAAGCCTCTTCTGAAAGTGTGTATTCTGTAACAGTTGTAAAAAAAGGAGCAGACCTTAATAAACTTACAGAAATAAAACCTGATGTTTATTATCAGGGAGAAATTACAGCAAATAAGGATGGTGTTACGGAGCTGATGTTCAAAATGCCGTCACGCTCCGTAAGCGGTGATTACATTTTAAGAGTACATAACGGAAAAGCTGTAGATGATTATGAATTTTACTATATGTCATCTCAGGAAAGACAATCACTTATAGACAGAATCAATTCAGGTATAAAAACCGAGATTTCGGATGTTCTTACCAATAATTCTGACGATTTGGGACTTTATCTTGCGGCAGAGGCGAAAATTGATATTTCCGGTGTTGTTGAGAGAGTTTACAACAAGGTTACCGGAACTCAGGATTATAAGGAAAATCCTGTTTTTACCGAAGAAACATTTATAAAAGCCTATAAAGAATATGTTGTTCTGGAAGCTTTTGCGCAGAAAAAAAGCGAATTTCTGATAAAAGACGGCAGTATCAGTTACAATGAATATACCAATATTGATAAGTCGTCGCTTTATTATGAATATCAGAACAGTCTTTCTGAAAACGGCATCAATTATGTAAATAACGGTGTTACAACAGAGGGATGTACATCCTGGGCAGAAACAGCCGGAAGCTTTGATAAAAACACAGCCTATGCGGTTATTTGCCGTTATAAGGATGACGGTTACGGTCATGTGAATGATAAGCTTCAGGCATATAAAGAAATTTTCAAAAATAAGCTTCTTATTGATTTTACATACTACGATTATTTAACACCTGATGAAAAAATTACCTTTGCCAGAGAACTGAACGTGAAAAACATAGCAGATTCTTCCCAGTTAAAAAGCAGAATAGAAGATACTGCAAAAAATATTTATGGCAGACGTGTTTTGGCAGTAATACCCGGAGGCGCAGGCGGTTCCGGAGGCTCCGGCGGAGGTGGCGGCGGAACTGCTAACCTTAATGTAAATGTTTCGGCAGCAACATCTACCCCGTCAGGTACATTTAAAGATCTTTACAGCGTTGAGTGGGCAAGAACCTCTGTAGAATACCTTGCAGGTAAAAATATTGTCTGCGGTAAAGCTGAAGGATTGTTTTATCCTGACGACAGTATAACCCGTGAGGAATTTATGAAAATTATCTGTCTTGCTTTTAATGTTCCGACAGACGGTGCGGCATCTGATTTTAACGATGTTAATAAAAACGAATGGTATTATCCATATGTATCGGCTCTTTACAATCTTGGTGTAATATCGGGCGTTGACGAAACAAATTTCGGCACGGGAATGAATATTACCCGTGAACAAATGGCAGTTGTAATGGCTCGAATACTTAATATTAAGTCTTCATATACGGAGAAATTCAGCGACGATTACGATATAAGCGATTATGCAAAAGATGCAGTTTATGCAATGAGGGAAAGAGGCATCATAAACGGAGTTGGAAATAATCTGTTTTATCCTAAGGGTATTGCAACCAGAGCTGAGGCTGCAAAAATTGTATATAGCGCAATGACTAATCTGTGAGAGGAGGGCGATTGATGAAAAAGCTTCTTATTAATTTAATTTTAATTATTTCAATAATTTTATCAAATGCATCATTTGTATATGCAAAAAACATACCGGATGCAGATAATGATATAGCTGTTGAATTTGTTGTGGCGCTGGGCATAATGGATGTTTCTGAAAACGGAAATTTCGAAGGCACAAAAAACGTTACAAGAGCAGAATTTTCAAAAATGGCTTACAGATTGTTTAATCTTAATACTTTAATGAATGAAAATCATTTCAGAGATGTTTACGAAGATACTCCCGAAGTAAATGAAATTAATGTTCTTCACGAAATGGGAATTATAAACGGAGTGGGAGACAACAGATTTGCACCGGACAGAGAGATAAGCGTAAACGAAAGTATTAAAATAATCCTTGATATGATGGGGTATAAAAATTACTGTATTGCAAAGGGCGGATATCCCGCAGGATATTTAAGTACAGCAAGTCAGATAAGACTGACGAACGACTTCTCAGTTGGTGCAGACAGAAACGGAATTGCCCGTATTCTTTACAATGCTGCACTTTGCGAGGTTCCCAATATAAATAAAATAAGTGCAGACGGAAATTTCAATCTTTCTACCGACGGAACAACTCTTCTTGAAAGATATCACGATATTTATCTTACAAAAGGCATTGTAACTGCGAATCACCTGTTTGCAGTTGACGGAAAAGAAACAACAGGTTTTGGTAAAATAAGAATAAACGGAATACAGCTTGAGCTTGGGGCAGACCGTTACAGACTTTATGATGCAGTAGGGTATTATTCGGAAATTTTCTACAGATATGATGAAGAAGCCGACAAGAAAACTGTTGTTTTCGGCACTAAGGATGAAGAAAAGAGTAACGAAGAGGTAATTTTCACAGAGGATATAGAAAATTACAGTTCATATACAATTTATCTTGAAAACGATGATAAATTTACATTCAGTTCTTCGGCAATTGTACTTAAAAACAACACACTTCTTCAAAGCTATACCAAAGATGATTTTACATCTGCTTACGGAAAAATTGTATATACATCCTATGGTGGATATAACGTTTTAAGAATTATAGACTGGGATATATATGTTGTAAATTTTGTTTCTTATGATGAGCGAACAGTTTATAATAAATATTCTCCTCAAAAAAACTTTGTACTTAACGAGGGCGATGCCAGTATAACTTACAGCCTTCACGATGCTTACGGTCAAATTGAAGATTTTGAAAGCATAAGACCGGGAGATGTACTGTGTGTGGCTGAAGGAAACGGATTTTCCGACATTACAAGAATTACTGAAAAGAAAACGCATATCATCACATCTTCTGATGAGGATAAGTTTTATTATGACGGCGGATATTTTGAACTTGGTTCTAATTTAAAAAATGCAATAAAAAGCGGTCTTGAACTTGCTCCTCAGATTGGCGAATCTATGCAGGTTGTGTATGATTTGTACGGACGTGCGGCAGGATTTTCTGAAAGAAGCAACGATGGCGAAATGCTTGTGTATCTGGTAAATGCCTTGTATAAATCCAATTTATCCGAGTTGTACAAATTCCAGTTTTTAACCGATAAAGGCGCAAAACTGGCTGTAGAAGCCAATGATAAGGTTGAATATGCCGTAGGAGATATTTCATCGGTAATTTCTGCGGAACAGTTTTATAAAAAACTGTTTGACGAAAACAAGGATATTATACGTCAGGTTGCATATATAAAAATTAATGCTGATAACAAGCTTATATATTTTGAAGGTGCAACAGATGATGAAAACCGTGTTGACGGAAAGCTGAGTAAAAAGAGCGTAAGCGGAAATTACAAAAAAGAACCAATGAGTATTGATGGAAAAGCCAGCGGAGATGCGCAAACAGTAGTTTTTGCTTATCCTGTTTCAGACAGTGAACGCAGCAATATTGATTTGTACAATGTATTTTCGCTAAGTAACCTTAATAATAACGATTCATTTTCCGCAACAGTTTACGAAAGGGATATTGATAAAATTCCCGTTGTTGCAATGGCAGTAATGCAGAACAATGTAAGCACCAAGCCTGCTTCCTTATTCATTGTAGATGAAATTATAAAAGTTTACGATAAAGATGAGGGTGAAGTTTTTGAAATAAAAGGCTTTGAAAACGGAGCCGCATCTACTATAAGAGTTCTTGATGAAAGCGTTATTAAAAATCCGGTGCTTACAACCGGTGATGCAAATACATTTGAGCTTTCAGGCGGCGATGTAATAAGATATTCGCGCGGAGCAGACAATTACATTACTGAAATAACTGTTAAATACGATTACGAAACATCCGGTGTTACTCCGTGGGCAGGAGGTATTTACAATAAATTCACCAATCTTTTCCATATGGTTGGAGGAACAGCAGAGCTTGTTGACGGAAAATATGTGAAAATCAACTTGGGTACTACTGACGGTACGGATAACGGCTTTGAAATTGCTTATGCCGGTTCTGTAAAAATAACAGTTGTTATACCGAGCGGCAAAGGACTTAAAATCCGTGCCGGTACCGTAGAGGATATTATTGATGCAAGAAGCGGAAATCCGTCTTTTATAATCACAAGATCTTCAAGCGGTTCCTGTAATGAAATTATAGTTTACAGATAGGAGGGGATGAAAGATGAAAAAATTAACAGCAATGTTATCAGCCCTGCTTTTGGTGATTAACACTGCAATATTTACAGTAAATGCAAGCGACGGGGTTATTGAGTTTGATACCGAAGCGGACAAAAGCAGTTTTGAACTGTGGGACGATGAAAATGAAAGTAGTCTTGAGTTTCCCCAATCAGGAGGAGTAGATGGTGGTGCGTGTCTTAAATTTGTTTCTGAGCGTTCAGCAGCAAAAAACTGGATTCCGGCTACTGTTACTTATACCTTTGACAATCCTAAGAAAACAGGTACGCAAGTTGTAGAACTTTACATTAAAATACCTGCCTCTGAGCAGGGAAATGCTTCTGCAAAGCACGTTATTAATGTTTCCAATTCAAAAGGTGTACGTTACGGCGGAAGTGAACTGAATATGGAAATGTCCGGAGGAAAAGCAAAGCAGGTTGTTACAAAGTCAACAGGCTCAACCTATCCCGAAATAACAACCTACGATGATAATTGGCACAAATACACATTTGTAATGGATATTGATAACAGAAAAATAAAGTTTTATCAGGATGATGTGTATATAACTGAAACTGATTTCCGCCGTGAGAACGGAACTCAGCCTGAAGACGGTTATCTTAATACATTTGATATTACAACCAACGACGGTAAATATAAAAGAACCATATATATTGATAAATTTAAGGTAAGCGATTCGTACACTCCTCCCGAATCCGGTGGCGGAGACGATAATGAAGAACCGGATACCGGCGGTGATAATCCGGATGCCGGCGGCGGAGATGTTACCGAAATTCCAACCTCAATAGATTTTGAAGATGATTCCTGGAAGAAAGCATTTGCAATCACAAATATTTCTTCATCCGCTGACGGAGTTTTTGAGATTGCAGAAGATGCACAGATTTCAGAAAGTAAATATTTAAGAATTTTTTCTGCAAAGCAAACCGGTACAGATCCTACCGCTACGTATACGCTACCTGCAAACTTGCAGAAAAAAACGGGAAATATTGTATTTCAGTTTGATGCTTTCTGGCCTGCGGCAAAGGAAGAAATTCCAACCGGTACAGATGTTCCGCAGGTTATGCTTAATGCATATAACGAAAACGGTCTGAGTGAACTAAGTATGGCTATGAGACGTCAGAGATTTCTTCAGCATATTACAAGAAACGGTTCTACCACAACTACCGATTTTAACGGAATTTCCTATGAAAACAAATGGCATAAATATACATTTGTACTGAATCTTGATGACAGAACTATAACCTATTATGAGGATGACGTTAAACTTGGCGATTCAGAATTCAGACGTGACTTAGCACAGGCAGGAAAAGCGATAATCTCTCTTGCTTTTGTAAATACCGTAAAAACGGAAAGAAGAGCCTTGTATATTGATAATTTCAGCGTAAGTGATACATACACTCCGCCGGAAAAACCTGATGACGGCGGTGATACGGATGGTGAAGAATCCGTTGAAATTATAAACGAAAGCTTTGATTCATCCAAAATTCCATCAAAATTCAACGTAGTTAGCGGAAATGTATCGGTTGAAGAAAAGGAAGAATTTGGCGGAAATGCTTTAAAGCTTGCAAAAAATTCAGATTCATCAAAGGAAACTGAGCTTAAAATTTCCTTTAGTGAGCAATCTAAGCTATCGCTTGAATTTGATGCTATGCTTGTAACAAGCGGAACAAGTCTGAAAGCCTCTCTTGACCTTATTTCATCAGATAAAATTGCCGCAACCTCCTGGGGTATGTCACTTAGTATGACAAACGGAGCCATAAACAATAAAAGACTCGAGAATGGCTCGGTAACCGAAACAGCACTTGCGGATGTTGCGTTTGAAGCTAATAAAAAATATAATCTTAAATTTATAGCCGATTCTAAAAGCGGTGCAGAGCAGGGAAGCTTTGATTATTATATTGACGGTAAAAAAATCGGAGAAGCATATTTAAGACTTGATAGTGTACCGTGCTTTAAAACCCTGATATTTAAAATGCCTGCAAATGCAGGAACGGGAGATTTTCTGTATATTGACAATCTTAAAATAACATCAATTAAGATTCCGGAAGTTACCGGATTTGATGTGCTTTCAAAAAAAGGTGATTCTTTAGGGGAGATAACTGCAAACGTACCCACTGATTCATTGGGAATTAATTTTAAACTTTCATTAATGGAAGGTGCAGTTTTAAAAGAAGATTTTTCCGGTGTTGAATTTTATGTTGGTGACGAAAAAAGAGCTGTTGATGTAAGCTTTGATGAAGAAAACAGTTTGCTGAAAGTAAAATTCAAAGATAATATCGGTTATGAAAAAAACTGTAAAATAGTTTTATCCGGAATAACCGACAGCTTCAAAAGTGTTCTTCCCAATAAAACATTCAGTTTTAAAACTCAGGAACCTCCGGTAAAATATGTTGTTAAATTTTATGATAAAGATGATGGTTTAATTAATTCGCTTCCTGCAAAGGGCGAAAAGGTTAAAGTAAAAGTCAGCATTAAAAATAATACTTCAGCTCCATTTACGGGTGCGGTAATCTGTTCCGTATATTCAGACGGTGAGCTTGTGGATATAACACAGCAGATTTCAGAAACTGCGGTAAATCGGGTAGGAAACGCTTCGTTTGAAGCAACGGTTCCCGAAAAAGGAAAAATAGGTATTTATTTCTGGAATAACTGTAAGGAAATGGTAAGAATTTCTGATTCAGTATTCCTCGGACAGTAGAAAAGAGGGTGATGACAATTAATATTCTTGCAAAATCAAAAAAACAAAAAGAAAAAAATAAAGAAACAATATTGAAGAACATAAAAAAACATCCTGCACTTTACGCAATGATTGCACTTCCTGCATTATTGTTTCTTGTTTTCGATTATTTTCCAATGTACGGTCTTATCATCGGATTTAAGGAGTACGATTTGTTAGAGGGAATAATGGGCAGTCCCTGGGTGGGATTAAAGCATTTTAAAAGCTTTTTTAACGACCCGTACTGTTACAGACTTATAAAAAATACCTTGCTTACAGGTACATACAGCTTACTTTGGAGTTTCTGGCCTCCGATAGTGCTTGCAATACTTTTAAATGAGGTTTCAAATGTAAAATTCAGAAAAACCGTGCAGACAATTACATATCTTCCGCATTTTATTTCAACAGTTGTAATTGTTGGTATGATGATGGAGCTTTTTGGTGCAAATGGTATTATAAATTCTATAATAAAAGCGTTCGGGCACGAGCCCATTTACTTCTTCAATGAAAGCAGCTGGTTCAGACCTCTGTATATTGGAAGTGGTATATGGTCGGGAGTTGGCTATAACTCTATTATCTTTATGGCAGCACTTGCAGGTATTGACCAGGAACAGTTTGAAGCGGCATTTATTGACGGTGCAAACAGATTTCAGCGTATTTTGTATATTACCTTACCGGGACTTGCACCTACCGTTACAATTATGCTTATTATGAGAGCGTCATCCATTGTAACTGTCGGATTTGAAAAGGTATATCTGATGTACAGCCCTGCAACGTATGAAACTGCCGATGTTATCACAACCTATGTTTACAGGCGCGGTTTAGGCGGCGGATATAACTTCGGATACAGTACGGCAATTGGTCTTATAAACGGTGTTACCTCCTGTATCATCATTTGTTTAACCAACTATCTTGCAGGAAAAATAAGCGAAAATTCATTATGGTAAAAGGAGGAACGATATTATGATGCATACTAAAAAAAGTCTGGGTTCAAAGATATTTGACTTTGTAAACATCTTGTTTCTTTCACTTTTGACACTCAGCGTAATTTATCCTTTTGTATATATGTTCTCACAGTCAATAAGTGATTATGTTGCCGTGGGAAAAGGGGAAATAACTTTTCTTCCCAAAGGTATTCAGTGGGAATCCTATAAAACTGTTCTTGGTGACAGTCAGATTGGTACTGCTTATGCAAACAGTATTTATTATACAGTTGTAGCAACTGTTATTACGGTTTTTGCCAATGGGCTTGCGGCATATTCTATTTCACATCCGGATTTCAAAATGAGAAAATTCTTTGTAATGATGTTTATGTTCACAATGTTTTTCTCAGGAGGTATGATTCCCAATTACCTTAATAAGAAAAATCTTGGATTACTTGATACCGTATGGGCGATGGTTCATCCCAGTGTATCAATGTGGAACATAATGCTTATGCAAACCAATTTTAAACAGATTTCACCAAGCCTTCGTGAATCCGCATATCTTGACGGTGCAGGCGACTGGTATGTTTTCTGGAGAATTTATATGCCGCTTTCAAAAGCGATTATTGCAACGGTTGCAGTATTTGCGGCAGTAACCAACTGGAATAACTATTTTGCGGCACTTTTATATTTAACCTCGCCATCCAAGGAACCACTTCCGGTACTGCTGCGAAGGATACTTATATCGAATGAAAATCTTCAGTCATCAGTTGAAGCCGCTGCCGCGGCAACAAGCTCGCTTTCGGGAGATACCGACCCTGTAACCTATCAGGGTATGATGACATCAATAAAAATGGCAACGGTTTTTGTAACAATAGGTCCTATTATTCTGGTATATCCCTTTGCACAGAAATATTTTGTAAAGGGTGTTATGGTAGGCTCAGTTAAAGGTTAAAAAAATTTTAAAAATATAAAAAGACAGGAGAAGAAAAAAATGAAAACAAATTTAAAAAGATGTGCCGCTTTGCTGGCGGCAGGATGCATGGCAATGGGAGTTTTCTCAGGCTGTGCCAAAAAGAACGAGGGTAACGCAAATGGCGAAGTGCCCACAATAACATACCTTGTTCCCAGTGATCCCGGTCATACCTTTACAAATGACACATGGGCAATCAAGGAATGGGGAAAAGCAACAGGTGTTAATTTTGAAATCACCAGCCCTCCCCGTGACACTTTTAAAGAAAAACTTGCAGCACTTATCGCATCTGGAAATCTTCCCGATATGATTAACTATTATCAGGACAGCGGTGCAGATATTTATAAAACTTACGGCGACAAGCTTTTTGTAAGCCTTGATGAATATATCGAAAAAGGCGATTTACCCAACTTCAAAAGCTGGCTTGATAAATATCCCGAAATCAGAAAAAAACTTTCTTCCAAAAATGATGGAAAAATTTACGGATTTACTCATATTTCCGATTACAACTCCTTCTATTCACTCTGGACAGTAAGAAACGACCTTTTAAAACAGGGCGGATGGGATGCTGACGATATCAAAACTTTGGATGACTTGAAAGAAGCACTTCTTGCTCTTCAGAAGGTTGCAGGAACTCCTTACATAACATCTTCAAGACTTGGCTGGAGCTACTTTGCTTTAACAACAGGTATCTTCTTCGGTTCACAGCCCGGTATGTATTATGATAACAAATTTGAAAACGGTACAAACGTATGGACATACGGTCCTCTTACAGAAGCTTACAGAAACTGGGCTGATTTCTACAGATGGATGTTTGAAAACGAATTACTACACCCCAACTTTGCAACAATGCAGCAGCAGGAACTTTTTGCAGGCTATGGTGATGGTTCTTTCACACTTTGTATGGAACAGGCAACAAGCGGATATATGCTTGGCGGTGCTGATGAAAAATATCCTGACAGAGAAGAAAAACATATTTTCCCTGTTGAAATCAACGGAGAAGTTCCCAAACAGGCACTTTTATCAAATCTTAGCATAGGCTATCGCTGGCCTGTAACTATTACCAAAAATTCCAAGGTTATCGACGATTGTCTTCGTGCTATGGACTGGTTATACGGCGAAGAAGGTATTTCAATGATGATCAGAGGTAAAGAAGGCGAGCACTACGTTAAAGATGATAATTACATAACAGGTATCAGAAAAACAGGTGTTCAGTCCTCTACAACAAAGAGAATGGTTGTTAATGGTGAAATGACACAGGAAGAATTTGATAAGCTTCCCACCGAAGTATCTTTAGGTATCGGTTCCGGATGGTTATCCGCAGTAACCCCTGCAAACTATAAATGGGGACTTGATGATAAGCTGAAATCAGAAGAAGAAGCGGCAAGATTTACTCCCAATGCAATTAACAAATTTGTAGATGAAGGAAATGTTGTTGATCCTAACCCCTCAGTTGTTCTTAATTCTGATGAAAAATCTATGGTTGCTGATATTATAACACCTATCGAAACATTCGTAAGTGAATGGACTATAAAATACATTATGGGACAGCATTCACCCGAAGAATGGGATGGCTTTGTTGAAAAAGTAAAAGAAATGGGAATAGGTAAAATCGTAGATTTATATAACAGCAAAAAATAATATGAAAGGAGCTTGTTAAATGAAAAAAATCATCGCAATGGGTATGGCTCTGTTTTTAACAATGCAAACCTTCCCGGTTTTTGCCAGAAATACAGAATCCAGATCCGATGATAATTTTAACGGCCTTCGAGAAGGTGCTCTTTCAGTTTCCTCATGGCAGATAACAAACAGCCTTTTAAATAACGAAAAAATTTCCGTTGTAAACCGTGCCGGAAAAAATATGGCGGTTTTAATTGATAAACCCGACAGTGAAAAAAACCGTTCAATCGGCATAAAAAGAACGGACAGTATAACCTCCGGCGTTTTTACGGCAGAGCTTGATATAAGAATTACGGGTGGCACACAGTATGTGTCACTCCGTAATGATAAAAAATCAGTTCCTGAAATTTTTCTTTTAAAATTATCGGAAAATGTTATTGGCTATAATAATATTGATTATCCGGTGGTTATGCCTTTAAATTCGTGGAACAATCTGCGTATATATGTTGATTCAGAGAATAAAAAGCTGTATGTATATGTAAACAGAATACTTACAGATGTCGGCTTTGAGCTTGTAAATACGGCATCTGATAAGAAAGTGGAATTTTCTGTATATACAAACAATTCATCATCGGCGGCTCAGATGTATATTGATAATTACAAGCTGTATAACGGAGCACCGAGAGGAGCGGTTGTAATCGACGGAGTTCCGGAAAATGAGCTTGAGATTACTCAGGATGAAATTACTCCTTATAAAGAGCTTTATATTCAGAATTTCAACAATGAAACTGCCGGAAAAATAAGCAGTTTGCCCTCGTGGACAATAAGAGGTGCTTCAAACGGAAGTATTGATATTGTTGATGGCGGAAAAGAACGTGGTAATGTTGTTAAATTTACAAAGAATAAAACAAGTGTAACCGCAGATTTGTACGCTTCCATAAAAATTCCTGCTACGGATAAGGAGCATACAGTTGAGTTCAGTTATATGCACGATAAGGAATCCGAGTCAAGAGGTATGTCATACATCTTCAACAGTGCAGGAACAGCTCCGGGTAGTGTTGCGGCAATGATGGATGGCGGAATGGCACTTTTTGACGGCGGTGTGCAGAAAACACTTACCACCGGAGGCGGTGTAGGAAACTGGCAGAAAATCATATTCCATATAAGTCCGGAAGAATGTATGTTTGATGTATATGTTAACGGAATGAAGGTGGCAGAAAACTATCAGTACAGAAATACTGCAACCGAAAATACCGGTATGGTAAATATAGGAAGCTCATCAACTGCAAGTAAGGTTGTGTGCTACTATGACGATATTAAGGTTTATGAAGGCGCACCTGATTTCAAAGGTGATGAATATGCAGATAATGATATGCTTTCCGGCAAGAAAACCTTGCTTAGCGAATATCAGAATCTTTCACAGAAAGCAGTTTCAAGACTGAAAAATGCTGTTGTACTTTGCGAAAATGAAAATATGGCATATGTAAATAATGTACGCAGTTTTATTGACGACAACAATCCGCTTGCAATGCCCGAAATGATTAATGGTGAAATTTATCTGCCCTGTGATTTTGTAGCAAATAATATTGATAATTCAAATATTGATTCATCAAAAATTACAGAGCATAACGGCATTAAAATGATTAGTGCGGAAGAATTTGCCCAAAATAGCGGAAAGAAGCTTTATACCAATGAAAACGGCCTTATTGTTTTAAGCAGCAGCGAGCGTATTTTCAACGAAAACAGTGAAAATGACCGTGCTTTGATGGAATTTGTAAGAAACAGATTTGATAATACAAGAGATAAATATTCATCCGGTAAATATTCTGATGTATATGTTACCTCCCGTTCTTACCGTATGGACGGTCAGGACGGACAGCTTGGAACTCTTGATATGACAAAACGTTTTATGGGCAATCAGATGAAATGGTCATATGCAATAGGGGATGCCGAGGTTGCTTCGGTAGAAAACTTAGGTGTACCTTTCCAGGGGTCCTTTACAATTACATACAGTGCAAACGATGTTGCCTGCCGTATGCTTAAATTTGACGGAGGTTATACAGTTGCACCCTGGATGCCTGCAAACTATTTCTGGGCTTGTGTAAATAACCCAAAATACAGAGCAAATCTGTGGGAACGTGCCGCAACATACGTTAAAAACGGAGTTACAAGATTCCAGTTTGACGACTGGGCGGCTAACGGAGACGCCAATTCATGGGGTTCCTGCTTCTGTACTTACTGTATGGAGGGGATTCGTGAATATCTTAAACAGAATTATACCAATGAACAGATTGCAGCATTTGGAATAGTTGATATTGAAAGCTTTAACTATCACGATTTCCTTGCTTCCAAGTATAATATCAAAACAAACGATGAATATCTTGCAATTCGTGAAAAAGAACCCCTTAACGCTGTAATGGTAGATTTTTCACACGTTTCTGTTCGTAATTTCCATAAGGAACTAAAAAAATACCTCAAAGAAATTGCAGGAGACGATATTGAATTCAGCCATAATGCTAATAATTTCGGAATAAGATTCCGTACAGATAATTACACCTTCTGCTATGATATTTACGACCTTGCAATGGGTGAAATAAATACAGAAAGCATGGAGCTTCAGGCACAGGTTGCAAGTGCATATCTAAACAGAGGTCTTAACAAAACATTTATCTACTCAACAATTCCCGAAGATGATAATATGCCCCTTATCCGCAAGGCTACAGCACTTGCTTATGCAACAGGGCAGTATGGTCTTGTTCCGTGGGATACATATGTAAAGGGCAGTATCAGATATTATGCAACGGTTGACGAAATTGGTGACATGTTCCACTTTATAAGAGAGTATCCGTATCTTTTTGATAAGTATGAAATACCGTCAAAAGTCGGAATTCTGTTGGATCTTCGTGATGCAACAGTACCTCTTGTAAGATCAGCAAACTTTGATGTATTTGCAGCAGGTATTCCTGCAAGGGATATTATTTCACGAAACGGTAACGGAACAACACATTCCTTTACCATCTCGCCCGATGATGTAAAAAATCTTGAATATATCGTTACTGCAACTCCGCTTGAAAAAGTAAGAGAAGAGGAGCAGAAACTGATTAAAAATTCGGGTGCAAAGCTTGTAAGTGTTGACGATATTAAGGGAAGCCTTGCACAAACTATGTGGGCGTCAAGAAGTACAGAGAAAAATGTGTATACTGTGCTTCGTGAAATTCCCGAAAACGAGAATATGCCAAAAATTCTTCACATTCTTAACAGAAATGAAGAAAGTGTCAGCAATGTAAATGTAGAGATAAACAAAAGATATCTGCCGGAAGGCAATATCAGAATTATGCTTTACAGACCGGAAGAAAATCCCGTTCTTCTTACTCACAGCGTAACTGCAGACGGAATAAGCGTTTCTGTTCCCGAAATGAACGAATGGGCGATTTTAAGAATTTGCGGAGATGCAGAATTCCTTGATGAAAACTATTTTGAAAATGGTTGGACAATGCACGCCGTAGGAACTCGTAAGGACAGTATGGCAAGTGCAGTTCAGACCAGGGAAAATGCATTTACACTGACAAGTGCAGGAAGAGGCTTTAATGTTACTTCTTTAGGTGACAATTCAGGTGCTTCCGACCAGCTTAACTTTGTATATAAGAATATTCCGGCATCCATAATGCATAATTACAGTGTTTCGGCAAAGCTTGGCGATATAGAAAGTGTTGGCGGACTAATGCTTCGTGAAAATCCGGCCTCCAACGCAAAATTTGCCGCACTTGCATATGAGAAAAATCACGGTCTTGTGCTTGTTGCAAGATACGATGATAATAAAACCGCCGAAATTATTCCTTTAGGTATAAAAGAGATGCCTCAATATGCAAAGCTGGAAAACAACGACGGTACAATTTATGCGTATATGTCAAGCGACGGCAATAACTGGACAAAGCTTGAAAAAGGCGTTGCTCTCACTCTTAAAAAGCCTATTGGCGGTGTGTTCCTGGCAAGTCAGAACGGAGATACAGTAAAAGCTTCGTTTGATAATGTTGAAGTTAAGCTTCTTGATATGTATGCTTCTGCAGTTCCTAAAAAGCTTACAATTGAAGCTAAAAAACAACAGGTGGAAATAACAAAAACACTTAAGCTTAATTCAGTTTGCGAAACAATAGCAGGTGATTTGCTTGACCAGTCAGTAATTGATATTAAGTACACTTCTTCCAACGAATCAGTGCTTAAGGTCAATGCCTCGGGTAAAATTACACCTGTAGGAATAGGAAATGCAACCGTAACTGCAGAATGCTTGCTTGGTGCAAACAAAATAAGTAATACAATTGATATTTCCGTAATTCCTGAAATTACAGAATTTATAAACGAAAACTTTGACGGTGTTGATCCGGGAAGACTTCCCGCAGGATGGACATATGTTAAAAACACCGAAAACGGCGGACATAACAAGGTTGTAAATGTTCCTTCCGAAACAGACAGAAGTCTATCTATGATGGATAATGCAACCAAGAAGGACAGTTCGGCAACATATGTATTTGAAGAACCAATTGAAAAACCGCTTGTTCTTGAATTTGACTTTATGCTTCGCAGTATGGACGGAACAAGAAACGGTGTAGGCGGAACGCCTGTATACGTTTACAGTTCGGCAGGTGAATATGCACTTTCACTGCTTGTTTCGGATACTCATTTCTGGTATCTTGATAACGGAAAAAGTACAAATATTTGCGAATACGAGCTTGATAAGTGGTATCATATTAAAGTTGAGCTTGATCCTGCAACCAAAAAGATGGTTCTTTATATTGACGGTGAATGTGTTGTTGCAGACGGTAATTTCAGAGGTCAGGCAACAGATTTCTCTAAGATTCTGCTTGGAGCAAACGGAAACGCAGTTAATTCTGATGCATTGTGGAACAATTTCAGAGTTTATCTGAAACAATAAGGAGAAAAGGTATGAAAAGACTTATTACAATCTTTGTTATATTTGCACTTACTATTGTTAATCCTTATGTTTATGCTGAGGGCGGCACAGCTGCCGCCTTTGGCGAGCTTCAGTATGCTTCCGTTTTAATAGGAGAGCAGGTTTTCGGATGCGATGATGTCATTACCAAAAGCGGCTTGGGAACATTTTCCGGTATTCTTAAATCTACAAACGGTGTAAGCCGCGATATAATACCCATTATAGCGTGGTTTGATAATAATGATGTTCTTATTTCCGCTCAGGTTTGCGAAAAGGTCACTGTAACATCAGTTTCTTCTGAATACGTAATTGATGTAAATATTCCGAAAAATCTGTTTGATTACAGAATGGTTGTGTTTTTCTGGAACGAAATAGGGAACACAACTCCATTCTCCACACCTGCTGAATTTATAATATGTAACAGTGAGGAAACCTCAGATTACAATTATTCTGATGTTTACCTTTCTTCAAGAAGCTATCATACTGCGGATGAAAGTGGAGGTTCAACCTCTGATGCACTAAAAAAGTTTATGGCAACCGGTTGTCTGTGGACATATATCCGTGATAATTCTTCTCTTCAGGTAATAAGAGATTCAGGAGCGAAGGTTCAGACATCTGTTACAATAACGGTAGGAAATGCAAGAACAAGAGCACTTGATTTTGGTGGAAATTATGTTGTTGCACCGTGGCTTCCTTCGGATTATTACTGGAGCTGTGTGAATAATTCAAGCTATAAAACAGTACTGCTTGAAAGAATTGACACGGAATTCCAAAAAGGCATAAGAAATGTTCAGTTTGACGATTGGGCGGCAAATGCTCAGCTTACGTTAAACGGTTGCTTTTGCAGTAACTGTATTGAAAAATTCGATGAATGGCTAAGAAAAAATTTAACCACAGAAGAGCTTGCAAATTGGGGTATAACTGATGATGAGTTTAACTTCAAAACTTACATAAAAAGCAAGTATGCAATAACCTCTCTTGCTCAGTATAAGGATTTGAGGGAAAACAACACTGAATTTATAAACAACGAGTTTGCAAAGTTTGGCGAATTTCAGCGTGAATCGGTTAAAAAATTTCATTCATCTGTTTCCCAATACCTTAAGGAAAAATGGGGAGAAGATGTACAGTATATGGCGAATGTTTCCAGCCTTTCAACTGTACTTAAATATCAGAATGACACATTCTGTTATAACGTGTTCGACGGAGGTATCGGTGAATCGGATGATTCCGATTTATCCTTTATAAATGTAGTTACAAACAGCTATCTTAATAAAGCCATAGATTATAACTTTATTTATTCACCTTACCCGACAAACGGTATGAATGACAACATAAGAAAAGGCGTTGCCTATGCTTATGCAACAGGTCAGCATATGCTTGTTCCGTGGGATGTACATATAGGTCAGGGGGTTGGCCGATATTACGGAACCAAGGATGAATGCGGAGAAATGTTTCGCTTTGTAAGGGAATTTCCCTTCCTGTTTGACGGCATGGAAGAAAATCCCGAAGTTGGTTTGCTTCTTGATATAAACAATATGGGGCAGACTGATGTAAAAAATGCAGTTTCAAAACTTGTTGACAGAGGCATTCCATTTAAGATGATACTAAGCGGAGATAAGCATTTAAACCAAACGCCGGAATATGTTGTTAAAAAGCTAGCAGGCGATGATTATGAAGATTATAAAAACGGAGATATTCCCGTTGCGGTACTTTCCTCCGAAAGCGGTCTTGAAATAGGTGATGATACTTATTTTAACCTCAGTACAGGTGCAGACGGCAAATATCTTCATATTATAAATAACGCTGACGACACAATTGAATATAAATTCCCACGTACCGAAAAGGTTACTATGGAATTTGATATTTATAATCCCTATGCGGATAATACTACAAATACTTTGCAGTTTTATTTGAACGACAGTGAGCAGTCCATTATATCAGGTGTTCCTGTTATTGTTGAGAAGAACAGAATAATACGTTACGATTCAAATGCACAGGCACAGTGGCTTGGCACACCTTCAAAGCAAAAATGGGATCATATAAAAGTTGTTGCAGATGCAAAAACAAATACCTTTGATATATGGGTAAACAACAGTGTTATGACAAATCAGCCTACCAGAAAGGGCAATATCAGTGCTTTCGATTATCTTAGAATAACATCAAAATCGGGAACAAACAGATATATTGATAATTTGAAAATTACAACATCTGAGTTTGAAAGTGATTCTGAGGTTATCTTTATTGACGACAGCAGTAAGGCGAAAATTTCCGAAGATTTAATTTCTTTGATGGAGGAAAATGAAAAAACTGTTGTTTATGTTACAGATACTCCCTCTGAAGAAGAAACAAAATACTTTGCAAGTAAAGCAGACAAAGAAAAAGTACATACGTTGATGCGTGAAGGCAAAAACGGCAAGGTAATTCACGTTCTTAATGAAAATACTTCTGATTTGACAAATGTAAAGGTGTATTTCAGCGGTGAAAAAATTTCAGATACTGAGGTTACTGTTTTTGCTCCCGGAGAAAATCCGTATAAACTTACCGTGAACGAAGAAAACGGATTAAAGTATGTAACTCTTCCCGCTCTTTCAGACTGGGCAGTTATAAGCTCTGCAGAATATACGCTCGATAGCAGAAGCTTTATAAATCTTGGTACGCAGTATGTACCCTCGGATTTTGCAGAAATATCAGAATCAGGTAAAATTACCATTACAACTCACGGAAGAGGACTTGGCGTCAAAGCACTGGGTGACGAAGATGGAACGCAGGACAGAGCAGGATTTGTCTATAAAAATGTTCAGGGAACTTCGGCATATGTTTCAGCAAAAGTTTTGTCAGAAAACACTCCATCGGGTGTTATGATAAGAGATGATGTTTCTTCCAACGCAGTTTTTGCCGCACTTGAACGTGAAGGAAATAAAATCAGCCTTGTTTACCGCAATAAGGATAATGGGGCTGTTAACAGAAAAACTGTAATGGAAAATTGCGACAGTAATTTCCTTGGTCTGGAATATGACGGACAGGCAGTATCGGTTTACATAGACGGTTTCTTTATAGAAACTTTTGATATTGCTATGGAAAACACCGTTTGCGGAATTTATGCGTATTCCGACAGTAAAAGAGCAGAAACAGCTTCATTTGAAAATATGAAAGTGCAGTAAGGAAAGGAGGAAACAATATGAATTTCAGACAAGTACACCTTGATTTCCATACTTCGGAATTTATTGAAAATATAGGTGAAAATTTCAGTAAAGAAAATTTTCAGAATGCATTAAAGGAAGGACATGTTAATTCAATAACTGTGTTTTCCAAATGTCATCACGGATGGTCTTATCATCCTACCAAAGCAAATGAAATGCATCCGCATCTTAAATTTGATTTGCTTGGAAAACAGATTGAATGGGCGCACGAAATCGGTGTAAAAACACCTGTTTATCTATCTGCTTCAAGAGATGAAAAATCAGCAAGAATTCACCCTGAATGGCTGGCAAGAAACAAAAATGAAACAACAATGCCAATGCCTGATATGTTAACTCCAGGATGGCACAATCTTTGTTTTAATACCGATTATCTTGAAGAGCTTGCTCTTCAGGTTGAGGAAGTAGTAAAAAATTATGATGCAGATGGCATATTTATGGATATCTGCGGAGTTAAAATGTGCTACTGCCAGAAATGCGTAAAAGATATGACTAAAGAAGGAATCGATATTTCGGATGAAGAGGCAGTACGTCATTTCCAGGAAAAGGTATATCTTAACTATGCAAAGAGAATAAGAGAAGCTATTGATAAGTATAAACCCGGACTTCCCGTTTTTCATAACGGCGGACATATAAAACACGGAAGATACGAATTTCGTGATATCAATTCTCATCTGGAACTTGAAAGTCTGCCAACGGGCGGCTGGGGATACGACCATTTCCCAATGTCTGCTTCCTACGTTGAAAATTCCGGAATGGAATATCTTGGAATGACAGGTAAATTCCATACTACATGGGGCGAGTTCGGCGGATATAAGCATCCCAATGCTCTTCTTTACGAAACAGCACTTTCCAATGCTTTCGGAGCAAAATGCTCTATAGGGGATCAGCTTCATCCATCGGGAAAAATGGATATGGCAACCTATAAGCTTATCGGAAACGCTTATTCCCGTGTTGAAAAAGCCGAGGAGTATGTAGAGGGTTCAAAAGCGGTTTGTGATATTGCCGTTTTGTCATCAGAAAGCTGTATTCACGATTCAAATGTTAAGAACATTGAAGCGGATGTTGGTGCAAACAGAATTTTGCTTGAGGGAAAATATTTGTTTTCAATTGTTGATACATTGGCTGATTTTTCTCCTTATAAGCTTATTATTCTGCCGGATGCAGTTAAGCTTGATAAGAATACAACGGACAAATTGAAAAAGTTTATCAGTGATGGCGGTAAAATACTTGCCGCAGGAGATGCTCCGGTTGATGAAAACGGTAATTCCATATTTGATTTTGGTATTAAAATAAACGGAAAATGCAAATTTAAGCCTGCATTTTTAAACCCTAAATTTGAGCTTAATGAGCATTATTCACCGGAGAGCTTTGTTATCTACAGCGACTCTTATGATATTTCGGAGGACGGATGTACGGTTCTTGCCGAAAAAACCACTCCGTATTTCAACCGTGAACCGTTGAGATACTGCTCGCATCAGCATTTCCCGGATAGCGGAAATGTAAGCGGTGTGGGAATGGCGCTCGGACGTGACGGAATTTATATTCCGTGGCAGGTATTTACCGAATACGCAAGAGGCGGAAGCGTTATTCTTAAAAATACTGTTTGCTATGCAATTGATACACTTTTAGGAGAGGCAAAAACCTTAAAAACAGACTTGCAGTCTCTTGGAGTGGTTACTCTTCGTAAACAGATTGAGAAAAACTGTTATATTCTTCATACACTTTATGCTTCGCCCATAAAAAGAGGCAGAAACATAGAGGTTATAGAAGATCTTGTAAAAATAAAGGATCTATCGGTAAGCCTTTCGGTTAAAGAAAAAATTACCGGCATTAAGACTGTTTTTGGTGAAAAAACACTTGATTTTACAGAAGAAAACGGTCGTGTGAATTTTATTATTCCTGAAATTTATTGCAGTGAAATTATAAAACTGCAATACGAAAATAAATAAAAAAAAGGAAAGGGATGACGTGAAAATGAAAAAAATCATTTCAATGGTAATGGTACTTGCAATGCTATTTACTTTTGTTAACGGAATCAGTATTGTAAGTGCGGCAGATGCAACGGCAATAGGAGGAAGATGTCTTCTTTATGAAGATTTCGAGAACTATACAGCAGGTGACTCTGTTGCAGCAGGAAATAATGTAACTGTTGGTAACGCAGTAAACGCGGTTGTTGCAAACGATGCAACACTTGGAAACTATCTTGTTAGAACTGCAAAAACTCCTGAAGAGGGAACACCTAATTACAACTTAACCTACAGCTTTGAGGGAGCTTCTAAAATTGCTGTGGATTTCAGCGTTAAAATTGTTAATACAACAGCATCAGCTTTTGTTGGAGTATATGATTCTTCAAAAAGCGTAAATGCAGGGCCTTCTTTTGAAATTTCAAAAGGTACAATCAAAGGCTGGAATACCGCAAATAGCGGATATACCGATGGCATAGTATATGATATTACAAATTGGATTCAGATGAGATTTATCGCCGATACAAAAACACAGTCTGCCGAGGTTTGGTTTAACGGAAGATACAAAGGAACCTTCCCGTTCAGAGTACAGTCGGGAAATCTTCTTGATTCATTAAGAGTTGACGTAAGAGGCGGAGAATATTATTTTGATAATATCCGTGTTTTAAATGCCGATGACACTTACATTAATGAAAACTTTAATGAATATACAAACGGTCAGATGCCTGTTGCCGGAGTTGCAAAGGATGACCTTTCAAAAACAAATATAGTTACAGGTGTATTTACTGTTCAGAACGATGCTCTTGTTATAAACAATACTACTTCAGCTGAACATAGACTTTGGTATTCTTTCCCTGCAAGCGAAGAACTTGAAGTTGAATTTGATATTAAAGGTGCAGCAGCCGGCGGTAATATTTACATCAACAGTTATGATGCAATCAATAGTTCCGGAAGTCACCTAAATACCGGTGTAGCAATATTTATAAATAATGGAAAGCTTGGTGTATATAATACACTGGCTGCTAATGCAGTTAACCTTGCAACATTAAGCGATAGCGCATATACAAATGTTAAGATCAGAGCAAATACAAAAACTCAGACAGAACAAATCTGGATAAATGGTGTTTTAAAAGGTGAGTATGGATTCAGAGCAAATAATTCTCCTGTACCTACTGTTCTTGATAAAATCAGCATAAGATCAACTGCAGGTAAAACTTTCACAATGGATAATCTGAAAATTTCAAAACCCGGAAACTACTATGTTAACGAGGATTTTGAAGAGTATGCAATTGGTGAAACTCCTGCAGCCGGAAAAATTATGTCTGTTGCAACTGTAAAAAATGATGCGGCTCTTTCAGCAACCACAGGTAACAATGGTCAGTATATGGTAATTAATGGTATAACTGAAACGGAAGAAAATATGATTTATACTTTTCCTGAATCACAAAAGATAGCTGCCGAATTTAAGGTTTATAATCCCTATTCGGATACAACCGCAAACTCAGTTACAGTTGTTCTTCAGGAAAATAACAAGCCTACAACAGGTGCTCCGCTTAATATTGAACAGGGCAGAATTACAAGAGTTGATAACAATGCTCAGGCACAGTGGGTTGCAACACCTTCAAAACAAAAATGGGATGCATTTAAGATTCTTGCAGATGTAGAAACGCAGACCTTTAAATTATGGCTTAACGGTTCACTTTGCGGAGAATATCCTTTCAGAAATGCTCCGGCATCTTTAAGTCAGCTGAGATTTTACGGAAAAAAAGGCGGTCTTAACAAATACTTTGATGATATAAAGATATATCCGGTTGTTGATTCTGTAGTAAAAAGTGTAGCTTGTGAAAACGGTCAGTTTATAATTGATGCAGATACAACTGTTGAAACAAATATCAATACAACCAATATCTACGATGCTGTCACAATAACCGATGAATATGGTCGCAATATCGAATATTCCTTTGTAAACGATGTTTCAGACAGCAAGCTTTACATCAAACCTAATACCGATTTACTTGCAGGTGTAACCTACATATTAAATGTAAGCGGACTTGCAGATTCCAACGGTGCTGTATTTGATGATATAATGGAAATGTTCACAATGGACGGTGTAAAAACAGATATAGACACTGCTAAGGTTACACTTAAAAATCAAAACGGAAGTATATATATTAAAACCGGAGATACAGTTAAAGCTTGTGCTGAAGTACTAAATGCAGGAAAAATGCCATCTTATAAGCTTGTTCTTGCATACTATGATATTTCCGGAAAGCTTACAAATGTAGAAATTTCCGAAACAAAAACAGCAAAAGCTGATGAAGTGACAACTTCTGATTTTACCGGTACTCAGGTAATAGATGCAAATATTGCTTCTGTAAAAGCGTTCATCTGGTCTGACGATAATACTATTTCTCCTTACGGAAAAGCGGACATTACAAACACAAATGATGTAAGCTTTAACAATGGCGAAACTCTTACAGTTGCTATGATTGGCGACAGTATTACAGCAGGCTGCAACTACGAAAAATATATTGAGCATTATTATAATATGAAATATCCTGAACGTGACATAGTATTTTATAACAAAGGTATTTCCAGAGGTAATGCAAACAAGGTTGTAGCACGTTTTGACTGGGATATTTTAAATAACGAATACACCGAAAAGCCCGACGTTGCAACGATGATGATTGGTATGAACGATATTAATCATTCTGAATATCCCGATGGAGATACAGAAAAATATCTTAACTGGTGCTATGAAAATATAGAAGCGGTTATTAACCTTTGTAAGGAAAATGATATCGAACTTACACTTATTACTCCTTCCTTATACGACGATGATGCAGAAGCAGAAGGCTTAAGCGCAGCTATCGAAGGTGTAAATGAAGGTCTTGGAAAAGTTGCAGATAAAATGAAAGAATTTGCTGAAACTTACAATCTTGAGCTGATTGATATGTGGACTGCCACAAATGAAATCAACGATGCAATAAGAGCCAGCGCTTCTGTTACAGGAAAACTTTTATCTGACGACAGAATCCATCTTAACGGTCTTGGTGATGTAGCTTTTGCATACAGCTTTATTAAGCAGCAGCTTGGCGACGATGCAAAAATCATGGTAGACGTTGCTGCAGACGGAAGTATAGTTTTAAACAATGCACGAGTTTCTGAATTTACAAAAACCGAAGATGGTGTAAGCTTTAAATATTCTCCCAAGGGACTTCCTATGGCAGTAACCGATAAATATATTGAGCTTGAAAATTACGGTTATGACATAACCGGAGAAATCAACAGCGAAATTATTAAGATTGCAGGATTGGAAGACGGTGAATATACTCTTAAGGTTGACGATGCAGTTCTTGGAACTTACAGTGCTTCAAAGCTTTCAAAGGGTGTAAATATTTCAGGTAACGAGCTTTATGCAGGTCAGATTAAAGCTATGGAATTGTTTGAAAACACTAACCAGAAGAGATTTTACGAGCACAGAACACGTTGCAGTGCATATTGTGATGAGCTTATGATTGCAAATAATATTGAATATACAGATGAAGATGTTGCATACGAATGGCTTAATGAAAAGCTTAACGACAGCTCATTTGCTTCTCATAAAGATTTCATTTCAATAACACTTAAAGATGTATGGGGCAAAAAAGCTTCTGTATGGGAAAACTTAAACAACTATGCAAAAGCTGCTGAAACAACTCCATATGCTTATACTTATAATGTTACAATAACTAAAAACTAATTTTATAAAGGCAGGGCAAGATTTAACTGCTCTGCCTTTTTAACAGAAAGGAAGAGTTTTTGTATGACAAAAATACTTGCTCACAGAGGCGCTAACCGCATTTGTCCTGAAAACACAATGAGTGCTTTTAAAAAAGCATATGAATGTAATGCAGACGGTTATGAATCCGATGTTTTTGTGCTTCACGATTTAACTCCTGTTATACATCACGATTTCCTTCTTGGCAGATGTGAGAATGTAGGAGGGAATATTTACGATTACCGCCGTGAAAACATTCAGTCTTTCAGCGTAGGCGAGAAATATGCACAGGAATTTGCGTTTGAGCGAATTCCTCTGTTTGAGGATTTGCTTAAATATATGCAGGAAAAGGATTTATTTTTTTTAATTGAAATGAAATCGGATGTACGTCAGGAATGTCCTTTTATAAAATATCAGGAGGATATTGTGCTTCCTCTTATAAAGAGATACGGCTTCGAGGACAGATGTGCGTTTGTTTCGCTTAATCATCAGATGCTTTTAAGATTAAAAAGCAAATACCCCGAAGCGAAAATATCAATGCTTTATCTTTACGACCACGAAATGGATGTTATTGACTACACACTAAAAAATGGCTTTGATATTTTCACCTTAAGGCGTGACGAGATGACAAAGGAAAATGTAGAAAAACTTCATTCTTTGAATCTTGAGGTAAGCACCTGGCCGCAGAATAATCCTGAAATGATAAGAAACTGTCTTGACTGGGGAATTGATTACCTTGTTACCGATGATATTGAAACTGCCATGCGGGTGAAAAACGAATGGCTTCTTGAAAGGGGCGGTAAGTAATGTTAATGGCGTACAGAGGCTTTAAAAACGAATATCCGGAAAACACTATGGCGGCAGTTAATGCGGCTTGCAAGGCAGATGTTGACGGTGTTCATATTGATGTGCAGATGCTCCTTGATAAAACAGTTATTGTCCATCGTGATGTACCTCTCGGAAGATGCGAAAATAAAGACGGACATATTTATAATTACAGAGCGGATAATTTTCAGTCCTTTAGCGTAGGGGAGAAATTCTCCGAAGAATATGTTCCGGAACGAATCCCGTTAATGGAGGATGTTGTCAGAGAAGTTAAGGAAAGCGGTAAATTTTTAGGTGTGGAAATAAGCTATGATGCGCGTCCTGATTTCTGCTTTAAAAATGATTGTGTTAATCAGATTATGGGCATTATTGAAAAATATGATATGCTTGATAAATGCTATATAACTTCATATAACCACATAATGCTTAAGGAAATAAAAGAAAAATATCCTGATACAAAGGTTTTTATTACTTTTATGACAGAACATACCCATAATCTTGATATAGTTGATTATGTTTTAAACTACGGATTTGACGGTGTTCATTGTCATGTAAGTTATGTAACTGATGAATTTATAAAAAGACTTCATAATAATGGACTTGAACTTTCTGTTTTTGGAGTAGCAGATAAGACTGTGTATAAAAAAGTTCTTAATTTAAAAGCAGATTTTATTAATATAGATGTATCAAAGGAGATCATATTATGAGCAAAAAGAAGGTTAGTCTGTCAACCTGCGGACTTCAGAAAGATTTAGGGGATATTGAAACCTTAAAATTTGTAAAAAGTATAGGTGCAGACGGTGTTGATTTCTGTCTTTATACCGATAATTACGATTGCAGAAACCCGGAGTCGATATACAGCAAAAGCGATGATGAAATTTACGAATATTACACAAAAGTAAAAAAATGTGCCGATGATTTAGGTCTTGCAATTTGTCAGACTCACGGCAGAATAAACGGTTTTACAACCGATGAGGAAAACAACATTGCAGAGGAAGAAAACGCAAGAAAGGACTGCCTCATCACAAGTATTTTAGGTTCTCCCGTTTGTGTTATGCACGCTTGCACAAACTTTCATCTTGGGATTGATGTTGATCCGAAATTCATGAGAGATTTAAACTTTGAAATGTTCAATAAATTCCTTGTTTTTGCAAAGAAATACAATGTGCAGATTGCAACGGAAACCTTTGGGGATGCAATGCGCTGGGAAAAATGTGATTTTTTTGGTAATATGGATGAGTTTTTAAAAAGCTATAACAGAACCTGTGCTGTGGGTGACAACAAAAAATATTTTTCAACCTGTGTTGATACCGGTCATTCTTTCCGTGCAAGCAGATTCCCCGGAAATCCCGGTGTAGGTGATTCCATAAGAATGCTTGGAGATTCGCTTTCTGTTTTACATATCAACGATAACAATAAAGTTCGTGACCAGCATAAAATTCCATTAACCGGTTCGATTGAATGGGACGATGTATGGGATGCACTTGATGAAGTTAAGTTTGACGGATACTATACCCTTGAACTTTTCCTGCATTGCTTCGGGCAGAATTTCAAAAAAGAAACTGCTGAATTTGCAGTTAAAGTGATGCGTAATATACTTGACAACAGATACGGAGGATAATTAAAATGAGCAAGAAAAAAGTTGGTTTAACAGTCGGCGGACTTAAAACAGTAATGGACGATTTTGAAATTATAAAATTTGTGAAAAGTATAGGTGCAGATGCAATTGATTTTAATCTTTTTACAAAAGAGTATGATTACAGAAATCCCGATTCAATTTATTCTAAAAGCGATGATGAAATTGCCGATTATTTTACAAGAGTAAAAAAATGTGCAGATGAAAACGGAATTGAAATTTCACAGACACACGGCAGAATTGATGGATTTACAAATGATACAGAGCAAAATGATGCAGATGATAAAAATGCAAGAATCGATTGCTTTGTAACCAGTCTTCTTGGCGCACCTGTTTGTGTTATGCACGGTGTTACATCCTTTAAAATGGGAATAGACGCCGATCCTAAGCTTATGCGTGACCTTAATTACGAAATGTTTACGAGATTTCTTGTTCACGCTAAGAAATACAATGTGCAGATTGCAACCGAAACCTTTGGCGATGCACTTCGCTGGGATGCCTGCGACTTTTTCGGAAATATAGACGAATTTATTAAAACATATAACAGAATTGCAGCGGTTGACGATAATAAAAAGTATTTTTCCGTATGTGTTGATACGGGGCATTCAAATAAAGCATACAGATTCGAAAACAATCCAAGTCCGGCAGATGTTATCAGAATGCTTGGAGAAAAAATTTCTGTGTTGCATCTTCACGATAACAATAAGATTAAAGATCAGCATAAAATCCCGATGACAGGGGATATTGACTGGAACGATGTGTTTGATGCTCTGGATGAAATCGGCTTTGACGGTGTATATAATATGGAATTATTCCTTCAGCATTTCGGCGATAATTTCAGAAAAGAAACAGCAGAATTTGCAGTAAAAGTGATGCGTAATATGCTTGACACCCGTTATGGAAAATAAAAAAATGGTCAGTAAAAAGTTGAATTTTACTGACCGTTTTTTACATATTGTGGTTTTCTTTGCGAAATTTATTAGGTGAAATGTTTATTTTTTGTTTGAAAGCTTTCAGAAAATTGGAAACAGAAGAAAATCCGCTTGAAAAGCAAATATCGGTTATGGATAAATCTGTTGTAAGAAGCAGCTTTTTAGCATAATCAAGCTTAAGCTCAGTAAGATACTCCGAATATGTTTTTCCCATATATTTACGGAACATACTGCTGAAATAATTTGTAGAAAGATAGCATATTTCAGCGGCTTTCTGTACCGGTGGATCCTCCTGGAAATGAAGCTTCATATAAATAACAGCACTTTGGATAGGATTGTATCCAGAAGATTTTATATCTGTCAGAGTTGTAAAATTACGTGCAAGAAGAATAAAAATGCATTCAACAATGTTTGCTATGTATTTAGGTTCGGGAGAACTCCTTGTATATTCTTCATAAAGTAAATTACACAGATTAAGAGCTTTGTCGTAAAGTGTTATATTATCGTCGAAAAAAATATTGCTTTGCGAATTCAGAATAATGTTCAGCAGATTATATGGAAGAAAATTTTCGTAAAGCTTGATACTGTAAAGATCAATAGGTGCTTTAGTAACAGTTATCTGATGATAGTCAAGAGGTGTAACCAGATAAAGAGTTCCTTTTTTCATTTCGTATTCCTTGCCGTTTAAAATCTGCGTACCTTCGCCGCTTAACACAAGTTCAATTTCAAAAAAATCGTGTGCGTGAAAGGCAACATTATTTGTAATGGTGGATTTTTTCACAGACAGCATTCTTTTATCCTGAATATAGTCGGTAGCAAGACGTTTATTAATTTCAAAATTAATCATAATCAATCTTCCTTTTTACTCTCTTTATAATATTATAACTCAAAATATTTTATTTTTCAACAAAAAACTTAGTTTTTGATAATTATTTTGATATTTTGAAAAGAATATATAGTAAAAAAGAGGTAGAATATAATTACTTAAATAAAAGAAAGGTGATTATTACTATGTATAAAAATATTGTAAACGGTGTTTACCCAACAATGATTACTCCATTTACTGCGGATGGAATGGTTGATTATGAAGCTGCAAATCGTATTGTAAAATGGTATCTTGAGCATAATTGTGACGGGATATTTGCAGTATGTCAGTCCAGCGAAATGTTTTTCTTAAGCCTGGATGAAAGAATAAAGCTTGCAAAAACTGTTGTGGAAGCGGCTGAAGGAAAAATTCCGGTTGTTGCATCCGGTCATTGCAGTGATTCTTTAGACGAACAGATAAAAGAAATTACAGAAATTTCCAAAACAGGTATAGATGCCTTTGTTCTGGTAAGCAACAGATTTGATATGCATAACTGGGGTGACGAAGAGTGGTTTAAAAACGCCAAATATGTATTGGACAGAATTGATCCAAACCTTCCTCTTGGTATTTATGAATGTCCCACACCTTATAAAAGACTTTTAAGCGATGATATTATAAAATGGTGTGTTGAAAGCGGCAGATTCAAATTTATTAAAGACACCTGCTGTGATCCCGATCTGCTTGTTAAAAGAGCGGATATGTTAAAAGGAACAGATTTAAAATTATTCAATGCAAATGCTCAGACTACACTTCATTCACTAAAGGCAGGATGTGCAGGTTATTCCGGAATTATGGCAAACTTCCATCCTGATGTTGTTGTATGGCTTTGCAAAAATTACGAAAAATATCCCGAAGTTGCCGAAAGAGTTCAGGAGTTTTTCTCAATGTATGCTTTTACGGAATGTATGCATTACCCGATTACTGCAAAATATCATATGAATCTTGTTGGTGTTCCAATGGAGCTTGATACAAGATGGAAAAATAAAAAAGAATGTACAGAGTATGAAAAAATGGTTATTCGTCAGGGCGTAAGCTTTGAAAACTATGTAATTGATTTGTTAAAAGAATACAAATAGGAGGAATACAGCGATGAGAGGCTATAATAAATGGAATTACAGACCTTATATACCGCTAGACAGAAACGATAGCTTTGTAAGCCCTTATATCTGTCGTGTTGCACCTTCGGAAACAAGTGTTCTTATAGAATGGCTTGATAATTCAGAAAGCGAAACTCATACGCTTTATTATAAGGAAAGAACAGAAGAAAAATACGAAAATAGTCTGGAATTAACAGATAAAAAGATTGTTATATCCGGATTAAAGCCTGATACAGAATACGAGCTTTATATAGAAAATAAAGATGGATACAAAAGTGATGTAAGAATTGCCAAAACAGGCTTTGTTCCCGGGCAGGTAATCAACTATCTTCATCCTGAAGACACCTGCTACAGCTTTTCGGGAAAATGTCTGTGCAGTCCGTCTCTTGTAAGACTTCCAAGCGGAAAGCTTCTTCTTTCAATGGATGTTTTCGGTCATTCAACACCTCAGAATCTTTCAATTATTTACGAAAGTGATGATAACGGTGAAACCTGGAGCTATCTTACCGAATTATTCCCGTGTTTCTGGGGAAAATTATTTATGCATAACGGAAGCCTTTATTCCATTGCCGCATCCTGTGAGTACGGAGATTTGCTGATAGGCCGTTCTGACGATGAGGGCAAAACATGGACTATGCCAACTGTTATACATCGTGGAAGTGCATCAACCAATGAAAACGGCTTGCATAAAGCTCCCTGCGTTATTTTGAATGCAAAAGGCAGACTTTGGCTTGCTGTTGATTACGGTTCCTGGAAACATAAGCAGTTTTCAAATGCCGTTTATTCCATAGATGTAAATGATGATTTACTTGTTGCAGAAAACTGGTGTTGTACCGGATTTTTACCTCATAACAAGGAAAATCCCGGTGCTCTGGATATTCCGGGTGCAATTGAAGGTGCACTTATTGAAAATCCACAAGGTGAAGTAATAAACTTCTTAAGATACGCAGAAAATAAAGCGTGGATAATAAAAGCGGATTCCGAAAATCCTGAAAAAATGCCTGAATTTGTGGAAGTTGCAGATTTCCCGATGGGGCATACAAAATTTGATATTATAAAGCATGAAGACGGATATTATTATTCAATAGGAAACCGCCTTCCGCTCAGAAATATTTTATCGGTTTATAAATCAAAGGATTTGAAGGAATGGATACTTGTTAAGGATGTTCTTAACTATGAAGAAATGGATAAGCAGTATGTAGGCTTCCAGTATCCTTCGGTATTGCTTGAAGGCGATGAAATGATAATTGCTTCACGAACTGCTTTTAACGGTGCACATACTTTCCACGATAATAACTACATAACCTTACATCGCACGAAGCTTTCTGATTAAAAAACGGAGGTTTTATATGGAAACTGTAAGGAAAAAAATCGTAGATTTTTTTAACTACCGAAGTTTGCGTAAATTTATTTTGCTTTCGATTATTCTGGCGATGCTTTTCCTTTTTTGCGGAATGTCCATATCAAGAGCGTTTGTATATTCCAAAGTTAAATCAAATATGATTGAAACAAACGAAAAATATGCAACAGCATTATTTAAGCAGATTGATACCGAAATGAATGTTGTCAATGCAATAATCAACAATTACATCAACGATACTGCATTAAACGAAATTACAAGATGCAACGAGTCGGATTACAGATTTATAGAGCTTCTTGTAGACGCAAGTGCAGATATATCACGAACTGTAGAAGAGAACCTGTTTGTTGATGATATTGTTGTAGTTTTTGATAATAAGAATGTTGCATTTTCAAAGGACGGACGTTTTACCAAAAAATATTTTCTCAGAGCCAATTATTATTATGAGGAAATTGCAAAAATGTCCGGTCAGAAAAATGTTATAAGAACAGTTCCGTATTTTGAAAAAAAGGGAAGTACTGAAACCGGAAAAGTTTTGCTTTTCTCTGTTCCTGCAAACGGATATACAGTTAATGTAATGGTAAGCTATAAACGTCTGGAGGAGATTTTCGGTCAGAATATTACTGAGGGGAAAAAACTGGTTATTTTATCGGAAACAGATTTAATATATAATAATACAGAATGTTCCGATGAAGAACTTTTTTCGTCAATTGGCTTCAGAGAAGATGATTCTGATATCAAGAAGAATTCTCTTGATATAAATGGCGAAGAGCATTTCGATGCATACGCAAATCTTCAAAGTGTGGGCTGGACATGTCATATGCTTCTGCCCCGTAAAATGCTTCTTAATGAAATTAATATGGTAATGAATCCGTTTGTATATTCTTACATTGTCATTCTTCTTGTAATGATATTTCTTGTAGCGGTGTACAGAAGAAAAATTGTTTTTCCTCTTACCGCATTGTTAAACGATATGCTTAAAGACACCGAGCATAAGGATAATCAGAGCGAGTTTGAAATGATAAACAGCTATATTACCGATATGAATTTCAAAAATGAAAAATACACCGAAATTATTGAAAACAGTACAAAACGGATGCAGGTTGTTATTTTAAAAGATATACTTGAAAATAATGCTTCTGTGGAAGCGGAAATGCAAGATGCGTATTTTGGAAGTATGGAATATGAAAAATTTCTGCTTTTAAAGTTCTTTGTTGTAAGCTGTGATGGAGATGTGGCATTTATAAAGGAATATATTGAAGATTTTCTTACCCGCGAGGAATGTTTTTTCACAGTTTTCAATGCGAGTGAAAATTCACTTTTTGCAGTTATTAACTGCCCTGATGAAAAGCTTTTGTACGAAAAAGTTGAAAATGAGGTGGAGAAGATTCGCCTTATGGGTAACGATGTTTTTGCTGTGTTTTCAGATGCAGTCAGCTTAATATCTGAGCTTTCTTATTCCTCAAAGCAAATAGAACAAATTTTCAGCAACAGAAATGCATCTTTGGAAAAAGCTGTTTACACTATTTCCGATGTTGTTAATAAAAGCAACGAAAATCTGTTTGAAAATGCCGGAAAAATGCTTCAGAAATGTATTCTGGATAAGGGCAGGGAAGAAACAGAAAATTGTTTTTCGGATTATTCAAATAATAAAAATATGGTAAGTTATTCAGTATATAAAAAATTTCTTTGCGAAATTATATCCGTACTGGAATTTACCGCCTCTTCGAACAGCATAGATATGAGAGGCATTGGTTACGATATGATAATGCTTAATAACCCGAAATGTGAATTTGTAAATATAAATAAGGAAGAGGCTAAGTTGTTCGCTCTTTCGGGAATTGTAGCTGAAAGGATTTTTCAAATGAAGAATGCAGGAGAAGACCAGATAATTGATTATATAAAAGAGAATTATTCCAATTATATTTCTCTTGATATAGTTGCGCAAAAATTCAATATGAATCCCAATTATCTGTCGGGCTATATAAAGAAAAAAATAGGAATGAATTATCAGGATTTTGTTAATAATCTGAGAATTGAGCAGGCGAAAAAATTAATGAGTGAAACGGATATGACAATATCTGAAATTGCAGGTGTTCTCGGATATGATAATTCAAGCTCCTTTATACGCTTCTTTAAAAAGCACGTAAAAGAATCTCCCGGAGCGTTCAGAAGCAAAAATAAATCAGAAGAGTAAATTTTTAAAAGGTTGAGTAATTCTCAGCCTTTTTTAATTTCAAAATAGAAAAATTCCATTAACGTATGGAATTTTTCTATATACATTAGTTGATTTTGATATTATAATATTAAAAAAACGGAGGTAATATCAATATGGATAAATTTGCAATACAGGCACTTAATGAATACTGTAGCGATACTAAAACAGTTCGCAGGGGAGGGGTAAACGGAAAACCGTTCTGGAATGTTAATGCTTCACAATTTATGTTTGCACCGGATTTTCTGTTTCCTTTAATCCCCGGAACAAAGGAATATGTGTTTACAGCTGTTGACAGTAACGGAAAAAAACATTCCTTTAAAGCCGATGTTCCTACTGCACCTCTTACTCCCATATGGAGGAATATAGCACCGGGAATGGTTGAACTTAAGGTAGAGGCAGTTCACGAAAAAAGCGGAGTAACTTATCTTGCCGGTGCAAGAACATTTTTCAAAATGATGCCTTTTCCGGGGCGTGAATCGTTGCCCCGAAAAGCCTGCTCGTATAAGGAATGTTCAGTAAAAGCTTTCAGATATGTGTTTTACGATGCAACAACACAGTACTGGCTTACTCACGGTGTTCCAAAGCCCGATTACTATCATAATGTTTATCCTTCAAAAACCATAAGCAGTATTATTAATGCAATGGTTTCCTATGCAGAGCTGGAACCGGAAAACGCTGAAAAAGCACTTAAAATAGCTTCAAATGCGGCTGATTATCTTATTTCCATTACATACGGAGAGGATTCCGCACTTGCAGGGCTTCCGCCAACGTATTCTTTTAAAGGTCTTATTAAAGAAATTGTTGATGAAACTGCTCCCGCTGCTGACGGGCGTAAGGATATGCTGATGACCATTTATCCTGCAATGGTGGGAAGTTCCTATCTTAAACTTGAAAAGGCAACAAAAGATGAAAAATATTTTAAAGCGGCACAGAAAATAGCAGAGTATTACAGAAAAAATGTACTCGAAAATGGCAGTTGGTATCTTCTTGTATCTGAAAAAACAGGAAAATCTGATTCACCCAACTGCTGCGGACATTTTGCAATTCTTGATTTCTTAAACGAATTTTATTTAATAACAGGGGAAGAATGCTGGCATAATCTGGAACGTAATTATTTTGAATATATTAAGAAAACACGTCTGGACACATATAACTGGGAAGGTCAGTTTGAAGATATTCCGCTGACTGCCGGTTATACAAATCTTACTCACCTTAGCGCGGACGGAATGATTAACTATATTGTAAATAATATGGCTGATGATTCTGAAATGATAAAGGAAGCGGAAGAACTGATACATTTTGTAGAAGACCAGTTCGTTGTATGGGGTGATTTTGCACCATGGAATCCGCATTACGGGCCGGAAGAATACTGGTATTCACCTGCGGCTCTGGAGCAGTATAACTGGCATGTTCCGATTGATGGAAGCACAGCTGCAGTTATAAAGGCTTTTCTTGATATGTATTCTTTAACAGGTGATGACCTTTTCCTTGAAAAAGCCTGTGCTCTTGGCGATTCGGTAACGAGAATGCAAAATCCGGAGACCGGAGTTATTCCAACTCATTGGATGACAAAGGATTGCAGTACAGTACTTAAGAATTTCTGGATAAACTGTCATATAGGAACGGCCTTTAATATGATGATATTGGCTAAGGCAATCGGCGAAATATAATAAATCAGATAGTAAGAAGCCACCCGAAATGGGTGGCTTCTTACTGTCGAAAAAGTTGGTCTACCGCAGAAAAATTATTTATCAATGAAAAAGTGCCGGTGAAAAGCCTCTCACTCCGGGAGAGCTGGCAGCGTTAGCTGACTGAGAGGGTTGACGAAATATACCTTCCTTTTTCGGCATCTTCTATTGCTCTAAATTATCTTTTATGAATGTACTGGGTAAGATACCCTCGTATTTTTTGAAAATTCTTATATAAGTTTCTACACAGTTACAGCCTATACTTGAAGATACATCCGAAATTTTATGTCCTTTTAGCAAAAGCTCTTTTGAATATTCAACCTTTTTCTTGTTTAAATAAGTTTTGAAATTTTCGCCGAATAATGTTTTAAATACCCGGCTTGTTTTATAATGTGAGTACCCAAGATGTTCAGCTAATTCATAAAGGCTTATATCTCTGCATAAATTATCAGAAATAAACTTTTCAATTATATCTTTTTCGTTTTCGGCATATTTTACGCTTCCGGTGTAGCTGAGAATGGGAACAAACATATCAAAAAGCTTCTTCTTTATTTCTTCGGAAGATAGATTTTCCAGCGAAAAATCCAATGATACCGAACCGGGGTATAAATCGTTTAATGTTTTGTCTATACTTTTTAAAATACGGTTTATTGTAACAATTAAGCTGTTTTTCAGCATTATCAGATTAAATTTATTTGCGTGAACAAGATTTGCTTCAATAATATGTTTAATCTGATTTTCAGCGAGAGCTGTTTCACCGTTTACAATTGACTGTATAATTTGTCTTTCCGATTCAATGGGGTAGTAAACATCAGCTTCAAGATTAATCTTTGTTTTTGAAGATTCATAAATATTTTTTGTATCATCAATAAAAAATACGCTGTTTTTTATAAGCTGTAATTTATTGAATTCTGCCGTACTTTCTTTTAAACCTTTAACTCTGTCACTTATACAAACTTTAAAATCAATGTTAAATTCAATTTGTAATGTATTTGATAAATTTTCCAGTATTTCATAAAAATCAATTTCTGAATCTTCCGTAATTATGCAAAAACCGTTGTAATAATCGTCAAAATACAGCATGGAAGGGAACTTCCCGATAAGTATTTCAATTATATCGTTTTTAATAAAAGGAACACCTGCAACTGTGTAAACCGCCGCACATTCCGTATCGTTAACAATGGAGGCTAAAATAAGTCTGTGATTTTTATTTATAATATCAATGCTGTATTCTTTTATAATATTGTTGGCGTGGTAGTCAACCAGTATACCGTGATATAAATCAGATAAATATGACTGAATAAGAAGCTTTTGTCTTATCTGAGCTTCTTTTTTTATTTCGGTAATGTTGGTTTGCATATTTTTTATGTTCTGTAAGCCGTCTTCAAGTGTTTCTATGTCCGAAATGGATTCTATCTGCTTTAATTCATCAATAAATTCTCTTACAGGCGTTGAAAATGATGCAACTATTTTTTTTGATAACACGTATGATGCCAATATCAGCAATATATAAATCAGAATAAGCGGAATAACCGATGCATAGGGGAATGTGTTTTTTATGCAGTAAACATATTTGAAATTTTCCGAAACAACACAGGAAACAGAATATCCGGCTATTGCAGAATTTGATTCTGTCAATTCTTTTAAATTGCTTATTACCGGTTTTGTGTCATTTGAGAAAATAAGATCATTGTTGTTAAGCACGTAATAATGTGCATTAGTGCTGTTTTCGTCAAAAAACACCGAGCTCATATCATCATATAAAATATATATAAAAACAAGCTCAAGATCATTTATATAAGATTTCTTTTCGTAAAACACCTGACCGTGGCGGTATTTGAATGAGCCTTCTCTTTCGGGAAAATCCGATTCGGAAAAATTAATAACCTCGGTTTTTGCAAAATATTTTTTTTCGGTAATGTTGTAAATCCCAACGTCAAAATAAAGATTACCGTAAATGTGAGCGTAGGTTTTAATTTTGTCGTTTATGGTAAGGGTATACCAGCTGTCTTTTGTAAGAGCATATCTTGATATATCAACATCGGTTTGAAGATTGGCAAAAATGTTTTTTGCAGAATTTACACGAACATTGTTCCAGGTTGCCAGCATCTGACAGTTTGCCTGAGAAAAATTAAGATTCTTTTTGTTGTTATTTTCAATAGAGAAAAAACATAAGCCTGAGCACAAAGCTGTGCTCAGGATAAGCAATATAGAAAATATAATTATTGTATGTTTTTTTAATTGTTTATTCATGTAAAGTTCCCCATATTGATAATTCAGGTATATTATACCATAAATGTATCAGCATTTTCAAGTGTTAATCATAAATAACAACCATTGATGCACGCTGATAAGTTGTTTTTACAACAGCGTTTGTTGTATCTGTGCCGGTTGCCAGATAGCTTAAAATCTCGTCATTTCGCATAGGCTTAACACGTCTGTTTTTTGTGTCGTATTTAATATACTGTGTTGAATCGTTAAGCGATAACGGAGTCATAGAATCAACAAGAGTATATTTTCCTGTAGGCCCTTCGCTTACTTTTATTACTATGGTTTGCCTGCTTGCATTGTAAACAGTACCCTTGTAATAGGGATTTCCTACCTGGTCCTGTGCTTTTGCATTAGCAGACAGATCTGCTGTATGTGTTGATTCGTTGTATTTTGCATCTATAGAAAGACTTTTTATTTCTCCGCCGTAGCTGAGTGTTATTCTTACAATATCTCCGCTTTCAGGCATAGCATTGTTCTGCTTTAATCTGTTTTCAGTTTCATCGGAAAGAATATATCTTACAAAGCTTCCTTTGTTGTAAAGGGTAAGCTGAGTTGCAATGTCTCCTTCATCAGTAAGTACAGTAAGAATTTCATCAACAACAAATGCTCCGCCGCTTATGTGGTTTTCGCTCTCAGGATTTGTTTTGTTAAGATAAACAACAATAACGCCTGCACTCATTTCCTCATCAGGATCATATAAATCAACAGTATATGCTTTTGACGGACTTAATTGCGATGTTGTTATAACTTCAAAATCGTCCACGTTGTGCAATTCAACTTTGGTGGCATTTAAAAGAGTGTTTGGAATACCAAAGATAAGCGAATCGGAAACTTTTGAAGCCACCGGTATAAGCGCGTTTGTACCGCTGTAATGATATGCTTCTGCTCCGCTTGCGTATTTTACAAGTGCGTCTTCGTTTTCAAAATCACTGTTATATATATCCTCAAGCTTCATATCAGCAGTTTTTTCAATTGAAGTGTCAATCTTTTTTAGGAAACCTTCATTGTTAAGCTGATATCTGATAACCTGATAACGTACAATTCCGGAATCTGTTAAAATGGAAGTAACGGCAGGGGAATTGTTGGTGTATGTTTCTCCGTTTAAAATGATTTTGTCAGCCAGAACAGGAGTAACAAAAGTATTTTCCTGATCTAAAATTTTCACTTTTATTTCTTCGTTTAATTTCGTTTCTGCCATATAGCCTACAAGGTATCCGTAACGCATGGCAGAACCGGGATTTTTTACAGCTGTGACTGTATTATCGTAAGCAATCAGAAATTCACCGGAAAAGCCAGCTCCCACATCAGAAAAGTTCTTTTCAAAATATGAATTACGCTTGTAATTGGTTCCGTTAATTACAATATATTCATCATAAACACTCTCAAGTGTACCTTTTACGGAAGCTTTTGAGGCAATTATTTCGCAGTATTTTTTGTCATCGCTTTCATAAACGGTAAGAACCTGACCCTTGGAAAGGATTCCGAAATCGGCTTCTGTAACAGTTCCGTTTTCATCGGAAACACTTATTTTGTAAATAAAATTATCCTTTTCCTGAAGCACCAGATGCTTGTTTACGGTTGTATCGTATAAAGTAAGATTATAGTAGTCAGCTGAGGTTACAACCATATATCCGGCATTACGGGCAATGACAACGTCATATTTGTTATCGGCATTATTATCAATAAGGGTAAGACTGCCGGAATCAAATTTAAAATCTGAATCTTTCTGGTCAATCAATCTGCCGTTTTTTACAAAACTGAAGCCACGGTCTAAATTATAGCTTATAATATCATTATTATTTTCAGCTTCAAGCTTAAAATAACTGTAGTTTACAATATCATCAGCAGGGATAGTTACTGTTTTGTTGGAAAGGGTGGGAATTAATGCTGTTATAACATCATCCTCATTGTAATAAGCTTCAACGGATTTTCCGAAATATGTTTCCGGAGAATCAATTTCCGTGTTGAAGTTTTTTCCGTTTATCATTAAGGTTTTTCTTTCAGTATGGTCATAATCAGTCATTGAATAATTTCCGGCTACTTTTACAACACCGGATGTTTTTGTAAGCTTGAAAATTCCTGTTAAGGGAGTATAATCGTCTGATGAGTCAAAATACAGGTTTCCGTCAGATATTCTGTCGTTTTTACAAATTGGTGTGTTTATAAATCTGTAAATAATATCTGTTATACGGTTTCTTTCAAGGGGAGTATCAGACATATCAATGGCGGTTTTAACAAGCTGTAATTCGTTGGAAACCTTGATGTATCCTTCGGGATATCCTCCGAATAATTCAGCTTTTTTTTCGTATCCAAGTGCATTTATCATAATTTTAAGTGCCGCTGTAACACTTATAGGTTCGTCCGGCATAAATTTATTTTCGCTTGTTCCGGAAACCAAACCAAGCTGTTTTGCTGTTGCTATATAAGAAGAATACTGATGGCTTTTTTTAACATCAGAAAAATTATCTCCCGTATATAAACTGTATTTCATGGATTTAACTGTTAAGCTGATAAATTCGCCTCGTGACAGGGCTTCTTCTTTTGTAGCAGTTTCTTCATCGAAAATATCAAGCATCTGTAAAAAGGCTGCTTTGTTAGCATCCATTATTTCTTCGTTTACAATTATTTCTGCAGTAGCAAAAGTAGGTAAAAGAAAAGAAATAAGAGACAGTATCAATATATATGTAAATATTATTTTTTTCATTATTTACCATCCTTTAAATATTCAAATAAATTGCATATAATTTGCGCTGCTTCTGCTCTGTTGAGATTATTTTTAGGTAAATACATATTATTTCCTGAGCCGTTTAAAAGCTTGCTGTAAGAAAGTGCACCTATTGCTTCTTTTGCATAATCGGAAATTTCGTCTGAATCATTGAAAGTTAAATTTCCGGATAATTCCTTGCCTCTTAAATTAAGACATCTGTATGCAATAACAGCCGCATCTTCACGGGTAATATTGTCCTCCGGCATAAATTTGTTTCCTGAGCCTTTTATAATTCCCAAAGCATCAGCTTTTGTAACATAAGGATAGAACCAGTCGGTGTTTTTTATATCTGAATATGTATTTTGGCTTTCAGCATTGCCGTTGTCAGCAATAAAAAGAATCATTTTAGTAAATTCCGCACGAGTAACATTGTTGTCGGGATAAAACATATTGTTTTCATAACCGTTTACTGCACCTTCGGTGTAAAGTAGTTCTACTGCACGGTATGCCCAATGCTCGTTATTGATATCAGTAAAAGCCGGTTTTAACGGTGCAGGAGCCGGTGAGGGTACAGTAACAGCACTGCTTCCACCGTAGGAACTGCCGCCACCGCCGCTTGGACCTCCGCCACCACCGGATGGTATGAAGGTGCGGTTTTCTTCGTTGAATGCAACGACAACACAGTCGGAAAACAACTGTTCTGCTTTCTGTAAAGTATCAAAGCTTCCTTGCATCATAAGCTGAAATACACGGTCTTTATCTCTTAACGAATTGTAGCTTATATTGGAATTAACAAAAGAAAAATCGAAATCTTCCGTTAAAACTTTTTTCAGTTTCTGCCAGGATAAAGCGCTCTGTATACAGCTGATTGGCTTTAACTCGTTAAAAATTGCAGAAA
This sequence comes from Clostridia bacterium, assembly GCA_017414505.1. Classification (GTDB taxonomy): domain Bacteria; phylum Bacillota; class Clostridia; order UMGS1840; family HGM11507; genus RGIG1932. Next base: position 163,064 of record JAFQLQ010000031.1, read on the forward strand.
AGCTTTTTGTTTTCAGATTTTCTTTGTAATTATAGGAAGAAAGCAGGTTGCATAAATTTGTTTTTGCATTTTCATCCAGTCTTTCATCAGTTGCGTAATCTTTCCGAAAATCAATTGAAAGCTGAGTTGAATACTTGTTTAAAAGCTGTTCTATTGTATTTCTGTCCGAACCGGGAAGCCCGCAAATAGCATAAACCATATAAAAAGCATTGTTGAAATCAACCGGAGTAGATGCGCGTTTCAAAGTGAACAGAAGACTGTAAATTTCATCTTTGTTTTTAAGATACAGTGCATCCTCAGTGTTTATTCCAAGATCTGTTGCATATTCTTCAATTGCAATGGTAAACTCAGTTAAAGTAGTTTTCTGGTTGATTATTTCAAGTCCGGATTCAGCCTTTTTCTTGTCCATATAATTAAAGGTATCGCCGGCTGACGAACTTTCACTTGTAACATACACAGTATATTTACCGCTTTTTGCATCCGGAGACATTGTAAAGGAATACATATATGTACCGTTTGCATTAAGCTGTTTTATTATTATACTGCCGTCATTTTGTGAAAGGGAGGGGATATAAAGGATTATTGTTCCCTCTGCGTTTCCTTTTACAGTTACAGTTGAAGATTCCGGATCGTAAGAAACAACAGCAGTTAAAATGCTTTCGTCACTTGCGAAGCTATGAAAAACCGTGCCTGATATAATAAAGATAAATGCGCATATCAGACTTATTAATTTTTTCTTCAAACCAATTCATCCTTTCAGGTGTATTGCAATCAAGGTCTTTGTTCTGCAAGCCAATAAACACAGCCTGCTATCATAATTCTAAAATGATTATAACATATTATATTTTTAAGTCAATTGATAAAATTTGCAAGGTAAAACAACACTTGAATATGCAGTTTTTAAACAAAGGCTTGAAATAAAGGGATTATTTGAAAAAAAATTGATTAATCTGTTATTTGACTTAATTTTTTTGCAAATTTTGTATATTGACCGGAGAAGTTTTTTGGGGTTATAATTACCCTGCAAAGCACATCAACGACTTTGTAATCATAATTCTTATGCCAAAGGAGACTTTGGCTTCCAACTAATTAAATTACAACGGAGGTTAATATCAAAATGAAGAGGTCGGAGTTAATATGAGAACAGAAAGCACATCTGTAAAAATTCCGGTAAATTCAAAATTCAAAAGTTATTTCTCTGCATTATACAGAGATGTAAAGCGTGATAAAGCTTTATATGCGCTTTTAATATTACCGGTTTTATATTTCGTTCTTTTTCACTATAAGCCTATGTACGGCCTGCAAATGGCATTTCAGGATTACAGTCTTTATAAAGGCATCGACGGAAGCAAATGGGTTGGTTTTGAAAATTTCAGAATGTTTTTTGAAAGCCCTTATTTTTTAAGAACTCTTAAAAATACTGTTCTTATAAGCTTGTATCAGTTGGTTTTTGCTTTTCCTGCACCCATTATTCTTGCAGTACTGTTTAACGAGGTAATAGGAAAAAGACTAAAAAAAGCCTTTCAGACAGCTTGCTATATTCCGCATTTCGTTTCTGCAGTTATTGTAACCGGTCTTGTTACAAGATTCTGCGCAACAAACGGAATTGTAAATGTAATAGCATCCCTGTTTGGGGCGGAAAAACAAAATTATCTTACAATGCCTGAATATTTCAGGGGTATTTACACTTTTATGACAGTGTGGCAGAATACAGGTTTTGACAGTATAATTTATTCTGCAGCGCTTATGTCGGTTGATACTTCTCTTTATGAAGCCGCATCCATTGACGGAGCCAATAAATGGAAAAGAATGGTACACGTTACCTTTCCGTCAATTCTGCCTACAATTGTAACCATGTTTATTATAAAGCTTGGAAACTTTCTTAACGTAGGTGCTGACAATATTATACTGTTGTATCAGCCGGTAACTTACGAAACCGCTGATACAATTTCTACATATATATACCGTGTGGGACTTGAAAACAGTCAGTATTCTCTTGCGGCGGCAGTTGGTCTTGTAAACGGAATAGTCGGACTGATTCTTGTATACGTTTCCAATTATGTGAGCAGACGTGTAACGGAAAGCAGTTTATGGTAAATTTTAAGAAAGGAAATAAAAACAATGATTCAATCAAAAGCAGAAAAAACATTTTACGTAATTAACAATATTTTCCTTCTGATTTGTGCCGTAGTTGCAGTTTATCCGCTTATTTATGTTTTGTCGGCATCACTTTCTGATCCTACATCAGTTGCAATGGGAAGTATACGGCTGCTTCCGAAAGGTCTGAATTTAAATTCGTATAAGGAAGTAATCAATTATAACGACGGTGCAATCTGGGTTGCGTATGCAAATACGTTTTACTATGTTATTGTTGGAACTGCAGTAAGCCTGATTCTTACTATTTTTACTGCATATCCGCTTTCCAAGAAAAGATTAAGAGGCGGAACAATTATTACTTTTCTTGTGGCGTTTACTATGTGGTTCAACGCAGGCATGATACCAACATATCTTAATTACAGGGATTTTCATCTTGTAGATACAAGAACTTCAATTCTGCTGCATGGCGCAATTGTTTCTTTTTATGTATTTATGATGAAAACATTCTTCCAGAGTATTCCCGATTCGCTGGAAGAAGCTGCAAAAATTGACGGTGCAGGGGATATATACATTATGCTGCATATATATCTTCCGCTTTCAGCATCGTGTATAATCACAATTATACTTTATTATCTTGTAAGCAGATGGAATGCTTATTTGTGGTCATCTATTCTTCTTAACACCGAATCGAAAATTCCGCTTCAGGTATTGCTTAAAAAACTTGTTGTAGATGCAAACTGGAATGCCGAAACGGCAGGGATAGATTCAGTGAAAGATTATAACGCAGAAACACTTGTATATGCTACAATGGTTGTTTCTATCGTACCAATGCTAATTCTTTACCCGTTTTTACAGAAATATTTTATAAAAGGGGTAATGATTGGTGCAATTAAAGGTTAAATTTATATAAATATGGAGGATTTTATTATGAAATTAACAAAGAAAATTATCAGCGCTGCATTGGCGGCTACATTAATGGTTGTTTCTTTTTCAGGATGTTCCGAAAAAGAAAATACTAACGTAGAAAGAACAAACGACACTCCTGATTTAGCTTATAAAATCAGCGATAAAAAGATAACACTTGATTTATTCTATACCGGAACATACGGTTCCGCAGTTGACGATGAAGCAGGAAGACTTACAAATATTTATGTTAAAAATGTTGTTCCTGCATCAACCACCGATGCTACAAATGCCTATAATGTTATGCTTGCATCCGGAAACATTCCCGATCTTGTTTCATATTCTATCACAGATATAGAAAAAGAAGCTTTTGAAGGTGCTTTTGTTGCTTTGGATGAGTATATTGACGAGCTTGCTCCCAATATAAAAAAATTTCTTGACGAAAATCCTGATAAAAAAGCAAGTATCACCTCTTACGATGGACATATCTATTCCATTCCGCTTTTTGAAGCAGGAGAAACCGCTGCCGGATATTATATAAGACAGGACTGGCTTGATAAACTTGGCTTAAAAGCACCCACAACAGTAGATGAACTTTACACCGTATTAAAAGCTTTCAAAGAGCAGGATCCTAACGGAAACGGCATTCAGGATGAAATTCCTTTCTTCCAGAGAAGTATGAATCTTATGGGAATTATTTCACGTTTTGATTTAAAAGACGGTTTTTATGTTGACGAAAGCTCTGACAGCATAGTTCACGGCAAATACAGCGAAAAGTATAAAATGGCAATTGAAACTATTTCCAAATGGTATAAGGAAGGTCTTATCGATCCTGATATTTTCACAAGAGGCTCAAATGCAAGAGAAGAGCTTTTAGGAAACGATATCGGCGGTATGACTCACGACTGGTTTGCTTCCACATCAAGATACAACGAACAGTTAAAAGATAAAATTGAAGGCTTCAATTTTGCACCTGTTGCACCTCCTGCAGATATAAACGGAAAAGTATGGGAATCCTCTGCACGTATGGTAGGGGTTCGCGGTTATGCGGTTTCTGCAGACAGTGAATATATTGAAGAAGCTATAAAATATATGGATTTCTGGTTCTCTGAACCCGGACTTATTCTGCAGTCCTACGGTGTTGAGGGCAAACACTTTAACTATGTAGACGGAGCTCCTGTATTTACCGATGAATACCTAAGCTCTACAAAATCAATGAACGAAGCCTGGGCATCTGAGGGTATAACTCTTTACCGTTCAAGTGTTCAGAATTTTGATGCAGAACGTCAGTGGATGGCTCCTGCAGCACTGGAAGGTGCAAAACTTTACATTGATAACGGATATTGCTCCAAACCTCAGCCTCAGCTTTCATTCAGCCCTGATGAAAAGAAAGTTCTTTCCACAAAATGGACTGCGGTTGATACATATATGAAAGAAATGGAACAGAAATGGATTCTTGGCAAAAATGATGTTGTGGCAGACTGGAACGAGTATATCGAAACTTGTAAAAGCTTTGGTATGGAAGAAATCCTTAAAATTTACAACGATGCTTATACACGTTATAAAGAAGTTAAAAGCAAATAATGTTTTTCAATTGTAAATCTATACGAGGTGATGAATTTGCTTAAAAAAACAGCTTTAATACTTGTATTTACAATGTTGATAAGTCTTTGTCCTGTAATGTCAGCGGATAATTTGCTTATCAATGAAGTTTTTGAAAATTATGCTTTGAATGAAACTGCGTTTTCTTCTTTTAACGTTCATTCAGGTGTTGATGTCAGAGTTACCGAAGATAGCGGAAATAAAGCTCTGTACGGAAAAGCCTGGGGAAGCGGAGTTTCTGTTTCGGTTCCGTTAAGCGGAGTTGACGCAAAAGGAAAATACGTATATTCCGTTCGTATTAAAACAACAGACGAAAAACCTGTTGGCAAGCTTTTTTCAATAACAGATACAAGTGGAAATATTCTCGATTTAATAACAATTAAAAAAGATAGCGGATTATATCTTCCTGATAACAAGCAAATAGGCGGATATGTTCACAACAAATGGACTGAATATACCGTTATGGCAGACTGGCGTGCTCAGAGCATCAGCATTTATATAAACGGAAAAAATGCTGTTTATTCCTGGCGCTTGCCACAAAAAAGCTTTGGTGCTGCGGCAAAAATTGATTTTTCCTTTGCAGAACCTGCGGAAGGTATAATACAGTGCCTGTTCGATAATTTAAGAATTTATAAGGGGAGCATTCTGCCGGATAAGATGAATTTTCCTTCGGTTGCTTATTCATCTGAGGTAAAGGAATTTACTCCTGCAACAGAAATTATCAACGAATATACATCATATTTCGATATTAATTTCTCGAGTATATCCGGGAATATAGCCTTTGGTGACCACGGTCTTTCTGTTTCATACGAAAAGCTTGAAGATGAAAATGGCGTTATGAAATTTGAAACACATTCAGATTCGCCCTGTTCAGGTTATTTCGATATTGATTCGCGTTCCTTATCATCTGACAGCAGATATGTTGTTCAGGTAGATGTTTTTGTCAAGGAATTTGACGGCGACGGAAACCAGATGAATCTGTTTTACAGTAAGGATGCCAATAATAATTTCTATTCCGGATTGTATTTAAAACCGGACGGTACGGTTTATTACGGGCATACAAATACCAAAGCAGGTACATTTGAATTTAATGAATGGACAAATTTTGCCATTGTATATAATAAAGATGCGGGGCTTTGCGATATTTATATAAACGAAGAGCTAGCCCTTAAGGATGCAGCCTGCGTTTCTTCTATGAAGCCTATTATTTACAGATTCGACGCTAAAAATAATTCCGGCGGAAATATAGATATTTGTCTTGATAACCTTCGTTTATACCATAGCAGGACATTGCTTACAAACGACGAAGCAGAAGAAAATACAAATACTCCGTCTGTTCCGTCAGGGGAGAGAACAACAATTTACACCGATGACAAAGCTCTGGAGTATTCGGATGGTGCAAGCGTTTTAATGCTTACCAACAATACTTTACTTGTTGACGGAAAAAAACTTAACTGTGACAGCAACGATTTGAAACCGCAGGTTATAAACGGTTCTACTATGCTTCCTGCCGGTGCAGTTAAGCTGATAGGCAAAACAGAGGTTAACTGGAATAAAGATTCCGGAGAAATATCTGTCGGCGGAAGCAGTCTGAAAGAGGGCGAAAAAACCGCTAATAAAAACGGTAGTGTAATTGAGCTTTCTTCTGCTCCCAAAGCAGAAAACGGAATTTTATATCTTCCTTTGCGTTCCGTTTGCGAAAATGTTCTTAATAAAAGTGTTCTTTGGGACGAACGCGGTTTCATTGTTATTTCAGATTCGGAATTTGAATATACAAACAGTCCGCTGTTTACTGAAACTTCCGAACCAATTGACGAAATTTACAGATTTATGCAGTTTGACCGTCCGTCGGGCGAAGCGGTTATAGAAACAATTAAGAAAAATTTCCCGAATAAGGCTCATCCGAGAATTATTCTTGATCAAAGTGAGCTTGATTACATTAAAAATAAGGTTTCAACTGATTCCCAATGGAAAAAAAGAATAAACGACTGGGTAGTTTCCACCGAGCCCTTTATGAATAAAGAAATTGCCACAAATCCCGATCCGCTTGAAATTTATGATACATACGGAAATCTTTATATGAATATGATGCTTAAGGTCGGTACAGCATTTCTTTTAACCGGTGACGAAAGATATGTAAATAAAGGTGTTAAAGAAACACTTAATGCCTGCAAGTGGAACAATCTTGGTGAAAGCTACTCTGCTTTACAGAGCGGACATTGGGCAATTGGTATGGCGGTAGCATATGACAGTTTTTACAACTATCTTTCACAAACCGATGAAGGTAAGGAAACTCTTGCTGAGATGCGTAAAGGCATTAACAGACTGCTTTACCGTATCAATATAAGAGGCTTTGAAGGCGCTGAAAAATCTCAGTGGCTTGACAGAAATAATAACTGGCTTGGTGTTGTAGGAGGAGGTATTCTTGCACTTTTACTTAGTGTTGGAGACGAAGAAGACCTGCCCGATACAGCTTATATGATTGAAAACACCTTAAAAGCACTTGAAAAATTCATAGGCTTCTATTCTCCGGACGGAGGATATTTTGAAGGTGTATCATATTCGCACTACGGTGCACATCTTACAGTTTATGCTCTTGTAGCTCTTAACCGTATATGTAAAACCGATTACGGTATTTCCACCGCATCCGGATTTAAGGATATGGCTAAATTTTTCGTGTATACCCAGACACCCACAGGCCATTTTAATTTCCACGATGATTCACAGCAGTTTTTAAGTAACTATATACCGTATCAGATTTGTTACTTATATGATGATCCTGAAACGTTGTATTATTACGATAATCTGCGTTCTATTTCTGGAATGAAAAATGACGTTTTAATGCAGCTTTATTACGAAAAATGTATTACCAACAGAAATATAACTGTTCAACCGAATAAATCGCTTGATAATTATTTTGTCGGATGTGATGTTGGTTCTTTCAGAAACAGTTTTCAGACCAAAACACCGGTATTTGCAGCGTACCACGGAGGCTATTCCGGGCTTAACCACGATATGCTTGATTTAGGTCAGTTCTATTTTGAGGCTGACGGTGTAATATGGGCATACGACCTTGGAAAAGACAGTTATTCTCTTCCGAATTACTTCACTCCGGCAGGATATGCGCATTACAGAAAAGGTACATCCGGTGAAAATTGTATTGTTATTAATCCCAAGAAAGATTCCAATAAGTATTTCGGTCAGAAGGTAGGAGCATATGCAAAGCTTATTGATTCCGAATCCAAAGCAAGAGGTGCGAAAGCAGCATACGATCTTACAGAAGCGTATGAAAGAGATGCCGAAAGCTATATAAGAGGCTACTATTTTGGCGATAACAGAAACACTCTTACGGTGCGTGATGAAATAACTTTTAAATCATCAGAAAACGAAGTTTACTGGTTTATGCACACACCTGCATCTATAGAAATTACAGGCGAAAACAAGGCAATTCTTACATCTGCAACCGGAAAAAAACTGCAGGTTGATGTCCTTGTTGAAGGTGCAGATGAATATGAGCTTCTTGATATGGAAGCAAAGCCGTTCTCATTTGCGCCCAATGCTTCGGGGCAGGGCAGTAATGACGGTATAAGAAAGCTTGCCATAAAAGCACTTTCGGATAAAGAACTTTCCATTACAGTTAAATTAAGCCCTGTTAATAATGAATACGATTTAACAGAAATTTCAGCTGAGAAAATCTCCGGCTGGACTATACCTGACGGTGAAATTCCGAAAAAGCTTGAGTTATATGAGCTAACAGTAAACGGTGAAAGCGTTCCGGCGTTTAATTCTTCAAGAAATTATTATGAAATTGAGTTACCTTTCGGAACAGAAGAATCTCCCGTTGTTCAGGCAAAATCATATGATGGGGAAGTAGTTGTTACTCAGGCTCCCACACCTTTTGACGAAGCAAAAATTACTGTTAATAAGAGCGGTAATAGGGACAGCGTTTATACTGTTAAATTCAATGTGTCCTCCGACCGTGAAATTGTGGTAACTGAAGAGCTTTATGACGTACAGCCCGTTGCAAAAATGAGCGGAACTCTTATTTCGCCCGTAAGCGCAAGTGCCAGCGACCTTTCTGAACCTCAGAACGGTTCGGATAAAATGATTGACAACGATTTGAGCACAAGATGTGCAGTTTCGGGTAACGGTATATGGATGGAAATAGACCTTGGCGCTGTTAAAGAATTCGATGGTGTTGCACTTGGTTTCTTTAAAGGTGATACAAGAAACTGTTATTTTGATATTATGTATTCTGAAGACGGAATAAACTTCAAAAAAGTATTTAACGGTGAATCAACCGGCGAAACAGCAGAGCTTGAAAGTCTGCCGATTCCCGGAAAAGCCCGTTATATAAGATATGTGGGATACGGAAACTCCTACATTCCGTCTGCGGTTTGGAACAGTGTGACAGAATTTGCAGTATATAAAAACTGATATGCAAGAGGTAAAATATGAGAAAAATAAATAAAATAATATCACTTCTTATGATAATCTGTATGATGAATTTTGTACAGGTTTGTGCTGATAGTGCCGAAGTGATTTCGATATTTCCTGCTGACGGAAGCGCTGTTACCGCTGACACTTTGCAGTTATCTGCACAGTGCTCCAAAACCGCACAGAAAGCAGTTTTTATACTTGACGGTGTGAAACTTACTCCTGTGGAAATTGCCGGCGATTTTGCGGAGATTTTCCTGCAGGAAAATATGAAATACGGAAAGCATATTTTAGAAGTTGTTTTTATAGGTGATAATTTTTCTGCTTATAAAAAGTCGGAATTTACTGTTATAAAATCTGAGGATACAGTTCACGAAAACAGTGCCGGTATAACAGATATGGCATTGGCAAATAACAGTGCTTCAAACCCCGGAGGAGGAGAGCTTTATCTTTCTACCCGCACTCTGGATAAGGCGTGGAAAATTAATCTTGGAACTCAGATTTATAATTCTACAGGCCCGTATATAGATTTGACAAACAATGTATTTTCAGGTGCTAAAACCACTTCGGAATGCGTAATACATTTTACTTTTGATGTAAAAGCCACTCATACAGGTGCCGGCATGAAAATTGAAAGCCGCTGTTATAACGAAGCAGGAATTTCAAGCTGGAGTGGTATTAAAAATATATCAGCTATGGCAGATGGCAAGCTTGCAGACAGCGAAATTTCTTTTGAAGCGGATAAGTGGTATTCTTTTGATTATATGTTTGATACCGAAAATAATATTATTTCTGTTTCAGTAGATGGCGAAGAGCTTATAAGCGATACATATACTTCGGATCAGTTTAATAAAGGTCTTGCTCTTATAAGGTTGAGAGTTCTGCAGTATGAATGTGCAGACAGCGAGGCTTATCCAGATGGCGGATATATTGTTGTTGACAATATGAAGGTTATATCCGGAGATGATGTTTTTACTTCAACCGGAGATGTTAACAATGTAACATTTGGCAATAACGCTTCCGGTAATCCCGGCGGCGGAGAGATTTCTCTTGAAAATACAACGGGAAAAAACACTTCCGGAAAAGAATATTTTTCGGTTAATCTCGGAAAGCAGGTTTATACAAGTACCGGGCCTTATATTGACCTTAATTTAAAAAACTTTCCTAAAATTATTGTTCACGATAAATGTATAACAACATTTAATTTCGACTTGTATGCATCACATATCGGAGCAGGGCTGATGATAGAATCACGTTGCTTCAATTCTGTAAATGCATCAAGCTACACCGGAATTAAAAATATTAAAGCTATTTACGACGGAAAGCTTGCAGAAACCAGTAAAAGCTTTAATCCCGGAAAATGGTATAGCTTTAAATATGTTTTCGATACTGTGAGCAATAAAATTACAGTTTATGTAGATGATGAAAAATTACAGGAAATGCAGTATACATCAGGGGAATACAATAAAGGAATGTCATTATTGAGATTCAGATTTCTTCAGACTGCTGCAAGTAATAACGGTTTTATTCTTCTGGATAAGATGAATGTTGTAACAACATCTGTTAAAGGTACCGGTATTTATGCTGAATATTTAAAAGACGGTGCATATGTGGCAATAGCCGACGGAACGATTCCTTACGGTGTTAATAAACTAAGATTTAATTCTGATGTTGCCCTCACTGATTTAAAGGTGTATGAAAACGGCAGGCTTATTGACGCCGCAATAAATTCCGTTTCGGATACAGTAAAAGAAATTACTGTTGAAAAAAACTTCCCTGCAGGTTCTGAAATTAAGCTTTCTGCAGCCGAGACTGAGCTTAAAGTGAGAGTTGGATTGAAAAATTCTGCAGATATTAAAGGAACATTCACAGTAAACGACACACCGCTTTACGTTTCCGAACAGTTAAAAGCCGGAGATACGGTATCAGTATCCTATAATATAACCGGAGAAAGTGAAGATTACTGCACAGCGATAACTGTTTTTGACGGAAACGTACCTGTGTGCTCAGATTTTGCTTACGGGCAGGAAATATCTGTTACCTTGCCTGGTGACTTAGGAAATTATACAGTAGAAAGCTTTGTTTTTAAAGATATTTCCGCTAAAATTCCTGTTTCGGCACAAATCTGGAATGTCCATTAATATTTCTTATAAAGGAGGGATAAAGTGAAAAAAATTATATCTGTAATTTTAATATTTACATTGATTTTATCCTTTTTTCCTGCTGTTGGAATGTCAGCAACTGAAGTTCTGCTTGCTTCATACGGTTGGGATGATACAGCTTTCGTACCATCTTTCGGAAATAACGAGTCACTTAAAATGACTTATTCCTATGAAGAAGGATTGAACGGAACAGCACTGAAGATTCAGCTTGGCGAAACTCCAACAGCTCAAGGTGCATATATAAATTTAACTGATACGGTGTTAAAAAAAGCACTGATTAATGAAAAATCAAAAATCCGATTTAAATTTGATGTATATACTTCGGAGGATTATGCAGGCGTAGGCGTTGAGGCAAGATGCTACGGCACAACGGCAAATGCTTACGACGGCGCCGCAAATCCCTGGAAGCTCTATGCAGGCGAGAGACTAAAAAAAGAAACCTGGCATACTGTTGAATATATTTTTGATACCATAGAAGAGGTTTATTACAGTTATATTGACGGAGCTCTGCATCAGCCAAAAACCGGTTATACGGTGGAAAACAGAGATACAGGTCTTTCCCTTATCAGGTTAAGATTTGTTCATCAGAACAAAGCAGAGCCCGACAGCATACTTAATGATGCGTATGTAATGGTTGACAATATGGAGGTTTCTTTAGAATATCCTGCATCTTTAATGAAATTAAGTGCATATGAGTACAAAGATAATGTTTTATCTGTTAAAAACGATTCAGTACCTGAAGGTTCGTCTGCAATTCATCTTGAGCTTGATGAAAATACAACAGGACTTACCATATCGGATGTAACTGTTGCAGATTCTTTGGGAAATGTACTTTCAACAGAAAATTCCCTTACTGATAACAAGATGACAATTTCGTTTCAGGATACTCTGAAAATCGGTATTTATAACATTAATGTGGATTGCTCAGATGTTCTTTTTAACGGACATTATGTGGGGGATAAATATTCAATTCCGCTTACTGTAAAAGGGGCTTCTTTTGAAATTCTTTCTCCGGCAGAAGCAGATGAATTTATAAAAGATGAAAAAATTACTGTTCGTTTGTATAACAATAATATGACTTCTGTTGCACTTTATCTGAACGAAGAATTTGTTGAAGAAAAAGTGACAGAAGAGGGAATTTGCGAATTTGTAATAAATCCGGTTTTTGGTGTAAATTCCATCAAAGCGGTTGGTAGGGATAAATTCGGAAACAAATATATCAAACGGGTAACCGTACATTGCCGCGAGTATAAAAATACCGTTTACCAATACGGCTCATATAATGATAAGTTTGGTGTTTCCTTAAAAAACGGCGTATATACTTTTACTAAAAAATCAGAAACTGCAACTTCGGGAGCGATTCTTGATGTCAGAGATAAATATGCTGAATACGGCGTGTTTACTCATATTTCAAAAGTTAAAATGGACAGTCTTGATTCGTGTATAAAATTTATACCGATAGGATACAACGAGAATAAAACCGAAGTATGGAAATTCAGCATGATGTCTACACCTGTGTTTAACTATGGCAAGCTTGGTAATACCAACATTGCATATAAAGCAGGTGAATGGTATCAGATGAAGGTTGTAAGCGATATACCAAACCGGATTCAGACGGTGTATATTTCAGGCGAAGGATACGGCCCGTATAAAATGGAATTTCCAATAAACTGCTCTGCTTCTGAAACTGTTTATTTAAGGCGGGAAAAGGTTGAAGCCACAATCGGAGAAGGTGCAGAATTAACCGACGGAATACATTTTGAGCATATTTGTCATTACAGCGATATAAACGGTTTTCCGGTGACTGATATAAATTCTTCTGATAATATTATATCCTGCAAGGCTTTGTCTGCTCAGTTTGAATTATCGGGAAATTCATATTCTTCGTTAACAACAGATAATGTAAAGCTTTTTAAAGCGAATGAAGAAGTAACTTTAAATTCGTTAGATTATGATTCCGAAGCAAATAAGTTTAAAATTACCTTTTTAAATACGCTTGATAAAGGTTTTTACCTGCTTAAAATACTTCCGGGAGCAGCTTTGAACGCAGATACAGTTTCCGAAGAAACTGCAGTAATACCAATCACAGTAACTGATTCATCGGGAATATTTACAGACGGCATTGAACTGTCGCAGTCAGGCGATAACGTTGTATTTTATGCCGATTACAAAAATGTATCCGGAGAGGCTAAAAAAACTGCTGCTGTTATTGGTATGTATGATAACGATAAGCTCATTAATGTAGAGTCGGAAGAAAAGAAGCTTTCCGAAGGAACGGGAAGTATTACCTTTACGCTGAATGATGTAAGCTATGCAAATAAACTGTGCGGAATGCTTTTAAGTGATGTTAAAAATATTACTCCGCTTTCATCTGCTGTAAAAATTGATGTTGAGGAAGAAGAGAGAAATTCAATATTCAGTAACGAAAAAGCAATACAGTATGCCGAAAATTCAAGTATATTTATGCTTTCTAACGATTCAATGTTTTTAGATAATAAAAAACAGAATTATGAAAGTGAAGCATTGAAACCGGTATTTATTGATGATGTTTTAATGATTTCTGAAAATTTAATTAACCTTATCGGAGATAATAACATCAGTTGGAATAAGGAAACGGGCGAAATAAGTATAAACGAAGCGATTTTTACAACAGGAGAAGAAAATGCCAAGATAGACGGCAACAACGTTGTGCTTTCCAAAGCACCAACAGTAAAAAATGATGTTTTATATCTTCCTCTTTACGATGTTTGTGAGAAGGTGCTTAAAAAATATGTTTATTATGACAAAAGAGATTTTGTTGTAATAACCGATTCGGAGTTTGAATACACCGATAGCGACCATTTTCTTTTAAACAGTGAACCTGTTGACGAAATATACAGATTCCTGCAGTTTGACAGACCGTCAGGTAAAGAAGTTATAAACACAATAGAAGAAAATTTCCCCGGTAAAGCACATCCAAGAATTCTTCTTGATAAAAGCGACGTGGAATATATAACAACAATGGCTGAAACCAATGAAGAATGGAAAGCTAAAAAGGAAAACTGGCTTGCTTTGGCAGACCGGTATATGACAACGGAATTTCCCGTTAACGCCACACCCGAGGATATGCACGGTAACGGAGCAAACTATGCACAGACATATCAGGAAATGATGATAAAATTAGGAGTTGCATATCTTTTAAGCGGTGACGAAAAATACGCTGAAAAAGGAATAACAGAAACTCTTAATGTCTGTCAGTGGGAAAATCTTGGCGAAAGCTATTCAGCTTTATCCAGCGGACATTGGATGATGGGGATGGCGGTTGCTTACGACAGTTTTTACAATTATCTTATAAAAACTGCAGACGGACGTCAAAAGCTTTCGGGAATAAGAAAAGACATAGACCGTCTTGCCTACAGAATAAATATTCGCGGATTTGAAGGAGCAGAACAATCTTTGTGGATTAACAGAAACAACAACTGGGTTGGAGTTGTTGGCGGCGGACTTCTCGCGCTGCTTTTAAGTGTTGGCGATGAGGAAGAGCTTTCCGATTCCGCATATCTGATTGAAAATACACTAAAAGCGCTTGAACCGTTTGCAGGCTTTTATAATCCGGACGGAGGCTTTTTTGAAGGTATCGGCTATTCTCAGTACGGAGCGTATCTGACCGTAAATGCACTTGTTGCTCTTAACCGCATTTGCAAAACAGATTACGGAATAAAAGAGGCAAAGGGATTCGCTGAAATGTCAGACTTTTTCGTGTACACACATACTCCGAACAGTCATTTTAATTTTCATGATGATTCACCGGGATTCATAACCTCATATATTCCTTATCAGCTTGGCTGGATATATAATAAACCTGAAATTTTGGAACAATATGACAAACTTCATTCGCTTTCGGGTAAAAGCAGAGATATTCTTTCTCAGCTTTATTATGATAAATGTATGGCTGAATGTGATACTATTTCAGAAGTTTCATTGGACAAGTATTTTTACGGATGTGATACCGGAAGCTTCCGAAACAGTTTTGATTCAAAAACACCTACATTTGTTGCATTTCACGGTGGATATTCCGGTCTTAATCACGATATGCTTGATTTGGGACAGTTTTACTTTGAAGCAAACGGAGTTGCGTGGGCGTATGATTTAGGTAAAGATAATTACAGTTTGCCGAATTATTTTGCTCCGGAAGGCTATGCTATTTACAGAAAAAGTACAGCCGGAGAAAACTGTGTTGTAATAAATCCTGAAACTGATTCCGATACATATTTTGGTCAGAAAACAGGTGCATATGCAAAGCTTACGGATTTTGAAAGCAATGATAAAGCGGCATACGCTTCGTATGACCTTACCGAAGCATATGAAAGAGATGTTAACAGTTATCTGAGAGGGTATTTCTTTGGTGACAACAGAAACTCGTTAACAATACGGGATGAAATAAGCTTTAAAAATTCAGATAATGAAATTTACTGGTTTATGCATACTCCTGCAACGATTGATATAACAAGCAGTAAAAAAGCAATACTTTCATCGGGCGGTAAAAAACTATTGGTTGAAATTTCGGTTGAGGGTGCTGAAAGCTTTGAGCTTCTTGACATGCCTGCCGAACCGTTGCCCTGTTCACCCGTAGTAGAAGGTCAGGCGGAAAATACCAATATAAGAAAGCTTGCAGTAAAAGCTTCGGCGGATAATAATATTGCTGTTACTGTTAAACTAAGCCCCATTGATAACGGATATGATTTAACAAATATATCAACTACCTCAATCAGCAACTGGGTATTACCTTAATATATAAAAAGAAAGGAACGAAAAAAATGAAAAAATTATTATCACTTATGGTAGCAATAGTTCTTGTAATTTCTATGCTGCCGGCAGCAGTTCTTGCTGCAACAAGTACAGCCAGTTATTCTATAACTGAAATGGCATCCTACGGATGGGATGATGAAACCTTTACACCAAACTTATCCGATCCTCTTGCCCTTGGAATGGCAACATCTTATGTTGACGGAAAAAACGGAAAAGCGCTTAAAGTTCAGCAGGGAACAACTCCCTCAGATGCAGGCGCGTATATTGATTTGACTGCAAGTGTTTTAAAGGGTGCATTAATAAATGAAAAAGCCATAGTGCATTTTAAGCTTGATGTGTATCCATCTGATGATTATGCAGGTGTAGGCGTTGAAGTAAGATGTAACGGTGATTCAACAAATGCCTGGGACGGTGCGGCTAACCCCTGGAAGCTTTATGCCGGTGAAAGTCTCACAAAAGAAAAATGGCATACAGTTGAATATGTTTTTGATACAATAAACAAAGTTTATTATAACTATATAGATGAAAAATTACATCAGCCGGCAACTGCATATACAATTCCCGGAAGAGAAACCGGACTTTCACTTTTAAGATTAAGATTCCCTCATTACAATAAAAAGGCAGAGGATAAAACTGCACCTCTTTCAGATTCCTATGTATTAATTGATAATATGGAAGTAAAAAGAGAACATCCTGCACCTGAATTAAGCCTTGTTTCATATAAAATCGCTGATGAAACCGTTGAATTTAAGGATGCATCTTTAATTGCAGGCGCAACAGAAATGAATCTTAATTTATCAGATCTTATTACAGGTCTTGATGCTTCTAAAATAAGTGTAAAAGATTCTGACAACAATTCTGTTAATGCAAGCATATCAATCAGCAATACAAAAATAAACATTGCGTTTCCGGAAGGAATTGCGGCAGGAAAATATACAGTTAACATAGACAATGCAGGATTAACTTATAATAAGCTTGCTCTTGATGTTCCTTATTCTTTGCCCTTTGAAGCAAAAGAAATGTATTTTGGTATTCTTTCGCCCAAGGATGGAACAAAATATAATGCAGATGAAGATATAACTGTTTGTGTAAGCAATAAGGATATGATAAATATCGGTCTTTATGTAAATGAAACACTTGTTGAAGAAAAAGAAGTAACAGATGGTATTTACAATTTCACAATTTCCGAGCCTGTTTACGGTGTTAATTCAATAAAAGTTGTTGGAACAGATGCAAACGGCAGAAAATTAACAAGACGTATTGAAGCAGTATCATATAGCAAAGAAAAGGTAGTAACCTCATATTCTCACGGAACATACACTAATTTCAATGTAACCATACCAAATAAAACACAGTCATATTTTACCTTTACTAAAAAAGAAGGAGCAGAAACAACTGCAGTAGCAGGTGATATGCTTAATGTTGAGGGTAAATATTCAGAAACGGGTGTATTTGTAAAAGAAAGCCGTGTTATGGTAGATAATCTGGATTCTGCAGTAAAATATATCTATCGGGCTTCTGATGGCACATGGGGCACAGTTGTAGTGTTTAATAATGGTAAGCTTGGAAATACCGGTTTAACATATGAAGCGAAAAAATGGTATGATGTAAAAATTGTAAATGATATCCCAAATAATAAACAAACTTACTATATTTCCGGTGAAAATTACGGGCCTTATGCACTGGAATATAAACTTTCTGATTTTGTTGGTTCAATAGTAAGAGAAAAAATCCATATTACAATCGGAGCTTCGGCGACCTTAACAGATGCAATTTATTTTGAACACGTATCACATTATTCAGAAAAAGAAACCCTGCCCGTTGTAAATAAAGTAACTGCATATTCTGCTGATGCTGAAACAGAGACTGTAAAAGGTGTTGTAGACCTTGATACAGTATCAATCGGAGTTAAATTCTCAGATGTAGCCTTTGCTTCTCTTGACGAAGAATATGTTAAACTGTATAAGGGAAATCAGGAAGTTGTTTTGCTTAGTGTTGCTGTAACAGAAGAAAATGAAATTCTTCTTTATCCTGCAAACAAATTGAGTGAAGGCGATTATCAGATTAAAGTGCTAAATGGCGCAGCGCTTGCATCCGGTAATTCAATCGACAGAGATATTATAATACCAATTAAGGCAACAAATACTACCGGTGTATTCAGCGATGGAATAGAATTTTCAGTTTCAGGTGCTAAAGCAACCTCTTATATTCCTTATAACAATGCAACCGGTGCAAAAGTAACCGGAAAAGTGATTATTGCAGCTTACGAAGGCGATAAGCTTGTAAATATATCTGCTTCAAATGCATCAATTAACGTTGGTGAAGGCTATATTTCCTACGGACTTAATGACATTAAAACTGCAACCAGACTAAAAGCTATGCTTTGGCTGAACAGCAATATGGATGTAATTGTTCCTTTTGCAGAAATTAATATTAAATAATAGTACAAAAGCTGGTGCTAAAAGCTGGTGCTTATTTAAGCATCAGCTTTTTAAATAAATGTTTTACGGTATCTCAGAGGGCTTATATTATATTTTTTCAAAAAACATCGATTAAATGATCGCAAACTTCCAAAACCGCATTGTAAAGCAATATCTGTCATACTGAAGTTTGTGGAATTAAGAAAAATAATCGCTTTTTCCAATCTGAAATCATTAAGATATTGTATAAAAGTAGTATTTGAAATTTTTTTGAATTCATGCGAAAAATAAAATTTAGACATATGACATTCGCTCGCAATTTCTTCAAGTTTAATTTTCTGTGAATAGTTAGTTTCAAGAAATTTGTTTACCGTATTCAACAATCTGATGTTTTTCTCTTTATCAATAATTTCAAATTCCATATTCCTTATAATATTAGAAATTATACAGTTTTTATGTGCTCTTATTGCAAACTCATATCCGGGAGCTTTTTCTTCATATTCATTTTGAATAGCTTCAATAATGTTTTTGAGGTTATTATAAAGTGAATGCTCAGGGGATATAATATTGTTTTTTAATCTTATTTTTTCAAAATTTATATTTTCTACATATGAGTTAAGGTTTATTTTTATAACATATCCATTGCTGTCTCTTACAAGTGTGAATCCGTGAATTTCGCCTGGCATAAAAATACAGAAGGAGCCTTCATTTATAGTAATTTTCTTATTTTCAGAAAAAGCTGAAAGGTTTCCTGTTTGTGCGTAAACAAGTTCCATTTCTTCGTGATAGTGTGCAATGCTGCTTAAATTTCTGTTTGTAAATTTTATATATGGAAAACTTCCTATTGGCTTGTTTTTTGTTTCAAATAATATTTCCGACATTTTATCGCCCCTTGTTTATATTATCATATTGTTTCCATAAAAGCAATATTTGTCTTAAATTAAACAACGTGTGTTATTGCAAAATGTATTGTTATATGTTACTATAGAATCAGAAAATATAGATATTGATAGGTAAAACAAAATTTAAAAGTAAAAAACAGATAATTCAGTTTACTTTTAAATAATGAGGAGGTATAAAAATGAAAACATTCAAAGAACGGGCAATCGAACTTGTTTCTCAAATGACATTGGCTGAAAAAATAGCACAGATGCAATATCAGGCACCTGCAATTGAAAGACTTGGAGTTCCTGCTTACAATTGGTGGAATGAATGCTTGCATGGAGTTGCAAGAGCAGGAAATGCAACTGTTTTCCCACAGGCGATAGGAATGGCTGCAAGTTTTAATCCGGAACTTCTTAATGAGGTTGCAACAGTAATTTCAGACGAAGCAAGAGCAAAATATAACGAATTTAGAAAATTCGGTTCTACTGGGCAGTATGAAGGTCTTACTTTCTGGTCACCCAATATTAATATTTTCAGAGATCCAAGGTGGGGCAGAGGTCATGAAACTTATGGTGAAGATCCGTATCTTAGCGGCAGAATGGGCGTTGCATTTATAAAAGGCCTTCAGGGAGAAGGGAAATACCGTAAAGTTGATGCAACTATAAAGCATTTTGCTGTACACAGCGGACCGGAAGATGAGAGACACAGCTTTGATGCAATAGTTGACGAAAAGGACTTAAGAGAAACATATCTATGGGCTTTTAAATACTGTATAGATAATGCTAAACCGTCTGCTGTTATGGGTGCGTATAACAGAGTTAACGGCGAACCTTGTTGTGCAAGTAAAACTCTTCTTCAGGATATTTTATACGGTGAATACGGATTTGATGGATATGTTGTTTCCGATTGTGGTGCAATTTGTGATATTAATGCTCATCATCATGTAACGGAAAATGAAGCGGAAAGTGCCGCACTTGCTGTAAATAACGGATGTCAGCTTAATTGCGGTACTGCATACAAATGGCTTAAAACCGCAGTTGCGGAAGAATTAATCAGCGAAGAAACCATAACCAAAGCCGTTGAAAAGCTGTTTGAAGCACGATTCAGACTTGGTATGTTTGATGATGACTGTGAATATGATAATATTCCGTATGACGTTGTTGAATGTGATAAGCATACTGCTCTTAATCGCAAAATGGCTCATGAAAGTATTATTCTTTTGAAAAACAATGGAATATTGCCGTTAAAAAATGGTGTAAACGTTGCAGTTATAGGACCAAATGCCGATTCGTATGAAGCGCTTGTGGCAAATTATGAAGGCAGAGCTTCACGCTATTCAACAATATTAAAAGGTATTCAGGATGCGTCGGAGGGTAAGGTTCTTTATTCCAAGGGTTCACATTTGTTTAAAGCTGATATCAACAGAGGGCATAACTTAAATGAAGCAATAATTGCTGCCAACAAGTCCGATGTAGTTATATTGTGTGTTGGTCTTGATGCAACTTTAGAAGGCGAAGAAAGCGATGCTTATAATTCAGCAATTGCACGCGGCGATAAAGACTCTCTGGAACTACCCCAAAAACAGCAGGAACTTGTTGATGCAATTATAAACACCGGAAAACCTGTTATATATGTAAATATAAGCGGAAGCTGTATGAATCTAAGTATTCCCAAAGAAAAATGCGCTGCTGTTATTCAATGCTTTTATCCCGGTGCTGAGGGCGGGAACGCTTTTGCAGATATTATTTACGGAAAAGTTTCGCCAAGCGGAAGATTACCTGTTACATTTTATAAAAATACTGATGATTTACCGGACTTTAAAGATTATAGTATGAAAAACAGAACTTATAAGTTTTATAAGGGTGAACCGGTTTATCCATTTGGATACGGACTTACATATTCTGACGTAAAAGAAAACTGGTTAGATGATAATACGGTTGAAATTACAAATTGCGGAAATTATGATACAGCATATTCTGTATTAAAATATGAATATATTCCTCATAAAAGCTTGTCTGATTTCAAAAAAATTTTTATTAAAAAAGGTGAAAAAATAATTATTGAATTTTAAACAAAAACATTGTCAATAGAAATTGACAATGTTTTTTTACTGTGATATAATCAAAATATATTATAAATTCAGGAGGACTAAATTATGAAACGTTCAGAAATTAATCAGGCCATTTTAAAAGCCAAGGAAAGACTTGCGGAGTACAAAATTACGCTTCCCATGTTCGCTTACTGGACAATGGAAGACTGGAAAAATAATAAAGCAGAAATAGGCAGAATAAAAGAAAGAATGTTGGGATGGGATGTATCCGATTTCGGTACAGATGATTTTGAACATTGCGGAGCAGTTTTATTTACTGTGAGAAACGGCGATAAAAATGATAAAGAATACAGAGCTCCCTATGCAGAAAAGTATATTCTTTTATACGACGAAACAGAACAGTCTCTTCCTTTCCATTATCATATTGATAAAACAGAGGACATCATTAACCGTGGCGGAGGTGTTATGGTTCTTGAAATGTTTAATAAGGCTGAAGATGGCGGAGCAGATAAAGAAACTCCGGTTGTTGTTTATGAAGACGGTGTTAAGCACACATATAAACCCGGGGAAAAAATATATGTTACTCCCGGTAACAGTATAACAATAGAGCCATACGTTTATCACAGATTTTATGCTGAAAAAGGAAAAGGTTATCTTATTGTCGGAGAAGTTTCCAAGGTTAATGATGACTGTAATGATAACATATTCCTTTATCCGATGGAAAGATTTATTCCTATCGAAGAAGATGTTGATATAATTCATCCTCTTGTTAATGAATACGATATTATATAGAATGTATTATGGAAAACAAAAGAGTTAATTTTACCTACATAGATATTCTTAGAATATTTTCCATGTTTTCGGTTGTTGGATTGCATACTGTTGCTGATAATCTAAGATTTTACAGATTAACCACAAACTGGCATTTTGCAAATATAGTAACTTCGTTGCTGAGTATTGCGGTACCTGTATTCTTTATGATTTCGGGAGCACTTATTCTTTCCAGCCCGAAAGCTGCAAGCCTTAAGTACACCTACAAAAAAAGGCTCACAAAAATACTTGTTCCTTTTCTTGTATGGTCGCTGCTTGCAATTTTATACTATTTTTTAATAGGCTACTTTTTTTATGGAAAAAAGGTCAATTTTGAACCTACCATATACCGTTTAACTCATTTGTTAGGGCAACCGGTAACAATTCATCTGTGGTTTGTATATGCTTTGGTTCCTTTATATATCCTTTCGCCTATATTAAAGGTTTTGGTTGATAATATGTCCGAAAAAACAGCTAAATATGCACTGTTTATATGGTTCTTTTTCAGCTCGGTTATGCTTACTGTGGCGCGCCTTGTTGATCCGGAAATCAAAGAAACGGTTATGTTAAGCTATAATTATAATCTTGATTTTATGGACGGATATATCGGATATTTCATTTTGGGATACTATCTTCATAATACAAAAAGAAAGTTTTCCTGCGATATACTGTTAACAGTTATTGTTATATGCTATACGCTGATTTTTGGCGGAACATGGATTTATCAGAATATGTGTACGGATTATTTTGAGGGATTTAAGGTTTATAGCGGAACATTTATTCTTGTTATGTCGGTTGCAGTGTTTTTATTTGTGAAACAGCTGTGCGAAAATCACGAATTTAAAAGGGGAACTCTTGCAAGAATAAAATTCTTTTCATCTGTTTCTTATATGGTGTATCTTGTTCATAATTTACTGATTCACTATATGTCTATAAATGAGTGGATAGTAATTGAAAATATTTTCAATACTGTTTTACGTTTTGTTATTGTTTGTGCAGTATCTGTTATATTAACAGTTTTACTGGGCAGTACAAAAGCAACATCCTATGTTTTTACCGGTGTTGATTATAAAACTGCTTGTAAAACCTTTAATTTACAGTATTTATTCGGCAGAAAAGAAAAATAAAGGGGTATAATTATGAAGAAAATTATTTGTATTGTTCTTTGCTTTGTTATTCTGGCTTTAACACCTGCATATGCAGTTGAAAATTTAAATTCAGATGAGGTTTTTGCGGAACAGGAACCGGCTCCGGAGCTATATACCTTAACAATGTATTGTAATGGCGTTGAGAGTAATATAGTAACCATTCCTTATAAATGGAGTGCTAATGCGCCGGTAAGTTTTTACAGTCAGTCGTATCAGTATATAACTATAGCCAATACTCTTGGTTATACTACGACATATAATGAAGAAACAGAAGAAATTGTATCTGTAAAGGATGGCAGAACCATAAAATTGAAAGTCGGAGATTACGATGCATTTGTTACCGAAGGAGAAACAACAAATGATGTTTTTCTGTACGATGTTCCGTTTGTTGTAGAGGGAAGAACATTTATTTCAAGGTCTGCTTTAAAAAATTTGTTTGATGTGGAGCTTTATTTATCTGACTACGATGAAGAAAATCCGGAATCTCTTCCTTACATAAACATATACGAGTACAATCATTTTTACAGGATTTTCAAAGAAAATTTTACAGAATATGAGAATCTTATAGAAAAAATAGCAGAAATCTGCAATCCTGATATTGATTTTCAGACAGAAGCTCAGATGGAATACAAGCTTGATTTCAATAGCCCTGCATTCGGAACAACCATCAAAGGAAGCGGAAAAACAAAGTTTGTTTTTGAAGATTCCGACAGCTACAAATATATGAAAGTTTCAAACAATTCTGATGGGATTTTCAATTTGTTAGACTTTAGTCTGTATGCGTTTGATTATGATTTTTATAACGAGGAAAATTCAGAAAAACGTCCTGAAATCGATTTAGACAAAACCGATGAATTGGAAATGTATTATACTCCGGAAAATATCTATTTGAAATCGGATGATGTTGTTTACTACAATATGTATGGTACTGATTATTTTAATGGAGAAAACATTAAAGACAAATGGTTGAAGTTGCCTAATCTGGCTTTTGGGGAAGAAATAGCATCCTTTGACGATGAAAATTTTGAAATGGCAAAGGATTACCTTATCAGGGAAGTTATTGCAAGCTTTCTTGAGAGGAATTCTCACTTAAGCTATAACGAAATTTGCGGTAAAATAACCGAATTTACAAACACTTTTAATAAAGACATAATAAAATACAATGAAAAAACAAAAACGTTGAAAATAGACTGTTCAGCGAAAGATTTTAAAAATATTGTTATGTTCTTAGGCTTTACGGAAAAAGAAGCGCAGTGGGCAGCGTTTGATTTTGAATCAACAGATGTATATGATGATAAGGGCTTGCCAAAAGGACAAGGGAAGCTTAGTTATACTCTTACAAATATTCCTAATCCTTTTAATGTGGAGATCGGTACTGTTTCTTTTGAAATGAAAATAACAAGTAAAAGCAAACAGCTTAATCAAAAAAGAGCAATTCCATCACCTGAATCAATAATTAATATTGATGAAACTGATAATGGAGCAATATAAAAAAATGGTAAGGATTTTAAAATCCTTACCATTTTTTATGATTATTTTTTAGATTCTTCTATAATTTTCTGAGCAACATTTGCAGGAGCTTCTTCATAGCGAACAAATTCAAACTCGAATGAACCTCTAGCACGGCTCATAGAACGTAAATCAATAGCATATTTATGCATTTCACTTACGGGAACCTCTGCACAGATTTCGGTTGTACCTTTTTCTTCAGCAGGATTCATTCCAAGAACTCTTCCTCTTCTCTTGTTGATATCACCCATAACATCACCGGTGTATTTATCAGGAACAAGAACAGTTAACTGACCGATAGGCTCTAAAAGTACGGGATTAGCCTGTTCCAGACCGGTTTTGAATGCAGCTGATGCAGCCATTTTGAATGCCATTTCAGAAGAGTCAACCGGATGGTAGGAACCATCGTATAATGTAGCTTTCAGGTTAACAACAGGATATCCTGCAAGAACACCGTTCTGAATGCTTTCTCTCAAGCCTTTTTCAACAGCGGGGAAGTAGTTTTTCGGAACACTTCCGCCAAATACTCTTTCACCGAATTCAAGATCAGCGTTTTCACCGGGTTCAAATTCAATCCAAACGTGACCGTACTGACCGTGACCGCCGGACTGTTTCTTATGTTTACCTTCTGCCTGAACTTTCTTTCTTATGGTTTCTCTGTAAGCAATTTTTGGTTCTTTTAAGGAAACATCAACACCGTAGCGTGTTTTTAATTTGCTTACGATAACATCAATGTGCTGTTCGCCCATACCGGAAATAACAAGCTCTTTTGTTTCTACATTGTTTTCAAATTTGAATGTAGGATCTTCTTCTCTTAACTTAGCAAGACCGGAACTGATTTTTTCTTCGTCGCCCTTTTCTTTCGGAATAATTGTAAGTGAAAGAGTTGGTTTCGGGAATTTCAGCTTGGAATATTCAACAGGGGAGGAAGGTGTGCAAAGAGTATCGCCTGTTTTTGCAAGAGGCATTTTTGTTACAGCACCGATATCACCTGCGTGAAGTGCAGTAATTTCAGTCTGTTTTTTACCTCTCATTGTATATATCTTACCAATTTTTTCATTTTCATCTTTTCTGATGTTTTTAAATGTCATATCGGGTTTAACAACACCGGACATAACTTTAAAGTAAGAAAGCTTACCAACAAAGGGGTCAACCAATGTTTTAAATACAAAGATTGATGCAGGTTCGCTGTCGTCACATTTAACTTCAATTCTTTCATCTGTATTTGGTTTGTAAGCTTTTCTCTGAGGAACTTCGGAGGGGGAAGGATAGAATTCTATAATTGTTTCTACCAGCTTTTTAACACCTACGTTTTTAAGAGCCGAACCGAATAATACGGGAACGATATTGCAGCTTTCAATACCTTTTTTTACAGCTCCTACTATTTCCTCGGAAGTGAAAGGCTCGCCCTCAAAGTATTTATTCATTAAATCGTCGTCCTGCTCAGCAACAGCTTCAAAAAGCATATCCTGAATTTTATCAAATTCTTCCTGATATTCTGCGGGCAGGTCGATTAATTTACTTGCACTGTTGGGAACGTATTCTTTAGCCTGAGCATGAATAACGTCTACATAACCTGTAACGGTTCCGCCATCTCTCATAGGAATGAAAAACGGAGCAATAGATTTACCGAATTTTTCTTTCAGACTGTCAACAATTGCAGTGAAATCAACGTTTTCTTCATCTATTTCATTAACAAAGATAATTTTCGGGATTTTATTTTCGTCAGCAAGCTTCCATGCTTTTTCTGTACCAACCTGAATTCCTGCTTTACCGCTTATCATAATAATTACACTGTCGGCAGCGGAAACGCCTTCAATCATTTCTCCCTGGAAATCAAAAAAACCGGGAGTATCTATAATATTAATCTTACAGTCATTCCACTCTATATTGGCAATAGATGTATTAATAGAAATTTTTCTTTTTGTCTCCTCGGAATCAAAGTCCATAACGGTATTTCCGTCAGAAACCTTTCCTTGTCTGTCAATGGATTTTGCTTTGTACAAAATAGCTTCCGCAAGGTTGGTTTTACCCGTACCTCCATGAGCAATAAGGGCAACGTTCCTTATGTCGGCTGTTTTGAATTCTTTCATCGTAAATCATTCCTTTCTGTGTTTTATGTAATAAATGTTATGTTGCATACGTCTGAAATAGTATAAATTGTTAAAGACGACCAAATAACTACTTCTATTATAAAATATTTTGTTGGAAAATGCTATATATTTTTTCAAATTATATGTAGAAATTATAGTGGCGTTTTTGTACGATATATACAAAATAAATGAATAAAGTGTAAAAATTCTGTGAAAGTTTTAATAAAACAAATGTTGATTTTTTAAAAATGATGGTATATACTTTAAATGTTGAAAAAATTTACGGAGAATACGTATGGATTATAAATTTATGAAGGCTGCACTTTCTGCCGCAAAAAAGGCAGAAATACTGGGAGAAATTCCTGTTGGTGCAGTTGTTGTAAAGAACGGAGAAATTATATCGGAAGGATATAATCTGAGAGAAACAAACAAAAATGCACTTCATCATGCAGAAGTTATTGCAATTGACAATGCGTGTAAAAAGCTTAACACACGCAGGCTTAAAGAATGCGATATATATGTAACCTTAGAGCCCTGCATAATGTGTGGCGGTGCGATAATTAATTCGGAAATAAAAAATGTTTATTTCGGGGCTTACGATATTAACGGAGGCTCCTGCGGAATAAGCAGAAATATATTTAAAGATTTTAAAAATATCAATGTAATGGGCGGAATTATGGAAAAGGAATGTTCTGAAATTCTTACCGCTTTTTTTGAAAAAATGAGAAAGGATGATTAAAATGCCACAGCTTTTAGTATTGGTATTAAACAAAATTGAATGCTTAGAGAGTATTCTTGAAAATTTAGAGGAAGCAGGAATAAAAGGTGCTACAATCCTTGAATCAAAAGGAATGGCACACAGCCTTGCGGAATTTTCAGAGCTAAGATTTATGGCTTCCTTAAGAATGCTTCTTGATCCGGAAAGACAGGAAAGCAAAACTGTTTTTATGGTTATAGATGAAGCTAAAATAAAGCTTGTATCTGATATAATAAATAAGGCAACAGGCGGACTGGACAAGCCGGATACCGGAATAATATTTACTTTGCCAATATCATACACGGAAGGATTTGAAATATAAAATGACATTGAATGTATTGCTTTATATGGCAATTATGATTTTTACGGGTATGATTTTCGGCAGACTTGTAAAACAGATAAAATTGCCGAATGTAACTGGTTATCTTATTGGCGGACTGCTTATCGGCCCGAGTGTTTTTAATATTATACCGCTTGAATCCATTGAAAATTTCACTGTTATTTCCGAAGTTGCACTTGGATTTATCGCATTTTCAATCGGTAATGAATTTAAAATTTCATATTTTAAACGTGTGGGTGTTACACCGATTGTCATAGCAGTTTTTGAAGCTTTGTTTGCAGTTGTGTTTGTTATTATAGGATTACTCGTTGCAGGAAATACTTTGCCTTTTTCACTTGTACTTGGTTCAATTGCATCGGCAACAGCACCGGCGGCAACAATTATGGTTATCAAGCAGTATAAAGCAAAAGGCCCTGTTACCGAAACTCTGCTTTCGGTTGTTGCTCTTGATGATGCCGTAGCCCTTATACTTTTTGGAATTTCTGTTGCAGTTGCACAAACACTTACATCGGCAGGAGCTTCTGTCGTGAGCGCAATAATGTCACCTGTTATTGAAATTGGCGGTGCTTTGATTGTAGGATTTTTGCTCGGACTTCTGTTTACCGTACCTCTTAAATGGTTTAAAAAGGATGGAAACAGAATGGCTTTGATGTGTGCTTTTGTTTTTCTTGGAATAGGTATTGCTGATACCTGTGGATTTTCATCCCTGCTTTTGTGTATGGCGATGGGTGCGGCTCTTGCTAATTTTTCAAGCAATGTAAATCACATTATGAAGCTGTCCGATTACATAACACCACCGATTTTTATTCTGTTTTTTGTTTTAAGCGGTGCAGAGCTTAATCTGTCCGTTTTACCGGCAA
The DNA here is from genome assembly GCA_017414505.1 of Clostridia bacterium. Lineage (GTDB taxonomy): Bacteria > Bacillota > Clostridia > UMGS1840 > HGM11507 > RGIG1932. The sequence goes on from JAFQLQ010000031.1 coordinate 191,925, forward strand.
TAGGAGTTGCAGGTGTAGTTTATGTTGTAATGCGTGTTGCCGGCAAGATTTTCGGTTCCTATTTTGGTGCACTTATTATGAGATCAGAAAGTGCCATCAAAAAATATCTTGGCCCTGCACTTATACCTCAGGCAGGTGTGGCAATCGGTTTATCCCTTGTTGCAACAACTGTCGTTCCGGAATACGGTGCTAATATCAGAGCTATTATTCTTTGCGGAACATTAATTTATGAGTTGATTGGCCCTGCAATCAGCAAAATGTCACTTAAAAAAGCAGGAGAAATTAAATAAAATGTCTGAAACGGCACGAAATGAGTGCCGTTTTTTGTATAATTTTTTAAAATTTATCTTTTTGGCAGATTTTTTCAAAAAAAACTTTAAATTTTAATTACAATGTGGTATAATGGATAATATTATAAAGGAGTATTGTTTTTTATGTGGTTAGCTGATAAATGGAATGATTATAAAATACTTGATACTGCAAATGGCGAGAAGCTTGAAAGTTGGGGTAAATATGTTTTTATACGTCCCGATCCTCAGGTTATCTGGTCATACAAAAATGCACCGGAATTATGGAAAAAAGCACATGGAAGATATAACAGAAGCAAAAAAGGCGGAGGAAACTGGGATATAACCTTTAAAAATCTTCCGGATAAATGGCAGATTTCATACAGAGACCTTAAATTTGTTGTTCGTCCTACCGGTTTTAAACACACCGGTCTTTTTCCTGAGCAGGCTGTAAACTGGGATTTTACCTCTGATATTATTTCTAAAAGCGACAGACAGCTTAATGTGCTTAATCTGTTTGGATATACCGGCGGCGCAAGTGTTGCGGCATTAAAAGCCGGCGCTAAGGTTTGCCATGTTGATGCCTCCAAGGGAATGATTTCCTGGTGCAGAGAAAATGTAGAAGCAAACGGTCTTGCAGACAGACCGATCAGATATATAGTTGACGATGCGGTGAAATTTGTTGAAAGAGAGATAAGAAGAGGCAATTTTTACGATGGAGTTATAATGGATCCTCCGTCCTACGGAAGAGGGCCGAAAGGTGAAGTTTGGACTCTTGAAGAAAAAATATTCGACCTTATTTCGCTTTGCACAAATGTTCTTTCTGAAAAGCCTGCATTCTTTATTGTTAATTCGTACACTACAGGGCTTGCTCCCACTGTTTTATACAATATGCTTTCTATGACGGTGGGAAGAAAGTTCGGCGGAACAACTCAGGCAGAGGAAATAGGTCTGCCGGTTGAAAACAGCCCTTATATTCTTCCTTGCGGTTCTACCGGAAGATGGATTGGAGAATTTTAAATGACCGATATTTTACAAACGGAAAATCTTTATTACAGTTATAATAACGAAAACGAAACGCATGAAGTTTTAAAAAATATTTCGCTTAATATTAAAAAAGGAAGCTTTGTTTCTGTTCTTGGGCACAACGGTTCGGGAAAATCGACTCTTGCAAAGCATTTTAATGTAATTCTTTTGCCTTGCGGAGGCAAAGTGTATGTTGCAGGAATGGATACTTCAGACGAAAGTAAAATTTTTGATATAAGGCAGAAAACGGGTATGGTTTTTCAAAATCCCGATAATCAGCTTGTTGCTTCCGTTGTGGAGGAGGATGTTGCCTTTGCACTTGAAAATTTAGGTGTTCCTTCGGCTGAGATAAGAACAAGAGTTGACGAAGCGTTAAAGATTGTTGGTTTGTATGATTACCGTCTTTCTGCTCCTCATATGCTTTCTGGAGGGCAAAAGCAGAGAGTTGCAATTGCAGGAATCTTAGCAATGCAGCCTGAATGTATTGTTCTTGATGAACCTACCGCTATGCTTGATCCTAACGGCAGAAAAGAAGTGTTGTCCACTCTGAAAAAGCTTAACAAAGAACGTGGAATTACAGTAGTTCTTATTACTCACTATATGGAAGAAGCCGCAATGTCGGACAGAATTGTTGTTATTGACAACGGTGAAATATTGCTTGACGACACACCGAGAGAAATTTTTAAAAATGTTGAACTTATAAAATCCATAGGACTTGATGTTCCGCAAACAACAGAATTGCTGTACGAGCTCTATCGCAGCGGAATAAAAGTGTCCTTTGAAAATCTTACAGTTGATGAATGTGTAAATGAGCTTATGAAAGTTCTGGAGGTATAAAAAGTGTTCCTTGAGGTTGAAAATCTATCATATACCTATATGCCCGAAACCGCTTTTGCAAAAACTGCAATATCGGATGTTTCTTTTTGTGCCGAAAAAGGTGAATTTATAGGCTTAATCGGTCATAGCGGTTCCGGTAAATCCACTTTGATACAGCATCTTAACGGACTGCTTAAGCCAACAGGCGGAAGTGTTGTTATAGACGGAGAAAATCTTAACGATAAAAATGTTAAATTAAAAAATATCCGTTTTAAGGTTGGGCTTGTTTTTCAGTATCCCGAAGCACAGCTTTTTGAAGAAACAGTTTATAAAGATATTGCGTTTGGCCCTTCCAATATGGGACTTTCAAAAGAGGAAACAGATTTCAGAGTGCACGAAGCAGCAGCACTTGTAGGCATAAAGGAAGAGCTTCTTTCAAAATCTCCTTTTGAGCTTTCCGGCGGTCAGAAAAGAAGAGTAGCAATTGCAGGCGTAGTTGCTATGAAGCCCGAAATATTAATTCTCGATGAGCCTACCGCAGGGCTTGATCCAAGGGGGAGAAATTCTATTTTAAAAAGAATAGGAGAGCTTCATAAAACTACGGGTATGACAGTTATTCTTGTTTCTCACAGTATGGAAGATATTGCCAATAACGTTAACAGAATCCTTGTTATGAACAAGGGTAAGCTTGTTATGGACGGTTCAAGAGAAGAAATTTTTTCACACGTTGATTATCTTAACGAAATAGGTCTGGATGTTCCGCAGGTTACTACTGTTGTTAATAAGCTTATAAAAAGAGGCGTAAAAATACCGGAAAATATTTTTACTGTTGAAAAAGCCTGCGAAGAGATAAAAAAATATGTTGAATCGGGGGGTATAAAATGTTAAAAGACATCACCTTAGGTCAATATTATCCCTCTGAATCCATCATTCACAAACTGGATTCACGAATAAAAATTATTATCACCTTACTTTATATGGTTCTAGTGTTTCTTATTAAAGGTTTTGTTGGTTTTGCCTTGTTGGGAATATTTATAGTCGTTTTACTGAAGCTTTCAAAAATTCCTGCAAAATTCCTTTTAAAAGGCTTAAAACCGCTTTTGTTTTTCATAATATTCACAGTAATTATAAATATGTTTTTAACAGGCGGAACCAGAGCATTTACCTTTATAATCTGGGATGTCACCTATGAAGGAATATTCACCGCAATCTTTATGGCTTTAAGATTGATTTTCCTTGTGGCAGGCTCTTCGTTTTTAACTTATACAACATCTCCCATAATGCTTACGGACGGTATGGAAAGTCTGCTTAAGCCATTTGGTAAAATCGGCTTGCCTTATCATGAACTGTCAATGATGATGAGTATTGCCCTCCGGTTTATACCAACTCTTATTGAAGAAACAGATAAAATAATGATGGCACAAAAGGCAAGAGGTGCTGATTTTGAGGATGGAAACATAATTCAGAAAGGAAAAGCTCTTATACCAATTCTTGTTCCGCTTTTTATCAGTGCGTTCCGTCGTGCCGATGACCTTGCAACGGCAATGGAAGCACGTTGTTACAGCGGAGGCAGCAACAGAACCAAGCTGAAAGAACTGCATCTTGGAAAAAAAGATTTTATTGCTTTGACGATTTTTGTTGTTTTTTCGGTGTTTGTTGTTTTAATTGGAATTTTAAATTTGGAAATCAGAGGTTTTTAATAAATGAGAAATCTTTTATGCAGAATGTCTTATAACGGAACAGCATATCATGGCTTTCAGCGTCAGAAAAATGCAGTTACAATCGAAGAAACCGTTGAAAATGCACTTGATTTACTTACCGGTGAAAAAAACGTTATTTACGGTTGCGGCCGCACCGATGCAAGAGTTCACGGAATAAATTATTATTTTAATTTTAAAACCGATTCTTCTATTCCGGTTGAAAAATTCCCCCTTGCGCTTAATTCCAAGCTTCCTGACGATATTTCGGTCAGTATGTGTCGTGAAGTTCCTGATGATTTTAATGCTCGCTTTTCTGCAATAAAGAAAACATACCGCTATTTAATTTATAACGACAGAATAAGAAATCCGTTCTATGATAAACGTGCTATGTTTTTTCCCAGAGAGCTTGATGTGGAGAAAATGCGTGAGGCTGCGGATAAAATAAAAGGAACAAAGGATTTTGCCGCTTTTATGGCTCAGGGAAGCCCCATAACCGATACAGTAAGAAGTGTTTACAGTATTGAAATTGAAAAAAAAGACAATATCATTCAGATCGACGTGTGTGGAAACGGATTTTTATATAATATGGTAAGAATTATTGTTGGAACAATTATTGATACAGCAACAGGTAAAATTAAAATTTCGGAGCTTGATGAACGTATAGCATCAAAAAAACGTGAAAACACAGGCTTTACCGCTGTTCCGGACGGCTTGTATCTTTATGATGTTTACTATGATATTTAAAGAAAGGAGTACCTCCTTATGGATGAAGAAAAAAATATTAACGAGCAGGAAATAACCGAATCCGAAGCAGAAAAGGTTGAAGAAACAAATGAAGTTTCTGATAACACTACCGCCGAAGAGGTGGCTGAAGAAGAATATATAAATGAACCTGCAAACGAAATAAAACCCAAAGGCATCAGCCTTAAAGCAAGGTTGATACTTATCTGTGTTGCAGTGTGTCTTGTCGGTTTTTGGGGATTTAATAATCAGTTTACCAAAGGCCTCATATATAATATGCAGAATCTTGCAGAAAATGCCGTTACAATCAAGCTTGAAAACGGATTTGGTTTGAATACGGGTATTTTTGATAATGTTATTGTTTCGTCATCAAGAAACAGTGTTAAGCTTTATAATGAAAAAGGAGAGCTGATTGAAACTGAGTTTACGGAAGAAATTTACGGAAGTATTCCGGACGTAGTAAATCTTGCGGTAAAAACTGCAAAAAACTATATGCTGGCATATGATGAAGACGGAAAAATTTTCTATAAAATAAATAAAAAAGGAAAAGAATTCAATACCAAACTGGATTACAATATTGTTTTTGCAAAACCCTTTGACAACGGAATGTTTGCTGTTGTAACCGAAGATTCCGGCTCAAATCATCAGATAAGAGTTTATAATAAAGACTGCAAAGAAGTGTATATATGGCATTCGGGCGTTTCGAGTGTAACCGATGTTTCTGTTAACAACAAAGGCGATAAAATGGCTGTTGCTTCTATTGAAACTCTTGATGGGAAAATAACCACAAAAGTATCTTTGTTTAATCTTAACGAAACTTTACCTTACACAGAGAATGTGTTTACCGATAATATGATTACAAGCGTTCATCACGCCAACGATAATAATATTGTGGCACTGGGCGACAAATATCTTTCTCATATAAATTCACACGGGAAAATAACAAGCAATTATTCATACAATAACCGTCGCTTGCATACTTATAAACATCTTGATAACGGTTCCGTTGCACTTGCATATCAGCAGGATGAAAACAATGTAACTCAGATTGAAATAATTAGTAAAAAAGGTGCAGTAAAGGGTTCTCATAAAATTGAAGCAGAAGTAATCAGCCTTGACAATCGTGACGGGAACGTTTTGGTGGGCACTAAATCTGAATTTATTATTCTCGGAAACAGGGGAATGCGCCTCAGAAAGTCCAGAACCTCCAGAGAGATAAAAAAAGCATTGTTTATTGATGAAAATAAATTTGCGCTTATAGGTAATTCCGAAATAAAAATATGCAAATAAAATAGCGTTGAAAGGTAAATTTCATGATAATGGAAATAATTATATTGGCAATTGTTGTTTTAATGTTTATTATTGGTTACAAAAGAGGTTTTATCAAATCAGTTTTTGATTTGTTTTCAGTTTTTCTTTCGTGGGTACTTGCATGGCTTCTTTACCCGACAATTTCGTCGTTTCTCATAAAAACACCTATTTTTAATACTGTAAAAGATTTTATCGGAAAAAATCTTACATTTAATGCCGAAGAGGGTGCTCAGACTTTATCGTCATACATAAGCAATCTGCCTGAATTTTTGAGTAAATCTCTTATGTCTACTGCGGCAGATGCTTCGGTTGAAATACTTAATTCAATTGAAAACACTCTGGCAGTTCTTGCAGTAAATATAATAAGTATTATTCTTATTTTTATTGCCGTGCGGATTTTTATGTTTCTTATGAAAATTTTCTCGGAAAAAATCAACGATATAATTCTTATTGGTTCACTAAACAAGTTTCTTGGAGGTATTTTAGGTGCGATTCAGGGAGTTTTCATAGTTTATCTTGTTGTTTTTGCTATAACATTTTTCCCGGCAACACAAGCCTATTCCTATGTTGCGTCAGAAATCGAAACCTCAGATATTTGTTCCATAATGTTCAACGAAGATGTAAAAATACTTGGAATCAAACCTACATATCCCGTAAGAAAGGCGGAAATTCAGCATGAAAATTGATGAAATGAAAATAAACGAATTAAGAGAATACGCAAAAGAGTTAAATATAAAAAATTATTCATCTATGAAAAAACAGGAGCTTCGGGATGCAATAAGTGCGGCAGAGCATTCTGCTCCCGTAAAAGAAAAAGAGAAGGAATTTATTCCTCCTGCTGAGCCTAAAAAAGCTCCCGAACCGAAGGCTAATACCGGAAGTGAATTTCCTGCAGAGGGTATTCTGGAGGTTCTTGAAGACGGCTACGGATTTTTAAGATGTGATAACTATCTTTCCGGAGCTGACGATATTTATGTTTCTCCTACATTCATAAGAAAATTCAATCTTGCAACAGGCGACTGGATTAACGGTAAAGCGAAGTTTCACAGAGAAACAGATAAATTTGCCGCTTTGATATTTATTGATAAAATAAATTCGGATGTTCCCGGAGTTGCAATAAAAAGAACACGTTTTCAGCAGCTTACTCCCATTTATCCGGATGAAAGACTTAAGCTTGAAATCAATCAGAAAGGCTTTGCTATGCGTATGATTGACCTTATTTCTCCAATAGGAAAAGGGCAGAGAGGTATGATTGTAGCACCGCCGAAAGCAGGAAAAACCACACTTCTTAAAGATATTGCAAATTCAATTACAACAAATCATCCGGAGGCTACTCTTATTGTTCTTTTAATTGATGAACGTCCGGAAGAAGTTACGGATATAAAGAGAAGTATTGATGCTGAGGTAATTTATTCAACCTTTGATGAGCTTCCGGAAAATCATACTGCTGTCGCAGAAATGGTTCTTGAGCGTGCAATGCGACTTGTTGAGCATAAAAAGGATGTTGTAATTTTACTGGATAACTTAACAAGACTCACCAGAGCCTACAATCTTACTATTACTCCATCGGCAAGAACTCTTTCGGGCGGTCTTGATCCTGCGGCACTTCATAAACCCAAAAAGTTCTTTGGTGCGGCAAGAAACATTGAAAACGGAGGCTCGCTTACCATTCTTGCAACCGCCCTCATTGAAACGGGAAGCAGAATGGATGATGTAATATTCGAAGAATTCAAAGGTACCGGCAACATGGAAGTTCATCTTGACAGAAAGCTTTCCGAAAGAAGAATTTTCCCTGCAATCGATATTAATAAATCAGGTACACGCCGTGAGGATTTAATTATGAATCAGCGTGAAATGCACGCAATGTATGCAATAAGAAAGGCTCTTTACGGTCAGAATACTGCAGAAGTTACGGAAACTATTATAAACAGACTTATTTCAACAAAAAACAACGAAGAACTTGTGGAACAGCTTATAAAAGCGTTATAAAGGTGAATTATGGCATTAGACGGTATTGTGCTAAACAGCTTAAAAAATGAATTATTAAATAAAATAACAGATGCAAGAGTGGATAAAATTTATCAGCCGGAATCTGCAGAAATTGTTTTGCAGCTAAGATGTTTCAGAGAAACCTATAAATTATTTTTAAGCGCTGATCCAATGTATCCGAGAATTAATCTTACCAATGAAAGCTACAAAAATCCGGATACACCTCCGCTTTTTTGTATGCTTCTCCGTAAGCATATTTCATCTGCTAAAATTATCGGAATTGAGCAGGTTGGAACTGACAGAATCTTAAAAATAATTTTTGAAACCTATAACGAAATGGGCGATCTTGTTAACAAAACTCTTGTAATAGAAATTATGGGGCGTTTCAGCAACATAATGCTTGTTAACGAAAAGGGGATTATAGTAGACTGTATAAAAAGAATTGATCTTACTGTATCCTCCAAAAGACAGGTTTTACCCGGTCTTTTCTACGAAGCTCCGCCTGAGCAGGACAAGCTTAATTTTCTTGAGTTTGACGAAGCGGTTTTAAAAGATAAATTATATATTAATGAGGATGTTCTTGCCGATAAATTTCTTATGAATACTTTTGACGGTGTTGCTCCTATTGTTTCAAGAGAAATCTGTTACAGAACCTTCGGTGAGCTTAATGTTATTCTTACCGCCTCCGATACCGGAAAAAAGGACAGGCTTTATAATAATATTATTGATTATTTCAGTAATCCGGATGCGGGAAAATACTGTATTTTGTGGGACAGGGAAAACAATGCTCCCAAATATTTTTCATCTGTCGATATAACACAGTATGGTGAAGCATTTGACAAGAAATTTTATAATTCTCCAAGCGAAATGCTTGATGTGTATTTTTCTCAGCTTCATTTTTCGAGATGTATTTCGCAAAGAAGCGCCGTACTTACTAAAACTCTTAAAAATTTAATTGAGAAAACCGAGAGGAAAATAGCAATTCACACAGAAGTTCTTGCAAAAAGCGAGGATAAAGAAAAATACAGACTTTTTGGCGAACTGATTACAGCTAATATGTATATGTTAAAAGGCGGAGAAACTGAAGTTGAAGTTATAAATTATTACGATGGAAATCCTGTTACAATAAAGCTTAATGAATTTCTATCTCCTGCAAAAAATGCTCAGAAATATTATAATGAGTACCAGAAGGCAAAAAAAGCTGAGGAAGTTTCAGGAAAAATTTTAGCAGAGCTGAAAGACGAACTGTACTACCTTGAAAGTGAGCTTGAATTTTTAAACAAAGCTCAGGATCAGAGCGATATTGATGCAATTAAGGAAGAACTTTCAAAAGAAGGATTTATACGACATAAAAACGGTAATAACCGTAAAAAAGCAAAAAAAATATCAACCACCTATAATGAATTTATCAGCAGTGACGGTTTTTTGATTTATGTTGGAAAAAATAATAATCAGAATGATGAGCTGACTTTTAAAGTAGCATCACCAAATGATTTGTGGCTGCATATTAAAACTTATCCCGGTTCTCATACCATAGTTAAAACAAATGGAAGTGAGATTCCGGATTCCACATTGCTGGAGGCGGCAACTCTGGCTGCTGTTTATTCAAAAGGCTCTCCGGGAACAAAAATAACTATTGATTATACAAAAGCGAAATTTGTAAAAAAACCGCCGGGCGCAAAACCCGGAATGGTTACTTATTCCAATTTTAAATCTGTTGTTGTAATATCTGATGAAAGCATTATAACAAAATTAAAAAAGTAGAGATTGACATTTTCACGACAATCTCCGAAAAAATAAGGTTATATATGTGAATACACATTAATTTGACGTTATGTTTTGAAATAAGTTGCGAAAAACGAAAGGATGAATGTATTATGGATAAATTCGAAAACCTGGCTCTTCTTACTGATTTTTATGAATTTACAATGTCAAACGGCTATTTTGAAAAAGGCATGAAAGATAAAATAGCTGTATTTGATATGTTTTTCAGACGTGTGCCGGATAATGGCGGTTTTGCCGTTATGGCAGGTCTTGAACAGGTAATTATGTTTCTTAAAGAGCTTAATTTTTCTGATGAGGATATCGCATATTTAAGAAGTAAAAATATGTTTACGGAAGGATTTTTGGAATATCTTAGAAACTTTAAATTTACATGTGATGTGTGGGCGGTTAAAGAGGGAACACCAATTTTTCCCCATGAACCCATTGTGGTAATAAGAGGCCCTCTTATTCAGGCACAGCTTGTTGAAACTATGATACTTCTCACAATTAACCATCAGTCTTTAATTGCCACCAAAGCAAACAGAATTGTGCGTTCGGCAGAGGGCAGACCGGTAATGGAATTCGGTTCCAGACGTGCCCAGGGAAAAGACGGTGCGGTTTACGGTGCAAGAGCCGCATATATCGGTGGTTGTGTTGGTACAGCCTGCACAATAACCGATAAAATGTTCGAAACTCCTGCTCTCGGAACAATGGCTCACAGTTGGGTACAAAGCTTCGATAGCGAATATGAAGCCTTCAAAGCATATGCAGAAATGTATCCCAATAACTGTACCCTTCTTATTGATACTTATAACGTTTTAAAATCAGGACTTCCGAATGCAATTAAAGTATTTAACGAAGTTATTGTAAAGAAAGGTTTCCGTCCCAAGGGAGTACGTCTTGATAGCGGAGATATAACTTACCTTACAAAAAAAGTAAGAAAAGCTCTTGATGAAAATGGATTTTCGGATGTTGGAATTGTTGTTTCCAATTCTATGGATGAATATATTATAAGAGATATTCTTGTTCAGGGTGCTCAGATTAATTCATTTGGAGTTGGTGAAAGACTTATCACTTCCAAATCAGAACCTGTGTTTGGCGGTGTTTACAAGCTTGTTGCTACTTATGATGATAATGGCAATGAAATACCAAAAATAAAAATAAGCGAAAATCCTGAAAAAATTACAAATCCTGCATTTAAATCGTTATACAGATTATACAGCAGGGAAACCAACAAAGCTCTTGCCGATGTAATTACTCTGTATGGCGAGGAAATAGACGATACAAAGGATTTGGAAATTTTCCACCCCAACCATACATGGAAAAGAAAAACCCTTACTAATTTCAAAGCCGAAAAACTGCTTGTTCAGATTCTTGATAAAGGTGAGCTTGTTTATGATATGCCCAAATTAAGCGATATCCGCGATTACTGTTTAAGCGAAATTGACAGAATCTGGGATGAGGTTAAAAGATTTGAGAATCCTCACACATATTATGTGGATTTATCTCAGAAGCTTTGGGATATAAGAAACAATTTACTTTTGGAAAATAATAAATAATTAAAAGTCGAAATTTGTCATTATTGGCATTTTTCGACTTTTTTATTTGTGTAATTTGTTGACAAAAATGACAAAATAAGATATAATACATATGTTAGAAATATATGCTCAAAATAAAATGAAAGGAGAAAACGAATTTCTGACAGAAAAAGCGCCAGGACCGATTGAGCGTGTGCGGTTGACGAGGTTGGGAAGTATCGAAATATTCGGCGGATGTCCCACGGTGGAAAGCACCACCGATTGCGAATTATTAAAAACACAAAGTAATTTGTGAACAGAAATCTTTCGTATGCTTAAAAACGATATCATAAGCGGATCTTGCAGCGTAAGAGCCGTGTGGGATATTATGTTTTTTGCAAGGTCCTTTTATGATACATAAAAATGAAAGGATTTTGTAGTTATGTGTGGAATAATTGGATATACAGGAAGCAGAAATGCTGCTGAAATTTTAATAAACGGACTTGAAAAGCTTGAATACAGAGGTTATGATTCTGCAGGGATAGCAGTATTTGACGGTGACAAATTAAATGTATGTAAGGAAAAAGGCAGACTGGAAAATTTAAAGATTTTGTTAAAAAAGCACCCGGTGAACGGAAATTCAGGTATAGGACATACAAGATGGGCAACACACGGTGCTCCAAGTAAAATCAATTCGCATCCTCATACATCAATGAACGGAAAAATTTCTGTTGTGCACAACGGAATAATTGAAAATTACCGTGAAATCAAAGTATTCTTAGAGGAAAATGGCTATAAATTCATATCAGATACCGATACCGAGGTTGTACCGAATCTTATCGACTTTTACTATGAAGGCGATTTTCTTTGTGCTGTAAAAAAAGCCGTAAAGCAATTAAACGGAAGCTATGCTTTGGGAATAATTTGCAGTGAAAACAAAGACGAATTAATTGCAGTGAGAAAAGACAGTCCTCTTATTATAGGTATAGGAGAAAATGAAAATTTTATAGCTTCGGATATTCCTGCAATTTTATCTGAAACAAAAAAGGTGTATTTTTTAAACGACAATGAATTTGCGGTTTTAACAAGTAGTAAAATTACAGTAACCGACTTTGATAATAACATAATCGAAAAAGAAATTCACGAGGTTTCTTTTTCGGAAACAGACGCACAAAAAGGCGGATATGAACATTTTATGTTAAAAGAAATTCATGAACAGCCAAAAGCCGTTAACGATACATTAAGAGGCAGACTTAACAGTGACTTAAATTTGCTTCTTGATTTTATTAATAAAGAATTTTTAACGACTGTTAATAAAATTTATATTATAGCCTGCGGAACGGCATATCACGCAGGGCTTGTAGGAAAAACTGTAATAGAAAAGCTTGCAAAAATTCCGGTTTTTGCAGAGCTGGCATCCGAATTCAGATATAACAATCCGCTTGTTGATAAAAATACCTTGGTTATTGCGGTAAGTCAGTCGGGCGAAACGGCTGATACCCTTGCAGGAGTAAGGCTTGCAAAAACAATGGGGGCTAAAATTTTATCAATTTCAAACGTAGTGGGAAGTACGCTTACACGTGAATCGGATTACGTTTTTTATACCTATGCCGGACCAGAAATTTCAGTTGCATCAACAAAAGCATATACTACACAGCTTACAGCGCTGTATCTTTTTGCTGTATATTTGGCAGAAACAAAGAATACAGTACTGTCATCAGAGCTTGATATCGTAAAAAAAGATTTACTTTCAATGCCAAAGACAATAGAAAACGTATTAAAGCTTGAAGAGAAAATCAAATTAATAAGCAACAAAATTTTTAATGAAAAAGATATGTATTATCTAGGAAGAGGCTTGGATTATGCTGTTGCAATGGAGGGCTCCTTAAAGCTTAAGGAAATCTCATATATTCACTCCGAAGCATATGCAGGCGGAGAGCTTAAGCATGGCCCCATAGCTTTAATTGAAGATAACACAGTAGTTATTGCAATAAGTACAAATAAAAATTTAAGCAGTAAAATGGAAAGCAATATTAAAGAGGTTGCAACACGCGGTGCATATACAATTGCTTTTGTTAACGAGGATACAAATTGTATTCATTCTTTATGTGATGAGATTGTTGTTCTTCCGGCAAAATGCACATTACTTACACCAATAAGTACAGTTGTACCATTGCAGCTTCTTGCGTATTATGTTGCAAAAAATAAAGGATATGACATTGACAAACCGAGAAATTTAGCAAAATCGGTAACTGTTGAATAAGGAGGATAATATGGGTAAATTATTTGGAACAGACGGAGTTCGCGGAATTGCAAATGAAGAATTAACCTGTGAGCTTGCGTTTAAAATTGGTAAATGTTCAGCATACGTGCTGACAGGCGAAACAAAGCATAAACCGAAAATACTTATCGGAAAAGATACAAGAATTTCAGGAGATATGTTAGAGGCGGCTTTAACCGCAGGACTTTGTTCGGTGGGCGCTCAGGTGGTTTCACTTGGTGTAATCCCAACACCTGCAGTAGCATATTTAACCAGAAAATATAATGCCGATGCAGGTATTGTTATTTCAGCTTCGCATAATTCTGCCGAATATAACGGTATAAAAATTTTCAATGCCAACGGTTATAAATTAAATGACGATATTGAAGAAAAAATTGAAAACCTTATTCTTGAAGACGATTCCGAAATAAAAATGCCAACAGGTGATGATGTTGGTACAGTAACAAAATGTGAAACTGCAGTAGCAGATTATGTAAAATTTGCCGAAAAAACTATAGACTGCGATTTATCGGGTATGAAAATTGCTCTTGACTGTGCAAACGGTGCATCCTGCGAAACAGCAACGAGAGTTGTTGTAGAGCTGGGCGCAGAGCCTTATGCAATTGCAAATCATCCGAACGGAACAAATATTAATCTTAACTGCGGCTCAACCCACACAGAAAAATTCAGCGAATATGTAAAAAATATAAACGTGGATATTGGTCTCAGCTTTGACGGGGATGCCGACAGACTTCTTGTAATAGACGAACTGGGAAATCTCATCGACGGCGATAAAATTATGCTTATCTGCGCTGAATACTTAAAGGAAAACGGCCTTTTAAACAAGGATACCCTTGTTACAACCGTTATGACTAATTTAGGGCTTATTCTTGCAGCAAAGGAAAAAGGTATAAATATTGTTCAAACTAAGGTTGGAGACAGATATGTTCTTGAAGAAATGTTAAAAAGCGGTTATTCACTTGGGGGAGAGCAGTCCGGGCATATAATTTTTCTTGACCATAATACCACCGGTGACGGACTTGTTTCTGCGTTGCAGTTAATGAGTATTGTTAAGAAAACAGGCAAAAAACTTTCCGAGCTGGCTAATGTTTTTCAAACTCTTCCGCAGGCAACAGTTAATGCAAAGGTTAACAATGCCAAGAAAAACGATTATGTAAAAGATGCAATGATAATGTCTGAAATTAAAAATCTTGAGGAAGAATTTAAAGAAACCGGAAGAGTTCTTATAAGACCGTCGGGTACGGAACCGTTTGTTCGTGTAATGATAGAGGGCCCAACTCAGGCGATTGTGGAACAGAAAGCAAATTATCTTGCAAAGCTTATAGAAGCAAGATTAGGATAGGAGAACGTTATGAATAAATTGGAAAAATATATTGAAAACGGCGTTGTTTTCATTGATAAAAACAGTGTATGGATTGAAGAATCTGTGCAGATAGGAAAAGGTACGGTTATCGAACCTAACGTTTATTTAAAAGGAAATACGGTTGTAGGCGAAAATGTAACAATCGGTTTTTGCAGTGAAATAATTAACTCAGAAATTGGTGATAATGTTAATATCAGGCACTCCGTTGTTACAGACAGTAAAATAGGAGAGGGAACAAATATAGGACCCTTTGCTTATATAAGACCAAACTGTAATGTGGGTAAGAATGTAAAAATCGGAGATTTTGTAGAAATTAAAAACTCCAATATCGACGATGGAACAAAGCTGGCACATCTTACTTATGTAGGCGATGCCGATGTAGGTAAAAACATTAATTTTGGTTGCGGTACCGTTGTTGTTAATTATGACGGACGGCGTAAATACAGAACTGTTATAGAGGATAATGCTTTTATAGGCTGTAATACCAACCTTGTTTCACCTGTTAAAGTGGGCAAAAATGCTTTTACAGCCGCAGGTTCAACAATCACCGAAGACGTACCTGAAAACAGTCTTGCAATTGCAAGAGAAAGACAGGTAAATAAAAAAGACTGGGTGCTTAAACGATAATTAAATAGATAAAAAATCCCAAAATATATAATGAATTCTTATGTAAGAATCTTTATTTTGGGATTTTTTTATTCATATATTTTGAAATATATATATTATACTATAGTTTTTAATTCATATATTATTTTATTGCTAGTATTGCTGAACATTTCTTGCCATTTAGTATATTTTTTTCGATATTTTTTTCGATAATGTAAAAATAACATGATTCCGGGAATTGCACATATAGGGAGCGTAAAAAAGCCTAACATAATAGATAAAATCATTTGCCATTGTGGTAAAATTGGCATTAAATTCAAAGCATGGTGATATTGTTTTTCTAGTTCAACAATACGAGAATAATTTTTTCTGTTTGTATTACGCTGAAAAACTAATTTAACATAGTTTTCTCTTGTTGTAACACTATAAATTGTATCATTTCTTCTTTCTAAATGAGATTCGGCAGAGTTAATCTCTTGGCTTGATGCTAAATTCCAACAAAACAAACTCATAATATTAATTGTTTGTTGCTCGTCTTTGGGATCTACCTTCCTTGTAACTGTTTCAATCATTTATATCTCTCCTTAAAGTTTTTTTACATTATAACACCACACGGTGCTTTTTGTCAACACCAAATGGTGTTATTTTATATAATATTTTCATATAATAATCAGTAAGGGAGATATGAAAATGAATATTTATAGGAGAGTGCGTGATTTAAGAGAAGATAATGATAAAACACAAAAAGAAATTGCTGATGTGCTTAATATGCAGCTAACTGTATATCGCCGCTATGAAAGCGGAGAACGTGAGTTGCCTTTATGGGCGGCGATTAAGTTGGCTAACTATTATAATGTTACACTTGATTATCTTGTTGAAAGAAAATAAATAAGGTTAAATTATACTGTAGAAAACTCGGTTTTACACTTAAAAGTCACACACTTGGGAAAGGTCTTACTAAGTGCTGGCGATGGGAGTCAAAATTAAAACCACCGTGAAAATAAATCACGGTGGTTTTAATTTTATCAGTATAAAAACTTAACATTGGAAAATTTTTCCATAAGTGTTTCGGGTAATTTTTTATCACTTATAACATAATCAATTTCGCTCATATCGCATTGTCTGAAAAGCGAGTGTGTTCCCATTTTATTTGCGGTGCAAAGATATACCTTGTTTTCGGCATTTTTTATCATAAGAGAACGTATTTTCGTCTGAGCCTCGTAGCAATCTGTTATTATTCCGTCTGCGGAAAATCTTTGTGTAGAAAAAAATGCCCAGTCGGTGTGCATAGATTTTATCATATCTTCCGCAAAGGGCCCCG
The DNA here is from genome assembly GCA_017414505.1 of Clostridia bacterium. Taxonomy (GTDB): domain Bacteria; phylum Bacillota; class Clostridia; order UMGS1840; family HGM11507; genus RGIG1932. The sequence continues at coordinate 208,647 of JAFQLQ010000031.1, forward strand.
TTAAAACCGACGGTTTTTCCGACATATAGCCACCTGTACAGTAAACCTTGACATTAGTTTCTCCAAGCTGTGAAGCGACTTTCAGATTATTTGTTATAACAGTAAGATTTTCAAAATGATGAAGATAATCCGTAAGGTACATAGTTGTGGAGGAAGCATCCATAAAAATTGTATCGCCCTCCTTTAAAAGTTCGGAAGCAATTTTTACAACAAGATGTTTTTCCTTTTTCTTTTCCTGTTCACGCAGTAAAAACGGGGGAGAAGCATTGTTTTCGAGAATCAGAGTTGCCCCTCCGTAGCTTCTTTTTACTATTCCGGAATTTTCAAGTACAGTAAGGTCTCTCCTTATACTTGACGGACTTGTATGTATGGTATTTGCAAGATATTCTACTGTAGCATATCCGTATTGATGCAAAATATTTAATATTTCGTTTAATCTTTCCTCTTTAAATAACATTTTTCTCTCATTTCTGCTCATTTTAGAGCTTTTTGTTGGTTTGCTTTGCTCATATTGGAATTTTTTTCGCAACTGTTGAATTTTGTTGCTCATTGTTATATTATAATAGTATTCATGAATATTGTCAATATCAAGAAAGGTAATTAATTGTATGAAAAAAGAAAATCTTAAGAATAAACGTTTATTTTTATTTGACATGGACGGAACAATATATCTTGATAATGAGCTATTTGACGGCACGTTGGAGCTTCTTGACCATATTAGGAAAATCGGCGGAAGATATATGTTTTTAACCAACAATTCTTCAAAGGACTGCACAGCCTATATAGAAAAACTTCATTCCTTTGGTATAAAATCCGTAAAAGACGACTTTTTTACTTCTGTTGATACTGCAGTTTTGTTTTTAAACGAGAAATGCAGAGGTAAAAAAATTTATGTGTTCGGAACAAAAAGCTTTAAAAGACAACTTGAAGAAGAAGGCGATTTTGAAATAACAGATGTTCTTTCTGATGATATAGAAGTATTGATTATAGGTAACGATACTGAGCTGACCTTTCAGAAACTGGAGGATGCCTGCATTTTGTTAAACCGCGGAGTTGAATATTATGCAACGAATCCTGACTGGGTTTGTCCTACCTGGTACGGTTCTGTTCCGGATTGCGGAAGCTTTTGCGAAATGCTTTTCAGAGCCACAGGAAGAAATCCTAAATTTTTAGGTAAGCCTCATCCCGAAATTGTATATGCAGCAATTGAAAAATCGGGATATTCCAAGGAGGATAGCGTTCTTATCGGTGACCGTTTGTATACTGATATTGCGGCAGGGGTTAACGCAGTAATAGATACAATTTTTGTTTTAAGCGGCGAAGGCACAATGAAAGACTTAGAAGAAAGCGAAGCAAAGCCTGCGTATGTAATGCAGGATGTAAAGAAAATTTACGAAACCATCAGGGAGGGAAATTAAAATGTATGATGTAGCAGTCATAGGTGGCGGTGTTACTGGCGGAATGATTGCCAGAAAACTGTCGGAATACAATTTAAAAACCGTAATTCTTGAAAAAGAAAATGATGTAGTAATGGGCGCAACCAAAGCGAACAGTGCAATAGTTCACGCCGGATTTGATGCAAAAGAAGGCTCGTTAAAAGCAAAGCTTAACGTAAAAGGCTCAGAAATGATGGAACAGGTTGCATCTGAGCTTGGTGTAAAATATAAAAGAAACGGTTCACTTGTTATCGGTTACAACGATGAGGATGTAAAAACCTTAAATGAGCTTTTTGAAAGAGGAACAAAAAACGGAGTAAGAGATTTGAAACTTCTTACCGCCTCCGAAGTAAAAGAAATTGAACCTGCAATTTCCGATACAGTTGTTGCGGCACTTTATGCACCAACCGGAGCAATAATATGCCCATACGAGCTTGCTATTGCGGCAATCGGAAACGCAATGGATAACGGAGTTTCCTTAAAACGTAATTTTGAAGTTAAGTCTATAGAAGAAAAAGATTTTCATTACGAAATAAAATCCGAAACCGAAACAGTAGAAGCCGAATATGTCGTAAATGCGGCAGGTCTTTATGCGGATGAAATTGCAAAAATGGCAGGAAAAGGCGATTTTAAAATTCATCCCAGAAGAGGCGAATATATGCTTCTTGATAAGGAATGCGGAAGCCTTGTTTCACATACTGTATTTGTAACTCCTTCCAAGCTTGGAAAGGGAATTTTAGTTTCTCCTACGGTAGACGGAAATCTTCTTTTAGGGCCTACTGCTGTTGAAATGACAGATAAAGAGGATAAACAAACTCATTCGGAGGGCTTTAAAAGTATAACCGAACAGGCAAAAAATATGGTAGAAAATATTCCTTTTAATAAGGTTATAACTTCATTCTGCGGACTTCGTTCCGTAGGTGATACAGGCGATTTTATAATTGAAGAAAAAAATAATTTTGTTAATGTTGCAGGAATTGAATCTCCGGGCTTATCTGCATCTCCTGCCATTGCTGAATACGTTTTCGATTTGCTGAAGGAAGCGGGCTTAAGCTGTAAAAAGAACGAAAATTATAATCCTTATCGTAAACCGGCTCACGCCTTTCGTGAAATGAGTTTGGAAGAGAAAAACGAGTATATTAAGAAAAATCCCAAATACGGAAGAATCATCTGCAGATGCGAAACCGTAACAGAGGGCGAAATATTAGAAGCAATCCGCTCAAATCCCGGTGCAACCGATGTTGACGGAGTAAAACGCAGAACAAGAAGCGGAATGGGCAGATGTCAGGGCGGATTCTGTTCTACATATGTTGTTGAGTTGCTTTCTGAGGAATTGGGAATTTCCTATCTTGATGTAACAAAATCAGGCGGAAAATCCTATCTTAATGTTGAAAAAATAAAATAGAAACCGGGAGGAATTAAAATGATAAATAAAGATTTGGTTATTATCGGTGGCGGTCCTGCCGGAATGAGTGCGGCTATTGCCGCTTATGAAAGCGGAATTTCCGATATTCTTATTATAGAACGTGATTCTCATCTTGGCGGAATTCTGCAGCAGTGCATACATAACGGATTTGGTCTTCATAAGTTTAAGGAAGAGCTTACAGGCCCTGAATATGCCTATAAGCTTGAGTGTAAAGTAAATGAACTTAACATTCCGCATATACTTGATACAATGGTTCTTGAAGTCAGCCCCGAAAAGGTTGTAACCGCAACCAATGAAAAGGACGGAATATTTAAAATTCAGGCTAAAGCAGTTATACTTGCAATGGGATGCCGTGAGCGTTCAAAAGGTGCGCTTAACATAGCGGGAGAAAGACCTGCAGGAATTTACTCCGCAGGAACAGCTCAGAAATTTGTAAATATGAAAGGCTATCTGCCGGGAAAAAAGGTTGTTATTTTAGGCTCGGGTGATATCGGACTTATTATGGCAAGAAGAATGACATTAGAGGGTGCAAAGGTTGAAGCTGTTTGCGAGCTTATGCCGTATTCCGGCGGGTTGGCAAGAAATATAGAACAGTGCCTTAACGATTTTAATATTCCGCTTAAGCTTAGCCATACGGTTGTTGAAATTGAGGGTAAGGAAAGAGTTACGGGAGTTAAAATTGCAAAAGTTGATGAAAACAGATGTCCGATTCCCGAAACAATTGAATATATACCTTGTGATACCTTGTTGCTGTCAGTTGGTTTGATTCCCGAAAATGAGCTTTCAAAGGATGCAGGCGTTGCTTTAAGCAGAATTACCTCGGGAGCAGTAGTAGACCAGAACAGACAAACCTCTGTTGAGGGAATTTTTGCCTGCGGAAATGTTCTGCACGTTCACGACCTTGCAGATTTCGTTTCCGATGAGGCTGAAATTGCAGGTATTGCGGCAGCTGAGTATATCAGAGGCAATATATCAAATGAAACGGAAATCAATCTTAAAACTGACGGAAAGGTAAGATATACTGTTCCTCAGAAAATAACAGCATATACCGATACAACAGTTTATTTCAGAGTTTCGGATGTTTTCAGAAATGTAAAAGTAGTTGTAAAAAACGGTGATAAAGTCCTTTTTGAAAAGAAAAAGCAAAAGGTAGCACCGGGCGAAATGGAAACAGTAAAAATAACAAAAGATATGCTCGAAAATGTAAATGAATTAAAAATCGGATTGGAGGTATTATAATGATAAGGAATATGACTTGTATTGTATGTCCTATGGGCTGTACGCTTGAGGTTACACTTGATGAAAACGGAAAATTTGTAAGTGTAGCCGGTAATACCTGTAAACGCGGTGAGGTGTATGCAAATAACGAATGCACAAATCCCGTAAGAACTCTTACCTCTTCCGTAAGATGCGATAACGGTGAAATGCTTTCTGTAAAAACCTCGGAAGCGGTTCCCAAAGAAAAACTTTTTGAGTGTATGGAAGAAATAAATAAAATAATCGCAAAAACTCCTGTTACAGCAGGGGATTGTATATTGAAAAATATATGTAATACCAACGTAGATGTAATTGCAACAAGAAGTATATAAATGCTTGACAGAGTCGGGAAAATAGTTTAAAATGGCATTGAAAGGACTGATTTTGATGCGGGTTATAATTGACCGTTTTGAAGAAAATATTGCTGTTTGCGAACTGGAAAACGGAAAGTTTATTGATGTTCCAAAATGCCTTTTTCCCGACTCGTCGGAAGGCGATATATTTGAAATTAAAAAAATTTCTTCCGAAACCGAAATAAGAAAAGTAAAAATTTCAAAACTTGCAGATGAATTGTGGGAAGATTGAGAAAAAAATCAAAAATTTTGAATTTAGGTATTGACTTTTTTGATGTTTTCGTATATAATAGTTCAAGTGAGTTGATTCACACCATATGGAGAGGTGGTCGAGTGGCTTAAGGCGCAGCATTGGAAATGCTGTGGGCGTTTGTAGCGTCCCGTGGGTTCAAATCCCATCCTTTCCTCCAAAAAAAGACAGATTTCTTTTGAAATCTGTCTTTTTTATTTTTGCTTGTCAATTTGAGATAAATGTTACAGTAGTTATTCCTATATGTCTTAACCTTCTTGCAAATCTGCAAGGAGGTATTTTTTTAAAACAAAAAGCAATTAAAAAAATCCCGACTTTAAAAAAATCCATATATTGAAAAAGCTGAATATCAAGCCTTTTTTTAATGGGGAATGCTGAGTGTAGAAGATAAATTTACAGTTTGGATTTACTATTATTTACAATGAGAAATTACAGGTGATATAATACAATCAACTAATTAACAAGGATGTGACTTTTTTGAATGTATTAAAATCAACTAAAAAAAGTAATTTCTTATCTTACTTAAAGAAAAAACGGCAGATGTATATTTTGCTTATTCCCGGAATATTACATTATCTTATATTCAGATATATTCCAATGGGTGGGATAATTGTTGCCTTTAAGGATTACGACATTTACAAGGGAATTTTAAAAAGTCCGTGGATAGGAATGGAAAATTTTACAGCATTTATTTCTTCTCCCGATTTTTGGATGCTTATTAAAAATACTGTTCTGCTTGGAACTTATACATTACTTTTTACTTTTCCGGCACCTATTATTTTTGCAATACTTTTAAATGAATTGAGATTTAAAAGATATAAGAAGCTGGTACAAACGGTATCTATATTTCCTGCAATGATTTCAATGGTTGTAATTTGCTCTATGGCTGTTGATATGCTTTCTCCAAATAAAGGAATTATCAATGCTGTTATAAAGTTTTTTGGTGGAAATCCGATATATTTTATGGCAGAACCCAAATGGTTCCGAACAATATATGTAATTACTGAAGCGTGGGCAGTTTTCGGATTTAATGCAATTATATATCTGAGTGCGCTTACAAATGTTGATACAAGTCTTTACGATGCGGCAAGTATAGACGGATGCGGTAGAGTTAAAAAAATCATTCACGTTACAATTCCGGGCATTCTTCCTATGATTTGTACAATGTTTATTCTTAATATAGGAAATATTTTTAAAATTGGTCCTGATAAGGTTATTCTACTGTACAATCCTATTACATATCCGGTAGCAGATATATTCGGTAGCTTTGTTTACAGAAAAGGTCTTGTGGAATCCGATTACAGCTATGCAGCTGCAGCAGGACTTTTTGAATCTGTTGTTGCATTTGTTTTTGTAATAACCGCAAACAAGCTGAGTAAACATTTTGCAGAAAATTCATTATGGTAAGAAAGGAAGAATATTATGAAGAAAAAAATTGACACTTTTGATGTTGTAAATATTATTTTATTGTTTTTTGTCTTAATGATAGTAATTTTTCCGATTATTTATGTGGTGTTGTGTTCTTTATCTAAAACAGGAAGCGTAAGTTTTTCGCTTAGTAATTATAACCTTGATTCTTACATAAATATTTTAAGCTCGTCAAAGGTTCCAAGAGCTTTTAAAAATAGTGTTATTTACACTTTGACAGGGACATTTTTAGGTCTTTTTCTGGTTACGATTACTGCATATCCTCTGGCGGATAAACAACTGAAAGGCAGAAACTTTTTACTTAGAATGATTGCATTCACAATGTTTTTCAACGGGGGACTTATACCTATATTTTTGCTTATTAACAGTCTTGGATTTATGGATAGTATATGGGCAATAATTGTTCCCTGGGCAGTACCGGCCTATGAACTTATGCTGCTGAGAAATTATTTTGAGAGTATTCCCTCTGAAATGCACGAAGCAGCAGAAATGGACGGGGCAAGTGAATATCATATTTTGTTTAAAATATACATTCCCATGGCGCTTCCAATGCTCTGTACTTTAGCTTTGTTTTTTGCAAGAGGTCAATGGAACAGTTATCTTGTACCGCTTATGTATTTATCATCGGCAAAAAGGTTTCCTCTGCAGGTAATTTTACAGGAAATGCTTATACAGGATACAGCGAAATCAACCGGAGATGCATTGGTCGGAGCATCAATTGCAACCGAATCGCTAAAAAATGCAACAATTGTTATATCTATGATACCGCTTGTACTGATGTATCCGTTGTTTCAGAAATATTTTATAAGCGGAATTTATGTTGGTGCCGTAAAAGGTTAATATAAAAATAAATATCAAAGGAGAGAAAAAAATGAAGAAAAAGATGAAAAAAACACTAATGTGGGTTTTGAGTATTTGTATGGCAGCCGGTGTGTTTTCCGGATGCGGAAAAACAGATACAGCCGAATCCGGAATTGATGTGAGTTTGCTTGGTGATGCCGGCGGAATAGAACTTCCGATTGCAGAAAAGAATGTGACACTGAAATGTTTCATAGAAACCACTGTTTCTGACCTTGAGGATAAATTTCTGTTTGAAGCAATAAAAGACATTACAGGAATCACCATTGAGCCTGTTGTTACAACAGCGGCAAATGCAACTCAAAAGCTGCAGATGCTTGCTGCATCAAAGCAACTGCCTGATATCGGACTTTGCTATTTCCAGGATAGCGACCGCAGTTCTCTGGCAGAAAACGGTGCACTGTTGTGTATAACAGATTCGCTGGATATTATGCCAAATGTAAAAAAACTTATAGAAACAGATGAAACATACCAAAAAGCGTTTGAACATTATAGCGAAGCTGACGGCAAAACCTATATTATTCCAAGCTTTGGAATTGAAAGAAAGATTAATCATTGTATGATGTACCGTAAGGACATTTTTGATGAGGCAGGAATTGAAATGTGGAAAGACGGTGAAGGATTTTATCAGGCTTTAAAGGCTTTAAAAGAAAAATATCCCGATTGTATTCCATTTTCATTCAAGCAGCAGTTTGCTATTGTAGATTGGCTTCGTCAGCAATGGGGACTGATAACAGACTGCAATATTGACAGCACCGGGAAATATGTATCTTATATGACACACGAACAAATGAAAGATATGCTTGATTTCTTACGCAAGCTTTATGCTGAAGGTTTGATGGATCCTGAATTTTTAACTACAACACAGGCAAGCTGGACTTCAAATATGACAACTGATAATGAATCATTTGTTACTTTTGACTGGGTTGACAGAATGGATATGTTTTATGGAACAATGAAAGAAACAAATCCCGAATACAATCTTACAATTGCCAATCCTATAGGTTCAACAGGTAAATATCTGAGAATGAACGGTTCAAATACCAATTCAATGTTTATTGCAAACAACGAAAATGCTGAAATTTCCGCTAAAATGGCAGATTTTCTTATGAGTGAAGCGGGTGCGAAGCTTACAACACTTGGTATTGAAGGTACTACATACGATAAAACAGAAGATAAAATTGTTTACAAGGGATTTGAAAATGTTCTTCCCGGAACAGTTGATTTACAGAATAGCTATGGTATGTTCCTTGCGGGACTTTCGCCGAGATTTGACCAGGAAAGTGCGTATTTTATGTATACACCTCAGGTTGCCAATGCTCAGGAATATGCAATTGCAAACGATCTTATAACAGAATTTGAATTTTCTGCAAATATTAAAGATTCATCCGATAAAGAAAAATATAACAATATTATAAGTGATATGAAAAAAGAATTTGAAATCTTTGCAAGTAATTATATTCTTGGCAAAAACAATGCCGAAACCGCCTGGACAGATTGGCTTGCAAAGGCTTCGGAGATTGGTGTTTCTGAGCTGGAAAAAATTTATATAAAATATGTAAAATAATTTAGGAGGATTTTAAAATGAAAAAAATTGTTAGTATTATTCTTGTAGCTCTGATGATATTATCATCAGCATTAACCGCAGGGGCATTTGAATGTTATCCTGTTTACGGAAAAGCAGTTGTATCTGATTTACTGTTTGAAAATTCCGAAGGAAAAGAAATTACCACTGTTCCGGCAGACGGAAAAATATTTGTATCCTGCGGTATAACAAAGGGTGCAGATATGTACGCACAGAATGCAACACTTATTGCAGCTGTATATAACGGCAATCAGCTTAAAGACATACAGCACGATAAAAAAGCTTTGCTTGATGATAAACAGACTTTTAGAGTTAAACTTGAAAATGTTTCTGCAACAAGTACAGTTAAGGTTTTTGTATGGGATGAATTTTCAAAAGCAGAACCTTTGGCATATGCAGGTTTACTGGGCGGTAAAAATGCAAAACTTTGGGATATTTCCATTGACGGAAAAACCATAACCGGATTCAATGCTGATACAACCGAATATACAGTTAATTTCCCTGCTTCATATACAAGTGTTCCTGATGTCAGCGCACTTGCATACGAGCTTTCCACAAAGGTTGATATAAAATATTCTTACTTATCTGAAAATTCTTTAAATGCAGTTATAAAAACAGTTTCTCAGGACGGAAGTGCTTCAAAAACTTATAATCTTACCTGTAATTATGCAAATCCTGAAATTACTGATATAATTGCAAAAACAGCAAGCGGAGATGCAGTTCTTACAACAAAAATTGCGGCAAAGCCATCCTATAAGACTCAGCCTTCCGTGTTGCCGTCAGCAGTTTCAACAGATGCTCAGAAAGCTGAATATTTTGCAGCAAACTGTAATTCATTCAGCCCTATGTATCAGTTGAGAGATTTTTATCTTTATGATTATCCCGCATATCTTGACGGAGCAGTTTACCCTGTTATTAACTATGATTATAGAAATGATGCAACTTACAACGGAAGCAATCAGGCTCTTAAAATTACTCTTAACAGAAGTGCAACAGTATATGTTGCTGCATTATGGAACTGGGCTGCCGGATATATGAGCGGCTGGAAGAGCACAGGCGATAAGCTTGAGGTTGTATGTGTAAATAATGCTATCTGGGACAGCTTCCGTACTCCCGATATTTACTATCAGAGATTTGAAGTTCCCGAAGGCAAAGAATCTGTTGATGTTGTAATTGAAGGTATAGGAAGCGGAAAACCACAGGTTGTTCCTTTTATCGTATTTGATGAAAACGAAAAAATGGATATAGCAGATGAAGAATCTGCGGCTATTACAGGAATAAAGGTTGACAGTGTGGAAATTGAGGGCTTTGTTTCAGATAAATATGCATATTCCATGAATGTTCCCGAAGGCTACACCGGTTCATATGAAGTTGTTGCAACACCTGCGAATGAAAATACACAGATCAGCTATGAAGAATCTGAAATTAATGGCAATAATGTTGTAACAGTAAATGCAAGCTATGGCAACGATACAAAACAGTATACAATTACATTTATAACAGTTGCTTCTGCCATAACAAATGCAAAAGCGTATACTGCAAACGGAGAAGTTGCACTTACTTTTGCAACTGCAAACAATCCTGTATTTAAAAATGAGCCTTCTGTAACACCTGATAATGCTGCGGGTAAAAATGACAGCACAGAAGCAGAATATTATACTTCAAACTGCGAATCCACAAGTCCTTTCTATACATTAAGAGAATTCTATATGTATAATGTTCCTGAAAAATTACAGGGTGCACAATATACACTAAATTCATATGAATACAGAAGTGATGCAACATTTAACGACGTAACAACACCTTCAATGACATTTGATCTTAACAATTCGGCAACAGTATATATTGTGAATTTATGGAATCAGGAACCTGCTTGGTTAGCGGAAGAAGGCTTTGTAAAGAGCGACCTGACAATAGACTGTATTGAATACAACAATAATAATTTTGATACCTTCAGATCTGCAAATACAATCTGGGAAAAGAGAGTAGAAGTAGGAATCGGCGAAACAAAAACAATAACCATTAAAGGTACCGGCTCCGGTAAACCTCAGGAAGTTGCATTTGTTGTTTGGGAGTGATAGACAATGAAATTTAAGCGGTTAATATCTTTAATAACAGCATTATCCTGCTTACTGCAATTATTTGCAGTAAGCGGAGCATTTGCTGCAAACAATGTAGCAGCATTAAATATAACAAACGGATTTTGTCAGTTTGAAGCTGAATGTGAAGAGGCTTTTGTGGCAGGAACCTATGTTGCGGAGAATAATTCTGAGGCTTCGGGCGGAAAGGTTATTATGCCGGATCGCGCAGGCGGCGTAAACACCGTTACAAATATAACTGCAACCGGCGAACTGTATTATAAAATAAATGTGGAAGAAACCGGGAGATATTATATCTGGGTACGTGTATTTGCACAGGACGCAGGTGCAAATTCCACATTTTTAGCAATGAATGATAATGAATTCAAATATCTTGCATTTGAAAATTACGGTGAATGGGAATGGATGAAAATATATGCAGGGGAACTTCCTGCCGGCGAAAATTTTATCCGTTTTAATCACAGAGAGGTTCTGCTGAGATTTGATAAATTTATTATTACATCGGATAAAACCTATACGCCTGTAAATATGGGCGAGAATATTACCGAAATGGAACCTGTTCAGCATTATAATCTTCCGCCCATTGTACCGACAATGGAGCATCCGAGAATAATGCTTAACAAAAATACTATTCCTGAAATTAAGAAAAATCTCGAACATTCCGAAAATGCAGAAATGTATAAGCTTACAAAACAGCGTGCAGCAATGGATACAGATGGTATGTTGCCCGAACCTGCCAACGGTGCGTCTAACAATCTGAATCTTGATGTATTGCTGTGTGCACAGTCTAATGCTTTTTTGTATCTTATGGATAACGATGTGAAAAAAGCTGAAAAAGCAATAACTGTAATAAAAAATTATCTTGCAACAGTAACTATGCAGGCGGGCGACCTTGCTCTTACACGTGAAGGCGGATACAGTCTGTATGTGGCAGGGCAGGTTTATGACTGGTGCTATGATTTGCTTACCGACGAGGATAAAGCACACTTTTATAAATATATAATAATTCATGCATATTCAATGGAAGTGGGATGGCCTCCCGTAAAGCAGAGAAATATTCACGACCACTCCTGTGAAAATCAGCTTTTCAGAGATTTGTTGTCGGCAGGAATAGCTCTATATGATGAATATCCCTATATTTATAATGAGGTAGCAGGACGTTTGTTTCAGGAAATAATTCCTGCACGTAATTATGTTGCATCGTCTCAGAATTTCAGTCAGGGGGCTTCCTATGGTTCAGTTCGTCACTATTATGAACTATATGCAGAGGCTATTTTCCGTGGGATGAATTACAGCATATTCAATGAAGATATGAAAAAATCAATGTTTACCAAGCTGTATGAACGTAATCCTGACGGACGTTTTATATCCTCCGGCGATAATGCGGAAGAATCTGATGCAACATATAATCTGAATCCTGCCAATCCGTTTTTCCTTGCGGGAAATCTGTTTGGAAACCCTTATTACAAGCAGGAGTTTTACAGAGAGGCTACAAACGGGATAAATAATAGATCTAATGTTTACGGAATAACTCCTGTTGAACATCTTATTATAAATGATGTTAATGTGGGAAGAAAATCTGTTAATGAGCTTCCGCTTACACGTTACAGCGGGTTCCCAATGGGCAGACTTGTTGCAAGAACCGGATGGGACGAGGGGATAAATTCCAATACAGTAGTTGCAGCGATGAATTTTACTCAACTTTATGAAGCTAATCATCAGCATCTTGATTCAGGGCATTTTGATTTGTATTATAAAGGTGTTCTGGCGCTTGATTCGGGATTGTATCAGGGACTTCCGTTTGTTAAAGATAACGGCGAAATCGTAAATCAGGTTGGTTATGCATGCGATCACGATAGTTATTACCATAAAAATACTATTGCTCATAATGCTATGCTGGTGTATAATAAAGATGAAAGTCTGCTTGATGTAAGTTCAATGGGAAGAGTGAATGATGGCGGTCAGATGGGTTCAGGTCGAAAAACACTTTATAATTATGAAGATTTATTTGATGATTATTATAAACGTGGTACTGTTCTTTCATATGATTTCGGTCCTGACCTTAAAAAGCCTGAGTATAGCTACATAAAAGCAGAAATTTCTCCTGCTTATGGCGAAAGACTTGAAAATTATACAAGGTCCTTTGTATTTCTTAATCTGGAGGATGAAACTTATCCGGCTGCACTTATAGTATATGACGATATTACATCATCAGATAAGAATTATAAGAAAACCTGGCTGCTTCACAGTCAGGAGGAACCGCAGATAGATAAAAATACCGTAACAATCAAAAGAACAGAGTTCGACTATAACGGCAGACTTATAAACGAAACTCTGCTTCCTGCTGATGGCAACAGAAGTATTACAAAAATCGGCGGACCGGGAAGAGAATTTGAAGTTAACGGAACAAACTGGCCGGCATATCCTTATAACAATACTGTTGAGGCAGGTAACTGGAGAATTGAGCTGTCACCTGTTGTACCGGCTCAGAATAATAAGTTTCTGAATGTAATTCAGGTTGGAGATAATGATGATACAATTGTACCTTTGAAATCCGAATTAATAAAAAACGATGATTTTGTAGGTGTGAAAATTAAGGACAGAGTTGTTCTTCTTAATTCAGCAGGAGCTACAGTAAAGGATAATGTGGAAATTAACCTTAAGAGCAGCAATGAAGAAATAAAATATGTAGTGTGCGGTCTTGCTGCAGGTGAATGGAAAATTTATAAAAACAATACCGAAATTGCTGCAATTGAAGTGGAAGAAGGTCACGATTCTCTTACTTTTGATGCTAAATCGGGAAACTATACTTTAAAATGGAATTATAAATCAAATATCACCAAAAAAGATTATTCTGTCGAAGGAAATATAACCGATATGGGCAAACCGGAAATGGGCATTAAGCTGAATTCACGTTATGAAACCTTTAAAAATCCGCCTGTTACAAAAAATGATATTTTATATCTTCCTGCAGAAGAATATTTTGAAAAGCTTGGCTTTGAAACTAAAACCGAAGATAATGTTGTAACTGCTGAGCACGAGCAGATTTCTTACAAGTTTAAAGCAGGGTGCGAAAATTGTCTGATTGAAGAGAAGTATTTCACTCTTGGTGCGAAGTCTGAAATTATAAATTCTGTTTTATATTTTCCGTTCAACAAACTTGCAGAGCTTACTAACGATAAGGCTTTATATGATGCGGAATCGGATACATTAAGAATTACTTCAAATGTAATAAAATCAAATGATGTAGCTATTTTTAAATCGGATGATCCTAAACGTGTAAATGTTAAAGAGGTCTATGCCGAAGCAGTTGGTGATGCATCCAATAACATCTATTTTACTGTTGACGGAAATAATGCAACCATATGGTCTAGAACAACAGAACAATGGATTACTTATGAACTTGAGGAAGAGGTTAAGCTTGATAAAATAGCAATTTTCTGGAACGATGCAGGAAATCGTATTCAGTATTTTGATATTTTGTTCTCCTCCGATAACGAAAACTGGACAACAATTTTTGAAGGCAGTTCGGATGGCAAGAGTAAGGAATTTGAAAATATGAAAATTCCACAGGATGCACCGAAAGCAAAATACGTAAAACTTGTAGGTCACGGAACCAGCACCAAGGATATTATGGCAATCAAGCAGATCAGATTCTACAAGTAGAGAGGGGACATTTAATTGAAAAAAATCAGTACTGTTTTATGTATAATTTTAATATCAATGCTTTGTGTAAATGCTTTTGCTTCTGAAGTTAAGGTTGATATACAACGTGAAATTTCAGGCGATGTAATTAATAATACTGTAAGCATTACAGGTAATCTCGGAGAAGACCATGCACAAAGACCTGTTACGCTTACAATATATAATTCGAATACCTCAACCTCCGATGTCAGTAACATCAAATTTATTGAACAAACTGTTTCTGATTCCGCAGGGGCTGCTTCATTTAGCTGGAGCAGCTCCGAAGAGGGCGAATACAGCGTAAAAATAAGAAGCGGAGGATGTGAGCATTTTGTGGAAACATCTTTTGCGCTGATTGGAAAAACATATTACAACTCTGCTGTATCGGCATTTCAATCGGTAAAAACTCAGGATGATGTGTATTCTGCAATGGAAGAGTACGGTGAGAATATTGGGCTATATACGAAGTTTTACATCAGTATGGCTGATAAATCATCAGTTGCAAATATTATTATCGGTAAAAATGCTGATATTACATTTGAAAATTTAAACAATATTCTTAATCAGTCTATTGTTTTGGGATTCCTTAATTCAAATGAACCCATAGTGGAAAAGAATAAGCTTATTGAGTATTATGACGAAAGTCTTTTTAAGCTTTCAGGTCAGCAGAATGCGGAAAATATATACAGCACATATAAAAATGCTGAAGAAGCTTTTCAAGCAGAGGTTTTAAATAAAATTACAGGAAACGTTGATAGCTTCGATACATTCAGAGAAAATTTTAACGAAGCTGTGATATTAACCGGAATAAATAAGCTTAAGAAAGATGAAGTTGACAAGCTTATTACCGAAAATAATGATTTTGTTGGATTTTCAGACTATGAAACACTTAGTATTGCACAAAAAAGCTATATAATTTCAACTCTTATGACAAGCAACATAAATGATATGGATTCTTTACGTAAAGCTTATACAACTGCGCTTATAAACAACACCATGCAACCTGTTGTAAGCGGAGGCAGACCGTCAGGTGGTGGCGGAGGCTCGTCGTTTCAATCTTCTGAAACATATCATAACAAACCTCTTGAAGTTATCGGAAATTATGGGTTGTATAAAGATATAAACGAGGAACACTGGGCGTATCCGGCTGTTGAACATTTAAGTGAAAAAGGCATCATAAAGGGGTATGGTGACGGAAGTTTCGGTACTGAGAATAACATATCCAGAGCAGAATATATCAAGCTTTTAACAGTTGCGTTTAATATTCCTGTCAATGTTTCTGGAGCTGGCTATTCTGATGTTGACATAAAAGACTGGTATTATGATTATATAATGGCTGCAACCGGTGCAGGAATCTGCGAAGGATATGATAACGGGAATTTCGGACCGAATGAAAGTATAACAAGAGAGGATATGGCAACAATTCTCTACAGACTCGCTTTGCAGAAAGCCCTGATTTCCTTTACAGAGGTTAATAAAAGCGTGTTTAAGGATATTGACAGCGTGAGTGATTATGCAAAAAACGGCGTTAATACTCTTGGTGTTGCAGGAATTATAAGCGGTGCAGGAGATGGAATGTTTATTCCCAAGGCTACAGCTACTAGAGCAGAAGCAGCACAGCTTATTTACAATCTGCTTAGTAAACAGTAGTCGGGAGGTAATGAAATATGAAACATAGTATAAAAATTATTCTTTTGACTCTGCTTATTATGTGTATATCTGCTGTTTGCGTGTCTGCTTACAGTGATGATACCGCATACCGACATCTTGTGAATATGAATCTTATGCAGTATAAAGGTGAAACATTTGAAAAAGATGATGTATTCACACGGGCAGAGCTTGCAATTGTAATTTCAGGGATTTACGGTGAAATTACAGATTTTACAAAGTATTTTAATGATGTAAATAATAAAACTTTCGGAGCGGTTGAAATATCCGCCTGTGCGAAGCTTGAAATTATGGTAGGCGACGGAGATAAAAATTTTCGTCCCGATGAACCGGTAAGTGCAGCTGAGTTGGCAAAGGTGTTAACCGATATGTTGGGATATAAGCCGAGAGCTGAAATAAACGGCGGTTATCCTTACGGATATTTTGCTGTTGCATCCGGCCTGGGACTTTATGAAAATATTGACAGTAATACAGAGTCCCTTTTGTGCCGTGAAGCGGCTGAAATGATATTCAGAGCACTTAAAAGCAAAGTCCTTGTTCAGACCGGATACGGTGAAAAAAACACCTGGACAGAATCAGAAGAAACTCTGATGCGAAGAATGATGAAGCTTGACTATATCAAAGGTATAGTTGATGCAACTCCTTTGGCACAGCTCAAATTTAATATTGAAAAACGTTATATATCAATAAACGGTTTTAGCTGTGAGCCTTCAGGCGATGAAGATTATTTTCTGCTTGGTCATAAAGTTGAAGCAGTCTATACAGCTGATGAAGATAAAAACACTAAAGCAATAAGTGTTATCAGTATTGATGACAGTAACATTATGTCGTTGTATCCCAAAGATATTGAATCGGTTGGAGAAAACGAAATAACTTACATAAAAGGTAATGCTTTGACAGGAAGAAAGCTTAAGATTTCTCCGGATGCAAGCTGGTTTTTAAATTATGAACCTGTTTTAACTTATGATATGAACGACTTTGTGAAGCTGGACAGCGGTAAACTGACACTTATTGATACTGATAATAACGGAACTTACGAGAATATACTTGTTTTTGCTTATGATGTGTATGTATTTGATAAAGTTTCGAGTGATGTTATTGTTGATATATCCGGCAGAAACAAGCTGGATTTGAAATCCAACACAATTGAAAAAACAATAGTACGAAATGCAGATGGTAAGATAATAAATTTAGACAGTATCAAGCAATATAATGTTATTTCCGTTGTTACTCATAATGAAATATGCGAAATCAATGTGTGTGAAAGCGCTGTTTCAGGCTATCCGTCTGTATCACAAAATAACATAATTGTTGACGGAAAAGAATATAAAATTTCAGATTTTCTTATGAGAATTATGCCTGCTGACATAAGCGGGAATATGGCTACAGTATATCTGGATATATCGGGAACTGCTTTTTATATGGATTTAATTGCTGATTTATCTGATCAATTCGGATATCTGGTAAATCTGAAGAAGAATACGGGAATTTCTGAGAGTATCAATGCTAAAATATATACTTCAAACGGAAAATTTACTACCTTGTCCTTTGCGGAAAAAGTAATTTTAAACGGAAATTCGGTTAGTGATATTATTTACGCACTAAGTGAAAACGGAAGTGTTAAACATCAGCTTATTAAATATACGCTCGATAAGGACGGAAAAATTAAAAGTGTCTATACAGCGGCAGAAGAGCTTGCTTCTATGGAAAACGGATTTTATAAAAGCTATTCCAATCCGAATAATACATTGCTTGAATATATGGGAGGAATAAAATCTTTTGGTGGAATTGTATATCTGGATGATGCAACAAAAATTATTCATATTCCCGATGATATAACCGATGAAGAGCATTTTGAGTTATTAACACATAAACAGCTTATGACAGACAATTATAATGTAGAAGCCTATAATAATTCAAAAGCGACCGCTATTGCGGAATATATTATAATTAAAGGCGATATTCCTTATGTTACATATGATAGCAGAATGGCTGTTGTACTTAAGCTTATAAAGAGCATAGATAACGGCGAAGTGGTTGATGCAATTGAATATTATCAGGCAGGATCGGTTGTTACCGGTATTGTCGATAAAGATGTTGATATCAGCGGGATAACGGAAGGAAGCGTTTGTCGTTTAGGACTTGATAGCAGTAATAAGATTATGGAAATAATATCTTATTATGATGTAAAACAAAATTTATATACAGGGACAGCAAATCCAACGGGAGTGTATCAGAATTCTGACAGAATTGCGTTTGGCACAGTTGCTGATATAATCGGTGATATTATGAGGTTTACAACATTGGATGAAAGCAGAATTCCGGATACTTCTTCAGTGAACAGATTTGAGGGATACAAGCTATCCGGATTTTACGATATAGCTATTGTAAATTACAATGGTACCGGTATTACGGCAACCAAGGGAAGAGTTGAAGATGTCAGCAGATTTGATAAAGTTATTGTCCAGACCCGTTCGGGTACACCGAATGTAATGTTTATAATCAGGAGGACATAAAAATGTTTAAAATTTGTATTATCGGATGCGGAGCTATGTCCGACCTTGTCCATGGAGATTCTCTGAAAAAATATGCAGAAGAAAATAAGGATACAAGGTTGTGCGGATGTTGTGATTTAGATGCCGAGCGTGCTGAAGTTTATCGTCAAAAATATGGATTTGAACATAGTTATACTGATTATAAGTTAATGCTTGATTCTGAGAAACCAGATGCGGTATGCATTGTATCTCCGGTTAATACAACGGCAGAACTTTCGTGCGACGTTATGAAAAGAGGTTATCCCGTTATTATGGAAAAGCCTCCCGGAATGAACTTAGTGGAGGTTGAGCAGATAGTTAATGCTTCAAAAAAATATGATAAGCTTGCGATGGCGGCATTTAACCGCAGATATATGCCTCTTCTGTCTCATGCTAAAAAAATAATAGATAAATTCAGCAATATAAGCAGCATATACTACACAATGGTGAGATACAGAAGGTACGATGAAGATTTTTCTACTACTACCATTCATGCAATTGATGCTGTAAGATATTTATCAGGAAGCGATTATAAAAGTGTTAACCTTTCTTACCAGCAGGTTGAAGGACAACGTGAGAATGTTGAAAATATATATCTTGATGCCGTGATGAAGTCCGGAACCAGAGTTCATATTGATTTTGTTGTGGCAGCAGGAATTCAAATGGAAAAATTTACTGTTAATGGCTTTGATAATACCCTTGATGTTTATCTTCCTTTTGGAGCCTCTCCCGGCGGATGGCTGAAGCATTATTATAATAATAGCCCGGCTATTGAAGTTGTGGGTAAAAAAGATGTTCCTGATTTTATAAGTCAGGGGTTTTACGATGAAAACAGAATCTTTTTTGAAAATGTAAAAAAAGATAAAAGTTGTAATAACAGCGATATTCATAACGCATATTCTGCGGTGGAAATTGCTGAGGCGATAAGAAAAAGAAAATCGAATGTTGATATAATTTGGGAGTGAAAATGTTGAAACGGTTATGGCGAAACAGTGTGATAGTAAAAAAATTCATAAGCAGAACGGATACAATATCTATTTACTTGATAAATATTATGTTGATTATCGCTATGACCGTTCTGACATTTGCATATGTTATTTTGCTGAAAAATAATAATATCCGCACTGCGGAACTTTCTGAAAGCTTTGTTAATATATGCTTTCAGCAGTTTGATGGTGTTTTTAATCAAAGTGAAGATGTTATCAAAGAAAACAATATGATTCTGGAAAGTGATTTTCGTTTTCTTGATCCTATGCAAAAAGTTAAAATTTCAGATGATATAAGCGATTTATTCCTACAACTTCCGTATGTTGAGGAAGTTGTAATGTATAAAAACGGTGGCGATTATTTTATAACATCTCAAGGTTGTATAAGTAAAAATGACTTTTTTTCAGATGCGTTTTATTCTGATGAGAAGAATGTAAATTACTGGAATTCCATAATGAATGAATATAAAAGTTTCTCCATAATTCCTGTTAAAGATAATGCTTTATTTTCATTCTTTGCTGAAAGTAATCAAAAATATTTTGTTATATCCAAACCGTATTCATTGTATGAGGTAGGAGCTCTTTTGTTTATAAATGAAAGCAAATTTCTGGATTTTTGTGGAGTTAAACCCAACTCGGAATACAGCGTCACATTTTATGACAGAGAAGGTGTAGCAAATATATCCAACGCTCAGCGTATACATAATGTTAATTTTAAAAAGCTTGTAAAAGATGATTATTATGTAAAAAATGAGATATTCGGTAATTTTGAATATACAAAATGGTTTAACAACCGAAATATGGTATATCAGTTTGTTGTAAAAAATAAAATTAGTGCTAATTTTCTATGGATTATTCTGATTTATATGTTGATTATACTTACAAACCTGTTTGTTATTACAAGAAAATGGTTTAAAACATATAAAATTTCCATGATGACACTAAGAGAGATTGATTATGAGATAAGTAACGAAAATCTTGTGAAATTACCAAAAATTTTAAATAATTATCATAAGCTGATGTCGCTAAAAGAGCTCAGAAAATTAATTTTGTCATCTATGATTAACAAACGAGGAGAATTTTATAATAAATCGGAGTATGCAGAAGTTTTTTTTGCTGAAAAAACGCATAACCGAACTATGCTTCTGACGGTTTTGGCATTAAAAGAAATTTACGATAAGAGAACGCCTGTAATGGACAGCGATGAGCTTTGTGATATAGCACGGAAATATGGAATTGAGATGTTTGTTTTTGAAAATACTGTAGGTAAAATTTCGGCATTACTTACTATTCACAATGATGGAAACAGAGAGGATAAAATTAATAAATTTTTTCTTGAATGTATAAATACTTATGATAAGTACGGAAAAATTATTGTGATAAAAAGCAGTTTGTTTGGTAATCTGACGGATTTTGCTGCTGCTTATAATGAGTTGCTTGTAATATCAGATAACACAGGAATAAATGATTATAATTGTGTATCTTGTGTAAAGGAACAATCTCTTGTAAAAGTAAATGATTTAATGATGGAGGCAAAAGCAACTATAAGCAGACTTCTTTATAACGATAAACCTGTTGAAGCAATATCATATGTGAATGAACTGTTTGATGCTGCTTTTGACAATAATATTTCATTTAAAGATTATAAGCTGTTTGCGCAGATAATTTATTCTGAATTTGTTGATATCATAAGTGGATTTACAACCGATTTTGAACAGATAGAAAATCTTAACAACGTATTTTTTGAAAAATATGATTTGATGTGTGATTCAGTAAATGTATTTGGAATAAGAAAATTTATTTTAAATTTGTGTAATATGCTGCTTTCTGTTCAAACAAGAAATTCTCCGAAAGAAAATATAAGCTCTCAGATTATGCAGTATGTAAACAATAATTTTAAGAATGATATTTATCTGGAAAAGGTTGCAGACCATTTCGGATTTACAAAAAAATATCTTTCTTATTATTTTAAACATGAATTTAATGTTGGTTTTAACGAATATATAACAAAACTTCGCATAAATGAAGCTAAACGCTTACTTTCGGATACGGATATACCTGTATCTAAAATATTTGGCGAGGTTGGATATGTTAATCAAACAACATTTAATGTAGCGTTTAAGAAAATTACCGGAACTTCTCCCGGTGATTACAGGAAACGTGCACGCACAAAATCATAAAAAATATATGAGTAAAAAACTGACTTCGCACGAAAAAGGAAGTCAGTTTTCATATAAAATAAAATTCGCTTCTTGAAAGTTTCAAAAATTATGCTTGCCTGCTCAACGTAAAAAGGTCTCGTTCCGTATTTATCAGGAATGAAACCTTTTTTATATATTTATTTACATTCAATAATTATATATCCGAATTCACCCAGACTAAGCTCCGGTTTCTTTTCACCGTTATAAACTGCATTGGAGGAAAGTAATACAGATTCTGGCACAAAATCGTTTAATTTAACATTTACATAATCTTTTGTTGTATTTACAGCTATAAGTAAAGTTTCATTTTCTGTGCTTCTGATAAACACAAGCAATTTATCATTACACTCTGTGTCAATCCAGGTAACATTACCTTCTGAAAGTGCCGGAATATTCTTTTTCATAAATATAAGCTTTTTAATAAAAGCTATACGTTTTTTTCCTTGTTCTGTCAGTGCGTTTCTCCAGTTGATTACAAAATTCTTTCCGTAAAATCTGTTGGAATATATGCTGTGTCTTGTTGTGTCACAAACTTCATTGCCGTTGTAAAGCATAGGTGTTCCGTCTATGGCAAAATTAAGAGTAAGAACCGCTTCAGCCCCCTGAGAACCAATAATCTTTTCCATTCTGTTGTCATAAGCATTATTTGTAATATCGTGAGTTTCAAAGGAACGTAATCCCAGTAGATTATCCTTGCTCTGATACTCAAGCCAGGTATCTTTTATTTTTGTTGCCGGCTCATCTCCTGCAAAAACATCGGGAAGAGCGTGTGCCCAATTGGTATTGTAGTTAAGGTCAAACCCGTTCTTAACATATTCAGATTTGTCGCCTTCGTTTAACATTATAATATCCGGATTGATTTTCTTAAGTCTTTTAATACCTTCAACCCAGAAATCAAGTGTTACATAATCACCGATATCAATACGGTAACCGTCATTTCCAAATTCTTTTACAAAATATTCCATATTGGAATACATGTATTCTCTTAATTTCTCGGATTCAAAATTAAGCCTTGGAAAATGCCATTCACCGTTTTCAGGTGTTCCGTCAGCCTCACGTACAATCATTTCAGGCTCCATTTCAAGTAATTTAGCCTTAGGTCCGCAATGAAAATAAACCAAATCAAGAAGAACTTTTAATCCAAGACTGTGAGCCTTGTTTATAAAACTTTTTAAATCATCCTCGTTGCCGTATTCTTCATCAATTTTAAAATAATCCTTTATTCTGTATGGGTTTTTCGGATTGTTAAGACCGCTTTTTTTCTGACGGTCGCTCCAGAATGCCTCGTTCATATCATCGTCTGCTTCACACACAGGACAAAGGTAAACAATATCTGCTCCAAGCTCTTTTATGTGTTCTAACATTTCCGAAGCAGCTTTAAGAGTTCCCTCGGGAGTAAATACTCTTAAAAATAGCTGATAAATAACTGTTTTATTAAAATTCATAATTATGCACCTCCGTTTTTTTAAATATATCATTTTGTAATAAATAAATCAACCGCAAAAACGATTATTATTGTTTAAAATTCGAAACATTATTTGAAATATATTAAATAAAATGGATATTCTAAATTTATATTTGAATATTTACTTTTGAATTACGATGTGCTATATTATTAGAGTAGTATTTTAAGTTTAGGAGGCAAAGCTTTGAGAACAGAAAAAAATTATGAATTCAGAAAAAGAATTTCACAGGTTCACAGAGAAAATATCAGAAATAATACACTTGAAATAAATGATAATGAATATGAACTTAAAGACGGTCTTGTTGTTTTTCTGTCTCCTGAATGCGGAGAGGTTACATATACCGCTGCAAAAGATTTTTGCGATTATCTTTTTGTATCCATGAATGTTTCTGCTTCTGTAAAAAAAGGAAAACCTGTTAATGAAGATAATTTTATTTATATAAAAGCTGGCGAAAATTCTGCCGATTTTGGTAATTGTGCAGGAAAAAGCGGTTACCGTATTGACGTTTCAGAAAATATTAAAATATGTGGTTTTGACGAAAGAGGAGCAGCGCAGGCACTGTATTTTCTTGAAGATATAATGAACTTAAGAAAAGCTCCATATATAAAAAAAGAAACTGTAATAAATAAACCTTTGTTTTCACCCCGTATGGTTCATTCGGGATACGGTCTTGACGACTATCCTGATGAATATTTATCTGCAATTGCACATCAGGGAAGAGATGCTATTCTTATTTTTGTAAAGGATGTTGATCTTACTCCTTACGGATATCTTGATTTTAATGATTTAATAAGAAGAAGCGCAAAATACGGAATTGATGTTTATGCTTACAGCTATCTTAAGCACGCGGCTTATCCCGAAGGCGAAAAGGGCGAAGCATACTACGAAGCAAACTACGGAAAGCTTTTTAAATGTTGTCCGGGGCTAAAAGGAGTAACTCTTGTAGGGGAATCTATGGAATTTCCCAGTCGTGATCCTCACGTTACTGCCGAGCTTTATGAAAATAATACAGTAAACGGCATTCCAACGGGGAAATTAAGCTCCGGTTTTTATCCCTGTATGGACTATGTTGAACTGGTTGGTATGATTGCAAAGGTTGTAAGAAAATATAAAGAAGATGCAGATATTGTTTTCTGGACTTATAACTGGGGCGGACTTCCCGAAGAGGAGCGAATTAAGCTTATAAATGCCTTGCCGGAAGATATTACATTGCAGGCGACCTTTGAAATGTATCATTCCTATAAAATAGAGGATGTAACCGA
This sequence comes from Clostridia bacterium, assembly GCA_017414505.1. GTDB lineage: Bacteria > Bacillota > Clostridia > UMGS1840 > HGM11507 > RGIG1932. The sequence goes on from JAFQLQ010000031.1 coordinate 233,140, forward strand.
ATCCTGTTCCGATTATACATTATCTTTTGCAGGACCGGGCGAATATTTTAAAAGCGAAGCAAAAGCCGCAAAGAAAAAAGGAATAAAGCTTTATTCTATGACCAATACCGGCGGACTTACCTGGGATTTCGGCGTAATCCCTTACGAACCTATGCCGTATCAGTGGATAAAGCGATATAAAGAAATGCGTAACGCAGCTGAAAACTACGGTTTGTGCGGACTTATGGAATCGCATCATTACGGATTTTATCCGTCAATTATAAGTAAACTTTCCAAACTGGCATTAATGCAGAATTCAAAATTACCGGAGGAAATTCTTATTGATATTTTAAAAGACGAATATGGTGAATACTGTGCCGGTGAGGTTGACGAAGCACTTAAAATGTGGAGCGAAGCTATTACTCATTATGCACCCTGTAATGATGATATGTATGGGCCGTTTCGTGTTGGCCCGTCGTATCCTATGTGTCTTGACAGAGTTATAAATGTGTATTCCGATCCAAAAGCACTGTTTGGAAACTGTATTTGCGTTCCGGGTTATTTTGACGGAAATTCCGGCAGAAATACTTTTTATAAAGTTAAATGCTCAATTTCAAACCTGAGAATAAGAAGAGAGCTTGATTCCATAACGGTTATGAAGGACTATATGGATAAAGGTATTGAAATAATTGAAAAAATTGAAAATAAAAATGAGGCGCTTGAATTTTTACTTAATCTCGGAAAATTTATTTCACATAGTATCAATACAACCATTAACCTTAAAAAATGGTATATTTTAAAAACAAAAGTAAGAGCAGAAGAAACGAGAGAAGCTATTTTAAAAGGAATAGATGAGTTGGAAGCGTTGGCACGTGCTGAAATTGAAAATGTAAAAGCCACTATACCCGTTGTGGAGGCTGATTCCCGTCTTGGATGGGAACCGAGTATGGAATATATTTGCGACAAAGAGCATCTTTTGTGGAAAATAAGCCAGGTTGAGTTTGTTATTAATTCTGAGCTTGACCGCTGGAGAAAATCCACATTGATGTAAAAAAGGAGAATTAACTTGCTTATTGACAGATATAACTATCTTGATAACCATAATCTTAAAATAAATATTAATGCTGAATTTGCAGGGCTTCCGCCTGTGTGTCTTAAGTACATAAAGCCTTATCTTACACCGGATGGAGAAATTAAAAAAGTAAATTGTACAGTTGGAGTTCCGAATAGCATAAAAAACAAATTAAATACGGAATATATCAGTAATTCTGATTCATATATTTTGGAAATTGATGCTGAGGTGAATGTGTACGCTGAAAGTCAAAGAGGTATCCTTTACGGCATTTTAAGCCTTGCCGATAAATGCAGAAAGGGAATTGGCAAAGGTATTGTTTACAGCTATCCTTGTGTTGATTTCAGAATGATAAAGCTGTATTTACCTTCTGAAGAAAATTTTGAATATTTTAAAGAGTTTATTGACTTGTGTTTGTATTACGGGTATAATACTGTTATGCTTGAAGTTGGCGGTGCAATGGAATATAAATCTCACCCCGAAGTTAACGAAGGCTGGATTGAGTACAGTAAAATTGCCTCTGATCATATAAATAAAAGGGGAGATAATCCGCATTTTCCCTATAAGGATGATAAAACTTACTTTCTGAAAAATTCAATTCACTGCGAAAATGCAGGCGGAGGAGTTATTTCTCAGAAGAAAGTGAAAGAGCTTGTAGACTACTGCAGAGACAGATTTATGGAAGTTATTCCCGAAATGCCCACGTTGAGCCACAGCGATTATCTTTTAACAAAGCATCCCGAACTGGCAGAAAGAGATGACGATATTTATCCCGACTGTTATTGTCCGTCAAATCCTGATACATATAAACTGGTATTTGATTTGTTTAAAGAGGTAATTGATGTATTTAATCCTCAAAGAATGAATATCGGGCATGATGAAGCATATTCTGTTGGTATTTGTGAAAAATGCAGAAAAAAGGATGCAGCGAATATTTTTGCCGATGATATAATAAAAATTCACGGTTTTCTTGAAGAAAACAATGTTAAAACAATGATGTGGTCTGATAAGCTTATTAACTGCATTGATAAAACGGGTGTTGCCTGGGCGGGAGCGTATCGTGAAATTAAAAATCCCAGCACAGGAGAAATTGCTCAGATAATTATGCCTACCCACACAGCTGTTGATATGATACCTGGAGATATTCAGATTGTTCATTGGTACTGGAGCCTTGAAGAAAACACAGAAAAAGAGTTTAAAAATAAAGGGTTGTATACAGTATTTGGTAATTTTGAGCCTTTGAGAGTAAAAAATATTGTTAACCGTCTGAAAGACGGAGTATGCGGTATCGGTATTTCAAACTGGAGTAAAGTAGATTTACTTCACATGCACAGAAACGGTATATATTATGATGTGGCACACTCTGCATATATAATGTGGAGAAACGATTACGATGAAAATGCTTTTGATGAGAATGTTAAAAAGGTTGCCGACGATTTATACTGTTACCGTACCGGTAATTCCAAGTGTAAAGCAGAAATACTTCACGGTTTTACAAAGGATATTCCGTTTGTGCTTTTTCTTGATGGCTACGAGGTTGATAAAGAGGCAAATGTAATAGGTGAATACCGTATTGAATTTGCAGACGGAACCTTCAAAAGCGTTCCTGCGGAATATGGAAAAACAATAGGCTATACAGGTGTTAACCGCCGTTATTCTGACAGTGACTGGTGCGAAAGCTATGAAACAGACAGACGGCTTATTGAACCGGCTTACAGCTGTACTTTTGAATTTGACGTAGATAATAAAACATATTACCGTTTTGCGGTTTTAGCCGAAAAACCGATTAGCGGATTAAAACTTATTCTGAAAGATGAATATGCAGACTGTGTTGAAGTAAAGGAAATAGTTATATCTTAACACAGCGGAAAGGGAAAAATGAACTTAGATAAAAAATTCGGACTAAAAAACTACTGGATAATTACATATCTGATTGTGTTTCTTGTACCTGTTGTAATTCTTTCCGTAATACTTTTTACGGTAGAAAACATGGTGCTTGATGTTACTGATAACTACAGCAATTCCATGCTTTTGCAAACTCAGAAAACAGTAGACGATGAAATAAAGAACATACACAAATTCATTTTGAATCTCAATACTTTTGACGAGCTTAACAATATTATAACGCTGGATAATGTATCGGTGTATGACCATATGAGTTATTACGGCATTGAAAAAAATATTTACAACAGTGCGGCAAATTACAACATAAGCAATGATTTTTATATTTATCTTAAGAAAAGCGATGTTGCCATAACCAAATCGGGAATTCTGACCTCCCACAGTACATATCTGCAGTATGCAATTGATTTGGGCATTAATTATGAGGACTGGAAAACACGTCTTAATGAAGAAAAAAGTTTCAGCTTCTGGAAACTTCAAAACGAACAGAGTTCTGATGCACTTTATATGACTTATGCGCTGAAGAGCAATAATTTTTCCGGAGAAACGGCAACAGCTGTAATTAAGGTAAATTCCAATCAGATAGAGGAAATAATAAATCAGAATATTTATGGCGGAACGGTTTTTCTTCTGAGCGATGATAATCAGGTTGAATTTACTTTTGGTTCTTCTATGGAATACGAAAAGATAAATTTTGCCGAGCTTACAGGCTTTGACAAAACAACCAAAAAGAGAATAAACGGAGTTGTTTCTCTTGTCTCTGCGGCAAAATCTTCTGTTGGAGATTATTCTTACCTTGTAATTACACCTTTTAACTCTCTTATGAAGCAGGTTGGACTTTTAAAATTCTGGCTTATTGTGCTTATTTTTCTTACGGTGCTTGTAGGTACGACACTTGTTGTTAAAACGGTAAAGAAAAACTATGCTCCTATCGAAGAACTTGTATATCAGCTCGAAAGCACCTTTAAGGATGAAGCAGATGCCAATGATAAAAAGCCGCTCACATATGAAAGTATTGACGATATAAGAAAAAATCTTATCACGTACAGTAAAAAGTACAATTACGGGCAAAAAGCAGTTCAGGCATCTCAGATAAGCAAGCTTTTGAACTTTGAAATTGATAAGCCTGACGGTTCGCTTGACCGCTTGTTTAACGAGTTTTCAGAGGGGAATATTGTTATTCTTTTTGAGCCTGTAAAGTATGTGGACTTTTTTAAGAACGAATCAGAAAGTGAGCAGATTGATACTGTTCATTTTATGATAAATAATGTTCTTGATGAGATTATTTCAGATGTGTATTTTCTTACAGCTAATGTAAATAAAACCTTAGTGGCGGTTCTTGCAGCCGATTATGCCAAAAGGGAAGCGTTTATAAAGGATATAACCGGCAGAATGGAAGAGGTTGTAAACTTCTTTGCGGAAAATTTTGATATTGATCTGGCAGTTTCTGTGGGAAGTCTTGAAAAGAATCCTGCTGATATACGTGCATCCTACATCAATGCTCAGGAAGTGCTTATGTATCATTCTGTTTTCAGGGAAGAAGACATTCTTTGTTATGATGATATAGCGGAACGTGAAAATAAATATTATTTCACAAAAGATGATTCAAAACTGCTTATAAACTATGTTAAATGCGGTAATAGTGAGCAGGCGATAAAATTTATTGATGAAATTTTCGAAAATAATATTTATGTCAAGAAAATTTCCTATAAGTATATCAGAATCCTGTTGTTTGAAATAGTTCTTACAATTCAGAAAAGTATTGAAAATATTGACGAACTTATGGCGTTTGATGACAAGGATGTATTTAAAATTCTTCAGAACTTTGAAAATATTGAAAAGTTTAAGGAAGATATTATGCTTATGGTTGAAAGTATCTGCAACCGCGGCGCTGATAACGGAGAAAATGATATTTGCCACAAAATTGTTGATTATATCGAAGCAAACTATGCGGATATAAATATGAGCAACGATGATATAGCCGCTCATTGCGGACTTACCAAATCGTATATTTCAACTGTGTTCAAAAAAGAAAAAGGCGAGAACCTTGTTGCCTTTATAACCAGATTACGCCTTGACAAGTCCAAAGACTTGCTTCTTACAAATCTTAATATTTCTGATGTTGCAAATAAGAGTGGATTTGTTAACAGTAACACTTATATAAGAGCTTTTAAAAAGTTTGAGGGAATAACCCCGGGGCTCTGGAGAAAAAATATAAAAAATTAACAATGTTTAACAGTACAAAAAGCCAAAACTGCGTATTTTAGCGGTTTTGGCTTTTTAAGTTAATAAATTGAATATTATAATGAAATTTCTGGCTATTTACGAAAATATGTTTTTTGTGTTACAATAAGGTTAATTAAAAATCGAGGAGGATTTTATTATGAAAACTAAAAAACTAATTTGCCTTGGTGTTGCTGCGGCTCTTGCTGCATCGCTTTGCTCCTGCGGAGGAAAACAGACATCTAAGACAAACGGAGCTCAGTCAGAATTACCCGAAACAAAATACGGAGATACTTATCCTATTCAGTCGGATAAAACACTTACAATGTGGTCGCACTTGCCTGTGGATCCTCAATACACCAATTTAGGTGATATGCCTATGTTTCAGGAGCTTAAAAAACGCACAGGAATCAATGTGGAATATAAATCTCCCATAGGTGCTCATAAGGAACAGTTCAATCTTTTAATTGCTTCAGGCGATTATCCTGATATTATTGGATATGACTGGTTTGTTTGTATGGGAAATCCCAGCAAGCCTATTGAGGATAACATAATTATTCCGCTTAATGATGTTATTGATAAATATGCTCCCAATCTGAAAGGTTTACTTGAAAAATATCCAAATCAGGCAAAACAGCACAGAACTGATGAAGGTGTTTACTTCGGTTTTCCCGGACTTACTTCCGAGGAGGAAGAAAACTGGGAATCACTAAGTATTTACCAGGGCCCTATTATCAATGAAACACTTTTTGAAAAATATAACATCGAAAAGCCCACAACAATTGATGAATGGTACAATGCACTTACAACTCTTAAGAACAACGGAGTAAAATATCCGCTGTCCATCGAGGGTAAATCTCTTAAGAATCCCGGCCATGATTCCTTCCTGTTCGGAGCATATAACACTTGCTACAGCTATTACATAGACGATGATGGTAAGGTTACCTACGGACCTATCGAGCCTGCATTTAAGGAAGCACTTATGACCTATAACAAATGGTATGAGGAAGGACTTCTTGATGCTGAATTTGTAAGTACAGACGGAACTTTAATTCAGAGAAAAATCACAGACGGTTCTGCGGCGGCAACAGTCGGTTATGTAAGCAGAATTGCTTTATGGGGTATTGAAAGTGATTTTAACTACGGTGGTATTCCTTATCCCACACTAAACAAAGGTGAAACACCTGAATTCGGTCAGTTAGCTATGGGCGGAGGCTACGCTTACTATAATGCAATTTCAACTCAGTGTGAAGATATAGAGCTTGCAGCAAGATATCTTGACTATGCTTATACAGAAGAAGGCGTAAGATTACACAACTACGGTATAGAGGGAATAACCTATGAAATGGTTGACGGGGTTGAAGTTTTCCACGATGACATTTTACAAAACTTTGAAAAGGTTAATCCGTACAGTGTTCTTTATGCCTCAGTCAGTGAAAAGAACCGTGCAGATCAGAGAAACAGACTGCCTGCTCAGCAGGAAGCATTGGTAACCTGGAAAACCAATATGGAAAAACACGGAATGCCTGCTGTTACACCAACTGCAGAAGAATCCGATATGATGGCAGAATATGACACAGAAATTCAGACTTATGTTGAAGAAATGGTTCTTAAATTTATAACTGGTAATGAAAGCTTTGATAACTACGACGCTTTTGTTGCAAATATAAAAGCGCTTGGAATTGATGAAGTTCTCGCTTCCAAGCAGGAACAGCTTGAACGTTTCAAAAACAGATAAAATTCTTACTTTAAAGTATTTAACAGAAAAGAGGAAAAAACTATGCAAAAGGCTCAGTCTAAAACAGTTGTTAAGCAGGAAACACTGGGCTCTCGTATTTCCAGGGATTTAAGGAAAAACAAATATAAATACCTGATGGTTTTACCGGTTCTTATTTGGTATATTTTGTTTTGCTATAAGCCTATGTACGGAATTTTGATTGCTTTTAAAAATTATACTCCGTCCCTTGGAATTATGGGAAGTGAGTGGGTAGGATTAAAGCATTTTATA
>JAFQLQ010000032.1 GCA_017414505.1 Clostridia bacterium
AAAGAAAAGAAAAGAAAAAAGATTATGGCGATATAGCTTCCGGCGCTGATACTGACAGAATGTTTGGCAGAAAACCTAAATCAAAAGGCAAAAAAATAGGAATTGCACTTCTTATAATAGCAATTATTGCGGCTCTGGGAGTTGGCGGATACTATGCATATGAAAATTATATTGCTCCGCTTATGGTATATAAAAATGCTGTTGAATTAATGTCAAATAAGGATTATGATGCAGCCGCAGATGCCTTTTTCAGTCTTGGAGATTTTAAAGACAGTAAAAATATGCATAAAAAAGCTCAGTATGAATACGCAGGTTCACTGGCATCTCAGGAAAAATATATTGAAGCAATGGAAATATATACAACATTAGAAGATTATGAGGATAGTTCAGCTAAATTTACTGCATCAAAATACAGTTATGCAAATTATCTTCTTGCAAACGGAGAATACGATGTTGCTATTGCTCAGTTTACCGAGCTTGGCGAATATGAGGACAGTGCAGCTAAAATAACAGAATGTACATATAAAAAAGGCGAAGCTCTTCTTAATGCAGGATCATATGACGAAGCTATTACCGTACTTGATACTGTAAAGGATTACGGAGAGGCAGCAAACCTTATAAAAGAATGTTTTTATCAGAAAGCAATTGCTTTTGCCGCTAATTCGGACTGGAACAGTGCTATAGCAGCTATGGAAAATGTTGGTGATTATAAAGACGCTAATGTTTTGATGGAAACCTATAATTCCAATATTCTTGATGCAAAATATGCTGAAAAATATAATCAGGCACTAGAATTTGAAAAAGCAAAAAAATGGGAAAGCGCTTATTATGCCTACGATTCCATTCCTTCAACATATAAGGATGTTGCCGCAAGAAAAGCAAGACTGATTAAGAAACCTGAAAAGAAGGAAGAAGAATCTGATTCTGAATAGCAGGGATTTTTATGGATATAAAAATTGATGATATACTTGTAATGAAAAAAACACATCCGTGCGGATGCAATGAATTTCTTGTGCGCAGAGTAGGAGCCGATATTGGTGTTAAATGTGTAAAATGTGAGCATTATATGCTTGTGCCGAGAAAAAAAATTGAAAAGAATATAAAAAATATAAAGCCTGTGGAATGAATCCACAGGCTTTAAAAATGTCTGGAAGGAGCCATTGAAGGGCTCCCTGTTTTTATATGTTTTGTAAATGATGTTATTATTATTTAATTTGCATTATGCCATCCGCAACTTAAATAATAATCTAATTCAGTGGATGCAATAACACTAGCATTTCCCAAAGAATCATAAACATACATTACAGGACAGGTATACCAACCAACCTGAGTGTATTTATGAACTTCTGAACTATTTATAACCACACTGCGCCCATCGGGGGCATAAATTGTTGTAACAGGGTAGTCATACCATCCGACATTTTGCCATGCTGCTATCTGATTAATGTGAGATATAATTATTCTGCCATCAGGAGCATATAGTCTTTTATAATCATATCCTACAATAACATTTGTTGTTCCAATTTGAACCTGCACATACGGATCGGAGAATATTGCATAAACACTTAGTGAATAAACTCCCGGTATGTCAAATGCAGGGAAACCACTAAATGAAGAGCCTTCATAAATGTTATAGGATTGTCCTCTTGTCCAGTCCCACAAAACATAATAATCTGCACCAATATCTCCCCAAAATACTGTTTGTGAATAGCCGTCACTTGCTACATACACAGAGGGGGCTATATGTATCATAGAACTTGAATTTTCGGAAAGAAGCACTACTTCCCTAATAAATTCGGTTTCGTGACCGTTTATTTTCAGCATGAATTTTCTGCAACCGGTTTCGTGAATACCAAATCTGCATTTCCATGTTCTTGTTCCGTCAGAATTATCAACATAATATAATCCGTAATGTTCTTTCAGATATGAATAAGGAATTTCATGCCACTGTGTATCGTCTTTTTTATCACCACAAATGCTTATTTCTCTAACATTTTGGGATGTTATAGCTGTAAATTCAAAAACATCACCTGTCCACTGTACTCTGCTAATATTTGCTTTTCCCTCTTTATGCCCCGTTCCCAAGGGAAGTGGATCTGTTATGTTATTAATATCAAAATAGTATACTTTTCCTGATTTTTGTGTGATTACTTGATTTTGAGGAACAGAATAATCAGATCCCACATAAATTTTAAAAATTGCAAAGTTGTTTTGTAATTCATAACTTCCTCCGACAAAAGCAATATAAGCATCCTCCGATTCAGGTAAAATCGGTAAATCAAACCAAGTATTGTTTGTTTTGTAACGTCCTATTTCACCGTAATTATTAATTAAAGTAATACACTGTACTTTTTCTCTGTATTTTGTTATTGCAGGATTTTCAGCATAAGCCTGGCCCCATTCAATGTAAATGGGTTTTTCCGGTTCTGCATAAACTGTATGAAGATATTTATGCTCGATATATTCTTCTTTTGCGTATGCATTCTGAGGAATTACAAAAGTTATTAAAATAAGAGTAATTAAAATAAATTTTTTCATTTCAGCAATCCTTTTAATTATAAATACTTACGGTTTGAGTGCTTTCGTTCCAGTCTACTGTATAACCAAGTACTTCTGCTATTGCGCGGATAGGAACAAGCGTTCTTCCATCAATTGTTACCGCAGGAGAATCAAGCCATTCTGTGCCGGCATTTCCGCCGTTTAAAACAGCTCCTGCATCCTCCCAACGCATAGAATCGCTTCCAATCTGAATATAGCAGGTTCTTTCAACCATTTTCACCTTATTGTAGGAAGTAATAACTGCAGTATTGGTTGATTCATCCCACCATACGTCACCACCTAACGCTTCTGTAACGGCTCTTATGGGAATCATTGTTCTGCCGTTGATAACCTGAGGTGGAACATCGAAATTAACGTAGTTTCCGTTTACAGTAACGTCAATTGGCTTTGCATTATCAATTACAATATATTTACTCAGTGAATAAGCTGTATTGCCGGCAGTATCTTCTGCAATAACAAAAAACTCATTATTACCTGAATGCAGTGCAGATTTCTGAACTGTAGCTTCAACACTATTTCCGTATGAAGAAGTTATTTCAATGCCCTCATAATACAAAGTTACTTTCTTTATTCCAACGTTATCATAAGCAAATCCCTGTATAACAATGTCATCATCACAATCATCTCCATTCAGAGTAACTGCATTTCTATCCAGAACGTTTTGCCACATAATTTTTACTTCATAAGGTGGTTCTTTATCATAAGATGCATTGTTTGTATTTTCATAAAGTGTAGCGTAAGTAAAAAAATCAGTTTCATATCCGTTTACTTTAAGCATAAATTTTCTGTAACCTGTTTCATTAATTCCAAATCTGCAAGTCCAGTATCTTCTGTCGCCGGAATCTTCGTATGTAAGGCTGTAATTTTCTTTCAGATATGAATATGGTATTTCGTGCCATTTAGTATCATCCGGCTTATCACCGCAAATACTTATTTCAGTAACATCCATAGATGTTACAGCCTCAAATTCAAAAACATCACCTGTCCATTGTTCCTTGTTGATATTTGCTTTTCCCTCATTTGGTGTCTGCGGACTTGTTATATTACGCATATCAAAATCATAAACGGTATATTCATTGGGAGTTGCAGGTTGATTTGCAGTTAGCATTATACCACGAAGTGTTGGATTGCCATATTCGTTTCTTTGAATAAGTGCTTTTGTAGGTTTATTGTTTATAGCTTCAAAGTTCACGTCACCAATATTAACCGAAATTTCATTTCCTATATTATTATCTATTTGGTTTCCTTTGGAATTTGTAACATTATTAATTTTGTATTTATAGCTCCCATTTTCATTTGTTAAATAGCCCTCTGCTATAAACGCATTAAAATGCATAGTAAGAAGTGTTTCATATCTTCCGCTTTGTCCGTATCCGTTGCATATTTCTCCATCTTCATCAGAAGTATAAATCAATCTGTTCGCATCTCTCTGTCCGGATGAAATTTCATACTGAGACAAACAAAGAGGTACTGCTAAAGCATTGTTAGCTATGGTAAGAAATTGTATGGCTGTTGTATCAGTATCTGAACTGTATTCTACTCCGTCAGTTAATCCAATTTCCTCAGCTACTGAAATATATCCATTTGGAAAACTTCCGCGCTTTTCGGCAATTGTTCTGTAGCCTAAAAGAGTTACAAAATCCTTTAAAGTATTTTGAACTTTATTAGAAGCATTGTAATTTTCCAATCCTTCCGGCATTCTAATTAAATTTAACTCTGTTGCTGACGAGATACGATAATCCCACCCTTCAGGCTCCATTTCTTGGTCAAGCCATCTATATGAAATACTATTTAATATATTTTCTTCTCGTTCATTTAAAAAGCTTTGAAACTGATTACCTATAAATCCATACATTGCAGAACCCATTTCTTTTATTGTCATATAACTTTCGGGAAAGGAAATCATTTGAAATCCCAATAAATCAAACTTTTCATTTCTGTTAATCAAACTAAAAGTTGTAAATTTATCCAAAAAATTTTTCTCATTCCTTGAATACACTATAGTAAGATTTATTCCATTAACTTCCTTTTCAACCTCTTTAAAATAATAAATTTTTCTATCGTTATCCGCTGCACTAACGCTCATTGGTAATACTGAAATTAAAATTACAGCAATCATAATTAAGCTTAAAACTCTTTTTTTCATTTTCTTTTTTCTCCTTTACTATTGTGTTGTTTGTGTTGGTATTTTTTCATTTTTTATTGCGGATTTTACTCCCTCGATCAGTTATGATGTCTAGTCCTCCCCGTCATCCCGAGCGTAGTCGCGGGATCTCATTTTGCCTTTGCTCAGATTCTTCGGCAAGCTCAGAATGACGGATTAATAAAATATCGTTTTTGCCGTAATCCAAAATAACTTCCGGGAGTCGCTTATCCTCCTTTTCAAAATATTTCTACAATAAAAAATGCGCAGCTCTCGAAGCTACGCATAAAAAACGCAAAGCTCCGATTGCTGCTAAACAAATTTCCAATACCAACACAATAGTATGCGAAAATAGAGCCTGCATTTTTATCATAAGACGAAAATGCACACTATTGTGTAACAGTATTTAATTGGAATTTGTTTAGCATATTTATTATACAGCAATACTTTGAATTTGTAAATATAATATTTACCGTCAAAGAGGAAAAGTTTATTCTTAAATTCACTTCCTTTCCAATTTTTGCAATAAAAAATGCGCAGCTCTCGAAGCTACGCATAAAAAATGCAAAGCTCCGATTGCTGCGACACAAGTTTTACAATACCAACACGAATAGTATGCAAAAAAAGAGCCTGCATTTTTATCAAAATGATAAAAATTACACACTTTCGTGTTGTTTCAGTATTAACTTGTATCGCAAAAAATATTATACTATATTTTTTCCAATTTGTAAAGCATAAAAAATCCCCGTTTGCAATGCAAACGGGGATTACATATAATATTTATTAACCTAAGCGAGCTTCAAGGTTGTTGTACTGTTCTTTAATGCCTTCGGGAAGCTTGCTTCCGAATTTATCAAAGAATTCTTTAATACCCTTAAGTTCTTCTTTCCAGATTTCTTTATCAACTGTAAGAATTTCTTTAAGTGTATCCATATCAATATCAAGAGCATCAATATTAATATCTTCGGGCTTGGGTAGATAACCAATTGCTGTTTCAACAGCGTCAGCTTTACCTTCGCAACGGTCAACAATCCAGTTAAGAACTCTTAAATTGTCACCGAAACCGGGCCATAAGAATTTCTTGTTTTCATCCTGTCTGAACCAGTTAACATGGAAAATTTTGGGAGGATTGGGAATCTTTTTACCCATTTCCAGCCAGTGAGCAAAATAGTCGCCCATATTGTATCCGCAGAAGGGAAGCATAGCCATTGGGTCACGTCTTACAACGCCAACTGCACCTGCAGCTGCAGCAGTTGTTTCGGAAGCCATTGTAGCACCGATAAATACGCCGTGGTTCCAATCGTATGACTGATATACAAGCGGAGCTGTTTTAGCACGTCTTCCACCAAATACGATAGCAGATAGCGGAACACCGTTTTTATTTTCAAACTCGGAAGAAATACAGGGACACTGACGGGCAGGAGCTGTAAATCTGGAGTTGGGATGAGCACCTTTAATACCGGAATCGGGAGTCCATTCGTTACCCAACCAGTCGGTACCGTGAGCAGGAGCTTCGGATAAGCCTTCCCACCAAACTGTTTTTTCGTCTGTTAAAAGAACGTTTGTGAAGATTGTATTTTTCTTTGTTGTAGCAAGAGCATTGTAGTTTGTTTTTTCGCTGGTACCGGGAGCAACACCAAAGAAACCGTTTTCGGGGTTCATAGCCCAAAGTCTTCCGTCTTCACCAATTCTTAACCATGCGATATCGTCACCAACTGTCCAAACCTTATATCCTTCAAGAGCCTTGGGAGGAATAAGCATAGCCAGGTTGGTTTTACCGCAGGCACTTGGGAATGCAGCTGCAATGTAGTGAACTTCGCCCTGAGGATTTTCAAGTCCTAAGATAAGCATATGTTCAGCCATCCAGCCTTCCTGTTTACCAAGATAGCTTGCAATTCTAAGAGCAAGACATTTTTTACCAAGAAGAACGTTTCCGCCGTATGCAGAGTTGATAGACCAGATTGTGTTATCTTCGGGGAACTGAACAATATATCTTTCTTCGGGATCAACATCTTTTTTAGCGTGTAAGCATTTTGTAAAATCTCCATCTTCACCAAGCTCTTCGATAGCGTCTTTACCAACTCTTGTCATAATATCCATATTAAGAACAACATAGATACTGTCTGTAAGCTCGATACCTACTTTGGAGAACGGAGAACCCTTAACACCCATGATAAAGGGAATAACATACATTGTTCTTCCTTTCATGGAACCGTCGTACAACTTGCTTAATTTAGCATAAGCATCTGCGGGAGCCATCCAGTTGTTTGTAGGACCTGCATCTTCTTCCTTGGAGGTACAGATGAAAGTTCTGTTTTCAACTCTGGCAACGTCGTTCTCAGCTGTTCTGTGAAGATAGCAGCCGGGAAGCTTCTCCTGGTTTAATTCAATCATTTCGCCGGATTCAACGGATTCTTTTCTCAAAGCATCAAGCTGAGCCTGACTGCCGTCAATCCAAACAATGTTGTCGGGCTGGCATAGCTTTGTCATTTCGTCAAGCCATGTCAGAACTTTTTTGTTGTTTGTCATAATAGACAACTCCTTTCAAAATCTTCTGCTTTTATGAGCAGAAATTTATGTAAATATTTTATTTAAAACTTTTACCGACTATATTATACAACAAAATTTTAAAAAATAAAAGTATTTTTTGAAAATTTTAATAATTTTTTTAAAAATTGTTACGCTTACCAATAAATTAAAAAAAATGTTGATATTATTGTCAGTTTTTGCTATAATGTATTCAGAATGGATTATTATAGGCTTTTATGCCCGGTTATTCATTAACAACCAAATATGAAAAAGAGGTCATTTTAAAATGTTCACAACAACACTTATTGTTCTTATAATAAATGTGTTATCACGTGGAATGGCACTCGTTGCAAACAGCTTTATTACAGCTTCCTTTGGTGCTACGGCACAAACAAGTGCGTATTCCTTTGCTCTTACTTTAACAAATATTATTACAACTGTTATAGGAACAACCCTTACAACCTCAGTTGTGCCAATTTATACTGATTTAAGGGAAAAGCATTCAAAAAAGAGAACCTTTGATTTTCTAAACAACACAATTTCTCTTACGGTTATTGTAAGTATTGTACTTGTTTTAATAGGCTCTCTTGCAGCACCTTTGTTTGCTAAAATGGCTAAAGACGGTGACTATGGATTTACAATTTATGCCATAAGAATTCTGCTTTATTCAATTATTTTTATAGCTCTTTATTATATTTTAAGCGGACTTCTTCAGGCTAATAACCGTTTTTACCTTGCGGCGGCAGTTAGTATTCCAAGCTCACTTGTAAGCATTATCTATCTTACAGCGTTTGCTCCGAAATTCGGAATGAAGGGTTTGTGTGTCGCTACACTTATCGGATTCTTTTTGCAGTTTTTTATTCTCGTGCCTGCCATAAGGAAAATTGATTACAGATTTTCGCTTTCCTTTAATTACAAAAACGAAGATATGTTTAAAATTTTCAAGGTAGTAGCGCCTGTTATTGTGGGAGTTTGTGCCCATCAGATAAATCTGCTTACCAACGGTTCAATAGCTTTCTCGCACGATGCAAACCGTTATGTTGTTTTAAATAATGCGCAAAATTTAGGCGTTCAGATTGTTATGACAATTGTTCTTGCAATCACCTCGGTGGTTTATCCTAAAATGTCCACCCTGCACGCAAAAGGTGATTTAAAAGGACTTAACGAACAGTTTTTATCCACGTTAAGCGGTTCTGTTTTACTTCTTCTGCCTGTAAATTTTGCATTTTACATTTATTCATACGATATTATGGATTTGGTTTACGGCTACGGAAAATTTACAGCATCTGATGTTGCACTTGGAGGAACTGTTTTTTCACTGTATTCATTCAGCGTTCTTGGAATTGCATTCAAGGAGATTACCGACAGAGCCTTTTATGCCCTTAAAAACACTAAAACACCCGCATACAACGGTGTGCTTATTATGGCAGTAAACATTATACTCAGTGCAGTTACGGTTAAATTCTGGGGACTTGCCGGAATAGCATTTGCTTATTCGGTTGCCGCTTTGTGCGGAGGAATAAATATTTTCCGTTTGTTTAAAAAGAAAAATGCAGGAATTTTAGTAAAACCTGTGGCGACTGCATTTTTAAAGTCTGTTACAGGATGTGTTATAATGAGTATTGTAATAATACTTGTGAAAAACATCGGTTTTGGTGACGGAAAGCTTGCTCTTATTCTCAAAATGGGAATTTCCGGTATTTTGGGACTTATAGCTTACGGTGTCACTCTAATTTTATTAAAAACAAAAGAAATTAAATCTATTATAAAATTTTAAGGAGAGAAAACTATGTCAAACTACAAAAAGGGGAAATTCAATATTATTGATTTTCTGATAATCATTCTGCTTGCTGTAATAGTGATATTTGCAGGCTACAAACTTATTTCAGGACGTGAAGCACCAAAAACAACACAGCTTCTTCAGGTTAAATATTATTACAATGATGTGCCTGAATTTGCGGCTAAAAAAATAAAAGCCGGCGATAATGTTATGGACTTCCTTTCTGACAATCAGCTTGGCACTGTTACCAAGGTTGAGATTGATGATGCTGTTATTTACGGTGAGAATTCCAAAGGAGAAACAGTTACCTCTTCAAAGGAAGGTTATAAATCCGTAACTGTAACAACAGAAGTTGAAGCAAATTTATCAAATCACGGTTTTGAAGTAAAAAAAGCAATGTATCCTGTAGGACATTATCTGTCCATTTTGTGCGGAGATGTTAAGCTTTATGCTGAAATAACCGAAATTAAGCCATTATAAGAAAGGAAGGTAGTTTGCTATGGATAGTCAAGGAAGAATTAAAGGAAAAATCAATATTATAGACCTTATAATAATTATAGTTGCAGTTTGTGCGGTTGCTTTTATAGGATACCGTTATCTTGCTCCCGATCCGGATATGGTTTTACCATCTAAAATTCAGGTTAAATATTATGCGGAAATGGTAGACGACAGTGTTGCGGCTTTGCCAAAGGTTGGAGATCCAATTTCGGATCCCTCATCCAAAAATCAGCTTGGTGTTATAACTGCGGTTGAAAGAGGCGATTCGGTGGTATATAATACCGATGCAGACGGAAAAATTGTTAAAGCAACATATCCGGGTTATTCGTCGCTTATTATAACCTCCGAACTGGAAGCTGAAAAAGCCGCTAACGGAATAGAGCTGAACAAGGCTAAATACGCTATCGGACATACTTTTACTATGTATTGCGGAAACACAAGATTCACAACAAAAATTTATGATATTCAGGTACTTAATTAAAGAACGGAGTTTACACTATGTTTTCTGAAAGCTTTACAGGCAGAGCTCTCTGCCAAATAAAAAACGCTGTACTCTCCTCTATGGCATTTCATTATATTACTGTTATTTTAAATTTTGTTGCACTTCTTTTCAAATGGGTTGAATACAGCGCCATATATCACTTTATATTTAAAATAGTTAAATATTTTGCTGATAAAACAAAAAGCAGTATTACTTATCAGTTACTGCAAAATACTACAAAAATAGATATTTACGTCAAGCATTCAAAAATTCTGAAATTTTTTGATAAAATTTCTGTAAGCTGTTTAAGCGGACTCGAAAAAATCTATAAAAATATAAGAAAAATAAATCTTGGAAGTATTAATAATACAGTATTTGAATACTTCCACCGCTCAGGGTATTTTCGTTATGAGCTTCTTGTTGGCTATGCTTTTCTTATAACCTTTGTTGTTCCTCATGATTTCTGGAACAATATTTACGGACTTGGAATTGCTGTGATTCTGTTTGCTCTTTATGTTGTTGTACTGCTTTCCGGCCGTAATTTCTCCTATCGTATAAGCGAGCTTAATATAGGACTTCTTATATTTATGTTTATGACTGCTGTTTCTGTTTTTATATCATATGCTCCAAGAGACAGCTTCAGAGTATTTTTGTTTTTTATAACGGCCTATATATTTATGTTCGTTATATCCGGAAGTATCAAAGAAGAAAATACTCTTCATAAATTTCTTGGGCTTGTATATCTTACAGTTCAGATAACAGCTGTAATTTGTATTATTCAGGGAATTATAGGTGTTGAAGCAGATGCTGTTTTAACAGATATGACAACTAACGAAGGTCTACCCGGAAGAGCATTTTCAACTCTTGAAAATCCAAATAACTATGCGGAATTTCTGGTAATGTTTTTCCCATTCTGCTGGGCGTTTTCACTTAACATTGACAATAAAGGAAAAAGAAAAGCCGCATTGTGCGGTCTTGCACTTCCCGTTATTGCAATTGCGCTGACATATTCACGTTCCGGTTGGGTTTCAATAGCACTTGGTGTTTTAACGCTGATTATTTTCTACGATATAAAATATCTGCCTTATCTCATAATGGCAGGAATTGCCGCAATTCCGTTTCTTCCGCAGTCCATTATGCAGCGATTGCTTACGCTTGGAAGTATGGAAGATACCTCTAATGCATACCGTGTTTATATATGGAACGGAACTATTGATATGATGAAAGATTTCTGGCTTCGTGGTATCGGAATGGGAACAAAAACATTCCAGAAGCTTTATCCTCTTTACTCTGACTACTGGTCAAAGCTTGCTCCGCATTCACATATGCTGTTCCTTCAGGTGCTTGCTGAAACAGGTATTATAGGTGTAGTTGCGTTTTTATGGTTCTGGGTAGATTTTATTAAAAAATCTGTTACCATATATATTAAAAATAAAGTTACTCCTAAAATGAAAAATGTTATTATTGCTGGTATTGCTTCGCTTATCGGACTTATATTTATAAGCGGTGTTGAATATATCTGGTTCTACCCGAGAAATTTAACCGCATTCTTCTGCGTTATTGGTATTATGAGTGCAAGCATAAGAATTTGCAAATATACTCCAGAAAAAAAGAAAGGTAAACTGTAAAATGAACGTTCTGCACATTATCAGCGGCGGCGACAGTGGCGGTGCAAAAACTCACGTTTTTGCCCTTCTGGATGCGTTGAAAAAATATGTTAATGTAAAAATTGTATGCTTTATTCCCGGAGTGTTCTATCAGGAAATTCAGCATAAGGATATTCAGTCGGTTTTATTTAACCAGAAAAACCGTATGGATTTATCCATAATAACTAAAATTGAAAATCTGATAAAAGATGAAAAATATGACATTGTGCACGTGCACGGTGCTCGTGCAAACTTTATAGCGGCGTTGCTTAAGCCACGTATAAATGTTCCTGTTATTACCACTGTTCACAGTGACTATAAGCTTGATTTTACCGAATCGTTATATAAGAAACTTGTATTTACCGCAACCAACACTCTGGCTTTGCGTCTTATGGATTATTATATTGGCGTTTCGGATAATTTTAAAAGAATGCTGGTAAGCCGAGGGTTTAATCCTAACAAAGTTTATACAGTTTATAACGGTATGGATTATGATAAGCCGGCAGATTTTTGTTCAAAAGAAGAATTTGCAAAAAAATACGGCATAGATTATTCTCCCGAGTACACATATGTGGGCATAATAGGAAGATTTGATAAGGTTAAAGGGCACGAAGTATTTATAAAGGGTGCCGCAGAAGTTGCAGGAAAGAACCCGAATGTCAGATTTCTGCTTGCGGGTGAGGGTGAGGAAAAAGAAGCTCTCATAAAGCTTGCAAAAGAACTTGGAGTTTACGATAAACTGCATTTTCTTGGATTTATAAAAGATATCTACAGTTTTCTTAATTTTGTTGATATAAACACTCTTACTTCGTTAAGCGAAAGCTTCCCCTATGTTCTTTTAGAGGGAGCGAAAATGAAAAAAGCAACAGTAAGCTCTGCGGTAGGAGGTATTCCGGATCTTATTAAAAACGGAAAGACCGGTATGCTTTTTGAAAATATGAACCATTCGCAGTTTGCACAAAAATTATGTACTCTTATCGAAAATCCCGAATTAAGAGAACGTCTTGGAGTGTCACTTCATCGCTTTGCAACTACCTGTTTTTCATCCGAAAGTCTTGCGCTTAAACATGTGGAAATCTATAAAGATGTGCTGGAAAGACACAAAGCAAAAAAAGAATACGATGTTATAATGTCCGGGTATTACGGATTCAAAAACAATGGCGATGATGCACTTCTTACAACAATTATATCCAATCTTAAGGAACAGAAAAAAGATATAAAAATTGCAGTTCTATCAAAACGGCCCAAAGAAACAAAGGTTCAGTTTTTAGTAGATTCAATGAATAGGTTTAACCCGTTTTCTGCGATTTGCGCCATAAGAAAATCCAAACTGTTTCTTAATGGCGGAGGCACACTTATTCACGATTCAACCAGTACACTTTCTCTTCTTTATTATCTTACTATGATGAAGCTTGCTAAAATTATGGGGCTTAAGGTTGTTATGTATGCAAACGGCATCGGACCTGTTAAGGAAAAGAACATAAAAGTTGCCGGAAAGGTGTGCAATACAGTAGATTTAATTACACTTCGTGATGAGCTTTCACTCGAAGAGCTGAAACGGTTAAATGTTTCAAAGCCTCCTATTCATATAACGGCTGATCCGGCTATTACCCTGGAAGCGGAAGATTCAGGTTCAATTAGCGAAATCTTAAAAAACCACGGAATTAATGAAGAACATCAAAATAAATTTATAGGAATTTCGCTGAGAAGCTGGAATAAAAATGATCCTGATATGGAAGAAAAAATTGCGAAAATAATTGAAAGAGCATACAAGAAATACGGTTTGATTCCATTATTCCTTCCTATGAAACAGTCGGATGATTTACCTCTTTGCAGAAAAATAATGAATATGGTAAATATTCCATCTTACGTAATTGATAAGGAATATCCGGCAAATGTTCTTATGGGAATTATCAAAAACTGCCGTTTAATTCTGGGAATGCGACTGCATTCGCTAATTTATGCTACTGCTGTAAGTGTGCCGGTAATTGGATTGGTTTATGATCCGAAAATTTCAGGATTTTTAAATTATGTAAATCAAAGCCGTACAACAAAGGTTTATAATGTAGACGAAAATTTGATTAATGAATATATTGATGAAATTATTTCTACAGAAGATAAAATCAAGCAGGAGCTGAAAGAAAGTACAGAAAAACTTAAAAAATTAGCACTTAAAAATGCTGAATTAACAGTAGAATTACTTAAATAAGAAAGTCTGTGGGCATACCACAGACTTTCTTATTTTATATATTGTATGTTTTTTCTTTTCATTTTTTTAATAATTCCATAGGTTGCTTCGCATATGGCACAAAATTTATCCGCAACGGTTACAATATACGACTCTTTATATCTTGGAAATTTATAATTGGCAAGCCACATATGTTTAAGAATTATATCTTTTTCTATTTTATTAAGTTCGCATATTTTGGAAGCATTTTTCAGCGCAATTTTCGGATGAAGCGCAGAATGCTTTATTATTCCAATTCCTTTTTCCTTATAATCATAAAAAAACAAATCGTGCAGTAAGGCGCCTCTTAATGCGGATTTGTAATCAAATTTTAGAAATTTTGCAGTTTTATAGCTTATAAACGCCACATTCAGAGAATGTTGCAGCCTTGTTGTTCCAATATGATGAGAATAATATTCCAGTTTTTGTATATCGGGGTGCTTTAAAAGCTCATTTACAAGTAATAAAAATTCATTATTTTTGTTCAATTCATCAACTCCTTTTTATACTTACAATATTATATCAGATTTTACATTTTATTCAACACACAAAAAATTCCAGAATGTTAAAATGTAAAAAAACAGGTATAGTTTTCCACATTCTCTGAGTTTTACAGTATAGCAAAACGTAAAAATCGTGCTATATCGTTTTTTTCTCATATTTATCTTTATAAATCTCTGAATTTCACTATAAAATGTGAAAAAAACAACGATAAAATTCTAATTTATGCGGAACGTGTAACATCAGGCAGAATCGCGGTTTTCGACACTTTTCTCCGTTGATTTTACAAAAATTATGGTTTATACTTTAAATAAAAAAACACAAAAGGAAGTGGAACAATGAATAATAAACAAATTACTGTTTTATTGGCAGATAACAGCCAGAAATTCAAAAGTGAGCTTGAGGGAAAATTAAATCAAACAGAAGGATTTTCTGTTATTGATTCGGTTTCTGACGGAACACAGGTAGTTGATAAGATTAAAACAATGAAGCCTGATGTTGTTATTATGGATATTTTGTTGCCTTTTACAGATGGAGTGGCAATTTTAGAAACATTAAAAAGAGAAAATCTGACAAAAACACCACAAATTATTGTAGTAAGTGCCGTTACTCTGGAATCTACGGTAAGACGTGCAATAGAAAACGGTGCTCTGAGTTATATTGCAAAACCGTGTAAACCGGAAAGTGTTATAAGCACTATTAAAAATCTCATAGGCGATGCAAATGAGTTTGGTGAACTGATGTCTGCGTCCGATACCAGTGAAAAAATTATTCCCTCCTGTAATGTTCAGGAGTTCTTTGAATCTAAAATTACCCATATTATACATAGAGTGGGAGTGCCCGCGCACATCAAAGGTTATCACTATTTAAGAAGTGCTATTTTAAAGGCAATTTTCAATTCCGATATCTTAAATTCTGTAACCAAGGAACTATATCCTCAGGTTGCGGAGGATTTCAATACAACTTCGCCAAGAGTAGAAAGGGCGATACGACACGCAATAGAAGTTGCCTGGAACAGAGGCGAGGAAGAAACTATTGAAGAATTGTTTGGCTATACTATAGAAAGTCAGCGCGGAAAACCTACAAACAGTGAATTTATAGCAATGATTGCAGATAATCTCCGCCTTGAAAATCACAGTATTCTGAAAACATATTCTTCATATAACGCGTCTTGAAATGGTTTTAAATAAAATTCTTTATAAAATTTATATTGACATTTTGAAAATTCGGTAGTATAATGTATTGAACAAAGGGAGTAGCTGACATGATTTAATCATGTTTACACTGTCGTCAATACGATTTTCTGGAAGAAAATCCGGCTTTGTAAGAAACTGGCGAGACTTTATTACATTTTTATTTGTAGTAATGTCTCGTTTTTTTATTTGAAAAAACGGGATGATAACTACAGGAAAGGAAGTAAAAAATGGAAATTATTTTACAGCTTTTATTGCTGGCGGTGGGCTTTGTATTTTTGGTAAAAGGTGCAGACTATTTTGTAGACGGAGCTGCAAGTGTAGCGGCAAAATTTAAAATTCCGCAGCTTATAATCGGATTAACTGTTGTTGCAATGGGAACAAGTGCTCCTGAAGCGGCGGTAAGTATATCTGCGGCAATGGCAGGAAGTGCGGAAATAACAATTGGTAACATTGTTGGAAGTAATATACTTAATATTCTTATTATCCTTGGTGTTTCCTCGGTTATAACACCTCTTGCAATAGCAAAATCAACTATTAAAATTGATATTCCGGTTGTTGTTTTTGCATCTGTTTTACTTATTTTAACAGGTCTTGACGGTAATATCGTATGGTGGGAAGGACTTATAATTCTTCTTGTATTTGCAGCCTATATCACATATCTTATTATCTCTGCAAAAAAGAATCCTTCCGAAGCAGAGGAAATTAAGGAAATGACTCTTGCAAAATCTTTGATTTTCACAGTTGCAGGTCTTGCTGTTGTTATTCTGGGAAGTAATGTTACAGTAAATTCTGCAACTACTCTTGCAAGAATGTTTGGAATGAGTGAACGTTTTATAGGTCTTACAATTGTTGCTCTGGGAACCTCTCTTCCCGAATTGTTTACATCAGTTATGGCGGCAAAAAAAGGCAATGCTGATATAGCAATCGGAAACATTGTTGGAAGCAATATTTTCAATATTCTTTTTGTTGTTGGGCTTTCAGCACTGGTTATTCCCGTTCCGTTTGATCCCGAATTTATGTTTGACGCTATAATTTCAATTGTAGCGGCTGTTGCTCTTCTGGTATTCAGCTTAAAGAAAATGAAGCTGGAACGCTGGGCAGGTATTGCTATGCTTCTTGGTTATGCAGCATATTTTGTTGTAATTATGTAAAAAATTGTCGCCTCGTACGAGGCGACTTTTTTATGCTTTATTTACAGAACCGAATAGCTCCATCTTGGTTTTTACAACTTTTTTAATTTCTTCTACTTTCATATTTCTCATTTCAAGATATGAATTCATTCCGGTGTAAGGCTCACAATTATCAAGCTTATTTCTTGAAGCTTTTTCTCCTGCAATACAAAGGTCGGTGTAAATATTTATTTTTGCAATACCTCCTTTTACGCAGTTTCTGAAATCGTCATCGGAAAGTCCTGAACCACCGTGAAGAACAAGGGGAGTATCAACTGCTTCTCTTATTTCAGCAAGTCTGTTTAAATCAAGCTGAGGCTTGGTTATGTACTTTCCGTGCGCAGTTCCTATTGAAATTGCAAGTGCATCAACTCCCGTAGCTGCAATATAGGATTTTGCCTGTTCAACTGTGGTGTATAAATCCGCTTTATCGTTATCAGAGTCATTTGCCTGCCCAACGTGACCGATTTCACCCTCAACGGTAGCACCCATACTGTGAGCAATTTTTACAATTTCCTTTGTCTGTGCAATATTTTCATCGTAAGGATTTGCAGATCCGTCAAACATAATGCTTGAATATCCAAGCTGAAGTGCTTCAATACATCTGTCAAAGGTCAAACCGTGGTCGTAATGAACAACAACGGGAACACTTGCTCTTTTTGCGGCTTCGACAACCGATGGAGAAAGCAATTTAAGTTCTCCGTAGGGAAGAAGAACCTCAGCAGTACCGATAATTACGGGAGATTTTGTTTCTTCTGCAGCTTCAATAACACCCTGAAGCATTTCCATATCAGTTGTGTTAAAAAGTCCTACTGCATAACGATTTTTCTGTGCATCTTTTAAAACAGCATTTAAATTTACTAACATTTTTATTTCATCCTTTTCTTATTATATTTTTTGTCTTTCATACATTGTGTACATTTTTTCAAGTTCTTTTTTCGGCTTCATTCCGCTTATGGAATCGGCTTCCGATAAGTTTGCCGCGGCGGCACAGGAAGCAAATTCAAGAATTTTTTCATCTTCATATCCGTTGTATAATCCATACAAGCATCCTGCGGCAAAGGAATCGCCTGCACCAACACTTCCTTTTATATATCCCTCGGGAAGCTTCAGCGACGGCACAACAGTAAATTTGCCATCGGCATTCATCATAAATCCGGCTTCTACACAGTGAACAATAACTTTTTCACGAACACCGTATTTTATAAAGGCTTCCATTGTTTTTCTGATGTTTTCAACGTTGACAGAACCGTCATCATTTCTGGGGTTGAGCCCTGTAACCATACCGCTTTCGGTCTCGTTTAAAATTGCGTAATCGCAATGTTTTAATACGGGAATTATTTTTGATGCGTAATCTCCGATGGTGGAGCTTACAACGTCAATAGATGTTTTTATTCCTTTTTTGCTTATATTGTGAAGCAGTCTTGCCATTTTTGTTCCGTATTCGGGATCATTACTGTCCAGCTCGTCAAGCAGCATTATGTAGCCAATGTGAAAAATTTTACATTCGAGATTATCAACATCAACATCATTAATACAAAATTCAGCATTTGCTCCTTTTGAATGGAAGAAGGTCCTTTCTCCTGTGTTAACCTCTGTCATAACATGGCCCACACTGGTGGATAATGTTTCGGATACCGAAATTCCGTTTGTATCTATTCCATATTTCTTCATCTGGGAAATAACGTATCTGCCGTATTCGTCGTTTCCTATTTTTCCGATTGCCGAAAGAAAAATATCCGGATCAATTTTAGCAAGATTGATAAGTGTATTGGGTACACATCCTCCAACTGCCTGACTGCTTGAAAGTATATAGGCAAGCATATTTTTTTCAGGATATGTATCTATCATATTAACTACATCTGTCAGTATATTTCCTGCGATTACTATTCCTTTCGGGTTTCCTTTTAAAAGATAATCCACAGAAACACCAAAAATTTCAGCTAAAACGGGCAGTTGAGTAATTTCGGGATAGCCCATACCGTTTTCCCATTTGCTAACAGCTTTATCACTTACGTTTAGCTTCTGAGCAAGTTCAAGCTGAGTCATACCGAGTTTTTTTCTCAGTTTCAGAATCATATTTCCGAAATCAACAGTATTCATGTAGCTATTTCCTCCTTTGTTTTTCTTTATTTTTATTATAATATGTAAATTTAAAAAAGTAAACCTACGAATTTTTGAGAATAAACGAATAGTTAATCAAAACATCTACGCCTGGTAGAGTTCTAAATAAATTTTTTTGTGTATAAATTCTGTAAATTAAATAAAACTATAATCAAAAGCTAAATCATGGAGGAAAATCATATGAAAAAGAAAATTTTAATAATATCTATATTGACCGCAGTGGCTGTAAGCTTTACATCCTGCGGCAGAAACGAAAATGCCGGGCAGTCCGGCGGTGAAGCTAATGCTCATGTATTTTATTATACATTCAGCGATCCCTATATAACAAGTGTAAGAAGTGCTCTTGGCAGAGAGCTTAAGGATTCCGGCATAAGCTTTCAGGATTACGACGGAAACGGAAACCAGACAACGCAGACCGAACAGGTTCAGACCTCTGTAACAAAAGGTGCAAAGGTACTCGTTGTAAACATTGTAAATACCGGTTCGGATGATGCGGCAAACGGTATTATAACCCTTGCCAAGAATGCCTCAATACCGCTTATTTTCTTCAACAGAGAGGTTTCCAATGAAGCAATAAACAGCTATGATAACTGTGCCTTTGTAGGAACAGATGCGGCAGAGGCTGGACATTTGCAAGGCGAAATGATAGGTAATTATGTTAAGGATAATTTCTCCGAAATTGATCTTAACGGAGATGGAGAAATTTCCTATATTCTGTTTAAAGGCGAAGAGGGTAATAATGAAGCAATTTACAGAACGCAGTATGCTGTTGAGGACGCAAACAAAGTGCTTGCAGAAGCAAATATGATGCCTCTTAAGTTCTATGATGCAAATAACCCCAATAAATATTTAGTAGATAAAAACGGACAGTGGTCTGCGGCAGCGGCTAATGAATATATGACAACCGCACTTGCTTCCTATGGTGATTCAGGAAACAATATGATTGAAATGGTAATATGTAACAACGACAATATGGCAGAGGGCGCGATTTCGGCGTTGAATTCGGTAGGTTATAATACCGGCAGCGGTAAGAAAATTCCGGTTTTCGGAGTAGATGCAACCGATGCCGCAAAAGAGCTTATAAAAGACGGCAAAATGACCGGTACAATCAAGCAGGATGCCGAAGGTATGGCAAATGCGCTTGATCATCTTGTGGAAAATGCTCTGGAGGGCAAACCGCTGTTGGACGATACCGACGACTACAATGTGGACAGTAACGTTTCAAAAATAAGAATACCCTATGCTGTATATTTGGGAGAATAGAGGAATTTTAAAAAATGTCTGACAATGTATTACTTCAAATGACTGATATCCGCAAGGAATTTCCCGGAGTAAAGGCGTTGAACGGAGTTTCGCTTACTGTAAGGAGAGGAACCGTTCACGCCCTTATGGGCGAAAACGGAGCAGGAAAATCAACCCTTATGAAATGTCTTTTCGGAATCTACAAAAAAGACGGAGGACATATTTACCTTGAGGGTAAGGAAATAGAATTTAAAAATTCAAAGGATGCGCTGGAGCAGGGTGTTGCAATGGTGCATCAGGAACTCAATCAGGCGCTTAAGAGGAATGTTATGGATAATCTGTGGCTTGGGCGATACCCTACCAAGCTTGGATTTGTAACCTCTGAGCGTATTATGTTTGAAAAAACAAAAGCAATATTCAAGGATTTGGGTATAGATGTTAATCCTACTCAGATAATGAGTACTATGCCTGTTGCACAAAGGCAGATGGTGGAAATTGCAAAAGCAGTTTCCTATAATTCAAAAATTATAGTATTTGACGAACCGACCTCTTCATTGACCGAACAGGAGGTAGAACACCTGTTCCGCATCATAAATATGCTTCGTGACAGAGGTTGCGGAATTATATATATTTCTCATAAGATGGAAGAAATACTGCGTATTTCTGACGATGTAACAGTAATGCGTGATGGCACATGGGTAGCCACCGAGCCTGCAAAAAATCTGACAATGGATAAAATTATTCATCTTATGGTAGGAAGAGAATTAACCAATCGTTTTCCGGAAAAAACCAATACTCCGGGTGAGGTGATTCTTGAAGTTGATGGTCTTTGCGGAATGTATAACAATGTAAAGGACGTTTCTTTCAGCTTAAGAAAAGGCGAAATTCTGGGGATTGCAGGTCTTGCCGGAGCAGGGAGAACCGAGGTTATAGAAAATATTTTCGGTATTTCCGCAAGAAAAAGCGGAAAGCTATACCTTCACGGTAAAAAAATTGAAAACAGAACAGCATCGGAAGCTATCAGAAACGGTTTTGCTCTTTTAACTGAAGAACGCCGAAGTACAGGTATTTTCGGAATACTGAATATAAGGGAAAATACAGTAATTTCCGGGCTTAAAAAATATAAAAAAGCCGGAATTTATTTAAGCAACAGGGATATGTCGAAGGATACCGAATGGTCTATACGTTCTATGAGGATAAAAACACCTTCGCAAAAAACGCAGATACGCTCACTTTCCGGCGGTAATCAGCAAAAAGTAATTTTAGGGCGGTGGTTGCTTACCAATCCTGAAATTCTGATGCTTGATGAACCCACAAGAGGTATTGATGTAGGCGCAAAATATGAAATTTATCAGCTTATTGGCGACCTTGCAAATAAAGGCAAGGGAGTAATAGTTGTTTCGGGAGAAATGCCTGAACTTCTCGGCATCTGCGACCGCATACTTGTTATGTCCGGCGGAAGGCTTGCCGGAGAGGTAGATGCAAAAACCACCACTCAGGAAGAAATAATGGCTTTGGCTGCTAAATATGTGTAAAGGAGAATATTTATGGAAAAACCGAATTTTAAAAATAAAATAGCGGAGTACAGAAACTTAAGCCCGGGAGAAAAGGGGAATTACCGAAAAGAGTTTCTTATAAATAATTCTCTTTACATTTTTCTTATTCTTGCAATTATAGTAATTCAGATTATGGAGCCTATGTTTTTATCTTCACGTTCAATAGTCAACATAATCTCTCTTTCAGCGGCTAATTTGCCCATTGCACTTGGAATTGCAGGTACAATTATTTTAACGGGTACTGACCTTTCCGCAGGGCGTGTGGTTGGTCTTGTTGCCTGTGTTGCGGCATCATTACTGCAAACTACGGGATACGCCAACAAAATGTTTCCCGACCTTGCAACAATGCCCGTATTTTTAGTGCTTTTTATTGCTCTTGCAATAGGCGCGGCAGTTGGTGCTGTTAACGGTTTCTGTACAGCGAAATTTAAGCTTCACCCTTTTATTGTTACTCTTTCCACTCAGCTCATTGTTTACGGTTTGCTTCTTATGTATCTTATGATAGGCAACAATAACGGGCAATCGCTTTCAGGACTTGATAAAAGCTATACCGATTTTATCTCGGGAAGTATAATTTCCATAGGCAAAACGCCTGTTCCGAACTATGTATGGTATGCAATTCTGATAACTGCAGTTATGTGGTTTATATGGAATAAAACCACATTCGGTAAGAATATGTTTGCCGTTGGTTCTAATGCAGAAGCGGCAAATGTCTCCGGTGTAAATGTAACAAAAACCATAATATCTGTTTTTGTACTTGCCGGAATAATGTACGGCTTTACAGGCTTTATCGAATCGGCTCGTATCGGTTCAAATACCGCGGCAACAGGTCTTAACTACGAACTTGATGCCATTGCGGCGTGTGTAATCGGCGGTGTTTCCTTTGTAGGTGGTATAGGAAAAATCCGCGGAGTTATTATGGGAGTTGTCCTTCTTAGAATTATCTTTGTCGGGCTTACCTTCCTTGGAATAGATCAGAATATGCAGTATGTTATAAAAGGTCTTATAATTCTTATTGCCTGTGCTATTGATATGAGAAAATATCTTGTAAGAAAGTAAAAAAACCGGGGATTAATTCCCGGTTTTCTCTACGTTAAGTTGATTGACATATAATTGCCAGTTGTGGTAAAATTATTGTAGAAAAAATAAGGAGTTAAAATCATGGATAAAACACTGGATATTTTTTATTTTTCAAGTACACACTGGGACAGGGAATGGTATCAGGATTTTCAGGGCTTCAGATATCGTCTTGTGAAAATGACAGATAAGCTTATTGACCTTTTTGAAAGTGATCCCGATTATAAAACCTTTCATTTTGACGGACAGACAATAGTTCTTGAAGACTATGTGGAAATCTGTCCTGAAAAGAAAGCGAAACTGAAAAAATTAATCGAAGAACGTAAAATTCTTATAGGCCCCTGGTATGTAATGCCGGATGAGTTTCTTCTTTCGGGAGAAAGCTTAATCCGTAATCTTATGACAGGGCATAAAATTTCAAAAGAATGGGGCACAGAGGCGTGGAAATACGGTTACATATGTGATATTTTCGGACATATTGCGCAAATGCCTCAGATTTTTAAAGGATTTGATTTGAACTATTCTATTTTGGGAAGAGGTACTACCGAAACTGATCCTGCATATTTTAAATGGACTTCTCCCGATGGAAGCTATTGTAATACATTCAAGCTTCCGCTTAACGGCGGCTACGGCGAATTTAAGCAGGACTGCTATGCCGGGGTAGAGGATAAATCTGTTGATAATCCTGTGCTGATTGAAAAAATAAAAGCGTATATTGATAAAGAAATCGAACGAAGCAATATTCCCGTAATTACAATTATGGACGGCCTTGACCATTCGGATGCATCCGTTTATACAACTCAGTATATAAAGAAAATTGCTGAAATGTACCCCAATGCAAAAGTTCATCACGTTAATCTTTGCGAGCAGGGTAAAATGCTGGATATGTATGAAGATAAACTTCCGGTGGTAATGGGCGAGCTTAACAGAACTCCTCATAACCGATATGGATATCTTCATCTTATAACAAACACTTTGTCCAGTCATTATCCCGTAAAAAAAGCAAATGACGAATGCCAAAACCTTATGGAAAAACAGCTTGAACCTGCTATTTTCCTTTCCAAATTTGATAATGTAAAGCTTAACAAAAGCTATTCCGATCTGGCATATAAATACCTTATTCAGAATCATCCTCACGACTCCATATGCGGCTGCTCAATCGATCAGGTTCATAAGGATATGGAATACCGTTTTGATCAGGTAAAAGATATTGGAAAGGCAGTTTTAGACGACTATTTATATCAGATTAAGCGTGAAGAGCCTGAAAATCTTGAAAAAGATTTTGAAAGCATACTTACATTCTATAATCTTCTTCCTTTTGATATTGAAAAAACTGTTACTGCTGATATCAATTTCAAACAGCATTATCCGGAACAGTTTGCAGAAGGATTTGGTTACGAATTTATAAATTCCTTTAAAATTTATGATTATGAAGGCAATGAAATTCCGTATCAGATTACTGATATAAAAAATGCTTACAGAGTGCGTATTTATGACCAGTTTTCGGAGGATAAGGATGTATATACAGTAAGTATGAAAGTGAAAATTCCCGCCTGCGGAAGAAGTGAATACAAAATAGTGCCGTTTTATCCTGCAGTAAGATATCCTGAAAAGATGGCATCGGGTGCGGATTATGCGGAAAACGAATTTATAAAAGTTAAAATCTTAAATAACGGCTCTTTAGAGCTAACCGACAAGAAAACCGGTAAAATTTACACTCAACTTTGTAACCTTGCAGATGACGGTGAAATTGGTGACGGCTGGTATCACGCAAATCCCGTAAATGACAGAACGGTTTATTCAAATGGCGGAAACTGTACAATTGAAAAGGTGGAAAGCGGAGTTTCCAGATGTGTGTTTAAGATAACAAAATATCTTGAAGTTCCACGTGAAACAATTACATATAAGTATGGTATGAAACGCAGCGAGGAAACTGTTACATTAAAATTTGTTTCGTATATAGGACTTTCTGAAGAAAACAGATATGTTGATGTTAAAATGAGGTATTTCAACGAGGCAAAAGACCACAGACTTCGTCTTGTTCTTCCTACGGGAATTACCGAAAATAAGTATTTTGCAGGTCAGGCATTCTACTGCTGCGAAAGAAATACAGGTATGAATTTTGATACCAAAGACTGGCGTGAGCCGGATCAGTTTGAAAAATCAACTAACGGTATTGTTGGAAAACGTGATTCAGACGGAAACGGTATTGCATTTGTTGCGGCGGCAGGAATTCACGAATGTTCGGCGTATAACGATAAAGAGGGAACGTTAAACATCACTCTTTCAAGATCAGTTCGTAATACTCCTATGGCGCCAAATGACAGGGGAATAAAATGTCAGCTTAATACAGAGCTTGAGTATGATTTTATAATTGCTCCTGTTGATAACGGCGTTTCGTATAGTGATCTTGTGAAAATTCAGGATATTATGGCTTGCCCGGTAAAAAGTAATTTTGTTAATGTTAACGGAAAGGCTGAAATATCAGCGCCTTTAAGTAATCTTAAGGTTGAGGGCGAAAACATTTTAACAAGTATAATAAAATGTTCTGAGGATGGAGCTGAAAATACAGTTGTTATAAGGGTTTTCAATGCTTCCAATGAAATGAGCAAAGGTAAAATTTTTATAAATGCAGAAATTGAAAAAGCAACCTGCGTAAACCTTAATGAAGAATATATCTGCGATATTGAAAGTGAAAAAAACGTACTCTCATTTGATATTGAACCATGGAAAATCAGAACTTTTAAAATACAGGTTAATATTTAGGATTTTGTCACTTGACTTTGAATTGTATATGGTTATATAATTAGGGTAGAAGCAAAGCTTCTGCCCAATTTTTTTAAAAGGAGAATTATTATGGTATACGGACTAAAATGGGAGGGCTGCCGAGTTGCGGAAAACGAATGGTTTCCAGCATCGGTTCCCGGCAACATTCAGAAGGATTATGGAGAATATAAAAATTTTCCTGATATACATTACGGTAAAAATGTTGAGATGTACGAAGCTTATGAGGATGACGAATGGATGTACCGTACGTATTTTGATGTTAAACCATCCGGAGATGAGCGATTATATTTTGTGAGCAACGGTATTGAATACGAATATAAAATAGCCATTAACGGCAAAACCATATTTGAGCACGAGGGAATGTTCACAAAAGCAGAAATAGATTTAACTGATTATCTTGAAGATGAAAATTGCCTTACCGTAAAAATTCTTCCTCATCCTTTAAGCGGAGAAAAAAGAGGAACCGGACGTGATGAAGCAAAATGCAGTGTAAAACCACCCGTTGGTTATGGCTGGGACTGGCACCCAAGATGTATCTCCTCGGGAATGTGGGAGGAAGCTTTTTTGGAAACCAGAAATGCAAATAAAATTTGTGAGTGCCTGTGCACATACGAGCTTTCTGCTGATTTTTCAAAAGCGAAATTAACCTTTGAAATTGATTGTGATGTAACTCCTGAAATAACTTTATATGATCCACAGGGGAATATAGTGTATCAGGGAACCGAACCCACATTTGAAATTGAAAATATAAAGCTTTGGTGGTGTAACGGTCAGGGTGAGCCAAATCGCTACAGTTATACAGTAAAAACTGCTGAAGATGAAGCTTCCGGAAATATCGGCTTCAAAACAGTTAAACTTGTAATGAACGAAGATGCATGGATTGAACCGGCTTTATTCCCAAAATCAAGAAGCGCAGCACCTGCCACCGTTGAATTGAATGGCAGAAAAATATTTGCAAAAGGAAGCAACTGGGTAAGACCGGAAATGTTCCCCGGCGTGTGTGACAGAAGCACTTACGAGCCTCTCGTAAAATATGCAAAGGATGCTAATATGAATATTTTCCGTTGTTGGGGCGGTTCTGAAATATTTAAAGAAAGCTTTTACGATTTGTGCGACGAAATGGGAATTATGGTGTGGCAGGAATTTCCTCTTGCTTGCAATCTTTATCCCGATGATAATCACTATCTTGAAATTCTCAATCAGGAGGCAACTGCAATTATAAAAAGACTTCGTTCGCACGCCTGCATAACTCTTTGGTGTGGAGGAAATGAACTGTTTAACAGCTGGTCGGGCATGACAGACCAGTCGTTGCCGCTACGCTTACTTGGTAAGCTTTGTTATGAGCTTGACAGAGATAAACCATTTATTATGACTTCGCCTCTTATGGGAATGGCTCACGGAGGATATACATTTGTTGATTTTGATACCAACAAGGATGTTTTCTACACTTTCAGCCATGCGGAGAATACTGCATATACGGAATTTGGTGTGTCGGGAATTTCCTCTCCTGAGTATATTAAAACATTTATTCCTGAAAATGAACTGTTCCCACCCAGGGAAGGTGGAGCGTGGGAGAAGCATCACGCCTTTAATGTATGGATAGGAGATTCTTGGTTGTGCCCGAGCACGCTGGAAAGATACTTTGGTGAAATTACTTCTCTTGAAAGTATGTGTGAAAATTCTCAGTGGTTACAGAGTGAGGGGTATAAAGCGGCATTTGAGGAAGCACGCCGTCAATGGCCGAAATGTTCTATGGCAATAAACTGGTGTTATAACGAACCCTGGAAGGTAGCGGCAGGAAACTCACTTCTCAACTATCCTGCAGAGCCAAAGCCTTGCTATGAGGCTGTAAAAGCCGCACTTCGTGATACAATGGCAAGTGCAAGAATTCCTAAATTTGACTGGAACGAGGGTGAATTATTCTCTGCTGAATTATGGCTTTTAAACGACAGCCCTGAGCCGGTTAAAACAGATATCACGGCATATCTTATAATGGGTGAAGAAAAAGTTAAATTGCTGACTTGGGAAAAAGTTTCAGCTGAGCCAAATTTACACAAACAGGGACATACCGTTCAGTATATCTTACCTCATTTTGATTGTGACAGTATTACCTTACTTCTTGAAAGTGAATTCGGTATTTCGGAATATAAGCTAAGATATTATCCCAAGGTTACAGAAATTAAGAAAAAAATTCTTAATCAGTAAATTTATGGGAACAAAATATAAATCATGAGAGTCTTAGTAATATACCAATAAGAAAGGAGCATAAAATATGAAGAAAATTTTATGTATTGTTTTATCATTAGTTACGCTTACGGCAATGAGCTTCACTTCTTTTGCAGAGGACAGTACACTTGCCGGAATGATTTTGCAGGCTAAGGAAAAAATTTCTGTTCCCGAAGCATTAAGCAAATTCTCAAGCCATGTTTCGGAATCGGACGGACTTGTAAATTACAGTTTAACCTGGGAAACACCGGAAGATTATGCAGGCAAATATCAGAATGTAGAAATAGTGATAAACAGTAAAGGCGACGTAACCCGTTATTACAGAAATTCAGAGTATAAAAATCAGCCTTCACTCCCCGGGCTTTCGGAGGAGGAGCTTGAAAAAATTGCAACCGACTGGCTTATAACTCTTAATCCAAGCTGGGCAGGGGAGCTGTATTTGTCAGAAATAGGTTCAGATATTCACGATTCGGCAGCTTTTGTTAATTTTGAAAGAAAGGTTAACGGAATACCATTCTGCAATAATTCTGCAGCTGTAAGACTGGATAAGAAGAGTGGAGAAATCTGCGATTTTTATTCAAACTGGCAGTACGAAAGTAAAATTCCTGCTCCTGACGGTGTAATTTCAAAAGAAGAGGCACAAAAAAAATATTTTGAGCTTTCACCTTTACAGTTAGTTTACAGAAAATTTAAGGATACAGATGAAGCAAAACTTATTTATGTGCCGGAAAACGCCGGTATTATGATTGGTGCAGCCGATGGCGGTGAAGTAAAAGATGAAGAAACCGGTTTCAGCACAGATATGGCAAACACCAAAGAAGCACTTGCTATGTCGGCTTCGGGCAGTAACTCTGCAAGACAGTTAACACCGGAAGAATCCGCTGTTGTTGAAGAAATGGCAGGAACAATCAGCCGGGAAGAGGTTGTTTGTATTCTGAGTGAGATTGAGCACACCAATTTTAAGAATATGACACCTAAAAATATTTCCTACGGAAAATACGAAGACAAATATTATGTTGATGTTACCTACGATACATATAAAAATGAAAAATCAGTCTGGAACTATGCTTCAGCACGTCTTGATGCGGTTACCGGAGAAATTTTAAGATTGAACTGTTACAACGATGTTGACTCAAAGGCAGAGGAAGCTTATAAAGATGAAGCACTTGCAATTGCAGACGAATTTGTAAAAAAATATGCTCCTCAGCAAAAGGATAAAATAAAGCTTGTTACCGAAGAGGGGAATAATGTTCGGTTTGTTCAGCTTGTAAACGGATACAAATATGAGGGAAATAATATTTCCGTTTCGGTTTGCCCCTATACGGGATTGATTAATTCCTACTATAAAAACTGGGATGATGAAATTGTTTTTGAAAGTCCCGAGGGTATAATAACACCTGAACAGGCGCAGAAAATCATATGTGAAAAACCCGGTATTTCGCTTAAATATACAGTAGTTAACGAATATACCGATAAAAGAGAGCTGAAGCTTGTTTATTCGATAAACGATGGATACAATAACGTAAGAGCCAAAGATGGCGTAATCGTGAATTACAGTGCAGATATTCCAACCGAAGAAAAAACTGTTTATCCTACCGATATTTCAGGTCATTACGGTGAAATGCACATAAATACACTTATTAAAAACGGTGTGATAAAATCAGAGAATGCGCTGTTCCGTCCGGAGGAATATATAACTCAGGCTGAGGCTCTTGAAATGGTTGCGGCACTCAAGGGATATTATCTTCCCAGACCGATTGTATTTGAAAATTTGTTTTCTTATGTGAACAGAAATGATATAGTTGATTTTGAAGAAAAGAATCCCGATTCGGTAATTAACCGACAAACTGCTGTAAAATACATTGTAAGAGCACTTGGATATAAAGAAGTTGCGGAAATAGGCGGTATTTACAAAACCGGATTTGCCGATGAATGGCAGATTTCAAATGACTTTATGGGCTATGTTGCAATTGCAAAAGGTCTTGGAATTGTAAACGGAAACGGTAACGGATATTTTAATCCTGCCGAAAGCGTAAAGCGTGCGGATTTTGCAATTATGATTTATAATTATCTGAGTAAATAAGCATACAAAAATATGCCCTGCATCGTTTGATGCAGGGCAGTTTTCTATTTTAAGTATTCTCTGTATAATGCAAGCGGTGAGATTTTACTTGCATTGTTCCATATCATAAGTTTAAATTTATCCGTTGATGGAGTGAAAGTTAATTTCTGGGTTTGCTTTGCTCCGATAATGATATTATTTGAACTACTGTTTTTCAGAAGAGTGCTTTCATATTCTCCGGTAATTGCTGATGCCTGCAGTAAATTTTCGGTGTTGTTGTAAACAGTTGAGGAAATTTCGCCATTGTTTTCGGAAAATGGAGAAATGAAAACCTCGGTATTTTCAAGAAGCTTGTCCACTAAAGCTTCAGCATTTACAAGACCATAGCCGTAATAATTGTCTCTGCCCGTAGTTCCCAGGTCGGTACAGGTTGAAGTTAAGGCAACAGAAAATTTCTGCGGCGTTATATCTTTGTCAATACAAGCGGCTATTGCCGCAAGTGCCGAAACCTGAGGCGCGGAAAATGAAGTTCCGCTATCTTCCGAATAAGTGCCGATGCTTTCAATTCCTTCACCGGGAGCAACAACATCCACACTTGCGTTATAATGTGAAAAATACGAAACTACAGAGTTTGCATCAACTGCACCAACACCTAC
This sequence comes from Clostridia bacterium, assembly GCA_017414505.1. Lineage (GTDB taxonomy): Bacteria > Bacillota > Clostridia > UMGS1840 > HGM11507 > RGIG1932. The sequence goes on from JAFQLQ010000032.1 coordinate 30,460, forward strand.
AACATTATCGTAGGCGGCAGGGAACATTAAAGTTTTTCTTATACTTTCGATTTTTGAGTTTCCAACAGCGGCAACAACTATACAGTTTTTTGAAATTGCATAATTTACTGCATCTGCCAGGGTTTGATTTGCCCATGTAGAGCCACCGCCAAAACTCATATTTATAACTTTGCATCCGAAATCATCAACTGCAGACCTTATTGCGTTACCTACCAATGCTGCGGATGGACTTGGTTTTGTTGTATCAAAGCATTTGAGAGGTACAATTTTTGCATGGTTTGCAACTCCGTCAATATAGCTTCCGTTTGCTTTTGCGGCAATAATTCCGCTTACATAGGTTCCGTGACCGATATTGTCGGAAACATCTGTGTTATTACTTGCAAAGTTGTAACCGGGAAGAAGATTGTCTTTCAAATCATCATGAGCATTTACTCCCGAATCAATAACCGCAACCTTAACATCATTGCCAAAACATCCCAGATCCCACGCTTTTGATATTTTTATCATTTCGTTGTTCCAGGAAGGCGCACTTGTGCCGGTGCTTTCGTAGGTATCAAAGAGTTCGACTGTGTATTCCGGCTCATAAAATTCTACGACACCGGCTTCAAGGTATTCGGGAAGTTCATCTTCGGTTACTGTGATGTATTTTATTGTAATATTGTCTGCACTTAAGGTGTTTACAGAATCATTTAATTTTATAATATACTTGTCCTCAGCTTTAACACCAAACACGGCAAGTATAAGAATAAACGACGATAAAATTAACGTTTTTTTCATTGTACTCTTCTTCTTGCGGGCTTTTTTCTGTTGATACCAAAAATTCCGCCAATCATTGCAATTACTACAACTGCAAGCATAAGCTGAAAGAAAAATGTAGTAAATTTAAAGCCTTTTGTAAAGAAAAGACCGATAACTGTCATTAAAATATAGTAGAAAAGACCGGTAACTCCGCCGTTTACAATGCCAAAGGAGGAACAGTTTCTTGAAGTGATATAACCGATTAACAGGCTTATAATGCTCATAATAATTATGTTAAAAACCTTAACTGCAACGGCATTTGTAACTCCTATGAAAACCACAAGAGCAATTACCGCATAAAGAATCATTGTTAAAATTGCGCCGAGAATTGAGCTTATAATTACCCGTTTGTAGTTAATCGGAAGCTTTTTTAAAACATTTAAAATTTTACTCATAATCTATCCATCCTTTTCCCTGATAAGAATTTCTTTTTTCCATTTCGCAAAGAATTTCATCGTGAACCTTTCGCCAGCTGTTTCCCCAGTTTTCAAAAAGAGTAAGTTCTTCGGGAGCTCTGCCTAAAAGCCTTTGAACAGCAATGTCTTTTTTAAGATTTTCCAGAAAAACAATAACTTCATTTATATATTCATCTTTGCTTTTGGGCTTAATTTCACCTTTTTCATACATTTCACCAAGAACTGTATTTTTTAGTATGTAAAGTGAATGAATTTTAACGTTGTCAACATTTAGTACAGAAAGGATTTTTGCAGTTTCCTTAACGTCTCTTAAATCGTCACCTATAAGTCCTAAAATAACGTGGACACCTACATAAAATCCGTATTTTTTTATTCTTAGAACCGCATCAATAAACTCCGAAAGTCCGTGACCTCTGTTTAAAAATTCCAAAGTTTTGTAGTTAGCAGTCTGAAGTCCGAGTTCAAAGGTTATATCTACGTTGTATTTTTCTTTTATTTCGGAGGCTTTTTTCAAATGCTCGTCGCCAACACAGTCCGGTCTTGTGGAAACCGTTATTCCCACAATATTTTCACTTTCTGCCGCTTCGGCAAGGTTGTCATAAAAAATGTCTGCCGCTAAATATGTATTCGTAAAATTCTGAAAATATGCAATGAATTTCTCCGCTTTGTACTTCTTTCCTATATATTCTCTGTTGGTTTCAAGCTGTTTTGAAATTGAAAGAGTATTTTCAAGCATTTCAAAGCCTGCTCCTTCTGAGGAACAGAAAATACATCCGCCTGTGCCTTTTTTACCGTCTCGGTTGGGACAGGTTACATTTATGTTTACGGGAAGCTTGTAAACTTTGCCGCCGTATTTTTTTGAAAGATAATCGGAATATTTATAATACATATTTTCACCCAATTCATTTTACTTTAATTAAAGATTTATGTCAAGTATAAACGCAAAAATAATGGGAGGAGGTTAATCTTCCAATAACCATTTTATATCTACTTTTAAAATTTTTGCAAGCTCTCTTAATTCATAATCTGCAACAAATCTTGTTCCGATTTCAATTCGGGATATACTGTCTCTTTCTATAGTTATTCCGGCAACTTGCAATTTCGCCGCCAAATCACTTTGAGTTAATTTAAGTTTGCAGCGTGCTTCATGCACGCGATTTCCACAAATATTTTTTTTACCATCATAATCGTAAATTTTCACAATTTTATTCTCCTTTTTGTGTTAAAGATAAGATTTTTTTCTTGACTTTAACACATTTTTGGTTTATAATTGTGTTAAAGATAAGAAATTAAACTTTTATGTAAAAAGGAGTTATTAATGAATACATCAAAATTATTGGAATATTTGTCTATATGCATAGATTTGGAAAAAAATAAACTCACTATCCAAAATATTATGGAGCATATTGATAAAAATATTGAAATTTGTAACAACGAAATAAAAGCAAATAATTTAAAAATTACAAACTCTATATATCAATTGGAGCAAAAAGAAGATGCTTTAAAAAATTACAAACCTAAAAATAACAGAGAGTACGGATGTACATCGTTGTTTTTATTTTATATTGGAATAAGTTTGATTATTGCATCCATATCACTGGGAAAAGAAATGCAAAATATTTATGTAACCATTACGGGAGGTTTGTTTGTAATTATTTTATGTTATGTTTTTCCTATAATGCGTGCTCATATAGGAGCAATAAAAAATAAAAAAAATGTGGAATCAGATCTTCAAATATATACCATTCGTACTCAAGAAGAAGTACAAAAAAGATCTAAAAGGAATCAAACTGTTCAAAATAATGTTATAGCTAAATATCAGTCAGAGAAAAATGAGTTTAAAAAAACATATCAATTAACGTGTCAGACACTTCAAAAATATTATGATGCAAATGTTATCCCGTCAAAATACCGAAGTTTAGTACCTATTTGTATGTTTTATGATTATATCATAACAGGAAGAACCTATTCATTAAAAAAGGATCTTAGTACATTTGATGAAGGTGCAATAAATATATATGAAGATGAACTATTTAAGAAAGAGATTTTATGTAAGCTTGATGTCATTATAGACCGATTGGATAATATAAATGAAAATCAAAAAATTTTATATGATACAATTAAACAAAGTCAGGCACAAACTCATAAATTATTGACTTCTATTGATATGAATATTTCCAAAACAAACAACCATCTTCAAACCATAGAATATCAAAATGCTCAACGAAATAAATGTCTTGAATATATTTCATACGTTGTATATCAAAAATATCATTATTAACAGGAAAATATATGTTATGATAATTACAAAATTTGCTTATAATAAATTGAAAATTCTCATTCCAAAAACACCTCCTGAACATGGTGGTATATTGGGTAGTAAAAACGATGAAGTTATCACGGAAATTGTGATGGATAAAAGAGTTTATTCATCAAATTACAACTGTAAATACAGCCCCAATATAGATTTTTTAAATTTATGTATTGAAAAATGGTGTGAAAACAATATTTCATTTAAAGGAATTTTTCATACACATTTTGCAGGAGTTAAAACTTTATCGTTGACGGATATACAATACATTTCTGATATTATGAACAGCATGCCCGAAGAAATTGAATATTTGTATTTTCCAATTTTTGTTATGCCGGATTGTGAATTAGTGTGTTATAAAGCAGAAAGGATAAATGAGAAAATAGAAATTGAGTTAGATAGTGTTGATATAATTAGTTTATAATAACTATAAATTTAAAATAAAATATGGAGGTTTAAATTATGGAAAACAAAAAAGTAATTAAAATACCAAAGGGGTGTTTTGAAGGAAATTGCTCAGATTGTATTTATGCAAATTGGCATGATAAGGATAGCCAAGGTCGTGTAAAATGTCAAGGGCCTTATGGCGGGTATAACAATCCTGATAACAGAAATGGTTGTATTCATTATAAAAAATAACAAGAAAGAGGAAAATATTATGAAAAAATATAAAATAAAAGAATTATTTTTTTTTAAAAAAGCTAAAAATCTGAAGAAGATATTGACATCAGAAAAAGTTAAAAAATTTGTTAAAGAATTGAGTAAAAGCTACAAGAATTTAATGGACACTTTTGATGTGACTAAATAACCTTTTTTTAAATGTACCGTCGGTTTAGCGATGGTACATTTTATAAGACAAGACAATATTAATTTCATAAATCTGATGATAAATCAAAAAATCTGATTATTTACTATGTTTAAATGTATTGATATAATAAACACAAAACATACATTTAAAGGAGTTTTGAAAATGACAGATAAATTCAACCCGAACTATTATTCAAATTTAGAAGACGACAGCGCAATGATTCAGGCGGCGGTAGATGCCGCGGCAGAATACGGAGAAGCTGTTACAATTCCCCGTTTTAACGAAAGAACGGGAGAACCCATATGGATAATTGAAAGAGCAATAAGGCTTCACAGCGGAAGCATAATATATCTTAACAACTGCCATTTAAGACAGGCAGATAATGTTATTGAAAACATTTTTAAAAATTCCAATAACGGCACTCCTGAAGGATTCACGAGAGAGGGGCGTCAGAGCAATATTATAATTCAGGGATTTGGAAACTGTCTGCTTGACGGCGGAAATCACAACGGAATGACCGAAGTAAACTGCGAGGAATACGGTCATCCCAGTGCTTATGAAAACTGTATGTTCAATTTCCTTAATGTTGAACAGGTTAAAGTAAGAAATATAAGAATTACACATCAGCGTTACTGGTCTTTTGTTTTCCATTATTCATCCCACGTTCAGATTTCGGAAATTAATTATTACGCCCCTTATCACTGGCGTAACCAGGATGGCGTGGATATCAGAAGCGGATGTTCACACTTCCTTATTGAAAACATCACAGGTGTTCTCGGCGATGATGTTGTTGCTCTTACAAATCTGAAAAATCAGTTTGAGGACCCGATGAAGGATTGTCATTATGATGATTCTATTCACAATGTTGTAATCCGCAATTTGCGTTGTACCACAAAATATTCTTTTGTGCGTATTCTGAACCACGGCGGGCGTAAAATTTACAATGTTCTTGCACAGGATTTAATGTTTGATTGCGAAAGCGATCCGAAGGATCCGCGTCCCGGAAAATATGTTGAAGCAGGAAAATACGAACCCATTCATCCTGAAATTTATCAGTTTACGCAGGACTACGGAATTCGTATCGGTACCTATAATTACAATCTCGGTGAATCTTTTGCCCAGTATGGCGATACATATAATATCACTATCCGCAATCTTACCTGCAGAGGTAAAGTGGGTGTTTGTATGTCCTGCACAGCAAAGGATGTTTTGATTGATAATGTGCGGATGTACGGTCACGGAGCAACGGGAATTTATGTGGCTCAGGGCCCCATGAGAAATATCCAGGTTCGTGATGTTTACTGCTCAGGTCATCCCGATGATGATTTTGATGACCGCTTATATGAATGCGAAAAAGACGGCCGTGAGCTTGACTTTGCAACTCTTCCCGACCGTCAGGTTTGCGCGGTTTATTTCAAAAACAGCGATGTAAGGGATATGTATATCCGTGATTTACACGTTGGAGATGCCTACACTTCTGTATTCGGCGGATTCGGTGATGTTGAGGTTGATGTAACGGGACTCCGGAAAGAACTTGACGAAACACCTTTAAATACAGGCGTAGGAATAAAAGTAAATGAGAAATAAATTATAAAAATGTTAAGGGGATTAGGAGTATTTCGGATAACTACTGTCAGACTATGCTCAACAGCTCCCCCGAGAAGGGGCGCCTTGCGCACGGCTATGTCGCTGGGTACAGCATCTTCAACAATGCTTATCTGTTCCTGCGGATTTTTAATTCCCATATTTTTCGGAGCAATTGCTTATAATGAAGAAATCTCGGTTATTCAGATAATTGCAATTTTGTTCATTGGATTGTTTTAAGCGACAACTTTTATAAAATGTGGCATATTGTTATTGCTTTTTTAAAGATAATCGTATATAATGTTACTAAAATATTGCAAAGAGGAGTGCATTATATGAACACATTCGGGAAAATTATTATGAATCCTTCGGAAGAATATTCTGAAAAAAAAAGAAAGTGGCAGGGGGTACCCTCCATAGAAAAAACCGGGAAAAGATTATGGGCAACATGGTTCTCAGGCGGAAAAATGGAGCCTTCAATGAAAAACTATGCAATAGTTGCATATAGTGATGATGACGGAAAAACTTGGACAGAGCCTGCATTTGTTATAGATGGAAAAAAAGAATATAAATACAGAATTATGGATCCCGAACTTTGTCTTGATAATAGGGGAAGATTGTGGCTTTACTGGTGCAAGGATATATATTCAGAAGAAGCAAAGGAAACTGATTACACATCAGAAGGGCGTGACATTACAGAGTTTTATTTCGTTCACCTTGAACAATGGGGAATGTATTGCGAAAATCCCGAAGCAGATGAACCGGTATGGTCTGAACCGCAGTTTATGTGTAAAGGATTTGCAAAAAATAAAATGGAAATTCTTGATAACGGCAGATGGTTATTTTCTTTGTATGATTCCAAAGGAGACGATACTTTCTGTATTAATTTTGCTGTTTCTGATGATGAAGGAAAAACTTTTTCAGAAACAGAAAAAATCGTAAAAGCAGAGAAAGGTTTTTGCGAGCCCATGACAGTTAAGCTAAATGACGGAACATTATGGTGCTTGATAAGAACATATACAGGATATCTTTATGAATCTTTTTCAAAAGACAACGGCAAAAGTTGGACAACTCCTGAAAAATCGGATATTCCCAATCCATCCACAAGATTTTACATCGGCAGATTAAAAAGCGGTGAGCTTATGCTTATAAATACTCCGTCTGATAAATTCTTCGACCGTAACAAACTGGTTGTTTCGCTTTCTGAAGATGAGGGCAAAACCTGGAAATACGATTTTCTTATAGATGACAGACAGCTTGTTTCCTATCCTGATGCTGCGCTTGATGATGACGGAAATGTTTATATTATTTATGACTGTCAGCGAGATAACCGTTATATGATTGATGAAAATGATCCTATGAAATCAAATTCTGCAAAGGAAATTCTGTATGCAAAAATAACTGTTGAGGATATAAAAGCAGGTAAGCTTGTCAGTCCTGACAGCAGATTAAAACAGATTATAAGCAAAGTTAACTATTCAAGCAGAGAACTGGATAAATAAAAAATTCGCCCGAAGAGGGCGATTTTTTATAGCTTAATTTCTACCGAACTGCCTTTCATAATCATTTTTTCGGGAATTTTTGCGGTATAAGATTTTCCGTTTAATTCTACCGAAATTGAATCTATACTGCGGTCAGGAGTGGAAATATGCATTATTTTTGAATTGCAGTTTACAATCATAAAGCAGGGTTTATCAACGGTAATATTGCATTTTTCGCTCACAAGGGAAGTGCTGTCATAAAATACTGCCATAACTTTATCTTTATAGTAAATTGCCTGACATTTTTCGTTGTTGGAAAGAATTTCGGCTTTAATATTTATAAAAGCTGATTCTGCTTTATCCGCTTCAATTCCGGGAAGAACTGCGTAGGCGTAGGAACTGTGATTTTTATTTTGCGGGCGGATAAGTGTGAAAGTGCGGTTATATACAGGCTCCTGCGGAGCTGTGGGCGTGATGAAAATACGGTTATAATTACCTTTTACATCACCGGCCTTTAATTTTAGGGGTGCTTCGTCAATATTTACGTAAACCTTGTTATCGTGCCATATATATTTTGCATTTATATCCTGCCAGTTTCCGGTATCAGCGATTTTTTTACCGTCAGCATATATTTCGCTTCTTAAAATGGACTGCTCAAAGGTTGTATTAAAATCATCCTCCGCATCGGTGTATAAATCACAGCCCAAATGGAAAATGCCTTCATCCATAAAGAAGTAAGCTTTTTTTCCTCCAAAGAAAGCCGAGGAAGGCTTTTCGGGGATTGCATCTTCAGGAACGGGAAGAACTCTGCCGTCGGCATCGGGCATGGGAATACCTGTATGAACATAGCTTTTTTTCATATCTGCCGCGCACAGACCATACATTCCGTCGGAAACATTTCCTGCAAATTCTGTATCGTGAAGTGCTCCTTCTTCAAGGGTAAGTTCAATATGAGGTGTGGTTGTTCCGGGAATTAAGCCCCAGTCCCATACGGGAAAGATTTTTTCGTATTCTTTGCCGTCGCACATATATACACAACTGCCGTAAGCACCAAAACCGCCAAGATTATCCTGACCGATTACAAGTTTTTTACGGCATAAGTCGCCGCCGTGAACCTCTTTGTCGGCAAGTCTTGCGGAAGCATAAAAGTTATTTCTGTGGTGAGTCATAAATTTTATCTGCCAATACTGTGCGTTGCACTCTTCGTAAGGGGTATTTCTTTTTCCGAGAATAAAGTCCTTTGCGGATTCAAGCTTTTCAATTGTGTTTTTATCAGTATGTATTTTTTTAAGAAGCTCAATGGAATCCAGATATATTCCCATATTCTGATAATATTTACCCTGCTGTGAGGAATCGGTAAAACACATTACTCTCGCTCTGCCCAGAGGATTGTAATCCATTGCATCAAATCTGCCCATTTTCACTGTGCCTTTTAAAAATAAATCGGTCAGAATCTGAAGCTTTTCATCCTGAAAAGCAAAGTCTGTTTTTCCAAGAATATACAGCCATGAAACAGCAGCGTTGAAAAACATACAGCCATAACTGTGATTATAAAGCAAAACATCGTGCTGTGCAAAGCTTCCGTCAAAATATATTCCTTCTTCGCCCACATCGGAAATAAATATGGTGTTTTCCATATAATTTCTGCCTTTTATAATTATATCGCTGTTGTTGGCAAGTATTCCGTGCATAGCAGCATTTCTTCCGAATAGAAGCAGATTCATTCCTGTCCACAATTTGTCGCTTTTCATTGCATCGTTAAGGTCAGTAAGCAGACGCGAAATCATTTTTTCTTTAATATCTTTTGGAAGTATATCCTCGCACGTCAATGCAATAAGCCCCATTCTCCAGGGAATTTCAAGGTCTTCGTAAAACCAGTTGGGGTTGTGGAAATCGTGTTTGAACCAGAATTCCATTCCTTTTACAATAAGCTCGTCGAGCTCTTTTCTTTCCTTTCTTGCAAATGCAAAAGCGGAAAGTCTGCCAAGATGAAAGCTTGCAGGCCAGTTGGCACGATAGTTTACTGTATAATCAAGGTCAGAAAAGCATCCGTCCTCGGTGTAGGTTTCTAAAAAAGTGTCAATTTCATTGTCTTTACAGGTGCAAAACAGTTCAATAATTCGCTTTTTTAATATCTGAATGTCTGTATGCATTTTAAAATCCCCCAGTTTATTTTTAAATTCTATATTAAGTTTAGCACCGGCCGTTTTTTTAGTCAATTAACAAAAATAAACTTTTGTGGACAAAATTTAACTGTTTTGTACCTATCGTTCAAAAATTATTAATAAAATTTATCCATTGTAACGCTTGATTATATTTTTTATTTGTGTTACAATTATGATGTTTAACTATATATTTTTAAAAAGGAGATTGAAAATTATGGAAATGGATATAAGATATGCAAGCCATCAGGACGATGCGAAGCATTATACTACCGAGGAGTTAAGAGAAAAATTCCTTATCGAAAAAGTTTTTGTTCCCGATGAAATTGCTTTAACCTACAGCCATTACGACAGAATTATTGCAGGCGGTGTTATGCCTGTTAACAAAGAGCTTAAACTGGAGGGTGCAAAAGAACTTGCTTCCGATTATTTCTTACAGAGACGTGAGCTTGGTGTAATCAATATCGGTGGTGACGGTGTTATCAGCGTTGACGGCAAGGATTATAACCTTGTTTCAAGAGACGGCCTTTACGTGGGTATGGGTGCAAAGGATGTTGTTTTCAAAGCAGTTGATCCAAAAAATCCTCCCAAATTCTACATTAATTCCGCTCCTGCACATACAACTTATCCTACTGTTCATATTGAAATTAAGAACGCAAGAAAAGTTCCCTGCGGTACTTTGGAGGAAGCTAACAAGAGAGTTATCAATCAGTACATACATCCCGAAGTTTTACAGAGCTGTCAGCTTTGCATGGGATTAACAGAGCTTGAACCCGGCAGTGTCTGGAATACAATGCCCTGCCATACTCACGCAAGAAGAATGGAAGTTTATCTGTATTTCAATGTTCAGGACGATGCTCTTGTTTGGCACTTAATGGGTGAACCCAACGAAACAAGACATATTGTTATGAGAAATGAGCAGGCTGTTATCAGTCCTTCCTGGTCAATTCACAGCGGTGCAGGAACCAAAAATTATACCTTTATCTGGGGTATGGTTGGCGAAAATCAGGAATTTACCGATATGGACCACTGCGCAATGTCAGATTTATATTAATTTTAAGGTGGTTAAGTTATGGGACTTTTTAACGGTTATTTAAAACCGGGGCCGGGTATCAGAAAAGATGCTCCCCCGAAACCACCGTTGGTTGCTTTTTTTGAAACGGTGGGAAGAAAATATTCGGAACTTTTCCGTCTTAATTTAATGAATGCAGTTTTAAGCATACCGCTTATATTTATACTGTTTTCCATTTATGTTCAGAATTTTATGAATCCGGAAGCAAGTGCAGAGGCAAGAGTTATTACATACAGTTTCTATATGGTTTTTGCAATCGTAATATTTGTTATAGTAGGCTTTGCACCTGTTCAAACCGGTACTTCCTATCTTTTAACACAGTATTCTATTGAAAACCCCACATTCTTTTTATACGACTTCTTTCAGAGTATTAAAAAGAATATAAAACAGGCTCTTGTAATTATGGTTGTGGATTTGGTTTTCGGCTATCTTATGCTGGTTAACTATAATTTTTATACTGCGGATCTTATGCCTGTTCCGGCGCTTAAATATCCTGTTGTTATTTTTGGAGTTATTTATGTTATGATGCATATGTATATGTATCCTTTGATGTTCACTTACGAAATAAAAACTGTTGATATTTTTAAAAAGAGCTTTTTACTGGCAATACTTAATCTGCCTCAGAATTTAGGAATTTTACTGCTTGTGGCAATTATTCCATTTGCAGCTTTAATGTATCCGTCAATTATATCTTATTTAATTCTGTTCCTTGCAGCTGTTCCTTTTATGCAGCTTATGGTAAACTTTTATGTTAACAGAGTTATTAAAAAGTATATAAGACCTGAAGAAAGCGACGAACAAAAAGAAGAGGAAGAAGCGGTTGCTGTTATGAGCGACGAAATTCCGGAGAATAATTTATAATTTAAAAAGTCAGGAGAATTTCAAATCTCCTGACTTTTTTGTTGTGTTAAATTAATAAATATCATTTATTAATATTAATAGTTATTGTATTATCACTTGTAGACGGTTTTCCTGCTAAGCCGGTTGCTCCGGAAAGCAATTTCAGGCTGACTGAATCGGTGGTTGTGTCACCAAGAGTTATTTTAATGGAGGATTGGTTGTCGAGCAAAGTAATATTATTAATATTAACTTCCTGGTCGTCAATTCTGAGATAATTTTGGATTACTTCAGGTAAAACAGGTTCTGTAAAGTTAACAATAATATTACCGTCGCTGTCAGCTGATGCTGTTGAAATTGCGATTTTTGCATTTGACGGCAATGAATATACGCTTATATCATCAAACAGTCCTGAAACTGTTCCTTCCGCAAGTGCCCATGTTCCAAAATAAATAGTGTCGCATTTTGCATTTGGAGCATTGTTTTCCGGGTAAACGCCTTCGTACTCAGTTCCATCAACATAATATGTCCAAGATACAGCATTGCCGTTTTCAATGTTTATAATTCCTGTAAATTTGTGCCATTTATCAGGTGCCATTTTATCAGCCGTTATGTCGTTGTCGTTAGTATCTGTTGTGTTTTTGTTAAAACGACCTGTTATTATATCTTTATTCTCTGTATCTTTAACATGTGCCAAGCTGAACAATGCAAATCTGTCTGTTGCGGTATTTTGCTCTCCTTTAACTGAAAGTCCAACCTCACACGGATATGACCAGCAATCTGTTCCCTTTGATGCTAAACGTGCACTGATAACCAATTTACTGTTACCGTTATGCATAGTTCCTAAGCTTGATGTGGAATACTGAGCAATTCTGTCGAATGCTGGTACTGAGGCATTGGGATTGGCCTCTGAAGGTTCTGCGGCTGTAGTAGTGATTTGTAATGCAGGATTGTTGCTATCATTATTAATACTGTAACATCCTTGAGATTCTGTTATTGGAGAATTATATCTGTACCATTTTGTATTGGCAAAATTGAAATTTGCAAAATCATCATAAGCAATAATGTTTATAGCCGGCGTTATTACTGAGATATTAATTGTTGTAGGCTTACAGTAGAAATAATCAGTAATTGTAACTGTTGCTTCACCGGAACCTGTGAATTCAATAGTACCCTGTGTCCAGTCCGTTTCATTTGCTGTATAAACAGCACCTGCATAGCTGTCGTCAGAAGCAGGGGAAACAAATACTTGAACATTATCAGTATCTATTGCAACTTTTTCGTCAAGATTTTCAACAGCTTTGAATAAATCACCTACTTTTATGGGTGTTTCTGTGCTATGTGTATATTGAGCATCGGCAACTACTTCAAATTTTGTTACAGAGTCTGCAATAGTTCGGTCAAGAATTGTAACACCGGTAAATTCTCCGAGAGGAATGTGCTTAACACCCCAGCCGTAACCTGTAAATAACTGATTGAACGGCAGATGATAATGCTGTTTATCTTCTTTAAGAACCTCCTCGCCATCAACTGTTTCTGTTCCGGCGTCTTCGTGGTTCCAGACTTCGCCGTCTTTGAAATGATAACAGGTTGCATTTTCGGTTGAAGCATCACCTGTTACAACAACATAATTAGCTCTGCCGGATGCAGGAACTGCAGTTGTTACTCCGTCGACGGTAATAGTCTTATTTACAACATCCACACTGTCAACTTTTTCCAGTCTGCTGAACTGATGGTCGTGTGTGTAAGATGCAAGAGAGTTGTCAACCAATTCACAGTACCAGTAGTCGTTCCATTCTCCAAAGTGAACGGTACAATTTGTTGCAAGGTATTTACTTGTTTCGGGAACTGTGTAACCATTTTCATCTTCTGTCATTGTTTTGTTTGTTCCGATTAACATTCCGGCATAACGATACCAGTAATACTGATAATTTCCGCAAACATCATTAAATACGTCAATCTGTGCCGCAACGTGGCAGTTTGTCATATGAGCAGAACCTGCTCCGCGGAACATACCAACAAGTCCTCCGCAGGCAACATCCCAGCTGCCCCAAAGAGCTGTAATTTTGTTTGTATTATCAATTGTTATATTTTCAAATGTAAGCTTATAATCCTCGGGATCTCCGTCGTTACCGCCAATACCTACAATACCGCCGTTTCCTGTGTTATAAACACGTGGATTACAATTTGTTATAGCAATATTTTCAAAGGTTGAATTTGATGAATAAGCTGTAACACAACCGGTAGGAGTAAATTCACCGTCTGAGGAGAAATTATCAATTGTAAGGTTTTTAACTGTACCGTTAAGTACATATCCGAAAAGTCCCATACCGTCTTTATAGTAGCCGTCGCCATAATCACCTTCAATAGCCCATGTGTTCTGATAGAAGTTAGCTATGGTATGACCTGCACCGTCAAATATTCCTTCAAAAGAATATACAGTACTATATGGATCATTTTGGTTTCCATTGTAGTAGTAACCGATGGGATAGAAGTTGATATAATTTTCGGTACCGTCATAACCCAGGTTAATGTCAGCATTCAGCTTTACGGTTTTATCTTTAAATTCATCCTGATCTATATATTCTGCCATTCCTCCTACTATTTTACCAAATCCTGCCAGCTGGTCGGCATTTGCAATTGTAAAACTGTTTAAGCTGCTGTCATACCATTCATAGTTAACATCGCCGTTCCATGCATTTTCTGTATCGGAAAGCACAGCGATTTCGCTGAATGTTGCCATTGCTAAAACAACAGTTCCGTCGAGAGGATTGTATGTAAACTGATTGTGTTTTGTCAATTCTTCAACTGTTGCTACTTCCTCCATTTTCACTGTTTCGCCGTTTTCAACGTGGTACAATGAAATGTTACCTTTGTTAAGACCTTTTTCTGCAACTTCAGGTAATGTGATGATAATGGGTGTTGTGTTGTTTTCAGAAACACCGTCTATGTGAACATCAAGAGAAATAAGCGCTTCGTTTTCGCCTGCTTCAACATCACTTCCTGAGCTTTCAAGATCTGTAATAGTCAGCTTGAGCTCGGATACTTCGCAGTCAAGCAAAACACCGTTTGGAACTTTTGCTGTGACAGAACCCGATTTCAATACTGTTAATGTATTGTCTGTTTCCGTCTTTTTGATTGTGCCGGGAACGTCTAGTAAAGGCATAACACCATTCCAGACAAAAACTTTTACCAAAGCTGCCCCGTCAACAGAGAATGCAGAGGTTTTAACATTTGCTTGTTCTCCCGCAGATACACTAAGGGAGTTTAAAATTTTTGCTTCGATAAGTATGTCATTTTCGTTATACTGTGCTGCAATTACGTTTGCGCTGCCTGATTTTTCGGCAACAAAACTTACATCGGCATAAACGTTTTTAACGTTATCCAATTCAGTTGCAAGTGAATTATCCGCTGCGTTATAAAACACAACTGATTCTGTGGCTGCTGCCGCAACTCCAAATGATGGAATCAAGCCGGATATCATAGCAAGAACCACTAAAATACCTAAGATTTTTTTCACTTCATTTCCTTCTTTCTTTATTATTTTTATATATAATACCTCATCTCCATTATAACTGTGTTGGATTTTATTGTACATTAAGTTTACTGCATTAAAAGTTAAGAAAACTTGCATATAATTTTTAAAAATAGTTAAATTTTATAGTGTGTTATATATGGCAAATAAAAAAGTCAGGAGAAAATAAAATCTTCTGACTTTTTGTTATGTAATATTTAAAAATGTTGAACTACCTCTAATACAAATCAATATTCTTCTTCTGAGTAGTTTCATCAGAGGTTATATAACAATGTTTTAAAGAATGTTCAACAAGTGTATTTATAAGCTCATCTCTTGTGAAATCAATTAGTTCTGCAAGTCTTTCAATTTCTTCCACCAGATGCTTGCTGAACCTTACAGGGACATAAACGTTTGTGCCTTTTTTCAGATATAATGGATGACCGTATTCCATAAAATTCACTCCTTATAATAAAAAATGCGTAGCCGGAGCTACGCAGAAAAACACATAGCTCTTGCTGCTAAACAATTCATGCATATAAGCGTGCGTGAAAATAGAGCTTGCATTTTTACCATAAGATAAAAATACACGCCAATATGCGTAATAAATTGTTTAGCACGTTTATTGTATCACATTTTTTAAATAATTACAAGTATAAATTTATTTTCAGGAATAAATCGGTTATTATTATCCATATTACACAGATTTTAAAGCAAATTTTTTCAAAAAAATAAATTTTTTTGTTATTTTTGTACATAAATTATAAATATTTACTTGACATAACGCAAAAAAAATATTAAAATAGACTATGTAGGTAAAAATATTCTCTTATTTACAGTTGTTATACATTTCTAAAAAAATAAAAATACGGAGGTGATAATTATCGAAAAGTTAGCGATAATTATTGGAATTGCTGTCGCAGCTGTTGTAGTTGCCGCTATTGTGGCTTTTCAGCTGGGCATTTCATACAGAAAAAAATTTGCAGAACGCACTATTAAAAGTGCCGAAGAAGAAGCAAAGAAAATTATTAACGATTCTTACAAAACCTGTGAGAACATGAAAAAAGAAAAAATGCTTGAAATCAAGGACGAAATTCACAAAAGCAGAAGTGACCTTGATAAGGAAATAAAGGAAAGAAGATCCGAAGTTTCCAAGCAGGAAAAACGTTTAGTTCAAAAAGAAGAAAACTTAGACAAGAAATTTGACAATTTAGAGAAAAGAGAAGAAGTATTAAAGGATAAGCTTAAAAAACTTGAAGAAAAAGAAGAATATGTTAATCAGATTCAGGCTCGTCAGCTTGAAGTTTTAGAGAAAATTTCCGGGCTTACTGTTGAAGAAGCCAAAGAATACCTACTTAAGAATATTGAAGACAAGGTTAGAGTTGCCGCTGCAATCAAAATTAAGGAAATTGAAGAAGAAACCAAAGAGGTTGCAGACGAAAAAGCAAGAAATCTTATTGCTTCCGCAATTCAGAGATGTGCGGCAGACCATGTTGCAGAGGTTACTGTTTCTTCCGTTACTCTTCCCAACGATGAAATGAAAGGAAGAATTATCGGAAGAGAGGGCAGAAATATCAGAGCTCTTGAACAGCTTACAGGTATTGACGTTATTATTGACGATACTCCCGAAGCAGTTGTTTTATCCTCTTTCGATCCTGTGAGACGTGAAATTGCAAGACTTGCTCTTGAAAAACTTATTTCCGACGGTCGTATTCATCCCACAAGAATTGAAGAGACTGTTGAAAAATCCAGAAAAGAAGTTGAGCACGCAATTAAGAAAGCCGGCGAAAATGCAGCTTTTGAAACAGGTGTTCACAATTTACATCCTGAGCTTGTTAAAATGCTTGGAAGACTTAAATACAGAACAAGCTACGGTCAGAATGTACTTAAACACTCCATTGAGGTTGCTCATATTGCAGGCATTATGGCGTCCGAGCTGGGTATTGATCCCGTTATGGCAAAGAGAGCCGGTCTGCTTCATGATATAGGTAAGGCTGTAAGACACGAGGTTGAAGGTTCTCATGTTAACCTTGGTGCTGACCTTGCTAAAAAATACAACGAGGATGCTCTTATCATCAACGCTATTATGGCACATCACGGTGATGTTGAGCCCGAATCCACTATTGCATGTCTTATTCAGGCGGCTGATGCTGTTTCTGCGGCTCGTCCCGGTGCAAGACGTGAAAATATCGAAAATTACATTAAGCGTCTTGAAAAGCTTGAAGAAATTTCTTCATCCTTCAAGGGCGTTGAAAAATCCTTTGCAATTCAGGCGGGCAGAGAGGTTCGTATTATGGTTAAACCGGAGGATGTTACCGATGAAACCATGATTGTTATTGCTAAGGAAATTGTTGAAAAAATTGAAGCTGAGCTTGAGTATCCCGGACAGATTAAAGTTAATGTGGTTAGAGAAACTCGCGCAGTTGAATACGCAAAATAATAAATGAGGCGGGGTATCCCCGCCTTGTATTTTAATATTGGAGAAATTATGATAAATGTACTTGCAATCGGGGATGTTGTTGGAAAACTCGGCAGAGAAACAGTATTTTCAAAACTTCCAGGTCTTATAGAAGAATACAACGCTTTTTTTACTGTTGTTAACGGTGAAAATGCCACTACCGGCAACGGTATAAATGAAAAATATGCTTATAAAATGCTTGAGTGCGGTGCCGATGTTATTACGCTTGGAAATCACGCTTACAGCAAGCCCGAAATAAACAATATGCTTGAATGTTCTGACAGAATCATCCGTCCTCTTAATTATCCTGCCGATATGGCAGGCGACGGTGTTACTGTAATAGAGAAGGATAATATAAAGCTTGGTGTTATCAATATTATGGGTAAAACCTATATGGACGGTAAGCTTTCCTGCCCTTTTAAAACCCTTGATAAAGCGGTGGAGAATTTAAAAAGACGTTACGATGATTTAAAATGCATAATTGTAGATTTTCACGCAGAAGCTACAAGTGAAAAAAAGGCACTTGGATTTTATATGGATGGAAAAATTTCCGCAATTTACGGAACGCATACCCATGTTCAGACCAACGACAAAAGGGTGCTTGACGGCGGAACGGGATATGTTACCGATATAGGAATGACCGGTTCCTACGATTCTGTTATAGGCCTTAAAAAGGAAATTGCAATTCCAAGATTTCTTGGCGAGGCGCAGAACCGTTTCAGATGGGCAGAGGAACGCCCTATGATTAACGCAGCGGTATTCAAAATTGATGAAAATACGGGAAAAACCCTTGAAATAACTCTTATCAACAAGGATGTGTGATATTATGAAAACAGTTGAAATTTTAGGTGTGAGAATTAACAACGTAACTATGGCAGAGGCTGTTGAAACTGTTAAAGGTCTTCTTGAAAAGAATGCTCCTTCTGCTGTTTACACCCCTAATTCTGAAATTATTTACAGAGCTAAAAACGACGAAGAATTTAAAAATGTACTTAATTCATCCGACTTAAATGTTGCTGACGGAATCGGTGTTGTTTACGGTGCAAAAATTTTAGGAACACCCATTCCCGAAAGAGTTGCCGGATACGATCTTGCCTGCAATCTGCTTCCCGTAATGAATGAAAAAAAGGCAAAGCTGTTTCTTTTTGGCGGAAAAGAGGGAGTAGGGCAGAGAGCAAAGGAAAATATTCTAAAAAAATATCCCGATATTAATATTGTTGGAATTAAAAACGGTTATTTTACCGACAGCGCACCCATTATTGAAGCTATAAATGAAACCGAGCCCGATTTTGTTTTTGTTTGTCTTGGTGCACCCAAGCAGGAAAAATGGATTCACGAAAACAAAGAAAAATTAAAATGCAGGGTAATGATGGGTATTGGCGGAAGCCTTGATGTTTTTGCAGGTGAGGCAGAACGTGCGCCGGATATTTTCATTAAAATGAATCTGGAATGGTTTTACAGACTTATGAAGAACCCCTCCAGAATAGGCAGAATGATGGACCTTCCCAAGTTTGGAATTGCGGTGGCACTTTCGCGCGTTACAAAAAAATCATAAAAAAGTATTGACAAATTAATTTTATTGGTCTATAATAGATAAAAAATTACAGAAAGGAATCCCGAATAATGGCTGCTATTCTTTTAGGCAAACGATTTAATAGCTTCTTTTTTACCGCTTATTATTTTTTTTATGCGGTTGCTTTCGCTTGCAAAAAAAGAATATGTACCTGTGAATAATCCGGGATATTTCCCATCCGTAATTTATCAAATATCAATTTATAAAATTTATGCGGTTCACAGATACATGTGAGCCGCTGTTTTTTTAGGAGGTTTTTAGAATGGTAGTAGTAACAAGAAAAGATGTAACAGAAGAGGTCATACAGGAGCTTATAAGAATCCTTAATGAGGAATATAATCTTAAAGTTCAGGTAAATGATGGTGAAAATCAGAATGTTTTCGGTTTGATTGGTGATGTAACTGTACTTGATCAGGATATTCTTACTTCAAGATTTCCTTTTATTGAAAATATAATTAAGGTTTCCGAGCCTTACAAAAAAGCAAACCGCCGTTTCCATCCCGAAGATACAATTGTTAAAGTTGGTAATTTTGAAATTGGTGCAAAAAATAAGCTTGCTATTATTGCAGGACCCTGTTCTGTTGAATCCGAAGACCAGATTAAAGAGGTTGCAAAAGGTGTGTCCGGTCTTGGTGCAACAATGCTAAGAGGCGGTGCTTACAAACCCAGAACTTCTCCCTATGCTTTCCAGGGTATGCAGTTTGAAGGACTTAAACTTCTTAAAAAAGCAAAGGAAGCAACAGGCCTTCCCATAATTTCAGAAATTATGAGTCAGGATCACATAGATATGTTCGTTGAATACGTTGATGTTCTTCAGGTTGGTGCAAGAAACATGCAGAACTTTGAGCTTTTAAAGGCTCTTGGAAAAATCAATAAGCCTATCCTTTTAAAGAGAGGTCTTGCAAACACAATGGAAGAGCTTCTTATGAGTGCCGAATACATTATGAGCGGCGGAAATCAGCAGGTTATTCTTTGCGAAAGAGGTATAAGAACCTTTGAGCCATACACAAGAAACACTCTTGATATAAGTGCTATTCCCGTTCTTAAGAGCAAAACTCATTTGCCGGTTGTTGTTGATCCCTCTCATTCCGCAGGTATGAGCTGGCTTGTTCAGCCTCTTGCAAAAGCTGCTGTTGCAGCAGGTGCGGACGGTATCATGGTTGAAGTTCATAACAATCCTTCAAAAGCTCTTTGCGACGGTAATCAGTCCATTACCATTCCGCAGTTTGGTCAGTTAATTGAACAGTTAAAACCAATTGCAGCAGTTGAGGGCCGCGAAATATAAGGAGAAAATTTTTAATGTTTAGTACGGTAGGTATTGTAGGTTTTGGATTAATAGGCGGCTCTATGGGAGCCGCCCTTAAGAAAAACAGCGATATAAAAATTATTGCAATAGACAAAGATGAAAGCGTTGTGGATTATGCAGTAAAAAACGGCATGGCAGATGAGGGAAGTGTCAACCCTTCTGAGGCTCTGCCCAAATGCGATGTAGTTTTTATTGCTCTTTATCCCGAGCTTACAAAAACTTTTATTAAAGAAAACAAAGATGTTTTTAAAAAAGGTTCTGTTGTTTCCGACCTTTGCGGAATAAAAAGCGAAATTGTTTCCTTTGTAAACAGTCTTGGAGATGTGAATTTCCGTTTTGTTGGGGCACATCCTATGGCCGGTAAAGAAATTAACGGTGTAACTGCGGCAGATGATGTTTTGTATCAGGGAGCTTCGCTTCTTATAACTCCTGATGAAAAAACAGACCGCAACGCCGTGGAAATTATAAGAAGACTTGGTGAGATTGCCGGATTCGGCAGAATTGTGGAAGCTTCACCAAAAAGACACGATGAAATTATAACCTACACCTCACAGCTTCCCCACGTAATGTCGGTTGCATATGTTCTTCAGAACACTTTTGACAAATGTGACGGATTCTACGCAGGAAGCTTTGAAGATATGGCACGTGTGGCAAAAATAAATGAAAATCTGTGGTCGGAGCTTTTTGCTCTTAACAGGGATACTTTAAACAAACAGATAGACGAGTACGTTTCTGCACTTTTAACCCTTAAAGAACAAATCGGCAGGGGAGATTACGAAATTCTTAAAGAAACACTTAAAAAATCCAGAGAACTTAAGGAGTGGAAAGATGAAAACTATAAACGTTAACACTTCTTCCAAAAATTATAATATATATATAGGAAAGAATTTACTCGAAAAAGCCGGCGAATTTATTGAAGGCTACGGCAAAATTGCCGTTGTATGTGATACAAATGTGGAAAAGCTGTACCTTGATACAGTTTTAAAGGCGTTGCCCAATGCGAAACCCATTGTAATTCCTGCAGGCGAAGAATATAAAACTCTGGATACGGTTACAAAAATTTATTCATCACTTGCAGAAATGAAATTTACAAGAAAAGATTTGCTTGTTGCTTTGGGCGGCGGTGTAACCGGCGATATTACGGGATTCTGTGCTGCAACCTATTTAAGGGGCTGTGCGTATATTCAGATGCCTACCACCTTGCTTTCTCAGGTGGATTCTTCAATAGGCGGAAAAACCGGCGTTGATTTGCCTTTCGGAAAAAATCTTGTGGGTGCTTTCAAGCAGCCGGAAATGGTTATTGCCGATACAGAAACCCTGAAAACTCTTCCGCCGGAGCAGGTTGCAAGCGGTATGGCGGAAATTATAAAATCTGCTCTTATAGCAGATGAAAAGCTTGTGGAAAAGCTTGAAAATTCCGACGATTTTGAAGCGGATAAAGAAGATTTCATAATTGGTGCAATTAATGTAAAAAAGCACGTTGTGGAAATAGATGAATTTGAAAAATATGAAAGAATGTGGCTTAACTACGGTCATACTTTCGGACATTCCATTGAAAAATATATGGGATTTACGGGAATTACCCATGGTCAGGCAGTTGCTGTAGGAATGTATATGATAACAACCGAGCCTGAGCTTAAAAATAAGGTTAAGGCGCTTCTTGTAAAATATAATCTTGGTTATGAAACGGATATTCCGGCAGCTGAAATTGTAAAAGGTTCACTTAACGATAAAAAAGCCGTTGCTGACGGTGTAAATGTGGTTCTTCTTGAAAAAGCCGGAAAAGCATACATTAAAAAATATACCTGTGAGGAGCTGAATGAAATTTATGGATAAAAGGGTAATTTCACCCGGCACCTTAACGGGCAGAACAACTGTACCCTCCTCGAAAAGTGTTGCTCACAGAGCAATAATCTTAGGAGGGCTTTTGTGCGATAATATACTTATTAAGGATATAGATTTTTCCGAGGATATTTATGCAACTCTGGATGCACTTAAAACTCTTGGTGTTATGTGCGAAACAGAGGAACATTCGGTTAAGCTTTCAAAAGAAAAGCTTATAACAAACGGAGAAATTGAAATAAACGCAAGAGAATCGGGTTCAACGTTGAGATTTCTTATTCCCGTTGCGGCGGCACTTAACAATAAAACCGTATTCAGCGGTGGCGGCAGACTTCCCGAAAGACCTCTTGATGCATATTTTGAACTGTTTGATAAGCAGGGAATAAAATATTCCTGTCCGGATGGAAAATATCTTCCGCTTACCATTGAGGGCGGATTCACTTCGGATGTTTTTGAAATAAGAGGCGATACAAGCTCGCAGTTTATAACAGGTCTGATGCTTGCCTCGGCAACAAGCGGTGAACACGAAATAAAAATAACAACCGACCTTCAGTCTAAGCCCTACGCAGAAATTACAGCGGATTTAATGAGAAAATTCGGTTGTGATGTTTCGGGCGAATACAAAGTTACGGCATCCAAAGGATGTAATTTGACCGAATATTCCGTTGAAAAGGACTGGTCGCAGGCGGCTTTTTTCCTTGCAGGAGGAATTATAAACGGCAATGTAACCCTTACGGATATGAATATGGATTCCAAACAGGGCGACAAGGAAATTGTTGACATAATTAAGCGTTTCGGCGGCGATATAACAGTAAACGGAACAGAAATAACAGCAAAAAAATCCAAAATCAAAGGTATAGATATAGATGCGTCAGATATTCCGGATCTTGTTCCCATAATGTCGGCTCTGGCTTGCTTTGCTGAGGGAACAACGAGGATTTACAATGCTGAAAGACTGAGAATCAAGGAAAGCGACAGACTTTCCGCTATGTATGAAGAGCTGACGAAAATCGGTGCAGATATAAAAATGACAAATGACGGACTTATAATAAATGGTGGTAAAAAGCTTCGCGGCGCATCTGTTTACGGGCACAATGACCACCGTATTGTAATGTCTATGGCAATTGCGGCAATTGGTACAGAGGGCGATGTGGAAATTTCTGACTGCAATGCAGTAAAGAAATCCTGGCCCGGTTTTTTCAGCGATTACCAGGAGTTAAGGGGGTAAAATAATGAATATAGAAATATTTGGTGAATCACACGGCCCCTGCATTGGCGGAGTTATAACAAATTTGCCTGCAGGAATTAAACTGGATTACGAAAAAATACAGATGGATATGGATAAAAGACGTCCGGGCAGAGATAATATTTCAACCTCACGAAATGAGGCAGATAAATTTGAAATTATTTCCGGAGTTCTTAATGAAACTACCACCGGTGCACCCCTTACGGTTATTATAAAAAATTCCGATACTCATTCATCGGATTATTCCAACGTTAAATTTGTTCCTCGCCCTAATCATTCGGATTATGCGGCTTATATTAAATACGGCGGAAACAACGATATACGTGGCGGTGGACATTTTTCAGGCCGTCTTACTGCGCCTCTTGTTTGCATAGGCGCTGTTTGCAAGCAGATACTTGAGAAAAAAAATATAACAGTAAAAGCGCATATATATAATGTAGGAAATGTTTACGATACACCTATGGGAATGGAAATTCCGGAAGTTAAGGAAGATTTTCCTGTTATAAATCCCGAAAAAGAAGCGGAAATAAAGGAAGTTATTTTAGATGCTAAAAACAATCTTGATTCTGTTGGCGGTTCGGTAGAATGCGGAGTTTTCGGACTTGAAGCCGGATACGGCGGTCCATTCTTAGACGGACTTGAGGGTGAAATAGCAAGAATGCTTTTTGGCATTTCGGGCGTAAAAGGTGTTGATTTTGGTTTGGGATTTGATTTTGCAAAATCCAGAGGAAGCGAAGTTAACGACGGTTTTACCGTTAAGAACGGCAAAGTGGAAACGCTTACAAATAACTGCGGCGGAATACTGGGCGGAATTTCAAGCGGAATGCCAATAGTTGCAAAGGCAGCATTTAAACCAACACCGTCAATTGCCATAAAACAGAACTCCGTTGATCTTACAACAATGACCGATGCAGAGCTTGAAATTCACGGCAGACACGATCCCTGCATTGCAGTTCGTGCTGTGCCCGTAGTAGAAGCTGTTATGGCAATTGCAGTTACAAAAATTATTTATAGCGGGAGATAATTATGAGAGCTTTATCTGAAATTCGTGTTGATATAGATGCAACAGACAGTGCTTTAAAAGAGTTGTTTTTAAAACGAATGGAGCTTGTTGATCAGGTTGCAGAATATAAAAGAGAAAATATGTCACCTGTGCGTCATAAGGAAAGAGAAGCGCAGATAATAAAAAAACGCACCGAGGGCGAAGAAAAATTTGTTCCTCAGATTGCAGAGTTTTTTGAGCAGATGATTGAAATAAGCTGCGATTATCAGGAAGGTGTTCTCGGCATAAAAGGCGAAGCGTTCAAATATACTCCTATGACAGAAAAAGAATTTCAAAACGGAGTAAAAAAAGTTTGTCATCAGGGGATTAAGGGCTCATATTCTTATGAACAGTCAGTTAAATATTTTAAGGATGCTGAAATTATGAGTGTTCACGCCTTTGAAGATGTTTTCAAGGCCGTTTCCGAGGGGGAAGCCGATTGCGGTGTTGTTCCCATTGAAAATATTACAGAAGGCAGTGTTACTCAGGTTTTTGATTTGCTTAATAAATATGAGGTTTATATTGCTCACAGCGAGTGCTTGGAGATTGTTCACTGCCTGCTTGGAAGCGGAACTTTAGAGGACATCGGAGCTGTTTCAAGCCATCCGCAGGGACTTAGTCAGTGCAGTGATTTCATTTATAAAAACAAATATAAAACGGTTCAGAGCCTCAATACCGCAGTTGCCGCAAGAGATGTTGCAAAAATGGGTATGAAGGGTGTTGGCGCAATCTGTTCTGAAATAAACGCAGAGCTTTACGGTCTTAACGTGCTTGCAAGAAATATTGCCAACAGAAACGACAACAAAACAAGATTTATTTTTATAACAAAAAATCCGGTTATTCTGGAAAATGCAAATAACATAAGTTTATCCTTCAAGCTTAAAAACACCTCGGGAACACTCAGCAAGGTGCTTAACAATTTTTCAAAGCACGGCTACAATTTAACCAAAATTGAATCCCGCCCGATTATGGGAAAAGAATGGGAATATTTATTTTATATTGACATTGACGCAAATTTAGGAGATAATAGAACCGCTGAGTATTTTTCATCAATAGGTTATCTCTTTGATGAATACCGTATTTTAGGCAATTATAAAAAGGATTGATATTTATGGAAAGAAAAAGCGGAGTTTTAATGCACGTTTCATCACTTTTTGGCGACTATTCGTCAGGAAGCTTTGGTGAAGAAGCGAAATATTTTATTGATAAGATTAAAGAAATGGGCTTTTCCTACTGGCAGGTTTTGCCCTTTTGTCTTGTTGACGAATGCAATTCACCTTACAAATCATATTCTTCATTTGGAGGGAATCCATATTTTGTGGATTTGAAAACACTTCACAAAAAAGGACTTTTAACCACCGAAGAGCTTGATGCACAAAAACAGCAAACACCGTACAGTACGGAGTTTGTGCGTCTTTATCACACCCGTCTTGATGTTCTTATGAACGCATCAAAAAGGGTTACTGATAAATCCGGAATTGAAAATTTTATAAAAAACAACAGTTATCTTGAAAATTTCTGCCGTTTTATGGCTCTTAAAAAATCCAATGGCGAAAAGCCTTGGTTTGAATGGGAAACTGACAATGTTGACGAAAATTATCTTTTTATGTGGAAATTCATTCAGTATGAATTTTTCAATGAGTGGGCAGAAATCAAGAAATACGCCAATGAAAAGGGTGTAAAAATAATAGGGGATATTCCTATTTATGTTTCTCTGGACAGTGCTGATGTATGGAGCAACAAGGAACTGTTTTTGCTTGATGAAAAGAATGTTCCTCTTGCTGTTGCAGGTGTTCCGCCCGATTATTTCTGTGAGGACGGTCAGCTTTGGGGCAATCCTCTTTATGACTGGGAAAAGATGGAAAGCGACGGCTTTAAATGGTGGTGCGACCGTCTTTCTCATATGCTTACTATGTTTGACGGTGTGCGTATTGACCATTTCAGAGGAATAGAATCCTACTGGAGCGTACCGCAGGGTGCAAAAACTGCAAAAGAAGGTAAATGGAACAAAGGTCCCGGTATGAAGCTTATTTCAAAATTAAAGGAAACCGCAGGGGATAAGCTTATTATTGCAGAGGATCTTGGAGACATAACTTACGAGGTTGAAAAGCTTGTGGAGGACAGCGGATTCCCGGGAATGAAGGTATTTCAGTTCGGATTTCTTGATTACGGTGATAATCCGCATATGCCGCACAACTATAAAAACAATTGTGTTGCCTACACCGGCACTCACGATAACAATACATTGCTTGGCTATTTGTGGGAGCTTGATTCCGGGTTGAAAAAGGAAATGCTTCGTTACTGCGGATTTTACGATGAAAACTGGGAAGCAGGTATGTATTCAATTATAAGAACAATTTTCCAAAGCCATGCAGGGCTTGTTATTATGCCTGTCCAGGATTTGCTTGGATACGGCTCGGATACCCGTCTTAACATTCCGGGAAAAGCCGATGGAAACTGGCAATACCGCGTAACAAGAGAACAGCTTGACAATATAGATAAAAATAAATTTTATGAACTTAATAAACTTTACAAAAGATTATAGGAGATAAGAAAAATGAAGAAAAAACTGATTTGCCTGATGTTGATTTTAATTTTAGTATTTCAGACATCTGTTATGGCGGCGCCATATGATGTTCAGCGCCACTGGACGGGTTCTGCCGTTAATACACTTATTTATCACGGCGTTATAAACGGTTATCCCGACGGAAGATTCAAACCGGACAGAACAATAACAAGAGAAGAGGTTGCTGTAATTCTGTTTAAGCTGATGACAAAGGTGCATTATCCCGCTGAGGATGCAGGACAGTACGCAAATCAGCAGATTTTCTGGGATGTATCGCCGGACAGATGGTCTGCTATGGCAATAAATTATTTTGGTGCTAATATGGTGCTGAACGGTTATGAAGACGGAAGCTTCAGACCGCGCAATGTTGTAACCCGTGAAGAACTGGCATCAATGATTTATCAGTACACAAAACGTTTTCACCCTGTTTCTTCGGATATGTGGGCGAATTTTTCTGATATAAACGAAAGCTTTGCCTACGAGGCAATAAGATTCTTATGCAGTGCAAATATCTGTTACGGTTATCCGGATGGAACCTTCCGCCCGGAAGCTCAGACATTAAGAGGGGAAGCCGCTGTTATATTTACTGCGCTTTCCGGCTATGCG
Source organism: Clostridia bacterium (assembly GCA_017414505.1). Classification (GTDB taxonomy): domain Bacteria; phylum Bacillota; class Clostridia; order UMGS1840; family HGM11507; genus RGIG1932. Next base: position 58,082 of record JAFQLQ010000032.1, read on the forward strand.
CAAATCCCGGTTGTTAATTATCTGCCTTCATACAATGTTATAGATGTTCCTTATATAAGTCAGCTTTCTCCGGTTTATGCGGTTGTTGGCTGTGAGCCCACATCTCTTCTTATGGGACTAAAAGGAAAGGGCTATGCCCAGGGAACAACATTGAGAGAATTTCTTGATAATATGCCGAAAACCACCTCAAATCCTGCCAAAGGCTTTGTAGGTTCGCCGTATGTTGCGGATACAACCAAGAAAACAAGAACCACAATTTATCCTCCAATTCTTGCGGAATATGCTTCCAATTACGGAAGAGTTTCTGATTTTTCAGGAAGCTCCACCCATGAACTGCAATCTGAAATTTTAAATGGAAATCCCGTTGTTATTTATGCAACTATGCGTTGGGAAACACCATTTTACAGACAATATAATATAGAAGGGCAGACACAGACTCTGCTTAGCAACAACCATGCGGTTCTTGTTTGCGGATATGATGAAAGCACAAATTCCTATTATATTGCCGATCCATATAATGATAAGGATACAAGTAAAGAATACCGTTACTGGATTTCCGGCGATGTTTTAGAGCCTATTTATGAGGAAAGAAAACACGCAATTACAGTTGAATAATTTAAAAAGTGGCTTATAAAGTCACTTTTTTTATTTATTTGTGTAAAAATCATAAGAAATATTGTTTATTTTTTTCTGAATATACTTTAAAATTTACTTGCAATTTATCTAAAATATGTTATAATAAAATATATGTAATTATTTTATGATAGGATATTTATACATTAAGAGGAGGAAATTCCATTGAACGTCAATGCACAACAGCAACAACTTTTGCAGGAACAGCAAAAACAGGTAAACCTTTCTCAGCTTATTGATATTATAATAAGAAGATGGTGGATTGTTATAGTGGCTATTGTTGCCGCTGCTGCTCTTACATACGGTGTAAGCGAATTTTTTATTGAACCTACATATATTTCAAAAGGTTCTCTTTACGTTAATACATCGAGCGAAACAAATCAGACTCTCGGTATGATAAACAACAGCGAAATTATGACCGCTACACGTCTTGTTACAACTTATATCGAAATTCTTAAAAGTGATACTTTCCTTAAAAAGGTTGCCGCAGAATCCGGTCTGGATTACGATGCCAGCGCATTAGGAAAGCTGATTGAATTCACATCTGCAAACGAAACCGAAATTCTTGTGGTTGAGGTAAGCTGTCACTCCAAGAGAGAAGCTACAATTATTGCTCAGACTATTCTTAACAACGCTGAAGCTGAGCTTGTTAGAATTGTAAAAGCCGGAAGTGTTGAAATTATAGATAATGCAAGTTCTCCGTCAACTCCGTCTTCTCCCAATGTTAAGCTTAATACTTTAATAGGTATTCTTGCAGGTATGGCTCTTGGTGTTCTTATTATCTTTATGCTTGAGCTTATGGATGTAAGAGTAAGAAGCGAAGAAGAGCTTGGTTATAAATATAATCTTCCCGTACTGGGAGTTATTCCTAATCTTAAGGAGGGTGCTATAGCAGATGAAAGATAACAACGAAAAAAATACACCCAATAAAAATGCAGTTGAAACAAAAAACACCAATACTCCCAAGGAAAATGCAAAAAATGATAAAAAGCCGCCTGTAGCCGAAAATAAAGAAAAAAAGGTTGAGGCAAAAGAAAATACAGAAAATACTCCGGATACCGAAACAACGAATACACAGACTGCTGCTGAAGCAAAGCAGTCAAGACGCCGTGAAAGAGAAAAACCCATTATCGTAAGTAAGGGTGCAGGCTGGAGTGTTCGAGAAGCATATAAAACCGCGAGAACAAATATAATGTTTGCTCTTGCAGGTGAAGAAGGCTGTAAAAAAATTATTATTACAAGTCCTACTCCCGGTGAAGGTAAAACCACAACCGTTCTTAACGTTGCAATTACCTTTGCACAGACAGGTGCAAGAGTACTTGTTATGGACAGTGACTTGAGAAAACCCAAGGTTCACAAGTATCTTAATATAGAAAATGAAAAAGGTCTTACCAATGTTCTTGGTGGATTTGAAAAACTTGAGGATTGTCTTCAGAAAACAGAATACGGAATTGACTGCTTAACTTCCGGTCAGATTCCGCCCAACCCTGCGGAGCTTCTTGCTTCCAAAAAGATGCAGAGTACTCTAAACGAGCTTGGTGAGCTTTACGACTATATTTTTATGGATTCACCTCCTATAAATGTCGTTTCCGAGGCATCTTTGGTTGCTAAGTATATGACAGGTGTTGTTCTGGTTGCAAGATACAAATATTCACTTCATAATATGATAGAAAAAGCGCTTAACACTCTGGAATTTGCCGATGCAAAGGTTCTTGGATTTATATTTAACGATGTTGAGCCTACAAGATATTCCTACACCACAGGATATAAATACAATTACCGTGGAAGCCCCTCATATGGATACAGCTATGGATATGGCTACGGTTACGGTTATGGTTATGGCTACGGCTATGAATACCGCACAAGAGCTGAAGAAGCAAGAGACAAGCAAGCTGCCGGAAAAGATGAAACAACAGATAACCAGAATTCTGAGGATATTAAAATCATCGGAATTGATGATGCAGAAAAGAAAATAGAAAAGAAAAAATTATTTAAGAGTCTGTTTGGACGTAAATAATTACAGGTGAAATAGATGATTGATATTCATTCTCATGTTCTGTATGGCATTGATGATGGTGCAGGAAGTATTGAAGAATCTATAGAAATTCTTAAAAAATCTTACGAAATAGGCGTAAAAACTATGGTTGCAACACCTCATTTCTACGGAGAAAATACTTCTGTTACCAGATTTCTCGAAAAAAGAAAAAGAAGCTACGAATCCATAATGGAAAAAGCTCTTAAAGAAAATATCAAAATTCCTAAAATTGTTCTCGGTGCTGAGGTTAATATAAATAACCACACCGCACATATTCGTAATGTTGAAAGGCTTTGCATAGGCGATACAAGATATATTCTTCTTGAAATGCCATATGTAATGGGCGGTCAGTGGGTGTTTGACCATATATTTAAAATAAGGTCAAAATATCATTTAAGACCGATAATTGCCCATGTGGAAAGATATATGCCGGTAACATTTTCCGGTTTTGGAAAAATAAGTCCGCTTATGGATATGGATGTTGCGTTTCAGATAAATGCGGATTCGTTGCTTAAATACGGAACTTCTAAGTGTATTAAAAAGCTTGTAAAAAAAGGCTGCACAATGTGTTTAGGTTCTGATGCGCATAATACGGATTCCCGTCCTACAAGGATTGCCGAAGCGAAAAAAATTATATGCAACAAATTCGGTGAAAATTTATTTTACGAAATGCAGGAAAATGCAGAACTGATATTGCATGATGATTATTTATAAACCCGGAGGTAATATGAAAAAAGTCATAGCTTTGATTTTGCTGATTACTTTCGTTCTTTCGTCGGTAAATGTTTTTGCGGCAAGCGAAGAGCAGGTTGCAAGAATTTTAATCAAGGTTTCCGAAGAAAGTACTATGCTTACTGATTTGTATAAAGCCGGTGAAAAATACCGCATTTCAAATAATGTAACAAATCAGTATATTGATAATCAGCTGAATATTTATATAAACCGCTGTCTTACTGAATTAATCAAACTAAATTCAGACGGAACCCTTAACGAAAGTAATTTCGAAAGTACGGTACAGAATGTACTGTTTTCGCAGGCACAACGTCTGGAACCGGTTTTTTTACTGGTTGTTCAGGAAGCATACTCAAATCTGATTGTAGATTTACTTTCTAATAAAATTCCTGCACAGTTTGAACCTTTGTATAAGGCACTTGTTGCCGAAACAAAAGACATTCTCGGATGGAATATAAAATTTGAAATGCCGGTTCTTACTCCTTTTGAGGAAGTTGTTACAAACAGTTCGTTTACAGATATGGGCAGATACAAATGGGCAAACGAAGCAGTTGAATCACTTCTTTCTAAAGGTATAATAAACGGTATCGGAAATAATCTTTTTGATCCTTCTGCCGATGTAAAAAGAGAAGAATTTACAAAAATGCTGTCTGTGGCATTTAACATAGTTTCAGATACTGCAGTATGTAATTTTAATGATGTAAATAAAAACGAATGGTATTATAAATACATTGCATCCATGGCTGAAATGCGTATGGTTAACGGAATTTCGGAAACGGAATTCGGCGTTGGCGACAGCATTATAAGACAGGATATGGCGGTAATGATTTACCGCATTGGAAACAAAGCAGGCATATTCGGCGGTGTTGAAAAAACCGAGGATTTTGCTGATAGCTTCAGTATTTCCGACTATGCTACCGAAGCAGTAAGCTGCCTGAAAAGTGCAGGTATACTAAACGGTTCGGATGAGGGATATTTCTTCCCCCATAAAACTTCCAACCGTGCGGAAGCAGCTCAAATTCTTTATAATTTTTATAATTATATATTAAACACTCAAAATAATTAAAAAACAAAAAAGAGAGGCGAAATTTTATGAAAAAAATTGTTTCATTACTAATTGTTGCTTCAATGATGCTTACTATATGTGTAAGCGGTTTTGCGGCAATGACAGCAAACGAAATGTATGAGGCACTTACAGGTGTTCATGCATCCAATCCCTACGGAGCAGAAAGTGGCTTGATTGATGCATACAAAAATGTATCTCCGGCTCAGATGGCTGCTATGAAAGTTCTTGTTGACAAATTAGCTGCAACTGATTACACAGATGCTTCAAACGCTATATGGACAGGTGTTCTTTCGGAAACAGAAGATGCTTTAAAAGCTCAGGAAATCGGATTTATTCTTGACATTACAAAATTAATTGCTTATGCTCAGGATCCACTTGATGTAAATTCTTACTTTAAAGGCAATCCTGCAAATGCAAGTTCAACAGAGCTTAAAACTCTGCTTGTTAACAAATTAACTGCTGAATCTGCAGCGTTCCAGAACGGAGCATATCAGACTCTTAATACTTATGCAAATGATAAGCTTACAAAAGATGCTTTTGGCGGTCTTATCATTGATCTTAAAGACAAATTTGTTAAAGTTATTAAAACCAACAAAGATACTTTAACAACTGCTTTTACTTCAAATGACCAGAACGCATATACCACTCTTATTGAAAACTATTTCATTCAGGCACTATGCGAAGTTATAGGTTCTCCTGCTTATCCTGAATTTGCAGTTAATGCAATTCCTGCAATGGCAGCAAAAGGATTTGTGGATACTACAACTCCTGAAAATTCTAAATTTGTTAAATGGGTTCAGGATGCTTTTAAATTCTTAAAAGCTGTTGACAGTGATGCAGTTTGCGTTATCGCCAATACTGTAATTGCTGCTATTTCTGATATTGATATCGTATTAGAAAACGGTTCCAGAATCAATCCAAACAAGGTTGTAAGCCTTGCTTCAAACAGTTCTGCTACATTCACTATTAAAACAGCAGAAGAAGTGTTTACCGGAACAGATAAAGCTTACGGTCTTGATTTAGACCTTACAAACTGGTTTGATTTAAAATTAATCAACTATGACGGTACTGCATTTGCAGCTGCAAATATTACTTATGACGAAGTTGCAGGTAAATTTACAATAACAGGAGCTAATACAGACAGAACTACCAAATACGGTGTTCTTCAGTTATACAGAAACGCAACAACAGACCAGGGTAATGACGACGCAACACATCAGTTGTTTGCTGAATTCCAGGTTATGGTTGGCAGAGTATCCTCCGGTAATAGCGGCGGTGGTGGCGGAAGTGCTGCATCTAAATTTGAAGTTACATTTATGGTTGACGGAAAAGTTCACGACCACGTTAATGTTATTAACGGTAAATTAGCAGAAACTCCAAAAGCTCCTGAAAAAGACGGTTATAACTTCATCGGTTGGTCTACAGATGGTGAAACTACTGTTGATCCTGCAACTGCAGAGCTTTCCAAGAATACTGTATTCTATGCATTGTTTAAAGAAATTCCTGCAATGGATAAAGATAATCACTTTGCATATGTAATCGGTTATGAAGATGGCGAATTCAAGCCCGAAAGAAATATTACAAGAGCAGAAGCTGCAACAATCTTCAGCAGACTTCTTATCAAGAAGATAGATGTTAACGAAACATATACAACTGAGTTTACCGATGTTGCTGAAGATGCTTGGTATCACGATTATGTAGCTTACATGGAAGAGCTTGGTGTTGTAACCGGTTATCCGGATGGAACCTTCAGACCTGATGATTCTATCACAAGAGCTGAATTTGCAACAATGGCTTCCAGATTTGATAAGCTTTCACCTGCAGAAATCTCCTTCTTTGAAGATGTTCCTGCTGAACACTGGGCTTACAATTATGTTGAATCCGCTGCAACCAAAGGCTGGATTAAAGGTTATGAAGACGGAACATTCAGACCTGAAAACAACATAACAAGAGAAGAAACAGTTACAATCGTTAACAGAATGCTTGAAAGAGCAGCTGATAAAGATTACGTAGAAGCTAACGGTGAAGCAATTATCGATTACTCTGATATTGATAACACACGTTGGTCTTACTATGAAATTATCGAAGCTTCCAACTCTCACTTATACGGTAAAACCGAAGGTGTAGAAACCTGGACTTCTGTTGATAACAGCGCTAACTATCACTAAAATTAAGGTTGACAAACCGGAAAAACTGTGATATTATAATTAAAAATAAAATATTTCGGGGGAGCTTGTGTTTTCAGGCTGAGAGGAAGTAACAAAACTTCGACCCTTATACCTGATTTGGATAATGCCAACGTAGGAAAGAGTTATATATGCTTTTTAGCGGAGTTACCTGTAAATCAGGCAGCTCCGTTTTTTTATAAGCTGCCGCCGAAAAGAAGGAGAATTTTCATGGAAAACAAAAAAACATCTGTTTTTTCAAACTGTCTGATATGGTTTGGAGCAGGAATTTCGGTAGCGGAAATTTTAACAGGAACATTGCTTGCACCTCTTGGATTTGTAAAAGGTCTTACTGCAACACTTCTGGGACACTTAATTGGTTGTGTTTTACTTTTTCTTGCAGGAATTATAGGTGCGAAAACAGAAAAAAGCTCTATGGAAACTGTAAAAATGTCCTTTGGGCAAAAAGGATCAGTTTTATTTTCGGTGCTTAACGTACTTCAGCTTGTCGGATGGACGGCTATTATGATTTTAAGCGGTGCACAGGCGGCTGACGGTGTACTTAACTATGGCTATCCTGTGTGGTGCATAATTATCGGTATTCTTATTATGTTATGGATTGCAATCGGCATAAAAAATTTAGATAAGCTTAACACCGTTGCAATGATTGCGTTACTGTTGCTTACAATTGTCCTCAGTAAGGTTATTTTTAAATCAGAAGCTTCCTTTGCCTCGCCAGAGACAATCAGCTTTGGTGCGGCTGTGGAATTATCTGTGGCAATGCCGCTTTCGTGGCTGCCATTGATATCTGATTACACAAGATATGCAAAAAAACCTGTTAAGGCTACACTTGGAAGCACAGTTGCATACTTTATTGCAAGTGTATGGATGTATGTAATCGGAATGGGTGCGGCAATATTTACAGGCGAAACCGATGTCGGACTTATTATGATTAAATCAGGTTTGGGACTGGTTGCTATTGGTGTTATTGTGCTTTCAACAGTAACTACAACATTTCTTGACGCCTATTCGGCAGGTGTAAGCTGCGAAAGTATATCTTCAAAGCTTAAGGAAAAACCAATGGCAATGCTTGTATGTGTAGTTGGAATTATGCTTGCAATATTCACTCCAATAGGTGAAATTGAGGGATTTTTATATGTTATTGGTTCAGTTTTTGCTCCAATGATTGCAGTTCAGATAACCAACTACTATATTTTAAAAAAGAACAGTTCAGAAAAGACTGTTGACATCATAAATATTGTTATATGGCTTGCAGGATTTGTCATTTACCGTATTTTTATGAATTTTGATATTCCTGTTGGCTATACACTTCCTGCAATGGTTGTTACCGCTTTGCTTACATATGCGGTTAATAAACTGAAAACGGCAGGAAAATAACCTTGTTAAACTGATATTTCATTAAGACGGCAGGAGGGGAGCGCCTCAGGCACAGTCAGAAATATCTTTAAAAACAGCGATGGGAGTCCGTGTTTCGGATTGAGAGGAAGAAATTAATCTTCGACCGACCTTTGGGTTAACCTTGGTTTGCGCTGTTTTATAACGCTTCTTAAGGAAAACCCGAAGTAAAAAATATTTATATGAAAGAGGTTTTCCTAATGAAAAGCACAGAACTAACTGCCAAATATGAAAATAAGGAGGAATTGGAAATGCTTGCTAAAATGCTTGAAAACGTAAGAAATACTACACCATTGGTACACAACATAACAAATTACGTTACCGTAAACGATTGTGCAAATGCTTTACTTGCCTGCGGCGGCTCACCGATTATGGCTGACGATGTGGAAGATGCAAAGGATATAACAGCAATTTGTACATCGTTAAACATAAACATCGGCACACTTAACAAAAATACAATTCCTGCTATGCTGGAAGCGGGCAAAATCGCTGACAGTCTGGGACATCCCATAATTCTTGATCCTGTTGGAGCAGGAGCTTCAAAATTAAGAACAGAAACTGCAAAAACGCTGATTGAAAACATACACTTTTCAGTTATAAGGGGAAATATTTCCGAAATAAAGGCTCTTGCACTTGGAGAGGGGAATACAAAAGGTGTTGATGCCGACGTTGCCGACGCTGTTACCGAAGAAACATTGCCTAATGTTGTAAAATTTGCAAAAGATTTTTCTGATAAAACGGGTGCCGTAATTGCTATAACCGGTGCAATTGATATAATTGCGGATAGCAATAAAGCTTATCTTATAAGAAACGGACATCCTATGATGAGTAAAATAACCGGAACAGGCTGTATGTTAAGTGCAATAACAGGAGCGTATATCGGAGCAAATCAGGAAAATATTCTTGAAGCAACAGCCGCCGCAGTATGCGTTATGGGACTGTGCGGTGAAAGAGCATATAAGAGACTTAATGCAAATGATGGTAATTCAACCTATCGCAACTATATAATTGATGAAATTTATAATCTTAACGGAGAGAAGTTAAAAGAGGGTGCAAAATTTGAAATTGTGTAAAAACGCTATGCGTTTATATGCCGTAACGGACAGAAGCTGGCTTAACGGAAAAACGTTGTACGAGCAGGTGGAAGAAGCCCTGAAAGGTGGAGTAACCTGTGTTCAGCTTCGTGAAAAGAATTTATCCGAGGAAGAATTTTTTAAAGAAGCCGTTGAAATAGGGGAGCTTTGCAGAAAATATGAAATTCCGTTTATTATAAACGATAATGTTGAAATTGCCGTAAAATGTAAAGCGGACGGAATTCATGTAGGACAAAGCGATATGAACGCCGGAGAAGTAAAAGATATAATAAATTCAAAAATGCTGCTTGGTGTTTCTGCATCTACTGTTGAAGAGGCCGTTGCCGCAGAAAAAGCAGGTGCAGATTATATCGGCGTAGGTGCAGTGTTTTCCACAAGCACAAAGGCAGATGCCTGCGATGTTTCTTTTGAAACTCTTAAGGAAATATGCGAAAGCGTTTCTATTCCCGTTGTTGCCATAGGCGGAATTTCTGAAAAAAATATTCTGGAGTTATCCGACAGCGGAATTGACGGCGTGGCAGTTGTTTCTGCTATTTTTGCCAGTGAAAATATTGAAAAATCCTGCCGTAATTTGCTTGAATTATCGGATATGGCGGCTAAAACGCAAATAGAGGGAGCAATCTTCGATGTAGATGGCACACTGCTTGATTCAATGGATATCTGGGAAACCGTTGCAATTGATTATGTAAAATCCAAGGGAAAAATTCCCGAAAAAAATCTAAGAGAAGTTGTACGCCCAATGAGTCTTTATCAGTCATCCTGCTATGTGAAAGAACATTATGAAATAGAAGATTCTATTGAAAAAATAATGGATGACATAAATAAAATTGTTGAGGATTTTTATTTTCACGAAGCAACGGCAAAGAATGGTGTTAAAGAATTTCTGACAAAGCTTAAAAATAAAGGTGTTAAAATGTGTGTTGCAACCGCAACAGATAAATATCTTGTTGAGGCGGCTCTTGAAAGAAACGGAATTTTGCACTTCTTTGAAAAAATATTTACCTGTACAGAAGCAGGAAGCGGTAAGGATGAACCGCATATATTTAATTTGGCAAGAGAATTTCTCGGAACAAAATTAAAAAATACTTATGTTTTTGAGGATGCTCTGTATGCCGCAAAAACAGCAGTAAAAGCAGGCTTCAGGCTTTGCGGAATATATGATAAATCGGAAAAAGAAACAGAAAAACTTGAAAAAATTTCCGATATATATTTAAAATCCTATAATGGGGACGGTGGATATTTTGATTAAAAAGGTGTTAACAATTGCAGGCTCCGATTCAAGCGGAGGAGCAGGTATTCAGGCGGATATTAAAACCATTACAGTGCATAAAATGTATGCTATGAGTGTTATAACAGCACTTACAGCGCAGAACACAACGGGTGTTTCTGCAATTCTGGAGGGCACACCGGAATTTACTGCGGCACAGCTTGACAGCGTGTTTACGGATATTTTTCCCGATGCGGTAAAAATAGGAATGGTGTCGTCGGAAAAAATTATAGGGATTATTGCAGAAAAACTGCAGTTTTATAAAGCAAAAAATATAGTGCTCGATCCTGTAATGATTTCCACAAGCGGAAGCAGGCTTATTTCTGAAACTGCAATGGATGCACTTACCGGAAAACTGATGCCTCTTGCAGATGTTATTACACCGAATATTCCCGAAGCGGAGGTTTTAAGCGGTATAGAAATAAAAAACGACGGGGATATGATAAAAGCGGCTGAGAAAATTTCAGAATTTTACAAGGGCGCAATTCTTGTAAAGGGCGGACATCTTGTTAATGATGCAACTGATCTTTTGTATAAGAATGGCAAAACAGAGTGGTTTTCGTCCGAGAGGATTGATAATCCCAATACTCACGGAACGGGATGCACCTTATCATCTGCAATTGCGTGTAATCTGGCTGACGGATATTCTGTGGCTGAGAGTATTGCAAATGCAAAAAAATATTTAACAGGTGCTCTTAAGGCTCAGCTGGACCTTGGAAAAGGTTCAGGACCGCTTATGCATAATTATAATATATAACAGAAAAGCAACAAAAACTGCAAACAGATTTTTGTTGCTTTTTTATTTTTTATGTGGTATAATAGTATAGTTGAATAAAATAGGGGTATTATGAGTATATGGAATGTCCCCGGATAGGAGAGTTTTGATATGAATAATCAGAATGAATTCAAGCCTTACGTTCCGGCGTCAAAAATAACACCTGAAATTACTGTTACATCAATAATTATGGGTATTATTCTTGCTGTTGTGTTTGGCGCAGCAAACGCATATCTCGGTTTGCGAGTTGGTATGACGGTTTCCGCTTCCATTCCTGCCGCAGTTATTGCAATGGGTGTTATTCGTGTTATTATGCGAAAAAACTCAATTCTTGAAAGCAACGTAGTTCAGACCATAGGCTCTGCGGGTGAATCACTTGCCGCAGGTGCTATATTTACTATCCCTGCTCTATTCTTATGGGCAGCCGAAGGTAAAATGGACAAGCCCGGTATTATTTCAATTACACTTATCGCTTTACTTGGCGGTTTGCTTGGTGTGTTCTTTATGGTTCCGCTTCGCAATGCTTTAATTGTAAAAGAACACGGTGTATTACCTTATCCCGAGGGAACAGCTTGTGCAGAGGTTCTTCTTGCAGGTGAAGAAGGCGGTGCAAATGCATCTACTGTATTTGCAGGTATGGGCTTTGCGGCTTTATTTAAATTTATAATTGACGGTTTAAAATTAGTTGCCGGTGAAGTTTCCTTAAGCTTCAAAAAAGGCTATACCGGTGAAATAGGAACACAGATTTATCCTGCTGTAATGAGCGTTGGTTATATCTGCGGGCCCAGAATTTCCTCTTATATGTTTGCCGGCGGTGTTTTAAGCTGGATGGTTATTATTCCTATGATAACACTTTTCGGAGCAAATATTACACTTTATCCCGGAACTGCGCCAATAAGCGAAATGTTCGCCAATGGCGGTGCAAGTGCAATCTGGGGTTCTTATGTAAGATACATTGGTGCAGGTGCTTTGGCGGCAGGCGGTATTATCAGCCTTATTAAATCTCTGCCTCTTATCGTTAAAACCTTTGCAGGCGCTATGAAGAGTATTTCCGGTGCAAAAGGTGCAGGAAATGAACGTACTGCTCAGGATATCAGTATGAAGGTGGTAATTGCTGTTATTGCAATATTAACTGTGCTTGTATGGCTGGTTCCTGCAATTCCTGTAACCCTCATTGGTGCAGTAATTGTAGTGGTATTTGGTTTCTTCTTTGCAACCGTATCTTCAAGAATGGTTGGTTTAGTTGGAAGCAGTAACAACCCTGTTTCCGGTATGGCTATCGCTACACTTCTTATTGCTACTTTAATTCTTAAATTAACCGGAAGCACCGGTATTGTTGGAATGACAAGTGCAATTGCTATAGGTTCTATTATCTGTATAGTTGCCGCTATTTCCGGTGATACATCTCAGGATTTAAAAACCGGTTATCTGCTTGGCGCAACTCCCAAAAAACAGCAGATTGGCGAAATTATCGGTGTTGTTGCGGCGGCTTTTGCAATCGGCGGAACACTTTATCTTCTTGACAGTGCATGGGGCTTTGGTTCCGAAGAGCTTGCTGCTCCTCAGGCTACACTTATGAAAATGATTATCGAGGGCGTTATGGATGGAAATCTTCCCTGGGCTCTTGTGTTTGTAGGCGTGTTTATTGCGGTTGTTGTAGAGGTTGTGGGTATTCCCGTTCTTCCTTTTGCAATCGGTGTTTATCTGCCTGTTCAGCTTAACGCTTGTATTATGGTTGGCGGTCTTATCCGTCTTGTTGTTGACAAGAAGAAATATAAAGATGAAGCAACAAAAACAGCTGTTACCAACGATGGTATTCTGTTCTGCTCAGGTATGATTGCCGGAGAAGGTATTGTAGGTATAGTTCTTGCACTTCTTGCAGTATTCGGAGTAGATACACTGCTTGACCTTTCTGCTAAATTCGGTATTCCTGCAGCATTCTCGCAGATTGGTTCGCTTGTACTGTTTGCAATTATCATCTTTACTGTTTTAAAATTCTCACTTTTGAAAAAACGCAGTAAATAAGCTATGAAAAAAAATAAAACAAACGAAAACTATCTGGAAAAAAAGCCGCTTAGAGCACCCGGGTACAATTGGACTCAGGACGAAAACGGCATAGTTACTCTGGAAATAGAAAATACAGGCTTCTTCAACAAAATGGCGCAGAAGTTCTTTAAAAAACCGAAAATAAGCTATGTTCATCTTGATGAAACGGGAAGCTTTGTATGGCCTTTGCTAGACGGTGAAAAAAATATTATCGAAATCGGAAAAGCGGTTGAAGAACATTTCGGTGAAAAAGCACATCCGCTTTATGAAAGGCTGGCAAAATATTTTCAGATTCTGGAAAGCTATAATTTTATAATATGGAATTGATAAAAAGTGCATCGGAGCTTCTTCGGTGCACTTTTTGTAATTCTTTGCAAGTCAGGTACAAAATCCCTCAAAGCGCTTCGTAAAGGCGGTTTTGGGGGATTTTGTCCATTGATAGGGGATATTGGGAATTTATTTTTATGAAATAAAGTGGTATAATTTTATCAGAAGAAATTTTATGAAAAGAAAGGAAAATGATTATGAACAAGAAAAAATGTATTTCAACCATACTTGCAGCCGCTCTTGCAGTCAGTGTTTTTGCAGGCTGTAAAAAAGAAGAAGAGGTTGTTGTTGACTTGAACTTTGGCGAAACTTATCCGCTTAAGACCGATGTAACATTTTCTTATTGGGCGGGTTCAGGATTTACTCCTACAGAGTCTTACAAAACTTTTGCCGATTTGCCTTTTTACAAACAGCTTTATAAGGAAACAGGAGTAAATGTTGAATTTATTCATCCTGTTCAGGGCTCGGAGAACGACCAGTTTAATGTTATGATTGCTTCCGGCGAATATCCGGATATTATTCAGCATAATTTTATGACCGGTTTTACCGGCGGTGCTGCAAAAGCAATTGAAGACGAAATTATTATTGATACAACTCCTTATCTGGAAAAATATGCTCCCAATTTCAGCAAATACGTTAAGGAAAATCCAAAAATTGATAAAATGGTAAAAACTGATGAAGGTAAATATTTCTGTTTCCCGACTATTCAGGGCGACGACTATCTTCTTGTATATCAGGGCCCGATTGTAAGAAAAGACTGGCTGGATGAGCTTGGACTGGATATTCCCACAACATTGGATGACTGGGAAGTAATGCTTCAGGCGTTTAAAGATAAAAAAGGTGCAACAGCGCCTCTTACATATCTTGATAACATCTTCACAATGAGCAGAATATTTATCGGTGCTTTTGGTATAGGTACAGATTTCTACTTAAACGACGAAGGCGAAATTGAATACGCTTATTATCAGCCGGAATACAAAGATTACCTTGCAAAAATGAACGACTGGTATGAAAAGGGACTTCTTGATAAAAACATTGCATCCGTAGACGATGCTACCGTTACTGCAAATATGGTAAACGACAAATCCGGTGCCTGCGTAAGCAATACACTTGGCGGAATCGGTAAATTTATGACAGCCCGTAAAGGCGACGGAACAAATTTTGAGGTTGTTGCAGTACCTTATCCCACACTTAACAAAGGTGAAAAAGCTGAATTTGCTCAGAGAAACGTTGAAGTATCCGGAAATGGCGCATGCCAGATTTCCACACAGTGTGCAAACAAGGAGCTTGCTGTAAAATGGCTTGATTACGGTTATTCTGAACAGGGCGCACTTACTTTCAACTACGGAATTGAAGGCGAAAGCTATGTAAAAACTGAAAACGGAATTGAGTATACAGATTTACTGCTTAATAATCCCGACGGTAAAGGATTCCAGGAAGTTCTTCAGACTTATGCATCGCCTGCTTCGTGGGGGCCCTTCATTAAAACCGGCGAATATATGAAAGCTGCTGCTCAGATGCCTCAGCAGAGGGAATCTCTTGACATATGGATGGATACCAATATGAAAAAACATGTTGTTCCAAATCTTACATTCAGCCAGGAGGTTGCCGGCGAAGTAAGCGCTCTTCAGGCGGAAATAAAAACTTATACCGATGAAATGAGATTTAAATTCATAATGGGCGTTGAACCAATTGAAAATTTTGATTCTTATATAGAAACTCTGAAAAGCTTAGGTGTTGAAGAATATACCAACTATTACAGAGAAGCTTACGAGAAATTCCAGAACAGATAAGATCACCCAAATCCCGGAGGAGATTACATGAAAATGAAACAGGACGCATTGACGTCTAATACACTTGTTTGCAGGACGGGGCTTAAATCCCGTCTTGCAAAAGACTTTAAAAAGAATTCAAGTTTGTATCTGCTTGCAATTCCAATAATAATTTACTATGTTGTGTTTGTTATAGCGCCTCTTTGCGGAACTGTTATAGCATTTCAGAATTATTCGCTTACAAAAGGTGTTTTTGGCAGTAAATTTGTTGGGTTCAAGCATTTTCTTGATTTTTTTGATTCGATGTATTTTTTCAGAGTAGTAAAAAATACGCTTGTTATCAGTATAACGCAGATTCTTGTTGAATTTCCTGCCCCTGTTATTCTTGCACTTTTAATCAACGAAGTTAAAAGCAAGCATTACAGCAGGACTGTTCAGACAATTACATATCTTCCGCATTTTATTTCTCTTGTTGTTTTGTGCGGAATAGTAAGAGATTTTACCGCTTCGGACGGTATTATCGGAAGTGTGGTTGCCGCAATTACAGGTGAGGATGTAAATATGCTCACTCAGCGCGGATGGTTTGTGCCCATCTATGTTCTTTCGGGAATATGGCAGGGCGTTGGCTGGGGCTCAATCGTTTATCTTGCGGCGTTAACGAGTCTTGATGCTTCGCTTTACGAAGCGGCAAGCCTTGACGGCGCAGGGCGCTGGAAACAGTTTGTTCACGTAACTATTCCGGGAATACTTCCCACAGTTATAACAATGCTTATTATGAGAATAGGCAGAATGACGTCTGTTGGAAGCGAAAAAATTCTGCTTTTATATAATCAGAATATTTACGAAACGGCAGATGTTATTTCCACTTTTGTATACCGCAAAGGTATGCTTGAACAGAATTACGGCTTTTCAACTGCAGTTGGCTTGTTTAACTCGGTAATTAACTGTGCATTTCTTATTGCCGCAAACTATGCAAGTAAGAAAATAAACGGAACAGCATTATGGTAAAGGAGGGCGGAAAAAATGAAAATTAAAGAAAGCTTTGGCAGCAAGGTTTTTGACATTGCAAATATCGTTTTTCTGCTGCTTCTTATGCTTATTACACTTTATCCGCTGTGGCATGTTATAATGTGCTCATTCAGCGACAGTAACGCTCTTATCGGGCATACGGGCACACTTTGGATGCCGGTTGATTTCTCATTATCGGGCTATCAGGCAGTTTTCAAAAATGAATCTGTATGGAACGGATTTGGCGTTTCTGTTTTTGTTGTTATTGCAGGAACAGCCTTAAATATTCTGCTTACTCTTATTACTGCATACTTTTTAAGTAAGCAGGATGCCATATTAAGCCGTATTGTTTCCTACATAGTTATTTTTTCTATGTATTTCAGCGCAGGTCTTATTCCTATGTACCTGGTTGTGAGAAATGTGGGACTTTACAATAATATTTTTGCACTTATAATTCCAAACGCAATAAACACCTTTTATGTTATTATTATGAGGTCGTCAATACAAGGCGTGCCGGACAGTTTGTTTGAATCGGCAGAGCTTGACGGTGCAAGTCATTTTACTGTAGTTGCCAGAATTGTAGCTCCTTTATGTATGCCTACAATAGCGGTTTTGGTTCTTTATTACAGTGTTGACCACTGGAACAGTTGGTTTAACGCAATGCTTTACATAAGAGACAGAAGCAAATATCCTCTGCAGCTTTTCTTAAGAGAGGTTGCCGTTGCAAATGCAACTCTGGAAATGCAGGATACGGATTCAACCGCTTCTGCAAAGGAAACACTTAAATACGCACTTATTGTTGTATCGTCGCTGCCCGTTATGTGTGTTTACCCCTTCTTACAGAAATATTTTGTTAAGGGTGTAATGGTTGGTGCAGTAAAAGGTTAATTTGTAAAATCCAGAATGAAAAAGGTGATAAACAATGAATAGAATATTCAGAAGCATAATTTCTCTTCTTTTAATTTCGGTATTTCTTGTAAACGTTGCTTTTGCTCAGCTTCCTGACGGCGGTATTGATGAGTCTGGTAAGGATTTCAATGTAATGGATACGGGCAACTTTAAAAGCGTTATGGATACAGGCTTACTTCCGGATACTTCAGTTGTTAAAAACGGTATGTATTCCGGGCACTGGGCGAATTACAATGTTACGCCTACATTTACAAATGTGCCTAAAGACCTGAATAAATATATGACTCTTGAAATGGATCTCTATGCACCTAAAAAGGATAATTCTCAGTTTATTATTCTTATAAACTGTCCCGATTCTGCAGCAGGTATCTGCTACTTTCGTAAAGATATGATAGTGAACTGGGAGGGCTGGAAGCATTTTTCATTCCAGGTTGGAAATTCATCGGAAGAATTTGCAAAAGTAAGAGAAGCTTCGTGGGAAAATGTTGTGAATATGAGATTCCAGGGAAGCGGATGGAGTCTTCCTGTTGTGGAAGGTGCTCATATTTATGTTGGTGATATCTATTTTACTCCTCAGGTTGGAACAGCAACGGCAAAAATTTTCCCAACTGAAACAATGCAGGAATTTTCTGAAATTTCTCAGGATGTTGCAGCGGTTTATGCAGGAACATCAAATGTTCTTTCAGAGGGAGTTAAAAAGAAAATGTCTGCTAAAACAGAAATAATCGACGGTGTTTTATGTGCTCCCGAAGAATATTTTTCAAAATATCTGAAAATTACTCCTAAAACTTCTCCCGTGGGAGGTAATAAACTGTATCCTGTGGAAGAAACATTAAAAGGAACAGAGCTTGACTACTATGTAAACGGAAGCTTTGCCGTGGCAGGTAAGGATGTTTCCGTAATTGAAGAAAATAACGATTTATACCGTTATGTTGCATATCAGACATGTTATAATACAGTTGATGAAATTGAATATACCAAAGATGACATCAACAAAATGATTGATACATGGCAGGCTTCCCTTGCAGGAACAGAAGCTGACTGGGAAAGAACGGACGATCCGCTGTTTGCCCAACGTTTAAAATCAGTTGAAACAACTGCAATGAAGTATGCTGATACTATGGATGATGAAACTCTGTGGGAGGGCAACTGGGAGCACGATGCTGTAAAAGCACAGGCAGTATATAACAATACTTACAGAATGGCTCTGGGATATTTTACAAAAGGTACATCAACCTATAAATCGTCTGAACTGAAGCAGAAAATTCTGACAGCTCTTGACGTGGCTTACGAAACTCTGTATGGTAAGGAAATTGTTGAAAATGCTAAGTTTACGCAGTATTCACGCTGGAAAGATTACAACTGGTGGTACTGGCAGATTGGCATTCCAATGCCGCTTATTGATACGCTTCTTATAATGTATGATGATATACCGGAAGCGGACAGACTTCGCTATCTGTCGCCTGTTGATGTTATGGTAGAGCAGGTTTTTTCGGTTGGTGCCAACAGAATATGGATTGCATACAGCGTTTTAGGCTGTGGTATTATGGAAAATAATCCTGCAAAAATTTTAAACGCCAGAGATGCACTTGCGGTAGAATGTGCATATAAAAGTGAAAGAAATATGGCATCCAACGGATTGAACCTTAGCGATGGTATATACGACGACGGCTCATTCCTGCAGCATGATGGCGTTGCATATAACTTTGGATACGGTATGGAATTTGTTTCAAACATTCTTGTTATTTATCCCGTATTTGAAAATACCGCCTTTGAAATTTTAGATCCGGATGCGGAAAATCTTTATGACTGGCTTCTTAACAACTATAATTCAGCAATATACAAAGGTCAGGCAATGGCAATGTTTTCAGGAAGAAATATGACAAGAGCCTCCAACGAGTATGACGGCGGTGTTTCACACCTTAATAATCTTCTGACATATGTAAAATTTGCTGAAAAATCAGAAGCCGATGTTTTAAAGGGTATTATAAAATATCAGGCTCAGAATTCCTGGAAGAACAAAGACAATACATTTTATCCAACTAAAATTGATTTTTCAAATCTTTCGCTTTATTGCGATATATTAAAGGATGAAACAATAGAACCGAAAATCCCCGAAGCAAATGCAAAAGTGTTCTATAACGTGGAAAGAACAGTTGCACTTAACGATAAATATGCTTTTGGACTATCGCTTTCATCAAAGAGAATTAAACGTTGGGAAGCAATTAACAATGAAAATATGAAAGGCTGGTACGAGGGTGACGGTGTAACATATTTCTACATCGACGGTCTTAATGATTTTTCAAAAGGATATTGGGATTATGCAAATATGTATAAATTGCCCGGTATCACCAATGATACATCAGAACGTTTTGAAGAAAATATGCAGGGGACCAATTCTGAAATTCCGAGAGGTCACAATGATTATTCCGGTGGTGCAAGTTTAGAAGATAAGTATTCTGCTTCGGCAATGCAGCTTATAGGCTACACCAATGATTCTGCAAACGGATTTAAGGAACACAAAAGCACTCTTGAAGCAAAAAAAGCATACTTTACCTTTGATGATGAGGTGGTAATGCTTGGAAGCGATATAAATGCAAAGGATGACCGAGAGGTATTTACCGTCGTAGACAACCGTCAGATGACAGGAATGGTAAATGTCAGCGAGGATGCATCTTATACAAAGCTTCCTATTGCGGCAATAACTGCAAGCGAACACGATGGAAATATCCCCGAAAATATCGGCGACGGAAGTCTGTCATCAAGATGGTCTGCTCTTGGTGAGCAATGGCTGATGATAGATATGGGCGATCCGGTTAATGTGGGCGGTATTATGATGGCGTTCTACAGTGGCGACAAAAGAAAAACAAAATTTGAAATTGAAGTTTCATCGGACGGAATAAACTTTGAAGAGGTATTTGCAGGTGAATCATCAGGCAAAACAGTAGAAGCCGAGCCGTATGAAATAATGAAAGACAACGTTCGTTATATAAGATTCAATTGCCATGGAAATAATCAGAGTCCATGGAATTCAATTTCTGAAATTGAGGTTCATAAGCCTAATAACGAGGGAATTTTCAAGGTTGAAAACAAGGGTATTAAATTTGGCACGGAAAATGTTTATGTTGAAAATAAGCTTATGACAGAGCTTGAATACGCTGAAACGACCAATAATACAACCTTTGCAAACTATGCTGATAAAGCAGGCTATTATTTCCCCGGCGGAGCAAAAACCACGATGATTAAGGATAATTCTGCAACGCCTTATATGATTTTACAGGTTGAACATGGAAAGAATCCTTCAAATGGAAAATATTCATACGCTTACCTTCCGAACTTTACTAACGAACAGACTAAAGAATATGCCAATAATCCCGATATTACGGTGATTGCAAATACAGAAAGCGTTCAGGCAGTAACCGATAAAACAATCGGAGTTACAGGATATGTTTTCTGGAAGAAGGGCAAAGCAGATGCTGTTGAAGCAGATAATACCTGCATTGTTGTAACAAGAGAAACAGAGGATGAATTTGTTTTAAGTATTGCAGAGCCAACAAGACTTGCAAGAAACATAAATCTTGTTATACAAAGAGGCGGACTTGAAATTTCGGAAAATGTATCTGAAATTACTGCGGAATGTAAAGCGGACAGTACAAAAATCAATCTTAAGCTTCCGGAATACGATAACGGCAGAAGCTATGAGATTAAATTTAAGAAATTAACTAAAGGGGAGGAATAAAATGAAACGACTTATATGTATGCTTATAGCAGTTTTAATGATTTGTTCTATTACTCCCTGCGTATTTGCAGAAACTGTTGAGGATTACATTTTTTATGAATTTGATTCTGCAGATAAAATTCATAAATGGGGTGCAAGCTGGAACGATTATTTCTTGTATTACACCGAAGAGGATGCAGCAAATTATCCGGACAGTTATAAGGAGAAAACCATTAACTTTACTATTGATGGTGTTGGAACAACCTTATATGCAAAATACATTGTTACTGCCGATACAGAAATAACAAGAAACAATTGTGATTATTCTCTTAAATGGGATAAAATCGGTAAAAAAGCAGCCGGAGGAGCTTATCGAGACAGTGATGAAACAAACAACAGAATAGAATCACACGGAAAAAAATGTTTATATGATGACAGACTTTCGGTAAAACTATTAAGAACAAATATAGGCAATAAAAACACAGAATTCAATCCGGAAACTATGATGCAGAATAATACTCTTACTGCCGATGCAACTAAGTACGGATATGTTAACCTGTGGATGTATTCCAGTGCAGAAACAAACAGTAATTTTTATGTAGATTTGTATTTTTCACGAACATTAAATGCAACACTTGAGGATAAACTCAATTATCGTTCCTCTGTTATTCCGGATTGGACAGGATGGAAGCTGATATCAATTCCTGTGGAAAAATTCGATGCAAAAGCCGGCGATAAAACTTATCCTACTTACGTTAATAATGTAGGATTTTCAATAATTCAGGCAGAGGCAGATAAGCTTCCTTCAGGATACCATGTGAATTTTGATTCTATGTGGCTGTCCCAGGAGCTGCCGGAAGGAGCAACTGATATCACAGACGGAGAAACTCCCGAAGAGTTTTCTGTTTTTGATATAGGTTCATCGGAAGACAACAGTTTTTTAAAAAACTGGGCAAATTCCTGGAACCACGTAAACGGAGGACTTACCGCAACTACCCATACAAGCAGTTTTGTTTATGTGTGGGCGGCAGAAACAGAAAAAGCAAGAAGCGGTAAAAATTATGCCCTAAGATGGGATAATATTGATAAAAACGGCCTTGCTCAGTCTCCCGGAGATTACTGGATTAATGAAACATCAAAAAGAACCGTTGCAAGAAACGAATTAAAATGGGTTGGAACCAAAAATGCAAAGGCATGGGAGCTTGATTCCTACGGATATCTGAATCTGTGGGTATATTCGGATAAGAAAACCAAAGACAAGGTTAAGCTTGCACTTACAAATTATACCGACGCTGAATCAAGAGTAGAAAAATACAACGTAAACATTCCTGTTGGTTGGGAAAACGAATGGATATTACTTTCAATTGCCAAAAATGAAATTTTAACAAAGGATGGAACTGCAAATCTTGAAACTAATCCGGATGAAGCAATAAACTGTCTTTCATTTAAAATTTCAGAACCGTCGGCTGATACGGTACTGCTTTTTGACAGTATGTATTTCAGCAAGGAAAAGCCGGAAGGAGCAAAAACCATTTCTGATATTACTCCTGAGCCGGAACCTGAACCGGAGCCTGAACCCACTCCTGACGAGGAGGAAGAAATCAGCAATGAATATATTATTGCCGATTTTACCGACGGAACGGATTATGGCTTTAAAAGTATAAGTGTAACCAATTACGAAGGATTTTCGGTAAGCGGAGGAATAGATTCAACTAAGTTTGAATTCCCAACCTATAAGTGGGAAATGAGTAAAGCAGTTGCAACCGGTACAGCAACGCCGACTTCAAGATTCTATCTTAATAAGGATTACGACCTTTCTGCGTACAAGGATGGTTACCTTAATATGAGAATATACAGTACCGAAGCAACAGGAAAAAAATTTGTTGTAGTTTTTGGTGCTTCAGCACCCCGTAACACGGGTTCTGGAACAACCGACTACAGAACTTCAAGCGGAAGTGCAAATCTGACCATTGACTGGGTTGGCTGGAAAAATGTATCACTTAAGCTTGGCACAAAATCTAATTCTTCCGATGCTAATACATTAAGCCCTACTTACTACTCTGCCGAACCTGAAAAAGGATATTATTCTGATATAAAATCATTCCAGATGCAGAACGGTGGATATTATACTTATGATACAGAAAGTCCGGCACAGACTCTCTATATAGAATCCATCTGGGTTGCTAAAGAACCTGCACTTGATGATGTTGTTGTAAGCGGATGGGAAAGCGAAAAGCTAATTACATCTGATATGGCAAAAACAGAGTACAGTGATGTTTCTGTTACCGATAATACTGTGTTTGCTGTTTGCAAAAACACTTTCAGCAATGCGGTTATGGCATCTAATGTTTCAGAAGGGCTTATTGAGGTAACGAAAAACGGTACACCTCTTACCGAGGGCTGGACAGCAAAAGCTTCAGGCACAAAAATAAAAATCACATTTGATAATAAACTGGATTTTGCAAGTAAATATGAAATTGTATTAAAAGCAGGCTTAAAGGCAAATCATGGAGCAACTCTTAAAGAGAATAAAACGCTTATTTTAAATACACAAATCGAAGCTCCTGTTCTTGACAGTATAAATATATACGAGGGAACAGCTAAAATAGATGATTTATCCGCATATAACGGCGGAGAGCTAAAAATTGAAGCGAATGTTTCGGGTGTGAACGAAACTGCAAAGGCAATTTTTATAACCTGTGTTTATGATGGGGCTACAAACGAAATGCTTGCAATGTTTACAGATAATACCTGCGAAAACGGCAAATTTACAAATTCCGTTGCAGGTTATAACGACTTTAACGGAAAATACATCAACTGTTTTATGTGGAACACACTTGAGGGAATGCAGATTCTTTCAGGAAGTAAAATAATAAAATAAAAACGGAGGTTTTCAAAAATGAAAAAATTATTATGTGGGATGCTTGTATTGGCAATGCTTTTAACAATGATGCCCGCAGTGTATGCGACGGAAACAACAACCGTAGAGGATCATGTTTTTCATGAATTTACAAGTGCGGAGGATGTTCACAAATGGGGCGCAAGCTGGAACGATACTTACCTGTATTACACAGCAGAGGATGCAGTAAACTATCCTGATAGCTATCGGGACAAAACTGTTAACTTTACTATTGATGGTACAGAAACAACTTTATACGCTAAGTATGTTGTTACTGCGGATACTAAAATAACAAGAAGCGGCTATGATTATTCATTGAAATGGGATAAAATTGGTAAAAAAGCAACAGATGGGGCATATCGTGACAGTGATGAAACAAATAACAGAATAGAATCTCACGGAAAACAAGGTTTGTACGATGACAGACTTTCTGTAAAATTATTAAGAGGAAATATAGGAAACAAAGATACGGAATTTAATCCGGAAACTATGATGCAGAATAACACTCCTGCTGTGGATATTTCAAAATACGGTTATGTTAATATGTGGATGTATTCAAGTGCAGTAGCAAGCAGCAGTTTATGTGTTGATTTGTATTTTTCAAGAACGTTAAATGCAACACTTGAGGATAAACTCAACTACCGTGGTTATATTACTCCTGACTGGATTGGCTGGAAACTTGTATCTATTCCTGTAAAGAGCTTTGGTGCAAGAAACAGCGATGCAACCTATCCTACCTATGTTAACAATGTAGGATTTGCCATGACTCAGACAGAAGCTGATAAGCTTCCCGAAGGATATTATATCAACGTGAATAAAATCTGGGCTTCTTTGGAAAAACCTGCCGAAGCAGTAGTTTCCGAAAACGAAGAAACTTTAATGTTCTATAAAATGGATTCTGCCAGCAATGCTCACAAATGGGGAAATAACTATAACCATGTAAGCGGTGTTTTCAAGGATGACGACTACTGTTCAGATATTACAGGACATGAAAAATCCGGCGACTATACATTTTTATTTAAAGCAGATAGTGTAAATACCTATGCAGGTAATAATTGTGCTCTTGTATGGGACAGAATTAACGAAACAGACAGTTATTACAACGATCCGGCTGCTACAGATTCTCATAAGAGATCTGTTGCAAGAAATCAGCTTAACAGCCCGCGTGTTGTGGACGCTCCGGCAGTTGATTTAAACAATTATGACTATATAAACATAAGAGCCAATGTTCAGAACAGCACACCGGATATGACTATTACTTCAACCAGCTGTAATTATTATACCAAAATTGCTGAGGACGGCACTAAATCTAAAGTTGAGGAAAACAGTGGTGTAACCGCAACAGCAAAGCTTGGTGCAAACGGCTGGCAGATTATAAAGCTTCCGATAACAGTAACAGGCAACGGTCTTGCTAACCGTCTGTTCTTAAAAGTTGCAGGAGCTACCTCCAACCTTGTAATTACAATTGACAGTATATGGTATTCCAAAGCAGAAGATTTAACAAACGGAGCTAAAACATATTTTGATTTTACAACAGGAACAAATCAGGGATTCGCATCACAGCCTACAAACAGCTCAGGAGACTTTGTTTCAACTGCTGATGTTGATAAAACAACCTTCTCCTTCCCAACATATAAATGGTATATGCCATATTCATCTTCCAGTTCAAACACAGGCAGAATTTACTGTAAAAAAGATATGGATTTAAGCGACTATGCAGATGGATACCTTAATATGTGGGTTTACAGCTCTGCTGCAACCAATAATAAATATGTAACTGTTCTTTCGGCAGAAAATACACCAAGAAATAACGGAACAAGCGGAAATGCCGATTACAGAACCGCTAATGGAAATGCTCATCTGGTAGTTGACTGGGCAGGCTGGAAACTGGTAAGCTTCAAGCTTTCTACAAAATCTTCTGAATCAAATCTACCTTTAACACTTACTCCTACATATTACGGAACAATGTCCGGAACAACCGAAACAAACATTCCGAAAGCAGGATATTATTCCGATATAACTAAAGTTCAGTTTCAGTTAGGTGGATACGACACTTATTATAAAAAAGACTCAAATGGTAATTTATATGCAGATGAACAAACTCTCTGGATTGCAGATGTGTTCGCTACAAAAGAAAAACCTACTCAGAATCTGGTTGAATGGACAATACCTGAAACAATCGGTGTAAATGATGAAATTATTTTCAGACAGAATGCTTTTCCCGAGAAAAGTATCGCATATGAAATAAGTGACGGAACTAATGTAATTAGCGAAACTGCATATTCTGTTGAAAATATTAACGGAATTGTTAAGATTAATTTTGTTGAGCCTCTTGCATACGGCAAAACATATACAATCAAAGCTCTTAACGGAACAACTGTTATAGGACAGAATAAATTTACAACCGAAGCGGCAGGCGAATTAACATATTCTGCACCTGTGCTTAAAACAAAATTTGCAACAGGCAATATAAAAGTAGGAGCAACTGTTAACAACAAAACAACCTCTACAGCACCTGCTTGTCTGATTATTGCTGTTTATGACAATGAAACAGGCGAATTACTGAATGTTGCTGTAAACGAAAAGGTTATAACAGCATACACGGAAACCGCTGAAATAGCAGAGATAATTGCAGTTGAAAACAGCGATACAAGCTATATTAAAGCTTTTGTATGGAATGGAATTGACGAAATGAAGCCGATTACGGATATTTTACAGTACCCTGAGGCTCAGTAAAAACTTTTTGGAGGAGAACTATGAAACTATTATTTAACAAAATTCTGGCGATAATATTAGCGGCTTCTATGCTTGCAATATTTCCTGCATATACGGCGGATGCCGAAAAAAGTGACCTTCTTATAAGCTCTGTGCGTTGCGACGGAAATCTTATAAGCATAAAGGGCAGAGCAGGTACTTCGCAGGATTTTGTAACTGTTAAGGTTCTTTCTCCTGAAAATAAAATTTCCTATATCAATCAGATTAAAGCACAGGAAAACGGCGAAATTTCAATTGAATATTCTTTCGGTAAAAACGCTATGCACGGCAGATACAATGTGTATCTGCTGTGCGGCAGCGAAAGTGCAGCATCCTTTTATACATATAGTGGTGCCGAAACGGAAACAGCTGTGAATGAAACAGTAACCCTGTTTTATGATGAAAACGGGTACAAGCTTTCAAGTATTCCGTTAAACGGTGCAGTAATTGCCGATTACAACGGTGAAAAAGCAAAAAATGAAAGCAAGCTTATTTTAGCTCTTTATTCAGAGACTTCACAGCTTATTAATGTGGCAGAGGGAACTGTTTCTCAGCCGCCGGAGCTTAATGTAAAAAACGGAGCAGGAACTGTTCTTAAAGCTTTTGTTTACGAAAATAATGAAAATATAAAGCCTCTTGATGAAGTAAGCGAAATCTCTTATGGCGGAATTTTAAGAGAGGCAACAGCACTAAAAATTGATGAGCTTAAAGCAAAAGAAAGCTCTTTAACTTACAGTAAATTATATTCAGGAACTTCCGGATACTCGCTTAAATGGGATATCGGACAGGATATATATATTTCTAAATATTTTGATACTGAAATTGCTGACGGAACCGCAGGTTCCAATGGTATTTACGGAAATTACAAGGATTTAAGTCCTTTTAATACCATAGAATTTAAACTTTATTCACCGGTGCAGACTAATTCAGGTTACATAATTTCAATCCGCACCAAGGGAGGAATAAATGGTACTTACAATGGTATTATAGACTGGAAGGGATGGAAAACACTTTCTTTGAATTTTGACAGCGATTTTGTGCTTTCAAATGAGTGTTCCCCAAAAATAGCAGATGAAAACTATACTTTTACACCGGAAAATGCGGTTGTCTGTTTACAGATTCCTGCTGAAAACAAGGTTAATTCTGAGGCAGAATTGTATTTTGATGATGTGAAGCTTAAATATATATCACCACGCAGAGTAAATAAATATTCCGATGAGGATTTTATAAAAGCCAGAGAAAACTGGATAAAAAAATTAATTGGCACCGGTGATTATTCAGGCGCAACGGACAGTCAGATAATAAGTAAATTAAATGCCTTAAACACCAGTGCATATACTTATAAAAGTGCGCAGGAAATAATGAATAAATTCCCAAGAACCTCAGACGGGGATAAAGGACTGCGCCTTAGCAATATTTATTCCGCAGTTGTAAAAATGGCAAAAGCGTATAACACAAAAGGTATTGCGGCGTATAAGGATGATAATGTTAAAAAAGTAATCTTTGACACACTGGAAGCTTGTTATAACGATTCCGAGGGATATGGAGTTTATGTTATAAACGACATTGATGCTTCAACGGCATGGGGAAACTGGTGGTACTGGCAGATTGCTGTTCCCGGATTTCTAACTGATATTCTTATGCTGATGAAGGATGAAATGACAGAAGAAATGCTTTATAAATATATGGAGCCTATGGAAATTCTTGTTAAAGAAACGGTTGGTGTAGGTGCAAACCGCTTATGGACAGCTTATATAATGGTGGGGTGTGGAATTTTAAAACACAACTATGAGCCTGTTTATAAAGCCCAGGCGGAGGTTGAAGGAGAATTTTTCTATCGTACCTCCGGCGAAGGAATTTACGCTGACGGATCTTTTATTCAACATGGCGGAGTTTCGTATAACTTCGGTTACGGACTCAATTTTTACAGTGAGTTTACACATCTTATAGATGTTCTTTCGGGCACAGCGTTCTCCTTTTTGGAATGGCAGGAGGCAAAGCTTCCCGAATGGGGAATTAATAACTTTATTCCTTTTGTTTACGAAAGTAAGGTTTCTGCACTTACAACGGGCAGAAATGTCACCAGGGGAAATTCGTTGTATAGCGGATGCGTTGATCTTGTAAAGTGCCTGCTGAGTGCAATTAATTATGCAGATGAAAATCAAAAAGCGATAATAACAGATTTTATTAAGAAAAATTCTGCGGTTAAAATAAAAAATGGGCTGGATTTCTATCACATAGAGGATTACAATAGTATATTGGAAGAAACCGGTACTCCCACAGAAACAGGCAACAATGCTAAAATATTTGCGGCTATGGACAGAGCAGTATTCGAGCAGGACAAATTCCGTATGGAGCTTGCAATGTCCTCCAAACGTATAAAACGTTACGAATCCATACTGTCAGAAAATACAAAAGGCTGGTATCATGGCGATGGTATGACCTATCTTTACACCGACAGCCTTGGAACGGCATTTGATTCCGAATGGGTTTCAAATGCGGATATGCATAAAATTCCCGGAACAACAGAAACGGATGTGCCGAGAACTGCCGAGGTTTTCTCAAGCGGCGGAAACGACTTGCTTTTGCTGGCATATAACGATTATGCAGGCGGTGTGGCAATGGATAATTACGGTGTAAGCGCAATGCAGCACATTGCCTATAAAAATACTGAAAATACAGAGTTATCAACGGTTACGGAAAATTTAGAAGCTAAAAAGGGCTATTTTGTTTTTGATGATGAAATTCTTTGCCTTGGAAGCGATATAAACCATAGCGGAGATTACAATGTTTACACATGGCTTGAAAACAGAAAAACAGACGAAACATTTTTCGTAAACGGAAACTCTGCAACAGAGGGCGAAACTGAAAACGTAAGCTCGGTTAACATTGGCAACAAGCTTGGATATTATTTCCCATACGGTGAAAAAATTAATTTCAGAAAAAATAACAGTTATCTCGAAGTCGGTTTGTCTCACGGAAGTAATTTTGAGGGTGGAAAATATGCCTATATCATACTTCCTGAAAAAAATGCGGCAGAAACTCAAAATTATGTAAGTGAAATTTCAATTTTACAAAATGACGGCAAAATTCAGGCAGCCAAAAAAGGAAATATTCTTGAAGCAGTATTCTACGAACCGGGAATATGTGGAGATTTTGAGGTTTCAGAAGGAATAATTCTTATAGCCAAGGAAACCGATTCGGGCTCTTTAAAAATAGCGGTGTCCGATCCTACTCATAAGCTTGATTCGGCAGTTATAAGAATACATAAACCGTTAACTGAAACGGTTTTAGCAGATAAAGAAACCAATGTTTTAATATCAGAAAATTCAACAGATATCAGAGTAGATTTTACAAATTCAAGAGGAAAGACATTTTATGCAGAATTGAAATAAAATGCGGAGGTTTATTATGTATAGCAACAAAAAAAGCAAAAAAATAATTTCTGTGATGCTTACAGTATTTATGCTGTTCGGAGTTAACACTTTGGCGGCAAATTCGATAACCTTATCAGATCCTGTTGTTAATATTGATACCGTAAGTTTTACGGCAAACAGCGGTCAGGACGGAATAAGAGAAATTGCAGTTCAGGCTTATCTTGAAGCTGATAACTCAAAAATTGCACATATTGCTCAGGTTGTTACCGATTCAAAAGGAAATATAAGCTACAGTTTTAAAATTCCGGCAACATCTCCAACGGGGAAATACATTCTTCGTGCAGAAGCAAGGGGAAGCGAAAAAGCAGAGAAAAGCTTTGAATTTATAAGCATTGGCGATCAGAAAAAAATTCTTGACGCTGTTGCCGGTGATAAAAACTCCATAAAGCAGGTATTAAAACAGTTTAAGGAATTCCTTTTCCCGGGTGGCACAGATGCAGATGTTGAAAATGTTGCAACTATTCTTTATGAAAACAAAACACAGTTTACCTATACGGATGAAACTGTTACCGATGTATATAAAAAAGCTATTGAAAAAGCAAATATGGCGGTTTCTGTAATGAAAGCGTTAAACGGCTCTTCGTATGCAAAGCTTGAAGAATTTTTCGGAACAAATAAGGAAATTCTGTTCGGAACTACCGGATTATATGAAAAATACAGCAGTTTAAGCGAGGAAAGAAAAAATTATTTTGGTGCAAATTATCTTATTAATTTTACAAAAA
The DNA here is from genome assembly GCA_017414505.1 of Clostridia bacterium. Lineage (GTDB taxonomy): Bacteria > Bacillota > Clostridia > UMGS1840 > HGM11507 > RGIG1932. The sequence goes on from JAFQLQ010000032.1 coordinate 88,857, forward strand.
CCGTAGCAACATATTCAGATTTCAGAACAAAATTTGAAGAAAATTACAACGCCTATAATGGAATGGTAATTGTTCCTGTTCCACCGGCTGGCGCTTCCGGCGGTGGCGGAGGAGGTTCGTCCGGAGGAACAAGAATGGAGATTTCGGGAACAAGCTCGCCTGTTAATACTGTTTCCGGGGCAGATTCGCTTTTTAATGATTTAGGAAGCTCCGAATGGGCAAAGGAAAGTATTTACACTTTATATCAGAAAGGCGTAATTGCTAAAGCGGCAGATGGCAGATTCAGACCGGAGGATTCAGTAACCCGTGAGGAATTTGTAAAAATGCTTGTAACCGCACTTAATTTCAGTCAGTCTGAGGTAACCGCAGATTTTTCGGATGTTCCGGCAGATTCGTGGTATGCTCCTTATGTAAGAACAGCACATTCTAACGGAATTGTTTCAGGATATTCGGATAATACGTTTGGTTCCGGAAGATATATTACAAGAGAAGAGCTTGCCACTATGGCACACCGTGCTCTTTTAAAAGCAGGCGTAACACCGGCTTCGGGCAAGGCGGAAGCCTTTGCCGATGCAAAAGACATAGCAGATTATGCCAATGAAGCGGTTTATGCACTTAAGGTTGCCAATATTATAAACGGCAGCGGAAACAATATGTTTTTGCCTAAAAATAATACAACAAGAGCCGAAGCTGCTAAAATTACAGCAGGTCTTTTAAAGGCTTTTGAAAACGCAGGAGGTGACGTTCAGTAATGAAAAAAATTATCTGTTTAATTGTTTCTGTAATGATGCTTGCGGCTATGCTTATGCCGGTTAATGCTCAGGAAACAACTGTTGACAGTTCAATTTCTTATGAAAGAGTAAAAGGCCTTGGACTTCTTGGCAGTGACATTGCTGATATGTCAAAGCTTGTAACAAGAGGCGAATTTCTGGAGCTTGTATCGCCGATGTATTTCGTATGGGAGGAAGAACCACCTTCCGAACGTGGTGTAATATTCAGCGATGTACCTGCTGAAAGCAAATATTTTCTTCCCATCTGTGTGGCGTATGAAAGAAAGCTTATTTCAAAGGGCGAAAATCCATTGTTTTACCCTGATGAATACATAACTTTTGAACAGGCGTCAAAAATTATGCTTACTATTCTTGGCTACAGCGAAATTGCCTCCGCTGACGGAGGATATCCTGCTGGATATATAAAATGGGCAGGTCTTAAAGGAATAAGTGATGGCGTAAAAACAGAAGCAGGCGGTGCTTTAACATTTGAAAATGCAATTAAAATTATAGATAACACAGCGCATGCAGAATATCTTACTAAGGCAGGCTGGGGAGAAAATACAGCATACGAAAGCAATCCCAATAAAACTTTTCTTTCAGAGGTTTTAAAAATTTATGAAGAAAGAACTACTATAACTGCTAACCCGTACACATCGCTTTATCAGAAAACCGGATGTAAGCCCGGTACTGTAAAAGCAGGAGAAGCAGTTTATGAAGCGGAATCTTCTATGTATGATTATATCGGTCAGGCTGTAAGACTATACTTTAAGGAAACCGAAAGCGGAGAAAAGCGAATTTTATATATGTATCCTGATTCCAACACGAAAATATACAGGGTTGAGGGAAAAGACATAGTACTTTCGGGAAATTCTATAAAATATTATGATGATTCCGATAAAGAGAAAGAAGTAAAGATAAAAGACAGTACAATTTTTATTTACAATAACGGTATGATGGCAAGAGAAGATATTCCGTCACTTTCACTTGCAGAAGAAATACTGCTGATAAATAATGACGGTGATAATTCCTATGATATAGTAAAAATCAGCAACTATGAATCAAAACGCATTTCCGGCTTAAGCGCCTCAAATTATACCGTTGCACTTGCAGACGGAACAGTAAAGCTTGATTTAAAACCGGAGGAAAACCGCAATATTTCTATAATTGCAGACGGTGAAGAGGTTGATTTTTCATATCTTAAGCTTGATGATGTTTTGTCTGTAATGGAATCTCCATATGATGATTTCAAAATGTATAAAATTTATGTGTCAAGAAAATCTGTGGATGGCGTTGTTGAAGCAAAATCCGACGACAAGGTTTGGATTGACGGTGAAGTATATACTCTTTCAGAGACGATGCAGAACGAGATTGTTGTTGAAAGCACCGGAACCTTCTACATAGATTATTTCGGAAAAATAGCGGATACCGAAAATTCCCGTGAAATGGTTTATGGTTATTTTTACAAGGTAAAAAAAGGAACTTTCGGAAATGTTACTGCTAAAATTTTCTCCGAAAGATCACGTTGGGTAGAGGTGGAAATGGCTGAAAAAGTCAATTTTAACGGAACTTCTTCCACCCCCGAACAGATTCTTTCAAGCACATTGCTTTTTGAAACTGCCGGAAATCCGGATTCTGCCAAGCCTCAGCTTGTAACCTACAGAGTAAATGATGAAAATAAAATTAACGAGCTTAATACTGCTGTTGATTTTACAAATAAAAAATGGTCGGACGAAGAAAAACAGGCTATCAATGACGGTACTTTCAGACTTTCAAGAAAGTTTACGTCAAACCTTACTTACCGTTCTACGGAAAACACTCTTGGATGTGAGGTTTATTTAACGGGAAATACCTTTATATTTTCTCTTGCCGGAGATTATGGCGAACCGATAAATGATGATGACATCAGCGTTGTGAATAGTTCGGTGCTTGTAACAAACCGTAATTACAGCAATATTTACTGTTTTGATATGAACGGTGTTTGTGAAGCAAAGGTTCTTTTTATATGCGGTTCGCAAAAGCTTTACAACAATTCGGAAGTGTTTGTTGTAAAAGGGCCCATAAGAATGCTTGGTCCTGACGGAACAGCGCACGACGGTGTTGCCGGATACAGTCAGGGAGCACTCGTAAATCTTATGATTGCTGACGGTCAGAACGTTTCCCTTGAAAGCGGAGATGTTATTCAGTTTACAATTTCAAATCAGGGATTTGCTGAAAATATTCAGAAATTTTATTCTTGCACAGATACCGTTTATCAGAACAAGCTTACCAACGGAAAATATTCGCACGCAAGCTTTGTAAACGGAAAGGTTCAGGAAATTAATCCTGAAACAAGCCGATTCCTTATAGAGTACGAGGATGATGCGGTTGCATACACCTTTGCGTCCACTACATCTGTTTATATTTACGAAAATAACAGAACTGTGTCACTTAAAAAAGGCTCCACTGCCGATATAATAACCGGAGACAATGTTTTTGTAAGAACAAATTACGGTCTGGCAAGAGAGATAATAATTTTCAGATAAAAAGAGAGGGATAATAATATGAAAGTTCTTGTAACTGTACCGGAAGGTATATTCAGAAACAAATTCTTTAATGAAGAAAACAAAAAAATTCTTGAGGATAATTTCGATGTAACATATAATGAGCTTGGAAGAGATTACACAGAAGAAGAATTAAAAGAAGTAATTAAAGGCTATGAAATTATTATAACAGGGTGGGGAACACCATCGTTTATAGATACCTGTGCGCTTCAGGAAACCGACGGAATAAAAATGATTGCTCATACTGCCGGAAGTATAGGCGATTTGCTTGATGATAACGCTTATGCAAAGGGAATAACCGTTTTAAGCGGTAACAGAATGTTTGCGGAATCCGTTGCAGAGGGAACACTGGGATATATGATTTCTTCTTTAAGACATATTCCTGATGAGGTTAATGGAATGAGAAGCGGTGAAATTCTGTGGAAAAAAAGAGGTTATATGGATACTGCAGGTTTATTTGACAGAGAAGTTGGAATCATCGGATACGGAATGATTTCTCAGTATCTTATGGAAATGCTGAAGCTTTTCCGCTGTAAAATTAAAATTTATTCCCAGTTTCCTATGGATGAAGAATTTTTAAAATCCGTAAATGCGGTTCCTGCAAGTCTGGAGGAAATTTTCTCCACCTGTTCAATTGTTTCGCTGCATTCTGCTCTTAACGAAAAAACAAAGCATATGATAACAAAAGAACATTTTGCTATGATGCAGGACGGAGCTTTGTTTGTAAATACTGCAAGAGGTGCTGTTGTAAAACAGGATGAAATGATTGAAGAGCTTGCAAAAGGCAGAATCAACGCATTTATTGATGTATTTACTGTTGAACCCCTTGAAGAGGACAGTCCTCTTCGTAAAATGAAGAATGTATATCTTACTCCTCACAGAGGCGGTCCTACCGTTGACCGCTGGTCTTATATCGGCAAAGGTGTAATTGAAGACGTTGTACGTTTTGCAAAGGGTGAGCCGTTAAAATATGAAATTTCCCGCGAATATGCGGCAAGAATGACAAAAAACAGAACATAAAGAGGTATTTATTATGAAACGTTCATTCAGCACAGTCTCCTGTCTTGAGCTTACATATAAGGAGCTTATAGAAACAGCAAAGAGAAATAATATGGATGGGGTGGAAATCCGTCTTGACAACAATAATAAAATCTGCGGTTACGGAATTGAAAATGCTGCGGAAATATATGATGCTTTCAGCAGTGCCGGAATAAAAATTACCGATCTTGGCACTAATTTGGGTTTGCTTTTTTACACAGAAGAGGGAATGAAAATAGGCAAGGAATGTATTGATCTTGCTTCGGCAGTTAAAGCAAACGGAATCAGAGTATTTCTTGGTTCCTTTTCAAGATACTTTTCTACATTCGGAGATTATGATTACGACGGCATTGTAAAATCCGTAAAGGAGCTTGCCCTGTATGCAAAGCCCAAAAATGTAGAAATTTGGATGGAAACGCATAACGATTTTTCTGCAGGGGAAATTCTTAAAAAGGTAATAGACGACTGTGGTGAAGAAAATGTTAAGGTAATATGGGATATTATGCATCCTCTTGAAAGAGGGGAAACTCCTTTTGAAACCGTTAAGTATCTTGGAAACCGAATTGGACACGTTCATATGAAGGACGGAATTGACAGACATGATTTCAATATGACAAACTACCTCTACACCCGTCTTGGCGAAGGGGAGATAAACGCAGATGAAATTATTGCCGCACTTAAAAGTATAAATTATGACGGGTATCTTTCTTTGGAGTTTGAAAACGCGTGGCGTCCCGAAATAAGAGAAGCGCACAGCGGTATAGATGAAATTCTTGAAAGCTACAACAACTGGCTTGATACTGCTGAAAATAATCTTATTCCGCTTGTAAGCTCGGATAAATGGGATACATTTTTACCCGAGCAAAAGAAAATTGCAAGATTTTCAAAAGGACTTTATGGCGAAAGTCTTGAAATTGAAGTAAGAAGTGTAAGCTATTCTATGGGAAAATGGATATCCAGAACTCCTGTTGAAGCAGGAAAAACCTACGATTTTTCGGTTGCCTGCAAAACAGATACTGATATTACAAATGTTTATGCCATTGCAACAATATGGGATAAAGACGGTAATATGCTCATTCGTGACCATATAGAAAACTGTAAACAGATTGATGGCAGATATTATTTTTCCGATAAATTTTTAATTCCCGAAAACGGATGCGAATTTGAAACCGAGCTTTGGCTTAAAGGTAATAATGCCAAGGTGTATTGGTATCAGCCGCATCTTACTAATGGCGAACCGAAAAAGGAAAGAAAGGTTCGTGTTGCAGTTGCATATATTGAGCCTGAATATGAAATAGAGCACACTCTTGAATATAATAAACAGACTATAATTGATGCAATTGATAAAAGCGGTGAGCTTAATCCGGATGTAATTGTTTTAAGCGAGGGTATGTGGGGAAGATGCACCAATGTTCCCATGAAGGATAAGGCCGAACCCGAAAACGGAGAAATGTGCAGCTTAATACGAAAAAAAGCTGTTGAATATAATTCGTATATAGTGTATAATTTTCATGAGGTGGAAGGCTCGGAGTATTATAACACATCAATTTTAATAGGCAGAAACGGTGAAACTGCGGGCAAATTCAGAAAAACCCATCTTACAGCAGGAGAATATGAGCAGGGACTTACCCCCGGATGTGAATATCCTGTTTTTGAAACAGATTTCGGAAAAGTGGGAATGCTTATTTGTTACGATCACTATTTTTCTCCCACAACCGAAGAGCTTGTTAAAAACGGTGCTGAAATTATATTTGTTTCAACAGCAGGCGATTCTGCAGAGAAAAGCATTGCCCGTGCAATGGATGGCGGTGTTTATTTTGCAATTTGCGGACTCAACACCGAAAATACTCATGGTTGGGGACCCGGAAGAATTATAGCTCCGGACGGAGAAATTATAGCTCATACCTCCAAAAGCTTACAGCCTGCATTCAGCGAGATTGATCTTAATAAAAAAATCCGCCGTTTCTGGCTATCGCTTGGTCCTGCACAATCTCATATAAAAGGTGTATATAAATATGAAAAAAACATTCAGGTCCGTTAGTCTTGCTTTTAAGAATATAGCAGATTTTTTCAAAGAGAAAAGTGTATTACGCGGTTGGGCAATGCTGCTCATTCTGCTTACGGTTTCGGTATTTGCTTCTTTTCTTGCTTTTAAATCGGCGACGGAAAATATCGTATCGTCTTTCGCAAGCCGATATAACGATTTCTTTCTTGCCAAAATTCAGGAAAATTGTGATGATTGTTTTGATACAATTTATAAAAACGCTTACAAAATAAGCAATGATGAAATTGTAACTTATATGCTTGCTCAGAAAAGTGAAAATACTGCCGCAAACCGATTGGCGGTTAATGAGCTTTATAAGCATCTTAATGAAAGCTATAATACGCGCGAAAAATTATCGTTTCAGATATCTTTTTGCAATAATGCTGACAATAACGTTATTGCAAAATCGGGAATTAATACTGTACGCGATGCTTATGAGCCAGTGGTGGGAATGGATTACATAGATGAATTTATAAAAATCCTTGAAAAAAATAAAAAGGGGTATTATGCGGTTGGAAATTTTATTGTGTATATGGATGATAATGGGACTGCAGGCTATTCAACTGTGATAATGGTTGAAAAAATGAACTTTTTCCTTTATCTTGGTAGCTTACAGTATCTGCCTACCGGAACTATTGAGGTGTATAATCCGGAAAACACCCTTATACTCAGTCTTGGCGACCGTATTGAGGAGCCGGTTGTTGCCGGGGATATAAATTCCAACGGTTTATTTGAGAAAAAATACAAAAATAAAAATTATATTATAAATGAAATTGTTTCTGAAATATCCGGCTGGAGATTTTTGATGTATCTTGAAAAAACCGAGTATTTAAGCGAACTTACCGATTTTAAAAAGAGCTTTTTGCTGATTTTTGCCCTGCTTATTCTTCTGTTTGCAGGATTTTTGGTTCTGTATATTAAAAATACATACAAGCCCTTTAAATATTTTGTCAACTTTTTCGGATTAAGTAATGATAATATTGTAAATAATGAAAATGAGTATGAGAAAATTATTCGTGCTTATAAAAATCTGAAAAGTGAAAATGCAAAACGTGATATTATGATTTATAATCAGGATAAGCTTTTGTTGGATTCAATTCTGTCTTCGGTTCTTTCTGACGGGGAAATTTACCGTAATACTCCGCCGGAGGTTATTGATAAATTCGATTTGTTTTCAAAATACAACCGTTGGTGTGCTGTTGAATTTGTAACCGAACCCAGCGAGTACAGTTATGAAGAAACCAGAACAATTATTTCAAATATTTTTGAGGAGCTTCTTGAAAACCAGAATATGACCGGAAGAATGATTTCGGGTAAAGAATATTATGCGTGTGCGGTTGGGTTTATGTGCGATGAAAAAGAGGGAATAAACAAGCTTAAAACCGCAATAGAATATATGCAGTCTGTAACCGAAAAATATTTTTCCATTATGTTTAAAACCGTAATAGGCGGTGTATATGGGGAAATAGAGCTTCTGAAAAAGTCCTTTCGTGATGCAGAAAAAGCTATGTATTACAAAATATTTTACAGCATTGAAGGTATAGTGTATTTTGCAGAGCTTAAGGATATTGAGAGTAAAAAGGATTCGCCGGAGGAAATGGTAAATACTCTGGCAGGGTTTATTAAGGAAAAGAAAATAAATGAAGCCGCAGAATATGTGTTTATGAATTTTGACGTTGAAAATAATTATAGCAAAACAGGAAATTCGGTTTTCAATGTTGTAAATATGTTTCTGCTTCTTATCAGCAAGGCTCTTGATTCCGTAATGTTAAACAAGGATAAATATTATGAACAGCTTAATATGCTTTCGGATAAAGATTCTTCATACGGAAGAAAAAAAGAAATTATTTTCGGTATTATAACGGATTTAACTCAGGATATTTCCGAAGTTGTAAATCAGGATATAGCACAGTATATTCAGGATAACTACAGTAATCCCGAACTTAGTGTTCAGTATATTGCAGATGCCTTTGATGTTCATCCGAACACACTTACAAGCAGGTTCAAAACCGAGCTGGGCGTAGGAGTTCTGTGGTATATTCATTACACAAGAATTAAAAATTCCAAAGAGCTTTTAAAGGATGATAATCTTACTCTGGAGGAAATTGCATTAAAGGTTGGATACAGCAATGCAAAAACCTATATAAGAAACTTTAAAAAGTTTGAAAATGTTACGCCCAGAGCGTATATTGAAAGTAAGGAAATATTGTAAAAAATAAGTCGCTGAAAAAAACAGCGACTGTTTTTTATTCAAGAATCCATATTATCATATCCGATTCGCCTCTGTTTGCAAAAGCATAATAGGGTATAAAGGTCAACGGTATTTCTTCATGATTTTCAGTATAATCATAATACAAGCTTTCGCATTCTTTTTCTCTGAATCCTTTTGCTTTAAGTGCGGGAAGAATAAATTCAGACGGTTCTTCCGTAAAAACTGCAGATTTATCTATTCTTATATTATGAAGATTTTTACCGTTGTCAACACCCTCCAGACAATACACAACCGGGCCTTTTGTTACAGCAACTCTGCCTGCACAGCTATGAACATTGGAATTTGCTTTAATAAGAGTAACCGGCATAGAAAAGTCAATTTCTATACATTGTTCTTCTTCGTTTTTTATGTAAGCGTAACCGTCTTTTTCGGTGTATTCTTTATTAATTTTAAAGCTTTTGCACCAGGAGGGGATACGAATTGCAATTTCTTTCTGAGGAAGTGTACAATTAATTGTTATCCTGCCGTTTTCAGGATATTCGGTTGTTTGTGAAATTTTTATATTTCCGTCATTGCAGATAGAATCTATAAAATGATGTACGTAAAATACATCGTCGTTGCAGGTGTACATAAATCCTGCAACTTGGGGGATAAAACGAATCATATTGGGCGGACAGCAGGAACAGTCGAATACTTCACGTCTTGTAGTTACGGGATGCCAGTTCTGTCTTTCAACACAATGGTCTTCACGGTTTAAATCAATATTTATTTCAAGAGGATTTGTATAGAAAAATTCTTTCCCGTTCATAGAAATTCCCGAAAGCACGCCGTTATATAAAGCTCTTTCTAAAACATCTGCATATTTTCTCTCAGGAGAAATTGCCTGCATTCTTGCAGCAAAAAGCACAAGGGCTATGGAAGCACAGGTCTCTGCGTAAGCGGTGCGATTGGGCAGATGATAATCCCATGTGAAGTTTTCACCAAGATGTGATGAGCCTACCGCTCCGGTAATGTACATTCTTTTATTTATAATATTGTCAAACATTTTTTCACATGTATTCATAAGCTCGTTATCTTTGCGGTAGTGTGCCACATCCGCCATTGCACACATAAGATACAGAGCACGAACACAGTGACCGTTTGCTGTTGTGCGCTCTCTTAATGGCATTTCATCCTGATTGTAAAGAATGGAGAATTTCTCCTTGTCTATTGTTTTATCTTTTTCGTTGCATCCGTGCTGATTTATGAAATATTCTGCCAGATCAAGATATTTTTTGTTATCCGTTACCTCATAAAGTCTTACAAGAGCAAGCTCAAGTTCTGGGTGGCCCGGAGTAACAAAATCGGCACTGTTTTCAATTCTGAAAACTTTATCTATATAATCTGCAAAGCGGCACGCCGCATCTATAAAATTCTTTTCTCCCGTTGTAGTGTAATGAGCAACTGCGCTCTCAATCAGGTGACCTGCACAGTAAAGCTCGTGCTGGGAACGGTGCTGAAATCTTTCATTTGGGCGTACAGTCTGAAAATGGCTGTTAAAATAACCGTTCTCATCGGAATTTTTAATTATATCTTCTATGGCTTCATCGGCAATTTTTTTAATATCGGCAATATCGTCCTTTGCCAGCATATAAAAAACGCCTTCCATCCATTTAACAACATCGGAATCCCAGTAAATATGAGGTTCATAGTCTCTTTTTTTGCTTACATCACATTTCAATGCGTCAAAACGGTAAGTCTCTTTGAATCTGTTATATACAGCATATACTGTTGTGTTTTTTACAAGATTTTGTTTTTGGTGCCAAAATCCGTTGTTAATTTCAATGTTTTTAAAATCAATTTTCTTCATCGTAAAAATCCTCCTTAAATTGCAAGGTTGACATTTTATGTTAGTTTTATTATAATAAAACTATAAACATTTTTCAATGAAAAATACTGTAATAAGGTGAGAAAATCAGATATGATAAAAACAGAAAATAATTATTTCGCTTATGAAATGACAGGTGAATTTATAAATGACGGTGAGTGGATACATCCTAAACGTGTGATTGATACTTATGAGCTTATTTATGTAAAAAAAGGGCCGGTATATATAGAAGAAGCAGGAATACAATATGAGCTTGAGGCGGACAGTATGCTGATTTTGGAACCGGGAAAAGAGCATAGCGGATACAGAAAAACTGAGGAAAAAGTGTCTTTCTACTGGTTTCATTTTTATACAGATAAGAAGATACCGTTCAAAATTTTAAAAAACGGAGATTGCTATGAAATAAAACAGCTTCTAAAAAAACTGCTTCATTTAACCAATACTCCGGGATATCCGGAATATATGGCAGACTGTACAGGGATGCTTATTTTTGGTGAGCTGGAAAAATGCGCAATACCCTTAAAATCGGCAAATTCAGCTTTGGCTGTTAAAATTTCAGAATATGTTCGCATAAATGCCAAAAAGAGAATCAGCGTTAATTCGACAGCAGAACATTTCAATTATAATCCTGATTACATAGGGAAGTTATTCTATAAATTTTTCAACATAAAATTAAAGGATTACATTGCATCTGAAAAAATTAAATGTGCCCGGGATATGCTGATTTCAACGGGACTTCCCATAAAACATATTGCCTACGAGCTTGGCTACGAAAACGAAAATCTGTTTGTTAAATTTTTTGTTTATCATGAGGGGATAGGCCCTTTGGAATTCAGAAACAAATATTGCGGTACACATATTAATAATGGATGATGTGTTGTTAATCTTGACAAAAAAATATTAGTCATTATCTGCCAAAATGTGTATATATTATTGTTGACACAAACTTATTTATGTGATAAAATAAGTTGTGAATATTTTTTTGAAAAAATCACAGGGTACGGCGTCCTCGGCGTACCGTTATTGCGGTTATGTTCCGGGCGCAGGAAGATTCTGCGCCCTTTTTAATTTTAACATTTTTACCGAAAGGATGATTAATATGCAAAAGCAGCCAAAGGTTGCAATTATTATGGGCAGTGATTCGGATTTTGATGCTTTGAAGCCCGCTATTAAATTTTTAAAGGAGTACGGTGTTGAGGTTGACGTTAACGTTATGAGTGCACACAGAACTCCCGATCTTGCAAAGGATTATGCAAAAAATGCAGAAGATAACGGTGTTGACGTTATTATTGCAGCGGCAGGAAAAGCTGCGCATCTTCCCGGTGTTCTGGCTGCGTTTACAACAATTCCTGTTATCGGTGTTCCGATAAAAGCTTCTGTTCTTGACGGTATGGATGCGCTTCTTGCTATTGTTCAGATGCCTGCGGGTATTCCCGTGGCTACAGTTGCAATTGACGGTTCAAAAAATGCGGCAATCCTTGCAGTTCAGATTCTTTCGCTTGGCTATCCCGAACTAAGAGCTAAATTAAAGGCGTTCAAGGAACAGATGAAAGAAGAAGTTATTGAAAAAAACAAAAAAGTTAAAGAACTTGCAGAACAGCTTTAAGACAAAAGTTTTTACTGAAAGAGGTTTGTATGAAAAGATATTTTGATGAAATTGATGTTAAAGTAAAGCACGAATGCGGTGTTTTTGGAATTTATGACAATGGTGATAATCTTGACTGTGCAAGACTTACCTATTATGCTTTGTTTGCGCTTCAGCACAGAGGGCAGGAAAGCAGCGGTATTGCCGTTAATGACGATGGAACCATTATTTACCATAAGGATCTGGGACTTGTTCACGAAATTTTCAGCGATGAACTGCTGGATAAAATGAAAGGTCAGATGGCGGTAGGCCATGTAAGATATGCAACGAAAGGTGAAAACACCAAGGAAAACGCCCAGCCGCTTGTAATAAAATATATTAAAGGATCGCTTACAATGGCGTATAACGGAAATATCGTTAATGTCGCACCTATAAGAAAAGAGCTTGAAAAAACAGGTGCAATTTTCCAGGGTACAAGCGATACAGAAACAATGGCATATATGATTGCCCGGGAAAGACTTAACACTCACAGCGTGGAAGATGCAGTGAGAAATATGATGAAAAAAATTGAGGGAGCGTATTCGATATGTATGATGTCTCCCACAAAAATGATTGCTGCAAGAGATCCTCACGGTATGCATCCTTTGTGTATCGGAACAATCGGAAAAAATTCTTATGTAATCGCCTCCGAGACTGTTGCTCTTGATGCAATCGGAGCAAAATTTTTAAGAGATGTTGAGCCGGGTGAGGTAATTCTCATTTCAAAAGACGGAATGAAAAGCTTCCCGCCCGAAAAACGCTGCGAAGGCGGTTTGTGTATTTTTGAACATGTTTATACTGCCCGTCCTGACAGTATAATTGACGGGGAAAGTGTTTATGAGGCAAGAAAAAGAGCAGGTAAATTCCTTGCACAGCGTTATCCTGTTGAAGCCGATGTTGTAATTGCGGCTCCCGATTCCGGTATCTGTGCGGCTCTTGGCTATGCAGAGGAATCCGGTATCCCGTATGATGTTGGTCTGATGAAAAACAGATATATTGCAAGAACCTTTATTCAGCCTACGCAGGATATGCGTCAGGATGCAGTAAGAATCAAGCTGAATGCGTTAAAAACCGTTGTTGACGGTAAAAAGGTAATTCTTGTTGACGATTCTATCGTAAGAGGAACAACCTCCAACCGTGTTGTTAAAATATTAAGAGATGCAGGAGCAACCGAAGTGCATATGAGAATTGCATCACCACCCTATACTCACCCCTGTTATTTTGGAACAGATGTAAGCTCAACAGAATCTCTGATTGCTGTTGGCAGAACTGTTGAAGAAATCAGAGAGCATATAGGTGTTGATACGCTGGGATATCTTTCTTTGGAAGATTTGCTTAATATTGCACCTGATTCCAAGGTTGGGTTCTGCGTAGGATGCTTCACGGGTAAATACCCGGTTGAAGTTGATCCCAACGGTCTTAAGGATATCCAGGAAAAGGGCAAGGCATATATTAAAAAGGTATAATGGGAAAGGAAATAAAAAATCATGAGTAATGCATATAAAGAAGCCGGTGTAGACGTAGTAGCGGGCTACGAGGCTGTAAATTTAATGAAAAAGCATGTTAAAAAGACCTTTACCGAAGGTGTTATGACAGATATCGGCGGATTTGGAGGACTTTTTGAACTTGGTGCAGGCTACAAAAATCCTGTTCTTGTATCGGGAACAGACGGAGTAGGCACAAAGCTTAAAATTGCATTTCTGACCGAAAAACATAACACAATCGGTCAGGATTGCGTGGCAATGTGTGTAAACGATATTGTTTGTTGCGGAGCAAAACCTTTGTTCTTCCTTGATTATCTTGCAGTTGGCAAAAACATTCCGGAAAAAGTTGCAGATATTGTTTCCGGTGTTGCAGACGGATGTGTAATGTCCGGAGCAGCATTAATTGGCGGTGAAACTGCAGAAATGCCCGGTTTTTATCCGGTTGACGAATACGATCTTGCAGGCTTTGCAGTAGGTATTGTTGATAAAGATAAAATCATTGACGGCAAAGGCGTAAAAGTGGGCAATAAGCTGGTAGGTATAGCATCCTCCGGAGTTCATTCCAACGGTTATTCTCTTGTAAGAAAGCTTTGCGGAATCAACGAAGCGGATGCAAAAGAAAGGGTAAACACCTATGTTGACGAGCTTGGTGCAACACTTGGCGAAACCCTTTTAACACCCACAAAAATTTATGTTAAAACATTACTTTCTTTAATAGAAAAATTTGATATCAAAGCAATTTCTCATATTACCGGCGGAGGATTTATTGAAAATATTCCAAGAATGCTTCCCGAAGGCCTAAAAGCAACAATCACCAGAGATTCCTGGGAAATTCTTCCGATTTTCAAATATCTTCAGAAGCTTGGAAACATTGCGGAAAAAGATATGTTCAATACCTTCAATATGGGTATCGGAATTGTAATGGCTGTAGAAGAAAACGAAGCTGAGGCAATTGTAAAAGCTGCAAACGATATGGGCGAAAAAGCTTATATTATCGGAACAGTAACCGAAGGCGAGGGCGTAGAGCTATGCTAAATATTGCGGTGCTTGTTTCCGGCGGCGGAACCAATCTGCAGGCTATTATAGATGCCGTTAAAAGCGGAAAAATAACCGGTGGAAAGGTTACTGCGGTTGTTTCCAGCAATCCCAATGCATATGCATTGGAGCGTGCGAAAACAAACGGCATAGAAACAGCTGTAATTTCCAAAAAAGATTACGAAACACTTGAAGCTTATGATACTGCTCTTGTTAATTATATGAAAGAGAAAAATATTGACCTTATAGTTCTTGCGGGCTTTCTTTCCATTGTTGGCGAAACGCTTGTAAAGGAATTTCCCAATAGAATTATAAATGTGCATCCGTCGCTTATTCCGTCCTTTTGCGGAAAAGGCTTTTATGGACTTACAGTTCACGAAAAAGCTCTTGAATACGGCGTTAAGGTAACCGGTGCAACGGTTCACTTTGTAAACGAAATTGTGGATGGCGGTCAGATTATTCTTCAAAAAGCGGTTTATATAGAGCCGGATGACACTCCGGAAATTCTGCAAAAAAGAGTTATGGAGCAGGCGGAATGGGAAATTTTACCCAAAGCAATTGATATGATTTGTAACGGCGAAATATAACATAAAAAAGCCTCCCTTGTGTAAAGGGAGGTGGGTGCAAAGCACTCGGAGGGATTGTAAAAGTGGAACGAAAGGAAGAAAAAATATGAATATATATGAAGATTTAAAATCCAATTCCTACCCGGGAAGGGGTATAGTTATCGGAAAAAATGCCGATAATAAAAATATGGTAGTAGCGTATTTTATAATGGGCAGAAGTGAAAACAGCAGAAACAGAATTTTTATTGAAGACGGCTGCGGAATCAAAACAAAAGCCTTCGACGATTCAAAATTAACCGATCCTTCGCTTATAATCTATTCACCTGTAAGAGTTCTTGGTGACGATTTAATCGTAACCAACGGCGACCAGACAGATACAATCTACGATTTTATGAAGGAAGGCAAAACCTTTGAGGAAGCCTTGAGAACAAGAACCTTTGAACCCGATCCTCCCAATTTCACACCCCGTATTTCGGGCGTTGTAAACGGCGGAAATTATAAATTGTCTATTCTTAAAAGTGCCGATGGAAACGAAGCTTCCGCAAGAAGATACTTTTTTGAATATTATGATACCCCGGCAGGAATGGGACATTTTATCCATACATATAAATGTGACGGAAACCCGATTCCTTCATTTGTGGGCGAACCCAAGCAGGTAGAGCTTTCCGGTAATATAGATGAGTTTACCTCAAAAATGTGGGAAAACTTAAACCCCGATAACAAAGTTTCACTGTTTGTAAGATACATCAATCTTGAAAACGGCGAAACAGAAACAAGAATTGTTAACAAAAATCAGTAAAACAGTCCTTTGCCTGTCATCCCGAGCATCTAAAGGCTCGCCCCTTGGGAGAGCTGTCACATAAGTGACTGAGAGGGCTTGTTTATTAAATTATTCGTCCCCACTCGTCATCCCGAGCAAGGTCGAGGGATCTAAAGGAAAAAACTGAGGGGTTAATGCTTTTCGGTGAAAAGCATATATATAATAAGGAATACTAAACTCAAAAATAACCGCAAAAATCACTGCGGTTATTTTGAGGAAAAAAATGTCAAAAAATAAAAATTTTAACTTGACATACAGAATAATTTGTACTATAATATTCTTTGTGTGTTTATGTCTTATTTTAAATTTAATTTCTTGAGGAGGTTGCGCTATTATGTCGGTAAAGTATATATTTGTAACAGGCGGTGTCGTGTCAGGTTTAGGAAAAGGTATTACAGCAGCGTCCTTGGGGAGACTGCTTAAAGCCAGAGGTTATAAGGTTACCATTCAGAAGTTTGATCCCTACCTTAACGTAGACCCCGGAACAATGAGCCCTTATCAGCACGGTGAGGTTTTTGTTACCGATGATGGTGCCGAAACCGACCTTGATTTAGGCCACTATGAAAGATTTATTGATGAAAATCTTAATAAATATTCCAATATTACATCGGGTAAAATTTACTGGTCTGTTCTTAATAAAGAAAGAAGAGGCGATTATCTTGGAGGAACCGTTCAGGTTATCCCCCATATTACCAATGAAATAAAAAGTAATATTTACCGTGTTGTAAAAGAGGCTGACAATAATACCGAAATTCTTATTACGGAAATCGGTGGAACAGTCGGCGATATGGAAAGTGAAGCATTTATGGATTCTATCCGTCAGATAGCTTCTGAGGTTGGCAGAGAAAATGTTCTTTATGTTCATGTAACTCTTGTTCCTTACCTTTCCAAATCGGGTGAGCAGAAATCAAAGCCCACTCAGCATAGCGTAAAAGAGCTTCTTGCAAGAGGTATTCAGCCGGATATTCTTGTTTGCAGAAGTGAAATTCCGCTTGAAAAAGAACTTAAGGATAAGCTTGCTCTGTTCTGCAACGTAAAAAGCGAAGCTGTTATCGAAAATATGGATGTTTCCGTATTGTATGAAGTTCCGCTTATGCTGGAAGAACAGCATATGGCAGATACAGTTCTTAAACGCCTTGGTCTGGAAAACAGAAAACCCGACCTTGACAGTCTGAAAGAGCTTATAGAAAAAATTAAAAACATTTCCACAAAAACAAAAATTGCCCTTGTTGGTAAATATGTTAAGATGTTTGACGCATATCTTAGTGTAGTAGAGGCTATGAAACATGCCGGCTATTCTAACGATGCAGAAGTTGAAATAAAATGGGTTAATTCCGAAGAACTTACCGAAGAAAATGTTGCAAAAGAACTTGGCGACGTTAACGGAATAATTGTTCCCGGTGGCTTTGGTGAGCGCGGAATTGAGGGGAAAGTTGTTGCTTGTAAATATGCAAGAGAAAATAAAATTCCATATTTCGGAATTTGTCTTGGAATGCAGGTTGCCACAATTGAGTATGCAAGAAATGTTGCAGGCTTAAAAGGTGCAAATTCCACAGAAATCAACCCCGAAACCGCTTATCCTGTAATAGATTTGATTCCTGACCAGTATAATGTTAGTGATAAGGGTGGTACTATGCGCCTTGGCAAATACCCCTGTGTTATTAACGAAGATTCAAAAGCATTTGCTGCATATGGAACAAAAGAAATTTCTGAACGTCATAGACATAGATACGAATTCAGCAATGATTATAAAAATATACTTACAGAAAAAGGTTTGATACTTAGCGGTACTTCACCGGATAAAAATCTTGTTGAAATCGTGGAAATTAAAGACCATCCGTGGTTTGTGGGTGTCCAGTTCCATCCGGAATACAAATCCAGACCGGAACGTCCGCATCCCTTGTTTAAAGACTTTATAAAAGCTACTCTTGAATATTCCAAATAAAAAGGCTCCATTTTGAAAATTGTTTGTAACAAAACCCGCAGTTTACCTATCTAAAATACAAAAACTATACAGTATCATTACAAATCGGTTACAACAATTGACACTTGGAAAATCCTTTGCTATAATTATGTCAAACGTTGGGATAATTCTCTTTATTCCAATTTTGAACCAAGAATTATGTAATTAGGGAATGAGGTTGCATAATTCTAATAAATAACTCATTCGAATATAAAAAATTTATTTTTATAAGGGAGGCAAACTCTATGAAAAACTTAAAGAAAATTGCAGCATTAGTTGTTGTTCTTGCTATGGCTTTAAGTTCCGTTGCTTTCGCTGCTTTCAGCGATGTTGACGCTACTTCTTCCTATGCTGAAGCTATCAACGTTATGTCTGCACTGGGAATCATCAATGGTTACGAAGATGGAACCTTTGGTCCCGAAAAAACAATCACAAGAGCTGAATTTACTACAATGCTAGTAAATGCTATGGGTATGGACAATGTTGGTACTGTTAATACACAGTTCTCCGACGTTACATCCAACCACTGGGCTTCCGGTTACATCAGTGCCGGTGTTGCTCAGGGATTCATCAACGGTTACGATGCTACAACATTCGGTCCCGACGATGAAGTAACATACGAACAGGCAGTTAAAATGCTTATCTGTGCTGTTGGTTACACACCTAAATTCCAGATCGTTAAGAAAAACGCTGACGGAACTACAACAAGAGAACTAGATCCTTCTGCTTATCCTTCTGCTTACCTAGCTGAAGCTAACACTGCAGGTGTTACAGCTGGCGTTAACCAGAAAGTTGGCGACAAGGCTTCCAGACAGGTTGTTGCTAAATTAGTTTACAACACTCTTACAACAAAAATGATGGAACAGACATCTTTCGGTTCTGATCCCGAATGGTCTGTACCTACAAACAACTATAAAACTCTTTTAACTGATTACCTAGGCGTTGATAAAGTTGAAGCTACAGTTGCTGCAGTTTCCTTCGATCCTACAACAGCTAAAAAAGTTACAATCGATCCTACAAAAGTTGTTGAAGCTTACGAAGAAGAAGATTACTACAACTACTATGGAACAACTGCTCAGACTCTAAAGACTGTTAATGCTCTTTATGACGAAACAAAAGTTGCTCCTAACGATAACAAAGGTTACTCCTGCGTTATGTACTTGGATAACAAAGCTGACGATGCTACAGTTTTAGCTATGTTCCCCAAAACAGGTAGAAACGTAACTCTTACTCTTACAAAAGATCAGTTCGCTGATCAGAAGCTTGATTCTAATGGAGATATCGCTGATACATCAAAACTTTCTTACTATAAGAACAACGATAACGATTCTTCTACTTTAACTGCTAAATTACAGAAACCCTCCGGAACAGATACTGCTACATTTAAAGTTTATGAAAATAAGAGCACATCTGATATCACAACATCATTCTTCACAGAATTTGCTAAATGTGATAACTCCGATTACACAGCAGTTGAACTAATCGATAACGATAACGATGGCGATTACGATATCGCTTTTGCTACAACTTACAAATCAATGGTTGTTGGCGAAATCAACACAAGAACATACAAAATCACTCAGGATGGCGAATCCAACGGTCTACAGAAGAGCGTTACTCTTGATCCTGAAAGTGATGACACAGTTTACGAAATCGTAGATGCTAACGGTAACGTTTTAGCATTCGAAGATATCGTTGCTGGTGATATCCTTAACGTATTTGAATCCACAGATGGTACTTACAAACACCTAAAAGTTATGGTTACTAAAGATACTATCTCCGGTACAGTTAACGCTTACGACAAATCCGAAGGTAAATACTCCATCGGCGGAACTTACTACAAAAACCTAGCTTCCTTAGATATCGGCGATGCTGGTACATTCTATGTTGATGCTTACGGTGTTATCCTTAAGGCTGAATTAGACGCTTCTTCCAGAACATTCGGTTATGTATTCAACGCTGCTGTTGATACCGCTGACTTCGAAGACGAAGCTGCTCTAGTTATCCTTGACCAGACAGGTAAATTCGTAACTTACTACTTCGCTAAAAACAATGCAATCGACAAAGTTGCTTACACAAAAGATACTCTATTAGATACAACAGGTTCTACAACAGTTGTTAAAGGTGTTCTATCTGGTCTAGTAGGTGAAATCGTTGCTTACGAAGTAAACGGTTCCGGTGAAATCACAGATATCTACACAGAAGCTGGTACAACTCAGACCGTTAACGGTGCTCCTGTTAAAAATGGTATTGAAACATTAAACAATGGTAAATACTCTGTAAAAGATTACTCTGTATCCGGTACAAACTACAAAGGTTCCACACAGGCAATCGCTGGTGGTTTCATTACAGAAGAAGTTCCTATGTGGGCTTGTAAAACAGCTACTACTTCTTCCACAAAAACAGATTATAGCATAGCTTACTCTTCTGCTTTCGCTGATGCTGAAACTTACAAAGTTAAAGCTATTATCGATACAGTTAACAACAACAACATCGTTGCTGCTATCGTATACGATATGACAGCTCTTGCTGATCCTGAAACTCCCGTTATGTATGTAACAGGCGTTGGTTCCAGCAAAACTGAAGATGGCGACAATGCTACAACTCTAACAGGTATGGTTAACGGTGAAGAAGCTTCTATCATGGTAACTGATGATACAGATATCTACAGAACTGACAAAGTTACAAAATATGCAAGAGCTAACCTAACTAAAGGTGACGTTGTTCAGTACACAGGTGCAGATGTTGCTTCTGGTTTAACTGTAGTTCTTACAGCTGCTGAATTAGCTGACCCCGCTAAAATCAAATCTTCTGACTATGCTAAACAGGGCGAAAAGAAATCTGATTACTTAGCTTATCAGGGTTCAGACCTAACTAAAGACGAAGAATCTGCTAACGGTTGGTTATATGCTGAAAAAGTTGCAAAATATAAAAACAATGTTGTAACATGGGCAGATTCTGCTAACAACACATTAAGAGTTGCTATCACTGTTCCTTCAATGTTATACAGACCTACAGCAAACAAAGTGTATGCTACTGAAGATATCGATGCAAGTATTCTTGAAACAAACGATAGTTGGATTGATACAAAAGTTAAAGATGCTTCAGGTGCTGAAGTTCTTGATGGTAACGATGACTACTTAGTAGTTTACGAATATGACGGAACTATCTTAGCTGCAATCATCGTTGATATGACAGGCGATACAGAATTCTAAGATTAACCTAAGTTTAACTTAGATATAAAGAAAAGACCGGTTTTTACCGGTCTTTTTTTGTTGCTTAAAAGGCTCCATCATTGAGGGAGCTGTCAGCTTGTCTGACTGAGGGAGTTGTTTAATACGTCCCCAATTTCACATAAAAAAAGGCTCGCCCCTTGGGAGAGCTGTCACGCATGTGACTGAGAGGGCAAATACAGGGAAATTGGGGACGTGCCTGTTTCTGCACATTTATTATTGACAAACGAGGAATTAATTGATATAATCATTAGTATAAGGAAGTGATTAAAATGAGCAGACCACCAAGAATATTAAGTGATACAGGTTTATATCATGTTAT
>JAFQLQ010000033.1 GCA_017414505.1 Clostridia bacterium
AATGAGCTTATTGACAAGATTGAGGTTTACCAATCTGAAAAGATTGACGGTAAGACAGTACAAAGACTTAAAATACATTACACTTGCATAGGAACTCTTGAAATTCCTGATATGGATTTGATACCTGAAAACAATGTTAAAATCCATACAAGACAAGGTGTAGATGTTCACTTTGACACAAGAGCCTGTGTAGCAGTATGAAACATATACGGCAATAAAAAACGAGTGTTCTCATAGAACTTCTTAAATCCTATAAGAACACTCGTAATGGTCGAGGCGACAGGACTTGAACCTGCGGCATCATGCTCCCAAAGCATGCACTCTACCAAACTGAGCTACGCCTCGTAACCAAACAACATTAATATTATACATAAATAAATGTCTTTTGTCAAGCCGTTTTTACTAAAAATTTAATTCTTTTGTTAAAAACTGTCAGGCTAAGGTTAAATTGTGTCCATTGAAATTTTAGTACTTCGTATGATATCATATAATCAGTGTAATATATACGGAGGTAGTTTTATGAAAAAATTTACAAAATTTATTTCATTATTTATTGTAACGGTAATGCTTTTAAGCGGAATCGTTATTATGCCGTCAATGGCAGAAACGCCGTTTATAAGCAGAGTAAACGGAAAAGACAACAATGCAATTTTCGGCATTGAAGATTTATATTATTCCGATAGCCGTGTGCTTAACGTATCCAAAGAACTAAGCGACGGTGTAATGACTCTTACAGCTTCAGAAACCGCTACAGAAACCGGCAATAATAAAAACTATGCAAGACTTCACACAATTCCCTTTGATGCACAGGTCGGCACAACGGTGCTGGAATTTGATTCCACCTCCTACCGTGCTCTGGATAAAGGCTTGTATATCTATTTTTATTACGGCAAGGACTGGAATCAAAAAACCAAAATCAAAGACGTAGCAACTTCCGCATCATATGTAATGGCAAAATCGGAACGTCATAACACAATTGTTATGACTACCACCCAAAAAGAAGACGGAAGCAAGGTTGCAAGCTTCAAGGTGGATTCCTACGATGCTGTTACGGATATTCCGGTAATAGAAAACGGCAGAATTATGATATATATCGACAAATTTTTCTATTCTCCCGCAACAGAAACCTCCGAAGCGGAGGCAAGCTGGGCAAAAATTTATAATTTCCATATGTATCATTCTCCGGAAACTGCTTTTAAAGCTCAAAAGCAGCAAAACGGCAATATCGCCTTTAATTTACCTGTTTCAGCAGTAAATGCAACTGTCAATGGAACAGAAGCAACTGTAACAAAGGTTAACGAAACTGAAACTTCAATAAACGAATACAGTATCGGAACATCAAATTTTGAAGTGGGAACTCACAAGGTAAGCGTAACGGCAACCTCCATATACGGTGAGGAAACAACCCTTGAATACGATATAGCTGTTAATCCGCCCTTTTTGAGCAGAATAACCACAGCTGACGGTGTTTTAATAAATGAGCTTGAAGATTTTATTTCAACCGACAGCGTAATCCGCAGAACGACGAGGGAAACATCGGGAAATTCAGGTGTTTTCACCGCCACCACCGGAGCAACCACATACGGAAATCACACTAATTATATAAGAATATACAGTCCCGTTATTCCCATTACAACGGGCACAACCGTAATGGAATTTGATGCAAAAAGTTTCCGTGCGGCGGATAAAGCGGTGTATATCTATCTGTTTTACGGGCCCGACTGGAATGGAAAAACAGCTATAAAGCCAGGTTCTGTAATGACGGTTTCCGATCCGGGCCATATTACCGTAGTTATGAAAACAACCGAAAACGAAGACGGTACAAGAACTGCAACCTTTACTGTTAATTCTGTAGTTACCGCAGAAAATGTTCCCGTAGACGAAACGGGCAGATTTTTCATATACATTGATAAATTCTATTACGTTCCCGAAACGGAAACAACGCCGGCAGAGGCTAGCACAGCAACCATTTCCAATTTCCACATGTATCAAACACCGTCAGTAACCTTTGCAGGCGAAAATCTTGAAAACGGAAATGTTGCCTTCAATATGCCCGTAGAGGAAATAACCGCAACCATAGACGGCGACGAAGTTTCAGTAACAAAAGTTCCCGAAACAGAAACCGCAATAAACGAATATAAAGTTGATACCGAATATCTTGGTTCGGGCAGACATACAGTAAGCGTTTCGGCAAAATCTGTTGACGGAACTACAGCAACGGTTAACTACGAAACAGACGGAGTTTATCCCGAATTTGAAGCGGAAATAACAAAAGCTTCGGGTGGGGCAGATTCCATTGTATCCATGACCTTTGATGACGGTCTTTACGATACCGCATTGCTTCTTAACGAAAAATTTGAAAAATATGGTCTGAAAGGAAGCACAATGCTTATTTCTGACCGTATTGCAGACGAGGAAACCATAGCAAAATGGCAGGAAATTTACGATAAAGGCTATTTAGCGCCCGAAAGCCATTCTGCAACACATAAATTGCTTCCGACTGATGAAATAGCAGAAAAAGAGGCAACGGGCGAAGACGGAACGGTAGACGAAACAAAAAAACAACAGCTTCTTTCTCACAATACCGAAGAAAATTATCAGAAAGAGCTTGTTCAGTCTAAATCTGACATAGAAAGCCGTTTTAATACTTCCGTAGTAGGCTTCGCGGCGGCGTATAACGTTTTGTCTGAGGGCGCGTACGATGTTGCAATGAATACCTATCACGGTATCCGTATGGGAAGCAGGGGAATACAGAGCCTTGATCCCGAAACAGGAAACGAAAAAGGGCAGTGGCATAATCTTTATATGCGTTCTTTCTCGGATGCCAAAAACGATTCAAAAGTGCTTTGCGATCAGATAGGTGCGGCAGTTAAGGCTAAGGGCTGGTATATCAGTCTTTGTCATGGAGTAGGCGACAGCGGAGATATAACAGAAGAAAATGCCGATGTTGTATTTTCTCATATTTCCGAACTTGTTAAGAACGGAAAAGTGTGGTGTACTACCTTCGGCGACGCCATCAAATATGTAAGAGAACGTCAGGCATCTACTCTTAATGCATCCTTAAACGGTGATGTCATAACACTTGACCTTACAAGAGAAATGACAACCGAAGATAATCTTCCGCTTGTTTCGGAGGTGTTCAATGTTCCGCTTACTGTAAAAGTTCTTCTTCCTGAAGGCTGGCTTGCAGTAAACGCCACTCAGAACGATGAAACAACATTCGTAACCGCAACAAGAAAAGCAGGCGTTTCTTATGCTTATATTGATATTGTTCCCAACAGCGGAACAGTAACCTTAACCGAAGCCGAAATAAAAGAACAGCCTCTTGGCGAACCTTATCTTACACTAAAAGGAATGCCTACCGAAGTATTTTTTGAGGGTGATTACAAGGTTGTTGTTCCTGTTTCACAGAGAGCCGATACTGAGAAATTCACCGTTGTAGCGGCACAGTATCAGAATAAAATTCTTGTTGATGTTTCGGCGGATACCTACGAGGTTACAAAAGAAGACGGCGATACCGAGCTTGAGCTTGATATTTCTGTAAAAAAAGAGACCGATGAGCTTGTTTGTATGGTGTGGGACGGTTACGGCAATATGAAACCTCTTCTTGCTGTTCCCAAAAAATTTTCGCCTGTTACAAAGGATGAAAACGCACCGTATGTTATTTTGAAATTTGATGATCTTGGTGCTAATACAGTAGGGGATTTCCAGTCAGCATATGAGCTTTGTAAAAAGCTTGATACAGTAGCTTCATTTGGTGTTATAGGCGAACGTTTTAATGAGGACACCGCAAACAGCGTTTACGAAACAATAAAAGGCTGGCATAACGACGGATTTGAAATATGGCACCACGGCTTTGACCATTCCACTGCCGAATATTCAACCTGTACCTACGATGAACAGAAGGAATTTTTCGGAAAAACTCTTGATTTAATGGAGGAAAAATGCGGAATTACAATTACAACTTTCGGTTCACCGTATAATAACAGTACCGAAACTACAAGAAGTATGATAGAAGAACAATATCCGCAGATAAAAGCCATTATGCTGGCAGATTACGCAGGAACAGATAAAATCAAGGTCCTTGATTCCAGAATTAATCTGGAATCAAAAACGGGCGTAATAGCAAGCTACAAAACTTTCCAGAACCGTTATGCAAAACGTGGAACTGCCGATTACATCATCCTTCAGGGCCACCCCTCTGCGTGGAGCGAGGAAAGCTTTTTAAATCTTGAATTAAACATTAAATATCTTAAAGAAAAAGGATGTAAATTCATTACTCCGTCAGAATATCTTAATAAATAATAAATGTGCCCTGCGGTTAAACTGCAGGGCATCTTTTCTATATTTTTAATATTTAATTATTGACAATTTTATATTAATGTGTTAAAATATTTAGTGTTGAAAAATTAATATGCGGATATGGCGGAATTGGCAGACGCGCTAGCTTCAGGTGCTAGTCGGGGTTCCTCGGTGCAGGTTCAAGTCCTGTTATCCGCACCATTACGAGTGTTCTTATAGGATTTAAGAAGTTCTATGAGAACACTCGTTTTTTTATGCCGTATATGTTTCATACTGCTACACAGGCTCTTGTGTCAAAGTGAACATCTACACCTTGTCTTGTATGGACTTTAACA
>JAFQLQ010000034.1 GCA_017414505.1 Clostridia bacterium
CTCCTAATGTGGTAAAATAAAAAAGACCTGCCAGTCAAATAAAAAAACACATTAGGAGGATTTATCTATGAATAAAGGCAACATAGACAATAATAGTTTAGCACATACAAAATGGGATTGCAAGTACCATATTGTGTTTGCACCGAAATATAGGAGAAAAGTATTTTACGAGGAAAAGCGATTAGAAATAAGAGAAATATTAAGACAATTATGTCAGTGGAAAGGAGTGGAAATAATAGAGGGAGAGGTGTGCCCGGAGCATATACATATATTAGTAAGCATCCCGCCCAAAATGAGCGTTTCGGGGTTTATGGGATATTTATTGTGCACTTTTTTCATAAGAACAGCCCGTGCGCAACCTGTCACAAAACTGCGATGGATTTTTTTGCAAAAACTTTCAAAATACAAAAAATTTCTACCCTTTTACAATAACTTTCATTTTTTTGTTTACAAAATAACTCCGTTGTGATATAATTCTTTCATCAAAAAACTTCTGTAACGGAGGAGAGGTATGAATAGTTTTTATGTACTAAATTGCAGAGATTTTGCATCAAACTGGCTGGATGGATTTCCGCTTGGAAACGGTAAACACGCATCAATGATATGGGGAGATACCAAGGATATAATTTCTCTTAATCATGAACTTCTGTGGAGAGGCGTAACAAGAGACAGAGATACAAAAAAAGTACCTGACGGTGTTCTTAATCAGGTACGTAATCTTATAAATGAACAGGACTATTTTAAAGCGACGGTTATTGCAAATGCCTGGTTTGGAGGAGTTGGCGGAACAAGCGGAATTCACAATAATATCGACTCCTATCAACCTGCAGGTGATTTGAATTTTGAACTTGATTGCGAAAATGCTTCAGGCGGCAGAATACTGGATTTGCTAAACGGAGTGGCAACAATAACCAGAAAAAGAAATAACGGCGGTGACGTGGTTTTAACGTCCTATGTTGACGCTTGTCGGGATGTAGTTGTTTGCAGATGGTATTCCGAAGATTCATTTTCCGGGAAAATAAGCTTTACCCGTCCTGAAGATAATGGAGCAAACGAAAAATGCAAGTATTCTCCGGAGAAAATACTGTATTCCTGCAGTTTTACCGGCGGAATAGCATATAAAACAGCGGCTTTTATAAAGTGTAACGGAATGGCTGAAGCGGATGAAACGGGAATTTTTATAAAAGATGCAACAGAGCTGATTATAACATCTGAAATTAAAGTATTATCAGAAAAAGAGGACTTTGATTATCCGGAAAGATACAGCTACGATTATGAATCTATGAAAAAAACTCATTGTGATACCTTTTCCTGCGAAATGCAAAAATTTGATTTAACTGTTTTCTGCGAAGCTCCCGATGGATTCCTTGAGGAACGTCTTGAAAAAATGAAAAAAGGAGCAGAAGACGACGGACTTATTATGCTTTTCTATAATTATGGAAAATATTTGTACTTGTCATCCAATTTTATTGCGGAACTTCCTGCGAATTTACAGGGTAAATGGAACTATGATATAGAACCACCATGGCAAAGCGATTATCATTTTAATATTAATCTGCAAATGAATTACTGGATGGCAGAACCGATGGCTTTGGTTGACGGTGTTAAGACAATGCTTAAGTTTATTGATAAATGTGTACCTCACGGAAAAAAAGCCGCAGATGATTTATATGGCTGTCGTGGAATATGGCTGCCTCTTTCAAGCGATATGTGGGGCAGAACAACTCCTGAATCTTATGGTTACGGGGTGTGGCTTGGTGCCGCACCGTGGTTTGCACAGCATTACTGGCAAAGGTATCTTTACAGCGGTGATAAGGATTTTTTAAGAAATTCAGCTTATCCGTTTATAAAAGAGGTTGCAGGATTTATTGAAGATTATGTTGTGCTTGAAAACGGTGTTTACGAGATTTATCCAAGTCAGTCGCCGGAAAATAAATTTGTTGGTGTTGGTTCAATGCCGATTGCCATTTGTAAATCCTCAGCCATGGATGTTCAGCTTGTATATGATGCTCTTGGTTATGCAATAAAGTCTGCGGAAATTCTTAAAGTTGACAGTGAAGATGTTAAAATATGGAAAGAAATAAGGGATAATCTTCCGGAATTTAAAATTGGAAAAGACGGCAGACTGCTTGAATGGAATGAAGAATTTGAAGAACATGAACCGGGGCACCGTCATTTTTCACATCTTTTCGGAGTGTACCCATCTGAAATTTTTACAGAAGAAAAGCGTCCTGAACAGTTTGAAGCTGCAAAAAAATCTCTTGAATTCCGAATGGCAAACGACGGAGGGCCAACCGGCTGGAGCCGTGCGTGGATGGCGTGTCTTTTTGCAAGGTTCGGAGATGGTGAAGGCGTTTACGAACAGATTTCTCAGCTTGTTAAACAGTACACGACTGCAAGCTTGCTTGATACACATCCTTTCGGAACGAAAAATCCTCCGTATGTATTCCAGATTGACGGAAATTTTGGAGCAGTAGCCGCAGTAAACGAAGCAATTGCACATTTTAAAAACAATAAGCTGTATATTTTGCCTGCACTCCCCAAAAACTGGAAAAATGGGCAGGTTTCCGGCTTTAAAGTACCCGGAGGACATACTGTTGATTTCAAATGGGAAAACAGCGAAATTACAGATTTTAATGTTACTATTGGCTATGAAAAAGAGCTTACAGTAGTGTATTGCGGAAGAGAAACCGTTTTTTCGGGCAGTTGCGGAGAAATGATTGAGAAAAGTATTTAGTATGGATTTCAAAATAATATTATACGAATAATACAATTTTAAACGGAGGTTGAGAGTGCTCAATCTCCGTTATATAATCTGCTTAAAATTTGAAAGTGTGGTGATATTACATCTCCACACTTTCAAGGTATATTATATTGAATTTTCACTACGTATATAGTCACACTGAATAATTTTTTCAAGCAGCATTGTTTTTGTTACATAGTAGTGATTTGCCGC
Source organism: Clostridia bacterium (assembly GCA_017414505.1). Taxonomy (GTDB): domain Bacteria; phylum Bacillota; class Clostridia; order UMGS1840; family HGM11507; genus RGIG1932. The sequence goes on from JAFQLQ010000034.1 coordinate 2,957, forward strand.
TTCGTAGCCTATTGCATAGTTTCGTTGCATTATTTTATAATTTTGAACAGCCAGCTCTTTTTCATTTTCTATAAGCTTGACGGGGATTATCTCTCCCTTATTACGGGCAGAATAGAAAAGTGCCTGATTGTATGAAGATTTAAAAAGTGAATAACCATATACTGCCATATCATAAAATTCATTTTCGGGCATATTTTTTATAAGCTTTAATCCTTTTTCCCATTCATTACACAGCTTTTCAAGCTGACTTAAAAAAACATTCTCCGGATAGACACTTCTCCATATATTAAATCCGTCATAGGGATAGCAGGTCATAGTGGGCTCAAAGCCTGTAGGCTTTGTAAATAAAAGATTCGCAACACCAAGATTCTGAGTTCCCATATACAGGCTGTCTAAGTCAAAGGGATAATGAGAAAAAGCTTTGCTGAAATGAGTTGACGCTTTTTTTATAATATCTGAATTTTTTCCGTAGGTAATTTTAAGCATCTGGTTATAAGAATCTTCGCTTGACATATCTTCGTTTTCAAAAAAGAAGCCGGATGCTATTTTAATATTATCTGACGGATATCCACCTAAAGTCCACGAAAGCATTATATGCTCAACTTTTTCCCTGCGAAGATTTTTCATATGCTTTAAAATAGTATCATATACAGGTAAAAACGGCGCAGTTGAACATTCCCAGGAATTGTTTATCTGCACTTTTGCACTGCATTCATGACCGAATTTTTTTGCAATTTTCCATATCTTTTTAGTCCATTCGCTTGGGCCTGCCATAGATAAAGAATAATCATCAATTGTTCCTTTTATTCCACCAAATTCGTATTCCAGCTTATGCTCGCTTACAGATTGCAGAATAACTTTTTTTGGAATGTATTTTATAATTTCTGTTATTTCGTCTTCGCTAAGAAACTCATCCCATGACCAGTCCCACGCAAAAAATCTGATATCCGGATTAACTTCAAAAACCGCATCTGCCATAATTCCAATGGTTTTTGCTATAATTGAGGCAGGTTTTTCTTTGCTGCAATTAGGGCAGTTAACAGCATCTATCCTTCCAAAATGAGAACAACAATTTGTGTGATTTTCTGACGCAGTGATGGCAAAAAAACCTCCTAAAAGGGGAACATTTTTCACAATAGTTTGTAAGGCCTCTTTAAGATAAAGCTGAACTTTTTCGGTGAGAGTACACATACAGGTGTTTCCGTCAGGATATTGATGACCTTTTATTTCGGGATGTTTCTCAAACAAGGCAAGAGGCATTGAACGAGGTTCATTTATATACAAATAAATTTTTATTCCGTATTTTGCCGCACGAAGTGAAAGCTTTTTTAAGTTTTCCATTCTTTTCTGCCAGCCTTCGGAAAGCTGTTTATCAAATGGAAATTCGGTTAACTTATATAAAATTGCCTGAATCCATACACCGTTTATTTCGCGTCGTGCATATTCCTTTAAAAGCTTTTCAGGAAATGAAATTTCACCATCCTGATCAAGCACATCGCTGTAGAGTCCGCAAAAAGAATAAATATATCTTGTTTTAAAAACAGGATTTCTTTTATAGGTTTTTATTTTAAAGGTGCATTTTTTATATGTTTTGGTCAATTCTGTAAGATAATAAAATCCACGCATAATTCCGACAGGAGTTGTTGCTTTTATTTCAACAGAATTCTTATTTATGTAAATTTCGTGATATTCTTCATTGTCGCTTAATGATTCATCAAGAGATAGATTAAAGGATTTATCTGACTTTTCGCAAAGCGTAATGCCGAAATTTACATTAAGTTCGTTTTTGAAATCTTCGGTAAACGCTTTAACATCTGTATTTTTGGTAAAGTCTTTAATACTCCATTCATCAGTTATTTCAATGTCCAGAATTTCACTTTGCTTTATATCGTTATTTTTATATTCAAAAAAATTAAAGGGAACAGCTTCGTCTGAATTAAAATCAATACCGCTTTTTTCAATTGATGCTTTAATTTTCTGTGTTTTAAGTTTTTCTTCCGGCGTTAATTCTCTGTAGAAAAGTTCCTCGCAATCCGGCTTGAATTCTCCAAGCTTTATATCAAGAAAATCATCTTCCTTTAAAACATATGCAAGTCTTTCTTCTGTCCAGTCAAGGAGCTCTAATATTTGTGAATAGGGAAGAAGATGCCATACTGCTTTTATAATTGTTATATAGCCTTTTAAAAGCCATTCATCTGTATATTTTTGTTCTTTAAGTCCCATTTCAAAAGCAAGCTTTTTTACATTTTCAGAAGAGGTTTTTAATAACTTTGCTAATTTTTCTGCGGGAACCATTTCCCATGAGCGGAAAATTAAAGCCTGCATTTTTGTTGGAAAAAATTCGAATTCGATATTTTTCCCTTTAATTACTTTTGGCAGTGTAAACATAGTGTATATCCTTTCGGTTAAATTTTGGAAAAATTATATCATTTATCAATAGTGAAGTCAACTAAAACGATAATTAAATTTGTAATTCTGAACAAAAATATCATCTTTTGAACGATAATTCCTATTATTAAACTTTGATTTTTGCTAAAATAAAATTAAGATTTAAAAGATCGGAGGGTACAGTATGATTGTTGGTGGTCTTGATCTTGGTACAACCGGATGTAAAATATCTTTATATAATGAGAAAGCAGAGCTGCTTTACACATATTACAAAGAATATAGTTCTGTACATAAAAACGGTCAGCATGAAATTGATTTTAATGATGTGAAAAACGGTTTCTTTTCGCTTTTAAAGTGTGCGGTAAAAGACTATAGAATTGATGCTTTGGGAATAACAGGTTTTGGAGAAACTTTTGCTATGCTGGATGAAAATGATAATATTTTAGCACCGTCTATGCTTTATACAGATCCCAGAGGTGAGGAAGAATGCAAAAAAATTTGCGAACTGATGGGAGCGGAGTTTCTTACTTTAAAGACCGGTGTTAAGCCTCATTCCATGTATAGTATATCGAAAATTCTGTGGCATAAAAATAATAGCAAAGAGGTATTTTCAAAGTGCAAAAAAATTCTTTTAAGTGAAGATTTTATTGTTTATACACTAACGGGTAATGCGCAAATAGACTATTCTCTTGCTGCCCGTACCGGTGCATTTGATATTGAGAAAAAATGCTGGATAACAGAAATTTTTGATACTTTGAAAGTTGACGTTTCATATATGTCTGCGCCGGTACCTGCCGGCAGAATTGCAGGAATTGTGAAAGAAGAAGTGAAGAATGAGCTTGGGATAGATTATGATATAACGGTTGTTAACGGATGCCATGACCAGATTGCTGCTATGATAGGAGCAGGTGTATTTTGCAGCGACAATGCTATGGATGGTACAGGAACGGTAGAATGCATTCCGGTTGTTCTTAAGAAAAAGCCCGGCAATATAGATTTTTACGAATGCGGATATTCCGTTGTACCTTATGTAGATGATATGTTTGCCTGCTATGCTTTGTCTTATACAGGCGGTGCAACTCTTAAATGGTTCAGAGATAATTTTGCTGAATCAGATTATAAAAAAGCTTTGCAGGAAAATGTAAACATATATGCAAAACTCGATAAAATGGTTGATGACAAGCCCACAGGGATACTTATTCTTCCGCATTTTACCGGAGCCGCAACACCTTATATGGATAATGATTCGAAGGCAGCAATTGTTGGCATAACCCTTGAAACAAATAAGTATGATATATATAAAGCTCTTATGGAAGGAACTTCTTATGAAATGCTTCTTAATTTCAACACTATGAAGTCTCTTACCGGTGAAATAAAGGAAATCAGAGCGACCGGCGGCGGTGCAACTTCTGATATATGGCTTCAGATTAAGGCGGATATTCTGAATACGAATATTATTGCACTTAACTGTAAAGAAGTTGGTGCAGCAGGAACGGCGGCTCTTGCAGGCGTGGCACTTAATGTGTTTGATAACCTGAAATGTGCTGTATCCAAAATGGCGACCGTGCGTAAGGTTTTTAAACCTGATGTTAAAAACAGTATGGAATACTCAAAGTTATATAAAAAATATGCGAATTTATATACCGCTGTAAAAAATCTGTAAGGAGTGATTTGAAATGCTTTTTAATTTGAAAGAAATATTAAAGTATGCAGAAGAAAGGGGAATTGCTTTAGGAGCGTTTAACACTCCTAATATGACAAGCCTTAAGGCTGTTATTTCTGCGGCAGAAGAGCTTAATCAGCCTGTAATAATTATGCATGCCGAGGTTCATGAAGAAATGGGGCTTTGTAAAATGAATGAAATAGCACCTCTGATGCTGATGTTTGCAAAATCTGCTAAAGTTCCGGTGTGTGTGCATCTTGACCACGGTGTGGATATGGATTATGTTAAATATGGCCTTGAGCTTGGTTTTAGATCGGTAATGTATGATGGTTCTGAGCTTGATACTGAAGAAAATATAAGAAATACAAAAATAATCGTAGAGGAAGCAAAAAAATACAATGCCTCTGTTGAGGGCGAAATTGGTTCTATGGGTGCAAGAGAGGGTGGAGCAGACAAGCCTGCAAATGCATCTGTTTATACTGATCCTTATGATGCAGCAGATTTTGTTGCAAGAACAGGCGTTGATGCACTTGCCTGTGCTTTTGGAACAGCTCACGGTTTTTATAAAAATGCGCCGAAATTGGATTTTGAAAGAATTTCTAAAATAAAGGATATGATAGATGTTCCGATAGTTATGCACGGAGGCTCAGGTGTAAGTGATGCCGATTATTGTGAAGTGATAAAAAGAGGCGTAAGAAAAATTAACTATTATACATATATGGCAAAAGCCGGCGGAGAAGCAGTTTCTAATAAAACATATTCTCAGTTTCACGATGTTCTTCTTGATGCGGAAAAAGCAATGCGCGAAAATGTTAAAGCTGCTATTCGTATTTTTTCAATGATTAATTAATTACAAAAAGACTACCTAAGCAGTCTTTTTGTCTGATGACGAAGTGTCCGGGAGAAGAATTGAAATGATGACATTATCTTATGTTATGAGTGTAATTGCACTTTTATTATATTCCATCAGTTATTTTTTTGAAAGTAAAAAAAATTATCTGATTTTGCAATTGATTGGTAATGTTTTTTTGTCGCTTTCTTACTGTTTCATGGGTGCATATTTTACTATGATTGCTGTTGCCATTGGAATAGGGCGAGGATTAATTTGCTATTCATACGAAAAAAATGATAAAAAAGTTCCGTTGTACATAATAATTGGATTGTGTTTCGTAACAGTTTTCAGCTACATTGTAATAAATTATGTTGTTTTGTCGGGAAAATCATCAGCCTGGGACATTTTGTATATGTTTGCTTCTTGTATGTATGCAATCACATTTGCCATACGGAATATGAAGTTAATGCGATATGTAATTTTGATTCCTCATATAAGTGCTATTTCTTATAATCTGCTTGTTAAAGCTCCGATTTTTTCAGCGGTATCTTACGGAATTGAATTTGTGATTACAATTGTCGCCATTATAAAATTTCGTATCGGTAAAAGATATGCGAGCGAAATCAAGTCAGCTCAATAGTTATACAATTTTTCCTCAGAATTAACTGCTGACAGAGACTATTACTTCGTTGATTTAATAAAAAGTTTTTAGAAATTTGATATATACGACACAAACCCACCTGAAAATGGTGGGTTTGTCATTAGTCTTATTGATTGCAAATGCAGTCTTTTTTTATTTGTTCTGATATAATTTCCTGTAATTTGTTGCGGAAATTCCCTGAAGCTGGCGGAAAACACGTGAAAAATGTCCGTAGTCCAGAAAACCGACTTTTTCAGCAATCTGGCTTATTGACTCATCTGTTTCACGAAGCATACGGCAGGCATGATGAATTCGTTGCTTGCGTATATAAGATGCAATGCTGCAGCCAAGACATTCTTTTGCAATGTTATAAAATCTTGTACGTCGTATATGAAATTCGTTGCAAATGTCATCAACGGTTATGTTCTGGCTTAAATTATTTTCTATAAACTTATCCATATGACGTATGAATTCAGAAGTTTGAGGTGCAATCCACTGGTTTGTGAATATATAAGTTGCCAGAGCTTGCGATATTGTAACACAGGCTTCAAACTCGTTTGCGGATTTAACAGGTATATTTTCTATTGAATCTGTTATACCTTCAAAATCAGCTTCACTAAACTGTGATTTCAGCCATTTTTTTGTTTTTTCTGCGGTATCTTCTATCAGTACCTGACCAAACATTACATAACCTAAAATCCCATTGTTATCGTATATAGGAACAATGGTTTCTGCGAGACCGAGGTGACATTTGTAGGTCGAAGAATTTTTTGTTCGTGCGCATAAATCAACGTTGGTGCGGTCGCAATTTTCACATTTTTTGTCCCAGTATTCATTTTTGGAAATTAAATTACAGAAAGTGTTTTTGGTAGAAGGGTATTCCATAACAATTTCCTTTTCTTTGTTAAGAAGAACAATTCTTATATTTGTCAGGGTATAAAAGTCTCGAAAAATCTTGTTAAGATTTGCTACATTAATATTTAACATTTATATCACCATAGTCAGTATATCATAAAAAAAATTATAAGTCAATTGTACGAAATTATACAAAATATGTATTATTTGTTCAAAACAGAACAATTGTTATATATATTGAACAAATATATCTTTTTATAAGTCTGATTTTTTTGTATAATGTATAGTAAGAAAGGTTGAATGGATGTGGAGATTATAAATACAGGAAAAGATGAAAAGCAGTTAAAGATGAAACGTTATATCGGAAACAATTATCAGATTGGCGGAACTCGCCATTACCGTCTTTCGGAAGGTTTTTCAGACGGGTGTCGCTGTATTGATGTCCGTACAGGCAGCGGTTTTGAATATACTGTTGTTTGTGACAGAGGGCTTGATATATCACTTGCATCATATAAAGGGATAAATTTACCGTACCTTACGGAAAATATGGAGGCAAATCCGTCTTTTTGTGATCCCTGGGAAACGGAATGGTTAAGAACTTTTTCTGCCGGTCTTCTCACAACCTGCGGGCCTGCGTATCTTAGTTCTCCCTGTAGTGATGAGGGCGAAAGATTAGGTCAGCATGGAAGGTGGTCGGGAATTCCTGCAAAAAGGGTTGCAGATCTTACGGATTTTGAAAGCGGAGATATTATAATTGAGGGAGATTTGTTTGATTCAGCACCTTTTTCTCATAAGCTCCATATTCATCGCACAATAAAATCAAAATTCGGTGAATCCTGGTTGCTTGTGAAAGATAAAATAAAAAACGAAGGAAGCAGACCTGTACCGCTTAATCTGTTATATCATATAAACTTCGGGTATCCGTTTTTAAACGAAAACTCAAAGATATATGTTCCTTCTGTAAACTGTTGCGGATATGATGAATATACTCAGAAAAGAATGGATGAAAGAAATTCCGTAAAGTCACCGAACGGTGAAAATTACGAAAAAAATTATTTACATACATTTGATAAAAAGGACAGCCTGGTTACCGCTTGGGTACACAATAAAGATATAGATGGCGGAATGGCGGTTTATATTACATTTGATAGTAAAAAACTGCCGTTTATGACACAATGGGTATTGGAGGATGTTAAGGATTATGTTCTGGCACTTGAACCTGCAAACGTACCTTGTGAATCAAGAGATGTATTAAGAGCAAGGCATCAGCTGCCATTCTTAAATCCCGGAGAAACTCTGGATTTTGGTTTTAAAACCGGAGTTGTATCGGGAAATGATAATATAACGTATTTAATAAACAGCAGAACTGTTTTATAAAATAAAAAAATAGGAGAGATTAAAATGGTTAAATCAAAATCAGCATTTATAGTATATGGAGTTCATAAAGACGGGCTTAAAGATCCGGATGGAAATTTATTTATTGATGAAAGTATCATCAATAAGGCAAAAGAAGCTTTAAAAAACGAGGGTATCAGTCTTGTGGAAGAAGATTTGATTGTAGCAACAAAAAAAGAAGCAAAGGATGTATTGCTTCCGCTTGCTAAAGATGACAGTATTGACACACTTGTTTTATTTACAGGTACATGGGTATGGGCTGCACATATGATTGGTGCAATTCGTGAATTTGCTAAAACGGGCAAAGGAATAGTTGTGTGGACACACGACGGTTCACAGGGCTGGCGTCCTGTTGGCGGACTTGTTCTTAGTGCAGCGCTTAATGAGGTTGGAATTAAACACAAATTTGTATATGGCGGAACAAGCGACGGTGAAGCGGCTAAACGTGTTGCAAACTACTGTAAGGCATCAGCTCTTAAAAAGAGTATGGAGCTTACAACTCTGCGTGCTTTCGGTGGCAGAGGTATGGGACAGACCTGCGGTGTTGCAGATCCTTCGCAGTGGATGCGCACATTCGGTATTGATATAGATTCACGTGATACATATGAACTTGTTGAAATTGCAAAAAATATTCCGCAGTCTAAGGTTGATGAAGTATGTGACTGGATAGACAGTAATTTTACAACAAAGGTTGAACGTATCGAATGTAATTTCCGTTCCATTCGTTTGTATCTTGCATTAAAAGAGCTTAAAGAACGTGACGGATTTGATTATTACACAATTCAGTCATTCCCGGGAATGGGCGATTATTATGCTGCAACCTGTTTTGCACAGAGTATGATGCTAAACGACGGTGTTCCAACGGCTACATTATCCGATTTTAACACTTGTCTTACTTCTATTATGATTATGGGACTTAGCAAAGATCCGATTTATTACGGAGATTTACAGCACGTGGATAAAGCAAAGGGTGAAATAAAAATAATTGGTGACGGAGCAGTTCCTCCTTGTCTGGCAAACGAAGCCGGCGTTAGTCTTGCCGGCCACGGTATTCCTACAGAGGGTGAAGCAGGCGGTCTTTCTATTGATCTTGTTTGCAAAAGCGGAAAAGGTGTGCTTGCACGTGTAAGCCGTGTGAACGGAGAATTTAAAATTGCATTGGCACGCTGTGAGGTTGTTCAGCCTGATCCGGATGAACTGGAAGCACGCCGTCACGAATGTGGAATTCCGTTCTGGCCGCACGCTTTTGTGAATGTGGAAGGCGATGTTGGTGCTTTGGTTGAAAACTGGAACAATGAATACGGATGTCTTGGATACGGTGAAGACCTTTACGAACAGATAATTGAATTTGGAAATATTATGGGGATAGAAGTAATTGCTTTTTAAAGGTGGTTGATTATGAATATTTTTGATGCACATATTCACAGTGAGGTGGATAACATAAATCCCGATGCCATAATTGAAAGAATGAATTCAGTTGGGATTGAAGGCGGAGTGGTGTTTTCACCCGATCCGCAAAGTCCGCTTGGTGGTGGATATTCATATGAAAAAAGAATGGAATGTCTTGAAAAATGGACAAAAAATTATACGGACAGATTTTTTCCTGTTCTTTTCATTCATCCGCTGGAAGAAAATGCAATAGAGAAAGCGAAAGATGCTGTAAAAAAGGGTATTATGGGATTTAAAATCATATGCGATTGTTTTTATGTGTATGATGAGCCCTGCATAGAGCTTCTGAAAGAAATAGCAAAAATGGATAAGCCGGTTTTTTTCCATTCGGGTATTTTGTGGGATGGATATGATTCGAGTAAATACAACAGACCTCTTAACTGGGAAAGTCTTATAAATATCGCAGGACTCAGGTTTTCTCTTGCACATTGTGCGTGGCCCTGGTGTGATGAAACTATTGCTATGTATGGCAAGCTGTTAAATGCTTATGCAACTAATCCGGATGTTTCGGCAGAATTGTTTCTGGACTTAACGCCCGGAACACCGGCAATTTACAGAAAAGATCTTTTAAACAAAATTTATAACTGTGGTTATGATACGCCGAGAAATGTGTTTTACGGTACGGACTGTACTTTAAATAATTACAACACAGGCTGGGCAAAATCGTGGATTGAACGTGACAGTAAAATTATGGATGAACTTGGTGTTAACGACCGTTTGAAACAGCTTTATTTCAAAGATAATATTATGCGATTTATGGGTATAACAAAAAAAGATTTCACTCATATATCACCTGTGCCGGACTGCACAGATGCTTTCTCGCTTGAATATGCAAATAAAATGTTATAACCGGTGTTGAGATTTTTATATTAATTTTTTAAGATGAGAACATCTTTGGGAGGAATTTATGTCTAAAGAATTAAAGATTGGCTACATTGCTCATTGGGTTCAACCGCCGTATAAATTTGTTGATTTTTTGAAGGAGCAGGGCATTGAACTGGAGAAAATTGATATTACTGTGCCCGGGTATCTTGAAAATTACAATGTGGTAATAATTGAGCAAAACGGCTTCAATGATGATTTGGAAAATGACGAACTTTATGTGCACGACTGGGTAAAAAGAGGCGGGATTCTGGCATTTATGCATCAGGATTATAAGCGCTGGGCTCCGTATTTTTTACCCCAAGAGGTTGGTTATGTTCAACTTATTCACCGTTATATTGAAACAATCAACGGTTTTGGCTGCAGTGCTGATCCATCGTTTACGGGGGATAACACCACTTATATGACTTATATGATGCCGTGGATTGAAAAAAACGGCAAAAAGCTCTTTAGTGAACCTGAAATTATCACTCCGGATGAAATGTTTAACTGGAAGCTTGATGTGGATACCTTTGGAATAGTTAAATTTGACGAAAATCATGAACCTTCAAGACGTGTTCGTACAACAGCACAGTCTTGTTTCCTTGCAAATCCCGCGTGGGAGGTTTTAGGTTCATTTATGGATACTTCTGTTAAGGATGGTTCTTTGATACTTTGTGCAAAGTATGGGGAAGGAATGTTTTTCCTTAATCAGATTTTGTTTCCCGAAATTTTAAATGATGAAGCGGAAAGATGTCTTGCTTTCTGGAGAAAATATTCCAAAAATCTTATGGCATACTTTAAGAGGTTCTTAAATGGCGAAGATGAGGAAATGCCGGCAGATGAAAAGAAAACTCTTCCTTTGAAAAAGAACTACAAGCTCGCGATTCATATGCATTCTCTTGACTGGTATGGTTGCGATGCTGCACCCGGAACAATAAATGCACTGATGAGATATATGGGATATGATATCTGTGCTTTGGCACTTAAGGATATTGCTCCCTATAAAGGAAATCTTAATCCGGAAAAATATTCAGACGATAAAGTTTTGTTTTTAGACGGGCAGGAATATCATCCGTTCAATTATAAAGACAAGTATGGACATATAAGTCCGAATACATATCATATGCTTGCAATTGGCATAGATCCTGATGCGTACACTCTGAAATATACGTGCAGCCGTTTTTCGGATAAAGAAATTGCTGAATATCTGAAAGAAGCAATTGACTATGTTCACGAGCATAACGGTGCGGTTTGTGCTACTCATCCTGATTTTGATTACTGGTATGATTACGGCTTTGATGCGGTGGATAAACACCGTATGGGTTCACTTTCCGGTACAGATATTGAAAGATACTGGCTTATGGGAAAAAGAATTCCTGTTATGAATTCTGTTGATTTGTTTGGTTCACGCCGTATTTTCGATAATCCGGCAGTTAACTTTATTTATCTTGACGGGAATACACCCTGCCGTGATAATGTAGTAAAGGCAATAAGGTCGGGAAATACCATTGCCGCAGCAGGCTTTGACGAAGCAGATATTATGCTGAATGAACATATTCCCGGAGAGGAAGTTTCTTACAAAGAAGCTGAAAACGGAATAATTTTTGTACATGCAAAGGTTATGAGAGAAAATATAAAGAAAATACGTGTTTACTCCGGCGAAAATTTGATTTATTCAGATGATGTTAATGATGTAGAAGTTAATCTTGAAATTCCGCTTAAGGGACTTAATTTAAAACAGTTTATACGAGTTGAATTAGAAGGCTTTAACGAACATTGGATTTGCAATTCTACACCATTTTATTTAAAATAAAAGCAGATATAAGTTAGGAAGGAATTTATAATGAAAAAAATTATTACAGCTCTTCTGATAACAGGGATGCTTTTGTCATCTGTCCATGTATATGGATTTGATGTTATAGAAAAAATTAAAACAGGTGAAAGTGTTGTTTTGCCTGACAAAGTTGAATATGAGGGAACTTTAAAATCTGTTATCTGGGACAGAACCAAATTTCAATCGGCATCAAAGGGGGTTATTCGTGTTAACGGAAAAACTTCTGATAATGAGTCTGTTTCTTTGTATTTAATTGTTGAAGATAACGAGGCAACGGTTACAGCGAATAATTCCGAAATAAATTTTAACGATAAAACAGGAAAGTTTTCTGCAAGTATTTCGGGAACGGAAAATGAGTATGCAACCATATTCATTTTTAATAAAGAAGATGCATTAACCGATCTTAAATCCACTTTTAATACTGCTAAATTAGTGCATTCTCAAACTGCGGCAATTTCTGATGAAAAAGTGAGCTTTGACGTTGATTTGTCAGAATTTTCAGGCGGAAATTATATCGCATATATTTCGTCGGGCTACAATGTGGACAGCACAGAATTCGAATATATAAATTACGACGAATTTTTAATTGAAGTTAAAAAAGTTCCTGCTTCGGATACAGATTGCGGAGAAAAGATAGTTGATTTGTGCAATAAATATGTACTGCTTATGAATTACGATTTGTATTCTGTATATTCTTTGCTGAGCAAAAATGAACAAATCGAAATAATGAAAAAAATACCGCAGAGAATTTTGGATTGTAAAGAAGAAGTAGATTTATCTATGCTGCTTGATTTTTTCAACGAAGAAACAGCAATATATAAGCTTAAAAATTCAACTTATGCACCAACTTTGCTGGAAGACACTGTAAACCTGTATGCAAAGGCATTGAATCTGGATGTGGAGGCTGACAGCTATTACAGTGAAATGAATAATAAAAATTTCTTCTCCTCATATTTTTTAAGCAAACCGCTGGATAGCAGGGAAACGGTTCAAAGTGCTTTTTATAAAGGTGTTGGGATAACTCTTGTAAATGAAGCAACAAGGTTAAATATCAAATCCCGTCTTGAAAATCTTAATAAGATAAATGACGTAGTAAGTCTTGATATATCAGATGAACTAAAGAAGCTTGAGAGCCTTTCAGCAGATACACAGAACGATATATATGCAGTAATTTCACTTAGATCAGATTTTAAAGAAACAACCGAAATAAAAGCCGAACTTAACAGATTAATTACAGCTTTCACCTCGCCTGTTTATAACGGTGGCGGAGGAGGTTCTTCCGGTGGCAGCTCTTCCGGCGGCGGAAGCAGCAGCGGAAGTCTCGGAACCTTCGGCGGAAATGCTGCGATTGCTGCAGCTGCTGAGAAAAACGAAGAAAAAAGTGATTCTTCAAAGGTTATAGTATATGACGATATTAAAGACGCTGAATGGGCGCGGGTTTATATAAACCGCCTTTCGGAGCTTGGTGTAATAAGCGGATACGATAATAAAATAAGACCAAATGATCCTATAACAAAAGAAGAGTTTGCAAAGCTTATTGTTAATTCCGCAAAACTTACCGAAACAGCTGATAATATGAGTTTTTCGGATGTAAACCCGAATGAATGGTATGCTCAGTATGTATCAAAGCTTTACAAATCAGGAATTACTCTTGGAATAAGCGAAACAGAGTTTGGTACAGGAACATACATCAGCAGAGAGGATATGGCTGTACTTACATACAGAGCAATGAAGTATATTAACTACGTTGAGAACGGTAGTTCAACAGAAGAAATTTTTAACGATGATGCTGATATAAGCGATTATGCAAAAGATGCTGTATATAAATTAAGGGCGCTTGGAATCGTAAACGGAGTTGAAAAAAACAGTTACCTGCCAAAAGGTATATGCAGCAGAGCTATGGCATTTAAGGTAATAGCGGAAACTTTTTACAAATAATTCAGTAAGGGAGGTAATTAGCTAATGAAAAAATTTATAGCGTATATATTATGTATGTTGCTTCTTTTATCTGCTATGATTATTTCAGGAAGTGCGTTTGCAGTTTCTAATGATTTTAATGAGTACGATGCAATTGTCGGCTTAGGATTTATGGATTTGTACGCAACGGGAAATTTTGAAAATGGCAATTCAGTATCCAGAGCCGAATTTGCAGAGATTTTATGTAAGGTTGCAAATGTTCCTGTAGAGGAAGGGACTGCCGACTTTGTTGACGTTAACAGCGAAACAATAAAGAAGGATTATATATATACTGCCGTTAAGACAGGCCTTATGCAGGGCAAAGGAAACGGAATTTTTGCACCTGACGAATTTATTACATTTAATCAGGCGGTAAAACCTTTAGTTACTCTTCTTGGATATGATAAGCTTGCAAAAGAGGCAGGGGGATATCCTATAGGTTATTTGCAATATGCCGCGAAAGCCAGGATTTTAAGCGGATTTAACAGCGGGGATGAAAACCAAATAACCCGTGAACAGCTTGCAAATCTTATCTACAATGCACTTGATGCTAAAATATGGGAAATGGATAGTATGAGCAGCATGGGAGAATTCAGCTATAAGGAAGGCATAACACTGCTTGAAGCATATCATGGGATATTATCTTCTGAGGGTGTAGTAGAGACTAATGATATTACTTCTGTAAATAATGATAAAAAATCGGCTAAGTCGGGATGTGTTGTGATTAATTCAAACACATATACGGATAAAGATGGCAAAGCAAAGGAAATTTTAGGGCAAAATGTGAAGTTTTATTACCGTGAAAATGAGTATGAACAAAATGAACTTGTTTGCCTTATTCCAAAAAACAACAGAATATGGGATATAGAAGCGGATAGCATAATTAAAAGCAAATCTTCTCTATCGGAATATTTCTGGTATGACGAGAATGAAACCGAGCGAAAGGCAAAGCTTTCGGAAACATTAAAAGTTATTTATAACGTAGTGTTCTATTTTGAATGCCTGCCGGACGATTTATTCCCAAAAGTCGGTGATGTTAAGCTTATTGATAATAACAGTGATAATATTTTTGATATTGCCGTTGTCAATGATTACGAGCTTTTCTTTGTATCGCATACTAATATAAATTCGGGTTCCATTCTTGAAAAGAACGGTTCTGCAATAGTTTTAAAAGACTATGAATGTGTTCAGTATGAAAAAGACAAAGGCATTAAAACAGATTTCGCTGAGATTGTAGCAGATGTTAGTGCCAATGATGTTTTGCTTGTTGCCAAGTCCAAACAGACGGATTATTATATAAAAATTCTTTCCTCATCTGAGAAAATAAGCGAAACCTTTGTAAGTGCAACTTCGGAGGGTGAATATTTAACCAAAAAAGCAGTATATGAGCTAAATCCCTATGTTTCGTCACTTGCAGCCAATATAAGAATTGGTAGTGAATACACGCTTTATCTTGATGCAAAAGGATTTATTGCAGATATTGAGATTTCTGAAAATAAAAAATTTGCATATATAGTTGATGTAAAGAATTCGAAAAAACGACTTACAGAAAGCCTTGCAGTAAAGCTTTATACAACTGACGGCGTGATGGAAACCTTTACTGCCGCCAATAGATTTGAAATTGTAAAAGACGGCGAATATAAAAGTTATAACGGGGAAAACATCCAGGAGGCATATAAACAGTTTCTTGACAGTTCGGATAATGTAATAAGACAACTTGTTCTTTATGAAGTTAATGATATGAAGCAGCTTGTTAAAATAGAACTCCCTAAGAATGCAATCGGAAAAAAAGGTGTTGACGGACTTGCACTTAATTTAGACGGTTATTACAGTGCCAACTTTGATGGAGTTTTATTTGATGATAACAATGCATTTCCGGATAACGATTACAACGGACTGTATTCGGTTTCAAATGCGGTGATGTTTATTGTTCCGGAAAGCTCGGATTCATCTATTGTAAACAATGAAGGGCTGTACAGCTTTAAAGGTGATACTACTTATATGAAGCTTTCACGAGGTTACGACGTTCTTGTTTATAATGCAGATGATGACTATAACTGTGAAGTGGTTGTATATAAAACAAATGTAGGTTCATCTTCTATAAATCTCACACCGGATGAAACTGTTATGTTTGTTATAAAGAGCATAAACGATGTTCTTACAGAAAACGGCGACGTAGCGAAAGTGGCAGCCGGATATCACAACGGTGCTTTTGTTGAATATAAAATTCAGGACAAAGACTTAGCTGTAATCGGAACACTTAAAACAGGTGATGCACTTTTGGTTTCGGTACGTGCCGACAGATATATCGACCAGTATAAAATAGCGGTAAAAGACGGAAAGGCGCAGGAGGCATATCCGATATCAGACAGGGGAATTTACTATTTTTCGTCCACAACAAACAGTGCAGTTTCAGGCGACAGTGCAGATTTGGTATGGGATGTGCAGAATTATGTAATTTCAGGTAAAGCAAACCGCATTTCTAAAAACGGTTCCACAAAATATAATCTGTTTTTAGATTTTGAAAACATTGATAAATATCATTTTGCGGATAATACTCCGGATGATATTATAAATAATGATAAACTGAGTGTGACCGGCCCGATAACAATGCTAAGAAAGTTTATATTTAACTCAGATAAAGATGGAGTAGTATATTACGACAGGCAAAGGGATAAAATGTGGCTTGGTAATTATGATGAAATTGAGCCCGGAGATACAGTGTGTCTTGCCGGATACAGACTTTATTATAATTCCTGTCTGGTAATAAAAAATTAAAAAAATAAAAATGAAAAGAAAGAGAGGACATTTATTATGAAGGCAAAAAATCTATTATCTTTACTGCTTATGTTTGCAGTAATTTGTTCATCATTGGCAGTTCCTGTATTGGCAACAGAAACATCGGAGGGCACTGAGGTTGCAGATACCTTTTATTCAAAAGACGGTGATTTCATTTTAGATATTGAATTCAGTAGTCCGGATGAATATGTAAGTGCAACAATCGAGGATCCTTATAACAAGGAATTAGCCCCGGAGACTCTTGTTTCGATAGACAACACAACGTATCAGGGCAAGAGTGCAGGTAAGTTTTTACATTCAACAAGAAACTCTTTTAAATTTAAAGGTGAAGAATATTCATCATTAAAAACCGCTCTTGAAGAAGGGCCTGTTGCTTTTGAATTCAGTTTTCTTCAGCCAACAGATAACACCGGTGAAGTGTATTTTGCAGGTTATAATACGTTGTTTAATACATATAACACCACCGGCTTGCAGTTTGCAAAAGGAGCACAGCCTTTTTGGGGTTCGTTAAATGCAGATAGCTGGAATACAGTAACCGCAGTTCTTGATTATTCATCCGGAACACTTGATGTGGATGCTTTCACCATAAACGGTGAAGCAAAGCAAATAACTGCTGATTTAACAAATATAAATACCATAGAAAAATTGTTAACTGATAAAGCCTTTGGAATTTATTTTACAGAAAATAATTCAAATTATACATATATGGATTACATAAGAATTTATAAAGTTGCAAGCAGCAGTGAAACTGCATATTCAAGAGACGGCAGCTTTATTTTAGACCTTGAGTTTAACAAAGAATCCGAATATATAAATGCAACGGTAAAAGATAGCAATAACAGCGGTTTAACCCGTTCAGACCTTCTTTCTGTTGACAACACAACCTTTGAAGGTAAAAGTGTAGGTAAGTTTTTAAATTCAGCAAGAAACGAAATGAAATTTACCGGAAAAGAATATACAGATTTAAAAGCTGCACTTGAAAACGGTTCGGTCGCATTTGAAATAAGCTTTAAACAGCCTACAACCGAAGCAAGAGTGGATAACTATTTTGTAGGACTTAAGAAGCTGTTTAATACATATAACAATAACGTGCAGTTTGCAGGAGCAAAGCAGAACTACTGGGGCACATTAACAGATGACTTTAATACATTAACCGCAGTGCTTGATTATTCATCGGGATCTGCTCTGGTTAAAGAAATGAAAATTAACGGAGCTGTTCAGAGTGTAGCAGCAGATAATTTATCAGTAATACAGAGCGTTGACGATTTACTTTCCGACAAACTTGATTTCTATTTTACAGGGGATGGAACTCAATATACATATGTAGACTATATAAGAATTTATAAAGTAAAATCAGAAGCGGTAAAAACCGAGTATCTGAAAGATGGAAACTTCCTTTTAGATCTTGAATTTAATTACGCTTCGGAATATAAAAATGCAGCAATTTCCGACTGGGATAGTACCGCTGATTTACTTACAATAGATGCTTCTTCTTATCCCGGTAAAAGTGTAGGTAAATTTAAAAATACAAGAAGAACCTCGTTTGTTTTTAAAGGTGCAGAATACACAGATTTAAAATCCGCGCTTGAAAACGGTCCTGTTGCATTTGAAATGAGCTTTAAACAGCCTTTAACTGACAAAAAAGCAGAAAACTATTTTGTAGGTCTTCAGAAACTGTTTAATACATACAACAATCACGTGCAGTTTGCAGGAGCAAAGCAAAACTATTGGGGTACATTAACAGATGGCTTTAATACATTAACAGCAGTGCTTGATTATTCATCCGGTTCTGTAGCGGTTAAAGAAATGAAAATAAACGGAGCAGTTCAAACGGTTGCGGCTGACAATTTGACGGCGATACAGAATGTTGATGATTTGCTTAACGACAGCAGTCTTGGTTTTTATTTCGGAGGCGGAAGCAACGAGTTTACTTACGTAGATTATATAAGAATTTATAAAGTAAAATCGGAAACGGTAAAAACTGTGTATAAAAAATCCGGTGACTTTATTTTAGACCTTGAGTTTGGAAATACCTCCGAATATAAAAATGCAACAATTTCTGACTGGGACAACACAGCTGATTTACTTACAATAGATGCTTCTTCTTATCCTGATAAGAGCGTTGGTAAGTTTTTACATACAAGAAGAACATCCTTTGTGTTTAAAGGCGAGGAATATTCAAATATTAAGTCGGCACTGGAAGCTGGGCCTGTTGCAATTGAAATAAGCTATAATAAACCGGCTGAAAACGACGGAGAAGCTTATTTTGTAGGTCTTTCCAAATTGTTCACAGCCTTCTCAAATCAGGGAACAATCAGATTCTCCGGAAATGAGCAGGGTTACAAGAATGTAGTACCTGCAGGTGAATGGAATACATTAACAGCCGTGCTTGATTATTCAAAAGGTACAGTAAATGTAAATCAGATTACCATAAACGGAAATAAAATGGATGTTGATAAAAATCGTCTTACAAGCATTGACAATATTGATGATTTGCTGCATGACAGTGCTTTGGGCTTCTATTTTTCAGGAGAGAATGAATATACCTACGTTGACTATATAAGAGCCTACAAAGTGGAAAAATACGATAACTTTATAAAGGCAGACGGAACACCGGCTACAACATTCACTGATGCAGTAAAACTTAATATTGCAAGCTACGATGTTGCAGTGGGAGAATGTATGGTAATAGCATACTACGATTCTGAAAATCGTCTGGTAGGAACAGATGTAACTGATATTTTATCAGAAGATTTATCAGAAGGAGCAATTACCAGAACTTTGAACAAACCAAGCGATGCAGTAAAATTAAAAGTATTTGTATTTGAAAGCGTAGAAACTTTAGAACCTTCTGATATTTCGCCAATTTTACTGTAAGCTACAATCTGAAATGAGATGAAATAATGATAAAAACAAAAGTTATTGCATTTTTAACATCTATAGCGATATTTACAATTTCTGTTGCCTGCCTTGTGCAGGCAGCAGAGGTTGATGCTGAGCTGAAATATAACTTTGAATATGCTGCCGATGAAGTATATTACGATTTTGAGTTTAATGATAACACTGAACTTTCAAAATACGGATGTACGGTGTATGACACATATTTGCCGGAAATCAAAACAGATGACGGTGAAGGTGTAGCTTTTTTTGACCTTTCAAGGCTTGCACAAAAGGGCAGAGGAAGAATTGGTTTTAAAATACCAAATAATAACGAGCAGGCTGAGAAACTGAAAAAAGGACTTGAAAGCGGTACGGTTATTTATGAATTTAAAGCAAAAGTATCCGGTCGGACAGATGTGAATTTTTTCTATCCGCTTTTTTCAATAACAAATAAAATACCAAGACTTTCAAAAAGTGAAAATTACACAGATTCAATTTCGGAAGATGAGTGGCACACATTTTCGGTTATGCTTGATTATAGAGAGGGAACGGTTAATGTTGTAAATGTGATGATTGACGGAGTAATATTAGACATAAATAAAACCGATTCTATCAATGATATTTCTGCTGTAACCTCGGAAAACGCAATGACTGTTTTTATGATGAAAATGACAGGCGGTGTATATGAAGGGACAATGAGTCTTGATTATTTAAGAGTGTACAAGCCTTGTGATTACGATGATTTACTGTTATTTAAAAGATTCCGTTCAAATTTAGCTAAAGAATATAAGTCTTATAGTAATTTTGATGCGGAATGGCTTCAAAAAATTTCGGATAAAGGTGAATTTTCAGATTTAACATATACCTTTGAAAACGGCGCAGATGAAAATGCAAAAAAGGCAGTTTATGCTGACAGAGCGGAACATATTTACCGTGTAAAAGGTATGGCGGCAGAATATTCACAGAAAGACAGAGCACTTTATAAAAATGTCGATCTTTTTATGAAAATACAAAAAGCCGCAGAATTTTATGTAAAGTCAGAATTTGATATGGTGGGAATTTCCGGCAACTGGTCAAACACGCTGGAATGCCCGAAAGTACTTGCAGATGTTTTTTTGATGCTGAAAGAGATAGATTGCGAACTTCCGGAAAATTTGATTGACATATGCAAAGAACATTATTTTGACCTTCATTCAAGGGCAGGATATGAGAACAATAATGCTTATGAATTTGCTATGAATACAAGCAATCTTCCTGTTACGTGTCATCTTTGGAAAACACTTACCGTTTTATTAAACGATTTTACTTATGCACACAAAATATATGATGCTTTATCTGTTACATTAACCGGTCATGTTGATGAAAACGGAAACGGCGTAATGGCAGATGAGGCAAAGTCAAACGTGCCTGATACGGTTTTAGGTACAAATTATTTTGGCGACGGCTTCTATCCTGACGGAAGTTATTATGGGCATGGCCCTCTTCATTATAACTGGGGATATGGCTTTCAGTATTTAAGAGGAACAAAGCTTTATGTTGAGCTTGCGGCAGGAACAAAATATCAGTTTTCAAAAGAGAAGCTTTCTATACTTGTGGATTTGCTTCTTGACAGTATGAGATGGACTGTAAGAGGTGACAACATAGACTTTGCATCCATCGGAAGAAGTGCAGATTCTCCTGACGAAAATGGGAAGGTAACAAATTCTGCACGTGGATATATAACAGAGGTTTTAAGCTCGCTTCTGAAAGAACCCTGTATACCAAGAAAAAATGAACTCATAAAACTTAAAGATGATGTGGCAAAAGATTTACTGATAAATAAGAACGGAAACACATCCACTAATTATGTAAGCGGAAATAAACATTTCTGGCAAACAGATTTAATGGCACATCAGCGTAACGGATATTCTGCAATTTTAAAAATGTCCGGTATCAGAACCCTGAGAGCAGAGCGTGTAGGTGATGACGGCAACAATACTTATTATATGGGAGCAGGAACACTTCCTGTTATGATAACAGGCCATGAATATGAGAAAGCGATTGCTGTGTGGGATTGGGACAGACTCCCCGGGATAACTGCACTGAATAAGGATGAGGACGTACCTGAGCAAACAGATCTTTCGCATATTCCTAACAGACACTATGGAAGCCATAGCTTTGTTGGAGGTGTGTCAAACGGCAGTTACGGTGCTGCTGCAATGGATTATTCAGATAATCTTAAAACAAAAACAGCAGAGGAATATATAAATCCATCTGTCGCAGTAGTTAATGCAAAGAAAGCCTGGTTTTTCTTTGATGATGAAATTGTTGCGCTGGGAGCAGATGTTTCGAGCACTGATGAGCAATATAATCTTCTCACAAATTTAAATCAGTGTATTTCAGACGGAGAGGTAACTTATTGTGATGAAAGCGGAAGATATATTCTTGAAGCTTCCGAATCGCTGACATCGCAAAATATAAAATGGGTGCATCACGCACAAACAGGATATGTATTTCCTGAAAAACAGAATGTTACTGTTTTAAATAAAGCACAAACAGGCAACGGAAGACGTAAGGATGATAAATCATATCCTTATTATACAGAAAACATTTTCAGCCTTTATTTAGACCATGGTATAAATAAAGGAGATGGTGAATATTCCTATATTATTGTTCCGGGTAAAACTGCGGAGGAGCTTTCAGATTATACAAATAATAACCCGGTACAAATCATTCATAATAATAAAAATATTCAGGCGGTTTATCATAAAAATCTGAATATTGTTCAGGCGGTTTTCCGAACAGAAGGAAGTCTGAAAATCAATAATTATGAAATAACAACCAATAAACCCTGCATACTGATGGCTGACTTTTCGGGGGCAGATATTAAAATTTATGTTCAGAACCCTGAAAATAAAAAAGCCGATATTTCCGTAAGCGTAAAATTTGGAGATATTACGGTTAATGATTTGGTTTTTTCAACAAAAGACGGAATAATGGCAGGAGAAACTGTTTTTAAAAGTTCAGAAAAGCTATCTGCTTTCAGAACTTCAGATAATAAAAAGGCAGAAAACTACTCACAAATTACACATATATGTTTAGAAAATGATATAATTAAAAATGGTGCATATGTAATTGTGGCGTATTACAACAGTGAAAATTTAATGGTTGATATTAATGCTTTTGATATAAAAGAAAATAATTTAAACGATATATATTTTTTACAGAAACTTAAAAAAACGGACAAAGCGGTGGATATGAAATTGTTTGTATTTAAGAATTCTGAATCAATAAAACCTTTGATGGAATCGGTTTTATTCAGTGATACAATAAATGTTACAGGAGGGTATTAGCATGAAGTTAAAAAAATTGTTGGTGTTTTTAACATTTTTTGTTTTTGCAGCGTTGTTTGCGGTCTCTGTCAGTGCCGCAGACGGCTCGGTTTATCCCGTGGAGAAGTGGTATTATCAGTATGAATTTAATGATGATACGCTTCAGGGAAAGGATTATTTTGAAGGAGATGCCGGAAATGGCGATAAGTGGCCGTTTCCTGTAATAGAAACCTTTGACGGCGTAGGTGTTGCAACCTTTGATACAGGAAATGTTGCCAAAAATGCGCGTATAGGTTTTTCACTGAAAAAAGATACAGAAAATTATAAGGATATGATGGATGCTTTCGAAAACGGTGAAGAGCTTTGTTTTGAAATGAAAGTACATAACGACAGCACTCAGAAAATTCAGGGTTACTTTTTCTATAATACCTTGTATCTGAGAAATGAAGGCTATGTATATTTCAGTAATTATACAAATGAGCCGGGAAAGGACGCTTATGCGGCAAATCTTACTTCTTCCAGAAATCTTCAGACGGGATGGCATACAATTTCTTTTGTTTTGTATATGGATAATGGCGTTGTAAAGGGTAAAAATTTTGAAATAGACGGCAAAGTTATTGATAAAATCTACGGTATGGATGCTTCTATGGATACCTCTCAGGAGTTGTTTTTAAGAACAAATGCATCCTTATTCTTTGTTATGAAAGAGGACGATGCGGTAAATGCAAAACTGTATATGGATTATCTTAGAATTTATACGGTTAAAGCATTAAAAAATGTAGCAACAGATATTGAGGACAGTAAAAAGGTTTCAAAGGCTACAGATAAGATTAATATTAAATTTAATTATCCTCTGGATTCTTACTCAGCGCAGACAGATGTGAATCTTTTAAATCCGGACGGGCAGGAAATGGACATTTTAACTTCTGTAGGAAGCGAAGAAGATGTTCTTTTAATAAACGTAAACGAACCTTTCGAATATTCAAACTGTTATAAAATTGTAATTGACGGACTCAAAGAACGTGATGATAAGGTGAAATATTCAGGTGAATATGAGTTTTATATAGAAAATGAACCGATTTATGAAATTAAGAATATTAATTTATCACAAAAGACAATAGATATTAAAATTGCGGTTCCGATGGATAAAAAAATGTATTTTTCTACTTTGTTTTTTGATTCCTCCGGAAAACTTCTGGATGCGGGATTCAGCGACGGAGTAAGCCTTTCAAAAGAAGATGCAAATACTTATAAAACAGTGGATTTTCTTACAAAGGATGTACCGTCTGAAGCGGCAAAGATAAAAGTATTTGTTTTTGATGATGAGCTTAACAACGTTTACCTGTCGTATGAACAGGATATATAAAAGGGCGGGGTTTGATATGAAAAAAATTATAAGCTTTCTGCTGATTTTAACGGTTTTAACAACCTGTTTTTCAACTTGGGTATTTGCAAAGAATGACAGCGATTTTGATTTAATGATGCAACGAATAGAGGATTCGCTTATTGAATCTCCAAGCCAGTTTTCGTTATACAGAGATGATTTTCCTGATTTGCTTGGTGAAGACGGTAAGTTTTCCGACCTTGATTACAACGAAAAGCTTCCAAAATTTGATCATATAAAAAGAATATGCTGTATGGCGTGGCATTATTATCTGCCTCATGGTAAACTTTATAAAAATGCAGAGGTTTCACCTAAAATTCTTGCAGGTCTTACATATTATGTTGAGCAGAAATATCCTAACGGAACGGTTGGAGTAAGTGATAACTGGTCAAATACACTTGAGGCACCGCAGTATATAATAGAAGCAATGGTTGCACTTGAAAAGGCAGGAATTACCGTGCCTCAAAAGCTTCTTGATATATGTGTGGAGCATTACTTTGATATGCATCAGAGAGACGAGGATAACGCAAGAAAATTTGCATACAACACCTCTAATATTGCATATACCTGTAACCTTTGGAAAAGGCTTGCGTATATTTTAAAAGATGAAAAATACCTCAAATGGATTTACGAAGAATCAACTACAAGCTGGATGAACCACGCAAATGGCGAATACGGTGTTATTTACGGTGATGACGGTGACAGGGGAGGAAGACTGGGAGTAAGCTTTTTCGGCGATGGATATTATCCCGACGGAAGCTATTTTGGTCACGGCCCGTTTCCGTACACTCTTGGATACGGAAATCAGTTTCTTGCAAATAATGTAGGTTTGGTAAAACTGGCAGCAGGAACAAAATATCAGGCAAGTGAAGAACAACTTTCTGTTTTGGTTGATTTATTGCTTGAAGGTATGAGATGGCTTACAAGAGGAGATAATGCAGAATTCATTACCGAGGGAAGAGATATAAACGGTTCAGAGGCAAAAGACGGCGGAAACACAAACGGCAAAAGAACAAGATTTATTAATTATGCAACAAATCTTCTTGCAGAACCCAATATTCCAAGAAGAGCAGAGCTTGAAAGCTTTGTAGCAAAGCTTAAAGAAAACAAAGATGAAAGCTACGTTGAAGGAAATAAGCATTTCTGGCTTACAGACCAGATGGCACATCACAGAGAAAACTATTTTGCAGCAGTAAGATTTCCCAGTATAAGAACTTTAAAAAGCGAACGTGTTGGAAACAAAGGTACACTTAGCTACTTTGTTTCGGATGGTTCTTTGCAGTTTTATGTAACGGGAAAAGAATATTTTGATGCTTTTACAGTTTGGGACTGGGAACGTATCCCCGGTATAACTAACATAAATACCGCAGGGGATCCTCCTGAGATGACTAATCTTTCAAATATTCCCAACGAACATTACGGAAGCAGTGAATTCTGTGGTGGTGTTTCAGACGGTACTTATGGTGCGGCAACGATGAATCTTGCTACCGACGTGGGTGTTGATGTAAAAAAATCGTGGTTTTTCTTTGATGACGAGGTTGTGGCACTTGGTACGGATATTAAATGCATAAAACCAAGTGAAGTATATACAAATATAAATCAGTGTACATTAAACGGCGAAGTTGCATACGGAAAAGGCGATGAGGAACAGACTCTTTCCGAAAATTCAAAAGTTTCCGCAGGGGATGCAAATTGGGTTTATCACAGTCAGATCGGATACATAATTCCGGAAGAAGGACAGAATGTTTATTTTTCCAATGAGGCACAGACAGGAAACGGAAGCCGCAAAGATGAGCCTGTGCTGAGAGAAAATGTTACTCGTGATATTTTCAGTATGTATATAAATCACGGTTCAGGCGTAAAAGACGGAAAATACTCTTATATAGTTGTACCCGGTGCTTCAAAGGAAACAGTAAAGGAGTACGCAAAGGATATTCCGGTTCAGATACTTAAGAACGATAAAAAAATTCAGGCTGTGTATCATAAAAAACTTAATATCCTGCAGGCTGTATTCCGTGAAGAAGGGGAAATCACTCTTGAAAATGGTCTTAAAATTGCAGTTGATACACCTTGCGTTGTAATGGTAAAGCCCATTAACGGCGGTTATGCAGTATCAGTTCAGAATCCGGAAAATAAAAAAGTTCAGATAGGCTTTAAAATAAATCAGAAATTTGAAACAGATGCGGTTGTGTGGAATGAAAAAACCGGGATGTCTGAAATGAATATTCTTAACCGTAACGGAATTTTTTCAGGTGAAACCGTAACGGTAAACCTCACAACAAGTCTTATTTCAAATGTAAGCTATAATAAAGAAGCTGACCGCATTGATTTTGACGGTATAATACCTGCAAAAAGTGCCAGATATATATATGCTAAAATCACAGATAAAAACGGCAAGACTTACTTAAAGGCTTCTGAAATAAAAAAAGACAGTACATATGATTTTTCTTATCCTGCATCAGAACTTCCGGCGGGTAAATATTCGGTTGAGATGTATTGTGAAAATGATATGGAAAGTATTTTTGACGAGGTAGTTATAGAAAAGGAAATGCCGGACGCACCTGTTATATTTAGAGATACTGTTAATCACTGGTGCCGGGATTATGCGGCACGAATGGCTTTGTACGGAATAATTAAAGGCGATGGAAACGGTTGTTTCAGACCTGATGATAATATTTCATTGGCAGAACTTTTAAAGATTATAATTGCATCTGCTGAAAGCTGCAAAATGGAAATGGAGCCGTTTGAGCAGGGAAGTGATACATGGGATGAGGCAACTATGAAGTATGCGGTAAGAAACGAACTTTTACCCGATGCAATTACAGAGCTCAACGCTTCCGATTTTGTAAATCGTCAGGAAATGATAACCATTCTGATTAATTCCGCAGAAAAATACGGCTGGCTGAATAATTATAAAAACAATTCAGCAATTGGTGAAATTCCGGCAGATTTGGTTTCGGTAAATTATTGGGCATATTCTGCAGTGGAAAAAGCGTTCAGTCTTGGAATCGTTGAGGGTGATGGTTCCGGAATAAAGCCTTTTGATTATTCAACACGTTCAGAGTGTGTAAAGATAATCGAAAAATTGATTGCAGAGTTAAAAAGAAATTAAATGTAAAGCAAAAATGAAAAGAGGAAAAAACTATGCAAAAAGCTCAGTCTAAAAAAGTTGTTAAGCAGGGAACACTGGGCTCTCGTATTTCCAGGGATTTAAGGAAAAACAAATATAAGTACCTGATGGTTTTACCGGTTCTTATTTGGTATATTTTGTTTTGCTATAAGCCTATGTACGGAATTTTGATTGCTTTTAAAAATTATACTCCGTCCCTTGGAATTATGGGAAGTGAGTGGGTAGGATTAAAGCATTTTATA
>JAFQLQ010000035.1 GCA_017414505.1 Clostridia bacterium
ACTACATAATTTGTATTATGTTCTATTTAAAGAGGAGATGATGGCTCAGTTTGCAAAAAATCATCACGGGAGAGGCAGAATAACGGTAATTTTAATATATAACTGGAGGAAAGTTTTATGAAAAAAATTGTATCATTGATTTTGGGAATGTGTATTTTAATTTTAAATACTGCGGTTCCTATGGCGGCTGATGTTACAGCCGGAATTGAGGCATTTAGTTTTGCGCAGGAATTCCTTTACGTTCAAACAGGAACTGACGCAGTTTCGCTTACCTATACATATCAGCCCGATGGAGCGGATACAAGTTCGCTTTTATGGACTTCTGATAATGAATCGGCAGTTTCTGTTAAGGACGGAATTTTATTCCCCGGAGAAGCCGGCTCAGCTAATATTTATGTATATAACTGGGCAGGAGAAAAGCTTGATTCAATACAGGTGAATGTGGGGGAAAAAGATGAATCATCCTTAAGAATAGTTACAACAGTTTCTTTATACGAAGATGCGGTTACGATGAATGTTAATGATGAACATGAAATTGACTATTCACATTCATCAAGATTGGATAGCTGTACCTTGTTCTGGTTATCGGATAACGAAGCTGCTGCAACTGCTAAAGACGGCATAATTACTGCGGTTGGCAGCGGAACTGCAAATATAAGAGCCGTAAATCTGAATGGTGATGAGCTTGCATCTCTTACAGTTACAGTATACGGCGATGAAAATGCTGAGGGTGACGGTAAAGAAGACGGCAGCGAAGGAGCCGAGGGCGGAGATGTTATCGTAACGGGCGGAATTGCATTTGTAAATAATGAAACAGGTGTGGAAATGACCGAGCTTTCGCTTAACAATGGAGATACTTACTGGATTAATTATTATGCTAAGGATGAAAATGTATCTACTGATGGAATTTCGTTTGATACCTCTGATGGTTATATTGCGTGGACAGACGGAAAGGGCGTTTATGCCTGCAATCCGGGTACGGTTTATCTCTATGCATACAGTGCAGACGGAACAATCATTGGAACGCTTACCATTTATGTTAACAGCAGCTCCGAGGGCGGAGAAGATATCACTACCGGTGAGTATGTCATATTTTACAATTCGGAAAGCGATAATCTGAAATCAATTTCTGTTGATGTTAATACAGAATGTGAACTTGTTTATTTTTTCTCACCTGAGGATGCAGATGAAAATCTTTGGTACTGGTATTCTACCGATGAAAATATTCTTTCCTTTGAATACGGAAACGGAAGCTTATATCTATACACTATGGCGGAAGGTTCAGCCGATATTATAATTGAAAATTCCAAAGGAACACAGATTGGATGTATTACCGTATACGTAAACGGCAAAGGCGGCGAAGGAGAAGAAGGCGGAGATGACAATCCAACAGTTTCCGATATGCCGACAGGTATTACTTTTTACGAGAATGATCTTACACTTTCGGTAGGTGACGAGTATTACCTTTCATATTCGCTGTCTCCCGATGGTGCAAATTCAGAAAAGCTTATCTGGACAGTAACAAGTGCTCCCGTTGAATCGGATACACCTGTTGAACAGGTAAATATTATAACCGTAGATAACGGTAAAGTTACTGCTTTAAACCCTGGGTATGCAACTATTGAAGTTTATAACAGTAAATACGATTATCTGGGTTGCTGTAACGTAAATGTTTTAACTCCTGTTGTGGAAATGACCGATCTTAGTCTTAATAAAAATGAACTGAATCTTACAATCTATGAGAGTGAAACACTTATTCCGGTAATTACACCAATTGATGCGGAATGTGACGGATTTAACTGGTATTCCGACAACAGCAGTATTGCATCGGTAGACAGTTACGGAAATGTTTATGCAGCCGGAGCAGGTACAACAACAGTTTATGTTTCGGATTATGACGGAAGATTTACTGCCTCCTGTGTTGTTAATGTAACACCAATATATGTTGAAAGCATTACATTGAACGAAAGCTCTGTTGAGTTGTTTGAGGGCGATTATACAGAACTGTATGCAACAGAGATTCTGCCTTCCAATGCAACAAATAAAAAAGTAACCTGGGAATCGGACGACACTTCTGTTGCAAGAGTATACAGTGACGGATACGTAGATGCAGTTGGGGAAGGAACTGCGGTTATCCGTGCTACCGCAAAGGACGGAAGCGGTGTTTATGCCGAATGTACTGTTACGGTTATATCAAGAGCAGTTAAGGGGGTTGAGCTTAATAAAACAGAGCTTGAGCTTACCATTAACGAAACGGAAACTCTCACCGCAACTGTAATGCCATCTTATGCATCAAATCAGTATGTTGACTGGTCTTCGGATAATACAGCTGTTGCAAGTGTTAATTATAACGGTAAAGTAACTGCAAAGAGCGAAGGTACTGCAGTTATTACCGTAACAACTGATGATGGAGGATATACTGCAACCTGTACAGTAACTGTCAAAAGAGTACCTGTTACCGGTATAAGCTTTGAAAACAGCGAAATTGAGATGGGATTAAATACAAACCAATATATTTCTGCGGTAATTGCACCCTCCAACGCTACAAACAAAAACATAACATATACATCTGACAATTCCGAAGTTTTAACTGTTTATTCCTACGGATATATGTATGCAAACAAGGAAGGTACAGCAAATGTTACAGCAACTACCGAAGACGGTAAATACACCGCAGTTTGTAAGGTAACCGTAAAAAGAATCCCTGTTACGGGAGTAAGTTTTGAAGAAAACGAGATAGTACTTGATGTGGATTATTCAAGATATATCGAAGCAACAATCGAGCCTTCAAATGCTACCAATAAAAATATTACCTACACCTCGAGCAACAGCTCTGTTGTAAGCGTAACCTCATACGGATATATGCATGCATATAAAGTAGGTACTGCGGTTATAACCGCAACCACGGAAGACGGTGCTTTTGTTGCAGAATGTACTGTTACAGTACCCGAAGTTCCTGTTACCGGAATAACACTTGGAAACCCAACCATTAATGTTAATATAGGTTCAAGTGCTTCTTTGTGGGCAGATGTTGTTCCAGGCAATGCTACAAACAAGAAAATAACATACGTTTCAGATAATCCTCAGGTTGCATCTGTAGATTCATACGGCTATGTATACGGAGAAAGCGAAGGAACAGCCGTTGTGACCGCAACAACAGAAGAAGGCGGTTACACCGCAACCTGTAATGTTACAGTTAAGAGAGTTGCTGTTACCGGAGTAAGCTTTGATACCACAGCATATTACTATGTAGGCGCAGATACTTCTCAGACATTGTATACAACTGTATATCCATATAATGCTACAAATAAAAACGTAACATTCTCGTCAAGTGATGAAACTGTAGCATCTGTAGAAGACGGTGTTATGTATATTCATAAAGCAGGTTCTGCCGTTATAACTGCAACAACAGAGGATGGCGGTTATACTGCAACAGTTCCTGTAGAAGTACTTCTTTCAATGGAGGAAACTTCTTTAGAGCTTGAAAAGGGCGAACAGTATACATTAAATTATGCTTATAATGAAAAGCTTTTAGACGGTATTGAATGGAGCAGCTCGGACGAAAACGTTGCTACTGTTGAAAACGGTGTTATTACCGCAGTTGGAAAAGGTACGGCACGAATCACAATGTCCTGCAACTACTATATGGCAGGCGAGGAGGTTCATCAGCTTTGCTGTGATATTAACGTTTTTTCAATTGAAACAAGCGGAAATGTAACCGATACAATCACATGGGAATACGGCGGAGACAACGGCACTACTCTTTATATAGCCGGAACCGGCGAGCTTCCCACAAACTGGGGAATGTATGATTACGAGTTTGATTTTTACAGAGATTCTATAACAGATATTGTTATCGGAAGCGGCATTACAAAAATCGGCAGATATTCCTTCCGCTACATACTTAATCTTGCTAAGGTTGTGATTTCTGATACTGTTTCTGATATTGAGCTTTACGCTTTTTACGACTGCGGAGAATTTGAATATGAAATATCAGAAGGTAACACAAGTTATATTGTGGAAGACGGAGTCCTGTTCAATAAAGAAAAAACAATACTTATTTCGTATCCTTCCTCCAAAACTGATACGGTATACGAAATTCCTTCAACCGTAACAGAGGTTGGTGTTGAAGCTTTTGAAGGAAACACTTACATTACCAGAGTTGTTTTCGGCAAAAACGTTACTACCATAAATTCAAGTGCTTTTGCTAATTGTTCGGCTCTTGATACAATCATTGTAGATAAAAAGATGAGCTCCATTGGAAACTATGCATTCTCAGGATGCAGTCCTCTTGCAATTTACTACTACGGCACCGAAAATGAGTGGTGGTCAATTTCACAAGATAACGCAAATCTTTATTACAGCAGACTTAAATTTAATTATGTTCCTACAACTAATGAAGACGGATACGAATATTATGTAAAAGACGGAGCAGCGTATATAGTTGAATATACAAAGCCGATAACCGAAAACAGCTTTACCGTTGCAGGCACTCTCGGCGGATATCCCGTTAAGGTTATTGAGCAGCTTGCTTTTGCAAATGGCGAAGAATTTGACGAGCTTATCATTCCGGAAGGTGTTGAAATAATAGATAATTACGCCTTTTCTGAGGTTTGCCCGAAAAAAATTGTTATTCCGTCTACAGTTGTTAAAATTGGAAACTATGCTATAGGCGGAAACCTTACAGAAGAAATTGTAGTTTCGGCAAATAATCCCAATTTCGCTTCTGAAAACGGAGTAATGTTTAATAAGGAGAAAACAATACTTGTTAATTATCCTGCCTGCAAAACAGACACATCGTACACTGTTCCTGCAACTGTTATGTATCTGGGAAACAGCGCATTTGCATTCAATAAATATGTAGAAAATGTTATTATTCCTGAAGGTGTAACAAATATCGGATATTTCACTTTTGAAGGTTGCGAGAAGCTTAAGAGTGTAACAATTCCTGCAAGTGTTACAAGTATTGAATATGCTGCTTTTGACTATGTAGAGACCTTAACAGATGTATATTATGCCGGAACCTTAAAACGCTGGAACAGCATTGATATAAAGAACGGAAACGATAAGCTTGCTTCTACAACTTTCCACTACGGAACTGTTGATGTTGCACCTGTATATGTAAAGACCGGTTATTTTGATTACGATAATCAATGCTATTACTATTATGTATATCTGAATGGTATTGAAGCAGGTAAAACCGTAGCAATTGCTTATTATTATAATGGGCAGCTTGTATATTGCGATTCTCAAACTTATAACGGCGATAAGACTATCACAGGTGAAGGCTATATGAGATTTGCAAGCAATTTTGCTGCTAACATAGATTGTATTAAGGTTATGGTTCTTGAAAACACAGAAACTATGGCTCCTGTTTGCGCTCCTGCCGTGAGAAATATTTTAACGGATTCAACAATTTAATAAAATTGAGGGCAAAGCTAAAAAAGCTTTGCCCGCTTTTTTTAAAAAAATAAAGCTATCGGTTTCTTTTTAGATGATTTAGGTCGGTTGTAATTTTTTTAAAAGTATGATATAATCTTTTATATACTTAAAATTTGAAGGAGCATGTTAAAATGGATATAAGTAAGATAAAGGTTGTTGCTATGGATCTGGATGGAACACTAACTCAGCATAAACAGCCTCTTGACGGTGCACACAAAGTTGCTCTTGACAAGCTTTCGGAAAAATATAAGCTTATTATGGCGGGTGCAGGTCAGGTTATGAGGATTTTTAATCAGATGGAGCAATATCCAATTGACATAATAGGAAATTACGGTTTGCAGTACGGAGTATATAATAAAGATACAAAAAGCATTGATATTCTGCGTGATTTGCAATTTGATGTTGATGTTAACTCGGTAGAAGAAAGAGTTACAATGCTCAGAAATAAATACGGTTATACAGAATTTGCAGGAGGCAATGTTGAATTTCATCCGTCGGGATGTCTTACTTTCCCGATTCTCGGAACTAAGGCGAAGCAGGAGGATAAGCTTGCTTTTGATCCTGACAGAATAAAAAGACGTAAAATATACCCCGATGTTGTAAACACTTTTTCGGATTACACGGTTTTTGTGGGCGGTTCTTCTTCCTTTGATATGGCGCCGAAGCCTTATAACAAATATCACGCTCTTGATATTTACTGTAAAGAGAACAATTTAGCACACGAAAATGTTGTTTACATAGGTGATGATTACGGACTTGGAGGAAATGATGAATCTGTTTACAAGTCGGATTTTCCGTATATTACAATAGACGATTACCGTGATTTTCCTGATGTTATAAAACCGTTGTTAGTGTAGAAATATATTTTCTGTAAGATTATAAGGAGAAATTCAACGTGATATGTGAGATTTGCAAATTAAATATATGTGACTTTGCAAAATGTGCAAATATTTGGAATATGGACAAACAAAAAGAGCTTGCAACACAGTTTTTAAGTGAGCTTAAAAGCGGAAACAGAATTACATACATTTATAAAATTGACGGTATGTTTGTCGGAGAAATATCACTTGTGTTTGATGAAGGCGATAGTGATTATACTATTAAAAATCAGCGTGTTTATGTTTCAAGACTTGTTGTAAAAAAAACATATCGGCGTACCGGCATTGGCAAAAAACTGATTGAGTTTATTTCGGACTTGGCAAAGGAGATGAAATACAGAGAGTTATCAATCGGAGTAGATATGGATAATTATCCTGCACTGAAGCTGTATGCCGATCAGGGATTTAATAAAATAATATTTGTTGGTGAGGACGAACAGGGAAAGTATATGAAGTTAATTAAAGAGTTGTAAAACAACCGGAAAGAGGATGATATTATGGATATTAACAAAATTTTGCAGGGCGTAGAGTGTTCCTGCGGAAAAAATCATCAGTGTGATATTGAATATGTTTTTATAGAAAACGGTGCAATAAAAAGACTTTCAAAGCTTTATCCCGACTGTAAAAATGTTCTGATTGCGGCAGATGAAAATACCTTTGCGGCGGCAGGGGAAGCTGTTTTATCTGCACTTTATAACAGAAATGTTAAGCAGGTAATTTTCAGCGGTAAAAATGTGCTTATTCCCGATGAAAGAGCAATTGATGAAGTAAACAAACAGCTTGACGGCGTTGAACTGATTGTTGGAATCGGTTCCGGAGTTATGCAGGATTTGTGTAAATATGTTTCTTTCTTTTCCGGAATACCGTATTTGATTGTTGCGACTGCTCCTTCTATGGACGGCTATGCTTCTGACGGTGCGGCGATGATTTTAAAGGGAATGAAGGAAACTGTAAAAGCAGGTTTACCAAGAGCCATTATTGCAGATACAGATGTTCTTAAAAATGCTCCTCTTGAAATGATAAAAGCAGGTTACGGAGATATTATAGGAAAATATTCCGCCCTTTGCGACTGGAAGCTAAGCCGTGCAGTTAACGGGGAATATTTCTGTCAGTATATTTATGATACAACTTATAAAATGATAGAAAATACGTTAAACACTGCCAAAGGACTTTTAGAACGTGATGAAGAAAGCGTAAAAGCTCTTATGGAAGCTTTGACAGTGGTTGGAATTATGATGAGCTTTGCAGGCTCGTCCCGTCCCGCATCGGGAAGCGAACATCATCTTTCTCATTTCTTTGAAATAGTGGGAATTGTTAATAACGAAAACTATTTTCCTCACGGTATAGATGTTGCGTATTCTACAGTTGTTACTGCACAAATACGTGAGAATATATTAAAAGCCGATTTTCCGGACAAAATATTCCGCCTTTCTGATGAAGAATATGCAGAAAAAATGAAAGGTATATATAAATCTGTTGCAGAGGGCTGTATTGCTCTGCAGAAAAAGGTTGGAAATTATACTGCAAACCGTCTTGAAATATATAAAGAGAAAGAAAAGGAAATAAGAGAAATTTTATCCGAAATGCCGTCCTCCAATGAAATAATAAAGATGCTTGAACTGGCAGAATTTGATATGACTGAATTTTATAATGAGTACGGAATAGAAAAAATAGAAAAAGCGGTTTCCTATGCCAAGGATTTAAAGGACAGATATACGGTTTTGTGGCTTAATTATGATTTGTTTGGTTGTCAGTAAAGAAGAAACACTCTCAAAGTAAGTTTTGAGAGTGTTTCAGACTGTCGAAAAAGTCGGTCTACCGCAGAAAAATTATTTATCAATTAAAAGTGCCGGTGAAAAGCCTCTCACTCCGGGAGAGGTGTCACAAAGTGACGGAGAGGGTGAAAGCCTTACGGCTACTGCTTTCCGCCAAAATGAGCCTTGCCGTACCTTAGTACTGTCTGCATTCATTTTGACGAAATATACCTTCCTTTTTCGGCATCTGCCAGCGTGTCGATAGGTTTATCGACACGCTGTTTATCCTAAAAGAACATCTGATATAAGCATTACGCAGAAGCCTGCAAGCAGTGCATAGGTTGCACCGCATTCGCTTCCGTGAGCGTGGGTTTCGGGAATCATTTCGTCGCTTATAACATAAAGCATTGTTCCGCCTGCAAAGGCAAGTGCAAAAGGCAGAATTGCAGAGGCTATGCTTACTGCGAAATAACCTATAAGCGTTCCTGCAACCTCAACAAGCCCCGTAATCATAGCACAGATAAAGGTTTTTTTCTGCGATACTCCAGCGGCAAGCATTGGGCCGATAATAACCATACCCTCAGGAATGTTCTGAAGTGCGATACCGCCTGCAATTAAAAGTGCCTGAGAAGCATTTCCCGAACCAAAGCCTACACCTGCGGCTATACCCTCGGGAAGATTATGAATGGCAATTGCAGTTACAAAAAGCAGTACTTTATTTAAATCCGCATTGTTGTGAGCCTCTGTATCAGGGCCCATCATTTTATGTAAATGCGGCACTAATTTATCTATAAGATTGAGGCATAATGCTCCTGTAAAAATTCCGATAACGGTAATTAAAAGTCCGTAATCTTTTCCGTATTCAACAGAGGGCAGAATAAGTCCCAGTACAGCGGCGGCAAGCATAACACCTGCAGCAAAGGCAAGAACAATATCTGAAAATTTATGTGAAATTTTTTTGAAAATAAAACCGATAACCGAACCAATTATGGTAGCACCGCCAACACCTAAGGCGGTTATTAATACCAGTCTCATAAAAAGCTCCTTTCTTGTAAAAATGCTCCTGAAATCAGGAGCATTTATTTTTTATTATTCTTCGGAGAACATATCTTTACCTACTCCGCAAAGAGGGCAGGTAAAATCTTCGGGAATATCCTCGAATTTTGTTCCGGGCTCAATACCAAGCTCGGGTGCTCCTGCTTCTTCGTCATAAGTCCATCCGCAAGCATCGCAAACGTATTTTTTCATCATTTTCACCTCCGGTTATTTTAATTACAAAGCTCTTTCGCAAGTGCGTCAAGCTGTTTTTCGCTATCTTCGTTAAGTGCGGATAAAATTTTTACTTCGTTTTCCGCATAGGAAAGGTTAACGCTTTTTTCAAGCATTCCTTTCATTACCTTAACCGCCATTGGTGTCCAGCTTCCGTTTTCAATAAACGCAACGGTTCTGTTTTTAAATCCACGCTCGGTAAGGTGATTTATAAATTCACGCATAAATGGGAAAATATCCGCATTGTAAGTGGTAGTTGCAAGAACGATTTTACTGTATCTGAAAGCATCTTCAACTGCTTCCGCCATATCGCATCTTGCAAGGTCGTTTACGGTAACTTTGGGGCAGCCGTTTGCTTCAAGCCTTTCTTTTAGCTTAATAACTGCTTTCTTTGTGTTTCCGTAAACTGAGGTGTAGGCTATAACCACGCCCTCTTCCTCGGGCTGATAGCTTGACCATGTGTTATATAAATCAAGATAATATCCAAGATTTTCGGTTAATACGGGGCCGTGCAGAGGACAGATAATATTAATATCAAGTCCGGATGCTTTTTTCAGAAGTGCCTGAACCTGCATACCGTATTTGCCAA
Source organism: Clostridia bacterium (assembly GCA_017414505.1). Classification (GTDB taxonomy): domain Bacteria; phylum Bacillota; class Clostridia; order UMGS1840; family HGM11507; genus RGIG1932. Next base: position 9,933 of record JAFQLQ010000035.1, read on the forward strand.
CTATTCCTATATAATAACGTCTTGCTTCGCAAGCCCAGTCTTCTTTTACATCAAGTGCTCCGAATTTTCCAAAACCATCTGCAGAAAACAGAACCTTATCGGTACTGTCGTAAGTTACGATAACCTCCGGCCAGTGAACCATAGGAGCAGTTACAAAGGTAAGATTGTGTTTGCCGAGAGAAAGTGTATCACCCTCACCAACAACAACCTGTTTGTCTGAAAAATCTGTTCCGAAGAAATTTTTCATCATTTCAAAGGATTTTTTTGAAGAAACAATTTTTGCTTCGGGGTAAGCTTCAACAAAGCTTATAATGTTTGCAGAATGGTCGGGTTCCATATGCTGAACTACAAGATAATCGGGGTTTCTGCCGTCAAGAGCAGTTTTGATATTGGAAAGCCATTCGTCTTTAAAATTGGCATCAACGGAATCCATAATTGCGATTTTTTCATCAATAATTGCGTAGGAATTATAAGCAATTCCGTTGGGAACGATGTACTGACCTTCAAATAAATCAATATTGCGGTCATTTACACCTATATATTTAATATCGCTTGTTATTGTCATTAAATTCACCTCGGAAATTATTATACCACTATTTTAAAAAAACTTCAATACAGATGAAAAAAATTTTAAAAAAAGTTTGCTTTTTTAAAAAAAATATGTTATACTTATCACAAACTAAAAAAAATTCACACAGAGTGTCGGTTGTATCGGATGGGTACAATCGGTGGAAAGGGAATGGGGTGAGAACCCCCAACGGTATACTGTCGCTGTATGCTCCGAATGTTTTTATGCTCGTCGGTGAAAGCCGGTCATTGGGAAACTGAGAAGGCAGAACATAAAAATGATAGGCGATAAGCCTTATATGGTGCGAGTCAGAAGACCTGCTTTGATGTTGTTCCGTAAGTGCTGTGCACAGGAACGGCTTTTTTGCCGATTTTCGGCAAATTGTGATAATCACAGGAAACACAGCTGTGGTAATTTTTAAAAAAATTACCGCGGCTTTTTTATTTGCCCGGTAAATGGTAAGGAGGGCAGTTTTTATTTTATCATTTTAAAACAAATAAAAGGAGTGTTTTTTGTGAATTTAAGAAAGATTTTACCAATTGTTTTATGCTTTATTTTAATTACGGCATTTGTGCCGTTTAGTGTTTTTGCAAATGATAGCATAAACAGCATTACAATTAATTTTGCGGCTTACAATACGGATTCGGGTACATTTATGTATTCGCCGAAAGAGCTTACGGTAGTAAATGGAACTGCCGCAGGTGAGGGGCTTTATAATGTCGGTCCGGACCATACCGTTGGCGGTGCAGACCACGGAGTTGAAGAAGGTGAAATTACCGTTCTTGATGCTCTTGTTGCGGCTCATCTTGAAAAGGACGGAGATATTTCCGGAATTAACGGAACAGAAAGCTATGTTATGGGAATTTTCGGGGAATACGCTGCCTACGGAGTTGGTTTTACTGTTAACGGACATATCGCAATGGGCGAGGTTTCGGATAGCTATGCCATCAACGAATATGTTCTGCAAGATGGTGATACGGTGCTTTTCTTTGCATATTCCGAAGCCGGAATGATGGGCGAATACAATTCCTATTTTGATAGGCAGAAGCTTAAGGTTAACGAAAACGAAGAATTTTCACTCAATATTATGGGTTATCAGGCTCTTGAGCTTTTATGGTCAAATCCCGGTGATCCAACCGAAGAATATTCCACCTTGCAGGCGGTTTCGGATGCTTCGGTTTGCATTGTAAATACCGAAACGGGCGAGCTTTCAGAAACCGGTGCAACCACAGATTCAAATGGTGATTTTACATATTCCTTTGATACAGCCGGAAGCTATATTTTATCTGCAAAAGGAACCTGTGCGGGAGCACCCATAATTGCTCCGTTGTGCTTTGTGACAGTAAAAACTGAAGAAAAAAATTATGATGTGACAGTAAGTGCCGCACCGGGCGATAATGTAAATGTTAAATTTTACCAATTTGACGGTTATGACGATAACGGTTATGATATTATTGGCGATGAGATAACAGCAGTTGACAAAGGTGTTGAAAACGGTTATCATATATATAATATGAAGCTCCCCGAGGGCAGAGTAAGTTACCGTGCAACCGATGCTTCGGGAAACAGTCTCGGAGGTATGACTTTTGCGGTTTCTGCCGATAGCGAAAATTTGGTTGTGTTAAGACGTGCCAATATTTATACCTCCACCAAAATTGACGGCGCTTATGCAAATAATGAACAGTATATCACAACTGTTGCCGACAGTGACGACAGATTTGCAACAGCAGGTGATGCATATGTTGATACAAGAACAAAATATCCCTACCTGTTACCTGCTTACGGAAATAATGAGCTTTATACAATAAGCGTAATTCCTGCCCGGGAATATCAGAATACCATATATAATCTTGGAATGAATATAGTGGCGAATTACACCGTACCGGACGGTACAACAGAGCTCAGCAAGGCTATTGCGCTATCTACAATGATTAATTCGGTTATAACAGCACCCTCTGAGGCAAGCGTTAAGGTTTTCAGACAGCTTAAATATTTTAAAACAACAGAAATTGAATATTCTTCCTGCGAAGTTTCAGGTGATATTGCAACATACACCTATCGTTTGCCAAAAAGCAACGGAAGCCATACATACAGGGTATCTATGGATGGAAAAATTACAAAAGCAGGATATATCAATCTTTCTTCGGAGGATAAAGCAAAAATTGATATAACATTTGCAGAAAATGAAAACCCAAAAATAAGACCTGAATACGATCTTACAACTACAATCGGAAGAAGGCTTGAGGACAGCATTCTTCTTAATATCAACGAGCATAATTATCTGCGTATGAACGTTGGGGATGATTTCAAAGCAAGAGCATACCGTGCCTGGGAAATAATAAACGGCGATACCTCCAATGTGATGATAGAACCCGATTTTGAATATAAAATTGTAAGCGGAGACAGTGTAACACTTGCTAAGAACGGGCAGAACGCAACACTAAGTGCCGTAAAAGAAGGAATAAGCATAATTGAAGTTACCTACAACGCAATTGAAATAGGCGGAAATACAAAATATACCGGTCTTTACGGAGCAATTGATCCTGCAAGAACGGGAATGTTTATTGTTAACGTAGGTGGAAATACCGACAGTAAAATTACTCTTCCCGATTGGGATTCAGAATTTGACACGGTATATTTTACAGAGGATATGGGTGAATACAATTTTGCACCTGTAAGCGACGGTGAAATTACCGTAACCTGCAACGGAGCAGAGATTTTTAAAAATGCTGACGGAACTTTCACTTTGCCTATTTCAAACGGTAACAATATTGTTTGTGCCACTTCGGGCGAAACGGAAGAATACATAATTATAAAAGGTAAAAAGGTAACTGTTTCAATTGAAAACGCAACCTCTCCCAATGAACCGATAAAGCAGGGCGATAAGGTTAACATAAGCTTTAAAGGCTTACATATGCCTGTTCCGAAATTTTCAGGATACTATAACCCCGGTTATCTTGGTACTGCAAAGCTTAAATATACCGATAAAAACGGAAATGAAATTTCGGGCAGCGGAGCACAGTACGATTTTATAAATAATCACACAATTTCTTTTAATGTTTATGAAGCAGGAACATTTACTCTTTCGGGAGGAAAGGCAACATTAAATGTTACGGGTGTAGTTCCGGGTGAGCACAGAAAAATTACCGAGGCAGGCAAAAAAGCTAACTTTTCTGCAAGCACTGGAAGCTATGAATATTCCATACTTCCCGATATATCCTTTGAAGTTCTGAAAAACGAAAATCCTGAGTATTCCGGGCAGAGTGTATCCTGTGAGGGAAATAAAATAACAGCTTCCTTTATAAGTACGGCTGATGTGACTTTGGATTTTATACTCGCGGCATACAGCGGTGATGAGTTAAAAGCTCTTGTTTTGCAGAGTAAAAGCATATCGGCAGGAGAAAATTCAGAAGAACTTGATTTTTCGGAGTTAAACAGTTATGACGATATAAGACTGTATGTATGGGATGAAAATATGACGCCTGTTTTTGATGAAATAAATGTAGGAGAATAAAAAATGAAAAAGATATTAAGTATTTTTCTTGTGTTTTTAATGCTTGCATTTAATGTTTATGCAGAGAATGATTATATTACAAGAGGAGAATTTGCGGTAGAATTAAATGCGGTTTGTAAATTTGAAACCGAGGCGGAAAATATTTTTTCCGACCTTAAGGATAAGCCTTACAAAAAGGATATTCTGTGCCTTAATCACGAAAAAATTATGAACGGATACGAAAACAAAATCCGTCCCGATGATTTTATAAGCCGTGAAGAAGCGGCAGTAATGCTTGTGAAGGCTTTAAAGCTTGAAACTAACAATTTTTTCAATGTGAAATTTGAGGATGAAAATTCCGTCAGTGGCTGGGCAGTTCCTTATATGTCGGTACTTGTAAATAAAGGCTTTTTAAAGGGCTCGGAAAATTTACTTATGCCAAAGCGGAATATCACAAAAGAGGAAACTGTTCTTCTTATAAAAAGATGCTTTAATATTAACGATAAGCCTGCAGAAAAGGAAGAAAATAACGAAATTTCAGAAGAAACAGAGGAAGAAATTTTTATTGAAGAAATCTTCTATGGCGGTGCTCCGCCCGAGGAGGAAGAAGCAGAAGAAAAACCTACTGCAACAGTATCAATAGAAGCTTTTACAGTGGGCGGAGGTTACGTTTTGCCTCCTGTTCAGATTGAAATTGAAGAAGATATGAACTGTGCGTATATACTTGATGAAATTCTTAACAGTAACGGATTTGAATATATGAACACAGGTTCTCTTGACGGAGATTTTTACTTAAGCTCGGTAAGCGGAATTGGTAATTTAACTCCAAATATCCCGGAAGTTCTTATAAATTCACTTGCCGATGCAGGATATACGCTAAATCAGCAAATGTATACTGAAGGAGAGCTTTCCGAATTTGATTTTACACACGGTTCGGGTTGGATGTATAGTGTAAACGGTGAATTCCCAAGCGTCGGTTTTTCGGAATATGTTCTTAACGACGGTGATGTAATGCGGGTTCAGTTTACGTTGGCTTACGGTGCGGATATAGGCGGAACAGAAGCAAAAGGTTTTCCCGATATGGCGGATTTTTATGAAATTGTAAACCGTGACGAGCTGACTAAAAAAATTGCAGAGCTGGGAATTGAACATTTCAGTGAATATATGGATTTGATAACAAAACCCGATTTAACAGAGGATGAGCTGAATTCGATTTTAAAAGGAGCAGAAGTATGAGATTTTTGTGTATCATTTTAACAGTTCTGTTAAGCTTTTGCAGTTCTTCATTTGCGGCAGAAAAAATAAACATTGAAGCTACGCTTAGTGATACTGCAAAATATGTATACGAAACAGTAAAAAATCCTGAGGTTGGCTCTGTTGGCGGCGAATGGGCGATTTTAGGGCTTGCAAGAAGCGGATATGATGTTCCCGGGGAATATTACAGAGATTATTATGAAAATGTTAAGAAATATGTAATTTCCGTAAACGGCAATCTGCATAATAAAAAATATACCGAATATTCAAGACTTCTTGTGGCGCTTACCGCTATCGGAAAAAATCCTTCCGATGTTGCAGGCTATAATTTGATGAAACCTCTTGGTGACTATGAAAAAACTGTGTGGCAGGGAATTAACGGCCCCGTATGGGCGTTGATTGCTCTTGATTGCGGTAATTACGAAATGCCTGTAAACGAAAATGCGTCAGTTCAGGCTACGAGAGAAATGTATATAAATAAAATACTTGAAAGTCAGACTTCGGACGGAGGATGGGCGCTTACGGGGGATATTGCCGATGTTGATGTTACGGGAATGGCTTTGCAGGCTTTGTCGAAATACAGAGATAACGAAAATGTGAATAATGCAATTGAAAGAGCACTTATCTGTATGTCACAAAAGCAGAACGAAAATGGTGGATTTTCAAGCTGGAGCACCGAAAATTCCGAAAGTTGTGTTCAGATGATTGTTGCACTATCCGAGCTTGGTGTTCCCATTTCGGATGAACGTTTTGTAAAAAAAGGAAAAACTATTTTTGACAGTCTTTACACATATTACACTCCCGGAAACGGCTTTATGCACGTTAAAGAGGGGAGCGAAACAAATTTAATGGCAACTGAGCAGGCTCTTTACTGTATGGCGGCACTTGACCGTTTTGCAAAGGGGAAAAACAGTCTTTATTCTATGAGCGATGCAATTACGGTGGCTGAAAAGGAGGCTGTTTCTGAAAAAACAGAAGAAGTGTATCCCATAAAAACGTTTTCGGATATAGCGGAGCATAAAAACAAAACGGCAATAGAGTCCCTTGCATCAAGAGGCATAATTAACGGAAAAAGCGAAAAAATGTTTGAACCTGATGCCACTATGACAAGGGCAGAATTTGCAACTATTGTTGTAAATGCACTCAATTTGCCTGGAAATTCGGAAAAGAAATTTTCTGATGTAAATTCATCAGACTGGTTTTTCAGTTATGTAAATACTGCGTATGCTTTCGGAATAGTAAACGGAATTTCTGAAACCGAATTTAACCCGAACGGTACAATTACACGCGAAGAAGCGGCTGTTATGCTTACAAGAGCAGTTGCTTACGGCGGAGTTGATACAGAGATTGATGTATTTGAGGCACGAAACATTCTTGCACAGTTTTTTGATTACGTAAAAGCTTCCGACTGGGCGATAAGTTCCCTGGCTTTTTCGGTCAGAGAGGGAATTGTTTCGGACGAAGTTATGGAAATTAAGCCAAAGGAAGCCGTAAAACGTGGGGAAATAGCTCAGATGATTTATAATATGCTGGAGATAGAAAAATGAAAAAACACAAAAAGAAAATAATATGGGCAGTTTCTGTTATTCTGCTTTTGGTATTTGTTTACTGGTGGGGCGGAAGTTCACCGGGTTTAAGAGGATGGAATCCCGAAGAGCCGGAACAAAAAACAGTGGAAACCATTGTAAAAAAAGAGGTAACTTCAAAAGCTGAAGTTGTTAAACCTCCGGAAGAAAAAACAAAAATTCCGGAAGAAGTACCGGAAAAAACCGAAGAAGTACCCGAAACTCCGGAAGAAATTGTTTATGAAGAACCGGCAGAAGAACCGCAGGAAGATACTGTTTGCAACGAGCCTGAACCGGTTTTGCCGGAATATGTTGAGGAAATTCCTTCAGAGGTTACACCTCCGCCCGAAACGGTTGAACCATCTAAAGCGGAAGAAGATACTCTTTCCTATTATCAGAACCGAGGTATGGAAATTGACGAAAAAACGGGAATGGATATTTATAACACAACTGCCGTTCCCGAGGGAAAACCCATTCCCATCGAACCGCAGAATGCAGTTATTTCGGACAGGGAGCTTACCTGCACCCTGTCGGTAAGATGCGATACGGTATTTAACAATATGTCGTGGCTTAATCCCGAAAAGGTGGAGCTTCTTCCTGAAAACGGTGTAATTTTTGCGGAGCAGACGGTTACATTTTATGAGGGGGAAAGTGTTTTTAATCTTCTTGTAAGAGAAATGAAAAGGAATAAAATCCATCTTGAATTTGAAAACACTCCTGTTTACAACAGTGCTTATATAGAGGGAATAAACAATCTTTATGAGTTCGACTGCGGAGAGCTTTCGGGATGGATGTATCGTGTTAACGGATGGTTTCCCAATTATGGCTGTTCACGCTATCAGTTAAAAGAGGGCGACTGTGTGGAATGGATTTTTACCTGTAATTTAGGCAGAGATGTGGGCGGTTTTAAAGCCGCCTCAGGAGAATAATATGAACGAATTTAAAAGATTTCATCCGATAGTAAATTTCATATATTTTTTGTTTGTGATAGGCTGTTCGATGTTTTTTATGCATCCTGCCTGCCTTATCATTTCTTTTTCGTGCGCCTTTTTGTATTCTGTAATTTTAAAAGGAAAAAAAGCCATAAAAACAAATCTTATATATATGATTCCCATAATTTTGCTTACGGCAATTATAAATCCTGCTTTTAACCATGAGGGGGTAAACATTCTTACCTATCTTCCGGGCGGAAATCCCCTTACTCTTGAATCTATAATTTACGGCTTTGCCGCCGCTTTGATGCTTGTTTCCGTATTCGGCTGGTTTTCCTGCTATAACGAGGTTATGACGAGTGATAAATTTATTTATCTTTTCGGCAGAATTATTCCGTCGTTGTCGCTTATAATTTCTATGACATTAAGGTTTGTTCCAAGGTTTGCCGCACAGCTTAAAACGGTTGTTGCCGCACAAAAGTGTGTTGGCAGGGAGGTTTCGGGAAGTGTTGTAAAACGGGCAAAAAACGGACTTTCCATTTTATCTGTTATGGTAACCTGGGCGCTTGAAAATTCCATAGAAACGGCAGACAGTATGAAATCAAGAGGCTACGGACTTCCGGGAAGAACTGCGTTTTCCATTTTTGTGTTTGACAAAAGAGATTTAAAAACACTTTTGTATATTGTAATTCTTGGCGTTTATGTGCTGGTGGGGAATTATTTCGGCGGAATGTATTTCAGATATTTCCCGTCGATGAAAGGAACAGAATGTTCTGTTTTCAGCGTTTCGGTGTTTGCGGCATATTTTCTTATGTGCATAATGCCGGTTATAATTGAAGTAAAGGAGGCGGTAAAGTGGAAATCTATAAAATCGAAAATCTGAGCTTTACATATCCCGACAGAGTAAAAGAAAACCTCAGCAATATTAATCTTAGTGTAAACAAGGGCGAATTTGTAACAATTTGCGGTAAATCGGGTTGTGGAAAAACCACTCTTTTAAGACTTTTGAAATCCGCATTAACGCCTTTCGGAGATATAACGGGGAACATATTTTTTGACGGGAAGCCTTTGGCAGAGCTGGATTTAAGAGAACAGTCATCAAAAATAGGTTTTGTAATGCAGAATCCCGATAATCAGATTGTTACCGACAAGGTATGGCACGAGCTCGCTTTCGGGCTTGAAAGCCTTGGCTGTTCCACTCCCGAAATAAGAACAAGAGTTTCGGAAATGGCATCCTTTTTCGGTATTCAGAACTGGTTTCATAAAAAAGTTACCGAGCTTTCGGGCGGACAGAAACAGCTTCTTAATCTTGCATCGGTTATGGTAATGCAGCCGACTGTGCTGATTCTGGATGAGCCTACAAGTCAGCTTGATCCCATTGCGGCGCAGGAATTTTTAAAAACTCTGGAAAAAATAAACAGAGAGCTTGGTACAACCGTTATTTTAACAGAGCACCGTCTTGAAGATGCTTTTCCCATATCGGACAGAATTGTGGTTATGGACAGAGGAACAGTAATTTCGGATACAACGCCCGAAAGAACGGGCTCAGTTTTAAAAGCAATGAACCACGAAATGTATCTTGCTATTCCTGCTCCTGCACGTATTTACGGAGCAGTTTCAAAAGGAGATGAATATCCTCTTACTGTTCGTGACGGCAGATGCTGGCTTGAAGCTTTTGCAAAAAACAACAAACTTGATTCAACGCTTATACCCAAAAAATGTGAGAGTGTTGAAGCGGATACTGTAATTGAAGCTAAGGATGTATGGTTCAGATACGAAAAGGATTTGCCCGATACGGTAAAAGGACTTAACATTGAGATAAAAAAAGGTGAAATTTATGCCATTGTTGGCGGCAACGGAACGGGAAAAACAACAGCACTTTCGCTTATTGCAGGTCTTAACAGACCTTACCGTGGAAAGGTTTTTGTAAAAGGAGAAGAAATATCAAAAAATTCAAGCATTTTCAATGGTGTTATGGGCGTTCTTCCACAAAATCCGCAGGCTTTGTTCCTTAAAAAAACTGTTTTTCTTGATTTGCAGGAAATAATGTCTGATATGAAAATTTCCGGAGAGGAAAAGGAAAATCGTGTGTTAAATATGGCAAAGCTATGCCGTATTGACGGGCTTTTAGACAGTCATCCATACGATTTATCAGGCGGAGAACAACAGCGTGCGGCACTTGCAAAGGTTCTTCTTAAAAAGCCTGAAATTCTGCTTCTTGACGAACCAACAAAGGGTATGGACGCTCACTTTAAGGAAATTTTTGCGGATATTTTATACGACCTTAAAAAAAGCGGAGTAACCATTTTAATGGTAACCCACGATATTGAATTCTGTGCGGAATATGCCGACCGGTGTGCAATGTTTTTTGACGGAAATATAACCTCATCGGGAGAACCGAGGGAGTTTTTCTCAGGGAAAAGTTTCTATACAACTTCGGCAAACAGAATGGCAAGAACCACAATTCCCGAAGCGGTTCTTTGCGAGGATGTAATTGCCGCCTGCGGTGTAAAGACTGAAAAAAAGGAAAAAACATACAGCAATACGGATTTTTATAATGAGGAAAAAACGGTAAATCCATCGGAAAAACCACCGAAAATCACATTAAAAAGAATAATCGGAGGCAGTATTTTTCTTGCTCTTTTTGCTTTAGCCTGCTTTTTTGCCCAAAGGGAAGAAAACCAATGGATTAAGGCTCTTTTACAGTTTGTATCCATTGTTGGCATTGCCGGAGCATTAATGTTATTAATTCCGCAAAGGGAATTCGGCAGAGAATTTGAAATACCACAAAAAAGCAATAAAAAGCTCACAAAAAGAACTCTTGCGGCGGCACTTTTAATACTTGTTGCCATTCCGCTTACTATTTATCTTGGCGTAAATCATCTTGGTAACCGCAAGTATTATTTTATAAGTCTTATAATAATTCTTGAAACTATGATACCGTTTATGATGATTTTTGAAAGCAGAAAACCGGAAGCGAGAGAGCTTGTTATAATAAGTACCCTTTGTGCAATTGCCGTTGCAGGCAGGTCGGCATTTTTTATGCTTCCGCAGTTTAAGCCGGTTGTTGCGCTTGTTATAATTTCGGGCGTGTGCTTCGGAGGCGAAACAGGCTTTTTGGTTGGTGCGGTTACGGGATTTGTTTCAAATTTCTTTTTTTGGTCAGAGTCCGCTTACGCCCTGGCAGATGTTTGCTTTTGGTATAATAGGCTTTTTGGGTGGCATTCTGTTTAAAAAAGGAATGCTTGGAAAAACCAAAATTGCACTTTGTATTTTCGGAGGACTTGCAACTTTTGTAATTTATGGCGGAATAATGAATCCTGCAACAGTAGTTATGGGGCAGGCAAAGCTCACACTTGATGCGGTTGTTTCATCCTATATCGTGGGTGCGCCTCTTGATTTGATTCACGCATTGTCTACTATATTTTTCCTTTGGTTTATTGCCGAGCCTATGATTGATAAGCTGGAGCGAGTGAAGGTTAAATACGGACTTATTGAAAGATAAAAAAACAGTTGATAAAGTTGGTAATATATGTTAAAATATATTATCAACTTTTTTTGGAGGAATTAAGATGTTTGAATTAAAGGATTTAAAGGCGTTTGGGAAAGCCGGATTTGATGGCAAAAAAGCCGTTTGCAATTTGGAATCGGGGATAGGAACGGCAGAATTTGAATCGGTTTCCGAATGTGTTCGCGTTAAAATTAAGGGAACGGCAAAAGCCGGTTCAAAGGTTGCTTTCGGGGTTTATGTTATTAATTCGGAGAATGTTAAATGGAGGGTTTACGGGGAAACTTTAAACAGTGAATTTGACGTTAATTATACCTTCGATGCAGTTAATCTTACGGTTTACAGCGATGCAAAGAGATTTACTGTTGAAATTTACGCAAAAAGCGAAACCGCAGAATTTGAGATTTCGTCTTTTTCGGTTACAGAGGAAACAAACAACGGAGAAAACATTAAAAAAGTATGCGACATAAATAATCTTACCACTATGGAAAACGGCGAAAAGGGCGCTTTTGTAACTCTTTTAAACGGTGATAAAAAGGTTGTTCCCGTTGTGCCTGAAAATGTTGTTTTTATCGGAAATTCGTTGCTTCTTGGAATGTATGACTATTACGGAATGTGTTCCACCGCCCCCGATAAGGACTACTATCATTACGTTACAACCGAAATTTTAAAGCATAATAAGAATTGTAAATTTACAAAGCTTCACGGTGCGGTTTACGAATGCTGTGAGGATTATTCGGGACTTGATAACTGGCTTTATACCGAGCCGAACAGAGCAACAAAGGCTCCTACGGTGGATAGCCTTACAAGTGATGTGGATTTGATTGTTGTTCAGCTTGGTGATAATGTTAACAGTGAGGAAAAAACCGCAGCATTCAAGCTGACTTTGGAACCCCTTATAAAGGTGTTTAAAGAAAAGTGCCCCAATGCGAGAATTATATGGATGTTTGGCTGGTACAACAGGCTGAATGTTATTGATAAGCTTTTTGAGGTTTGCGAAAAATGGAGTATCGAAAATATAGATTTATCATTTTTGCATACCAAAGAATACGAAGCCTGCAAAGGTCAGATAAGTCTCAATGCCGAGGGAGCAGGAGTTGAAGTTCCCGATGGCTGGATAACTCATCCGGGAGATGAGGGAATGAAGGCTATCGCTGATAAACTTATAGAGGTTATGGGGCTATAAAGGTCTTATTCAGATAAATCCGCAAGGCGTTTATCTATCTGAAAGGCTAATTTTGCACCTGCAATCAAGCCTATTTCAAAATAAATTTCTTCGGTTACATTAATATATTTAAATATCTTATTTAAAATTTCCTCGTGCTGCTCGGGGAAATTTTTTTCAAAATATTCGCTGAGAATATGGCATTCATCGTGTATTCGCTGAAGATACGTTTTTTCGGAAAAATCTTCTAATTGCTCTGCACCTGTCATAATAAACTGGTCTATTACATTTAAGTTGGCTCTGTGAAGTAAATTTGAAAAACTCATAATAATTCTCCTTTGAATGTATAAATAAACGTTGTAATTTTATTATAAACTATAAAATTAACTTTGTCAATAATAAATTTTGATTTTTGTGAAAAAATAAATTTTTAAGTTGATTTTATAAGTAAAATAGTTTATAATTTAGAATAGGAGTTGATAAAATGGGAATGGCAGTAAAGGTGAGAATGTTGATGGCGGCAAAAGGTATTAAGCTTATGGAGTTAGCTGAAAAAATGGAGCCTAAAACAACATCTCAAAATCTAAGCGGAAAATTAAAACGTGATAATTTTTCAGAAAAAGATTTACAAAGTATTGCAAAAGCTTGCGGAGTTAAATTTGAGGCTAATTTTATTCTTGAGGACGGTACAAAAATATGAAATATGCGGTTTGCGATATAGGCTCAAACACTATTCGTTTGTGCGTTTATGAGCTGGAAAACGGCAAAATAAAAACTCTTGTTAACAACAAGGAACACACCGAGCTTGCTAAGTATATCGAAAATAATTTAATTTCAGAAGAGGGAATAGAGGCGGCGGTTGAGGCTATTCTTAAACACAAGGAAACAGTTTTTGAGCTTGGAATAGAAAAACCGATGTATTTTGCAACGGCGGCTTTGAGAAATATTGAAAATTCCAAAGAAGCAGTTGCAAAAATTTCTGAAAAAAGCGGAGTTTTTATTGACGTTATTTCGGGCGAAGAAGAGGCAATGTGCGATTTTCTTGGTGCAACCTGCGATTTTGAAATTTTGGAGGGCGTAGTTTGTGATATAGGTGGCGGAAGCAGTGAAATTGTATATTTTAAAAACGGTGAAATGTGTGGTGGATGCAGTCTGCCGATTGGTTCGCTTCTGGCTTATAAAAAATTTGTTGCAAACGAATTTCCTGATTCTAAGGAAACGGAAAATCTGAAAAACGAAATAGGAAAGCTTTTTGATGAACAGGCGTTTGACATACCGGGAGGCCTTGTTTTATGCGGAATAGGCGGAAGTATTTGTTCTGCGCTTTCGTTATACAATATGTATTATGGGCTTACTTCCAATATGGATATGGAATGCGAAAAATTTCATAAAATGCTTTTAGAAATCCTTATCTCCGATAACAAAAGAGATTTGATTTCAAAGGTTTCTAAAAGCAGAATTTATACACTTCTTCCGGGAATGATAATACTTGATAAAATTGTTTCTATGCTTGAAATTTCGCTTATAAAAGTTACTTATAACGGCGTGCGTGAGGGGTATTTAATAAAAAATGTTATTTGAAATTGAAAAAAATATTCTTCTTTTTGTTCAGGAATATATGCGGTTTGAAATTTTAAATCCTTTTATGAAATTTATTTCGGCAATTGTTAATCACGGTGAATTTTATATTCTTATCGGGATTGCCATGCTCTTTTTTAAAAAAACGAGAAAAGCAGGGATTTTACTTCTTTCAAATCTGCTTATTTGTTTTCTTGCAAATAATCTTGCAATTAAAAATCTTGTTCAGCGCCCAAGACCGTTTTTTGCAATTAAGGAGCTTAAACCGCTTATTATGCCCGGTGGTTTTTCCTTTGCTTCGGGACATACAACGGCATCCTTTGCGGTGGTTTTTGCACTTTTAAAAAGCTTTTCATTAAAAAAAGCGTATCCCGCAGTTATTTATGCCTCGTTAACTGCTTTTTCAAGACTGTATCTCGGAGTTCACTATCCAACCGATATTTTAGGCGGAATTTTAGTCGGGTGGCTTGGAAGTATTGTAATTTTCAGATATCTTGCACCGAAAATTAAGGAATAATGTGCGTTTTAATGTTAAAAAATAAAAAATTAACAAAAATATGTAAAAAAACTGAAAAAACATCTTGACATTTAGGTGATAAAATATTATAATGTATTGTAATGGTTTTTGGGAGGTGAGTTCATTGCCAAATATTAAATCCGCTAAGAAGAGAGTTAAGGTTATTAAAACCAAAACACTTCAGAATCAGATGCTTAAATCAAATCTTAAAACAGTTATAAAGAAATTTGAGATGGCAGCTGCTAATGCAGATAAAGCAAAAGCTCAAGAGGCTTATGTTGTTGCTATTAAGAAAATCGATCAGGCTGTTGCTAAGGGTATTCTTCATAAGAATACTGCAAGCAGAAAGAAATCTCAGCTTACTGTTAAGTTGAATGCTGTTTCTGCATAACACAAAAAGTTTAGAATATAGTTTTCTATGACGTACAGTTTGTACGTCTTTTTGTGTTATCTGTTGACATAAATTCTTGTTTGTTATATAATTGTTGCTGTATGGGGTGATTAAATGAAAAAAAGTTATATAATTATTGCGGTGCTTATTATTGCGCTTCTTGCAGTTGCTTTTTTTGGTGATAAAAATGAAACAAATTCCTTTGAAAACATCTGCAGTATGCTTCTTGATGAGGTTCCGGAACCTTCGGTTTCTTCGCTTGGCGGTGAATGGACTGTTACCGCACTTGCACGTGCAGGATACGATGTTCCCGACGGGTATTTTGAAAAATATTATTCGAATTTATCGGCGTATCTTAAGGAGAACAACGGTGTGCTTCATAAAAGCAGATACACCGAATATTCCAGAGTTATTATTGCTCTTTCAGCAATTGGTGCATCGCCCGAAAATGTTGGCGGATACAATCTTCTTTCACCTCTTGCAGACTATGAAAAAACAGTTAAACAGGGGATAAACGGTGCGGTGTTTGCACTTCTTGCGCTTGATTCGGGAAACTACGAAATTCCTAAAAATACGGATGCAACCGTTCAGGCAACAAGGGAAATGTATATAAATTTAATTGTTGAAAATCAGAACTCTGACGGTGGATTTTCGTTAAAAGAAGATTCGGATATTGATCTTACAGCTATGGTTTTGCAGGCGCTTTCTCACCATCGGGAAAAAGAAGATGTTAATACGGCTCTTGAAAAAGGAATTTCTGCACTTTCCCGAATGTATTTAAGCGGAAAAGCAGAGAATGCGGAAAGTCTTTCGCAGGTGGCAATGGCACTTTGTGAGCTTGGAATTGATTTTAACGATGAGCGTTTTGTAAAAGACGGAAAAACTATTCCTGAGCTTGTTTCGGATTGTGTAAATTCGCTTTCACTTTCAGATGGCGACGAGCTTCTTACTGCGGAACAGCTTTTGTATGCAACTGTTAATATTGAAAGAGTGAAAAACAAAAAGAAGTCGTTTTACGATATGTCAGATGTGGAAAAAAGGGAGTTTTCCGGATCAGAAAAAAACGATAAAAGCGAAGAAAAAAATATTGAAAAATCAGAAACAGGTGAGCTTAAATGCACCCTCGATATCAGATGTAATACTGTTTTTGATAATCTTTCCAAGCTGGAAGACGGCAAGGAGGAGTTTATTCCCGAGGATGGAATTATACTTTCCGAAGAAGTGGAGTTTTCAAAGGGGGAAACGGCTTTTGAAATATTAAAAAGGGTTTTAAAAGAGAAAAAAATACCTTTTGAATTTGAAAAGTCACCCACGCAGAATGCAATTTATATTGAAGGAATAAATAATCTTTACGAATTTGATTGCGGTGAGCTTTCCGGATGGCTTTACAGTATCAACGGCAAATTTCCCGAAAAAAGTATCGGAAATTACAAGCCTCAGAATGGCGATAAAATTGAAATTATGTATTCCTGTGATTCGGGAGAGGATGTAGGTAATGGAAAATAAAATTGTAGAGTTTGAACGTTTTGAAAATCTGGAAATTTCGGACGAAATGTTTGTCAGCTGTAAATTTGTGGATTGTGAATTTGAAAACTGCACCTTTGAAAATCTTAAACTGAAGGGTTGCGTTTTTACAGAGTGTAAGTTTTTAAAATGCCGTATTTCCGGCATAAAAGGCGACAGAACACAAATAAGACTTACAGAATTTGCCGACTGCCTTATTATGGGCGTTAACTGGTCGGAGCTTATGACGGAAACGCAGATTGCAATTCCTTTTGATAAGTTTACTAACTGCACTCTTAAGTATAATATTTTTTATAGTCTTGCTCTTAGGAATTTCAGCTTTGAAACAAATTCCGTTACGGGTTCTACTTTTGGAGATTGCAATATTACAGGAGGCAGTTTTTACAGTTGCAAAATGGACGATACGGAATTTGTTCGCTGCAACTTGAGTAAAGCGGATTTCAGAAATGCAATGGGATATAAAATTGATATTGAAACAAATAAAATAAAAGGTGCGAAGTTTTCGTTTCCCGAGGTTATTAATTTGCTTGAAAGCCTGGAAATAGAGATAGAATAAAGATGCCGAAAAAGGAAGGTATATTTCGTCAAAATGAATGCAGACAGTACTAAGGTACGGCAAGGCTCATTTTGGCGGAAAGCAGTGGCCGTGAGTCTTTCGCCCTCTCCGTCACTTCGTGACACCTCTCCCAGAGTGAGAGGCTTTTCACCGGCACTTTATCATTGATAAATAATTTTTCTGCGGTAGACCGACTTTTTCGACAGTCTGAAAGGAGCTGAAATCAGCTCCTTTTATGTTATCCTTTTATTTGTTTTTCAACAAGACTTCCGCCACAGTAAATTTCTCTGAGCTTTGGTTTTTCAATTTTACCGGTGGGGTTTCTTGGAACCTGTGCGAAAACAATTTTGTGAGGTCTTTTGTATCTCGGCAAGGTTTTGCAGAACTCTTCAAGTTCAGCTTCTGTAAGGCTTGCTTCGGGTTTAACCTCAACAATTGCGGCGGTAATTTCGCCAAGTCGCTGATCAGGAATACCTATAACCGCAACGTCTTTTATAGCATCATGCTTTCTTAAGAAATCTTCAATCTGAACGGGATAAATATTTTCACCGCCGGAAATAATAACGTCTTTCTTTCTGTCTACAAGGTAGATAAATCCGTCCTCATCCTCCTGCGCCATATCGCCGGTGTAAAGCCAGCCGTCTTTTAAAACTTCGGCAGTTGCTTTGGGATCGTTGTAATAGCAGGTCATTACGCCGGGGCCTTTAACTGCAAGCTCGCCAACTTCGCCTTTTGTTACAGTTCCGCCGTTTTCATCGCATATTTTAACTTCCCATCCGTAACCCGCTTTACCAATTGCGCCAACTTTTCCGATGTTTTCCACACCAAGATGAACACAACCGGGACCGATTGATTCGCTAAGACCGTAGTTTGTATCATATAAATGGTCGGGGAACATAGCTTTCCATCTTTTTATAAGACTGGGCGGAACGGGCTGTGCACCAATGTGCATTAATCTCCACTGAGCAAGACGGTAATCGCTTAAGTTGATGTCGCCTCTGTCAATAGCATCTAAAATATCCTGAGCCCACGGAACAAGCAACCATACAATTGTGCAGTGTTCTTCGCTTACTGCTCTTAAAATCCATTCGGGCTTGATACCTCTTAGCAAAACTGCTTTGCTTCCCGAAAGTAAGCTTCCGAACCAGTGCATTTTAGCACCTGTGTGGTATAGCGGGGGAATGCAAAGGAATGTATCCTCTCTTGTCTGACCGTGATGATTCTGCTCACAACGGCAGGAATGCATTAAGCTTTCGTGGTTATGTAAAATAGCTTTCGGGAAACCGGTTGTTCCCGATGAAAAGTAAATTGCAGCATCATCTTTATCTGTAATTTCCACATTGGGAGGAGTATCTGCGCAGTAGCCTACAAGATTGTCGTAGCTTTCTGCAAAGCTGGGGCAGTTTTTACCTGCATAAAAAACGTGTTTAACATTGGGGATTCTATCGCATATTTCCTCAACACGTCCTATAAATTCGGGGCCGAAAATAAGCACATCGGATTCGGATAAATCCAGACAGTATTTAATTTCGTCCGCTGTGTATCTGTAATTCATGGGAACAGCAAGTGCTCCTGCTTTTAAAATACCAAAATAAATGGGCAGCCATTCAAGGCAGTTCATTAAAAGTATTGCAACCTTATCGCCTTTTTTTAAGCCCCTGCTTAACAGAAGATTTGCAAATCTGTTAGCCTTTTCGTCAAACTGACGCCAGTTGATTTCGTGGCGGTAACGTTCGGTGGGATTGGATTCGATAAGTGCGTATTCCTTCCATGTTACTCTGTTTCTTTCCTGAACTTCAGGATTAATTTCCACAAGGCTGACATCGTTGGGATACAGTCGTGCATTTTTTTCTAAAATTTCTGTAATTGGCATTAAAAATTACCATCCTTCCGTATTACATATAATAACCATTATATTATATATGTTTTGTGTTGAAAAGTCAATGGGTTTGAGCAGGAATTTTAATCAATAATGTTACAATTGATGAGAAAACTTTTTTGTTTTTAGTATTGTAATTCAAATAAAAATGTGATATAATGTATTCGCTACAACTTTTTTAACTATGTCTAATATTGACATAATATTCTATGTGTAAAACACTTGTTTAAGAGGTACGCTATATGTAAAAAAGCGTACACTCTTGTTTCGTCATACTCTTAAACGGTGTTTAATGTTATGGTTAAAGAAGTGTGTAGCAACCTTTTGAAACTTGAGTCACTGCGTTTTTTGTGCGTAGTTTCTCTTGCAAAAGGGAGCTACGCATTTTTTTGTTTTTAGTATTGTAATTTAAATAAAAATGTGGTATAATGTATTCGCTACAACTTTTACTATTTTTGCAGATAAGTTAATATTTTGTGCCTAGGGGGTACGCTATCTTTGTAAAAAGGCGTACACTCTTGTTTCAGCATACCTCTAGGCAAACTTGTCTGTGATATGAGTAAAAGTGTGTAGCAACATTTGAAACTTGAGTCACTTCGCTTTTTTGTGCGTGGCTCTCCTTTCGAGTGAGGCTACGCATTTTTTTATGTATGGAGTGTTGAATATGAAAATAGAGAATGGTGTTTTTACAGGAACAATTGATGAACTGCTTGAATATGTTTTTTCAAAGTATGGTGACGAGATTATAAAAGGTGTGAACAGTGAAGCAGAGCATCATATAACAGATACTCTGCTTCAGCCCTATTGGGAGGAACGCTCAAAAATTTTGTGGAAAAAAATATGTGAAAATATAAAAAAATCGGAGCAAGACAATTGAATCAGGAAATATGTTTGCTTTTAAACATTAACCTCTTACCTGACCGTTTCCGTAAATTATATATTTATATGAAGTAAGCTCGTTTAATCCCATAGGGCCTCTTGCGTGAAGCTTCTGGGTGCTGATGCCTATTTCTGCACCAAATCCGAATTCAAAGCCGTCGGTAAATCTTGTGGATGCGTTAACATAAACGCAGGCTGCATCTACTTCGTTTAAGAATTTTTCGGAATTTTTATAGCTTTCTGTTATTATAGCTTCCGAATGACCGGTGTTGTATTTGTTAATGTGTTCAATTGCTTCGTCAATATCAGCTACCACTTTAACGGAAATAATAAGGTCGAGATATTCTGTTCCGTAATCCTCTTCGGTTGCTATAACGGCATCGTTCATAAGCTTTCTTGCCTGCTCACAGGCTTTTATCATTACATTTTTTGCGGTAAGCTCTTTATTTAGTCTGGGCAGAATTTTTTCTGCGATATTTTCGTGTATAAGCAGACTTTCGCAGGCGTTGCATACTGATGTTCTTTGTGTTTTTGCGTTGATGATAATTTCGCACGCCATATCAACATCGGCAGTTTCGTCAACAAAAATATGACAGTTTCCTGTGCCGGTTTCAATAACAGGAACAGTTGCATTCTGAACAACCGATTTTATAAGTCCTGCTCCGCCTCTTGGAATAAGCAGGTCAAGATATTCGTTCTGCTTCATAAATTCTGTTGCGGTTTCTCGTGAAGTATCGTTAAGAATCTGAATGGAATCCTGCGGTATTCTCGAAAGTAAAAGAGCCTTTCTCATAACCTCAACAAGGGCAATATTTGAATTTATGGCTTCTTTTCCGCCTCTTAAAATAACGGCGTTTGAGCTTTTTAAGCAAAGGCACGCCGCATCTACAGTAACATTCGGGCGGGATTCGTAAATGATTCCGATAACACCGATGGGAACTCTTTTTTTACCTATTTTAAGCCCGTTGGGGCGTTCTGTTATCCCCGTAACTTCGCCTACGGGATCGTTAAGCTTAATAATATCACGAACACCGTCTGCCATAGCTCTTATGCGTTCTTCGGTAAGCTTTAAACGGTCAATCATTCCAATTGGCATATTGGCTAAAATTGCGTTATCTATATCTTTTGAATTTTCCTTTAATATGTATGCAGAATTGTTGATAAGCGCATTTGCAATTTCTGTAAGTGCACGGTCTTTTTCAGTAGAGGGGGCTACCGCAAGCTTGTTTTTTATCGCCTTTGCGGCACTGCATTTTTCTATTAATTCGCTCATTTTAAATCTCCTTGCCTTTAAATATTGTGCCTGTTTCCTTGCCCTCAAGAATATCGTATAAAATATGAGGGTCTCTTCCGTTGGCTATTATAACGTCGATGCCCTTTTCGTTGGCGTATTTTGCCGCAGAAAGCTTGGTGTGCATTCCGCCGGTACCTCTTGCCGAACCGGCTCCGCTTGCCATTTTTTCTATTTCTTCTGTTATTTCTTCAACACAGCTTATTACCTTTGCATCGGGATCTTCTTTTGGGTTGGTGGTATAAAGACCGTCAATATCAGAAAGAATAATAAGGGTATCTGCATTTACAAGTCTTGCAACTATGGATGAAAGAGTATCGTTATCGCCAAAGGTAAGCTCGTCAACAGAAATTGTATCGTTTTCGTTTACAATGGGAACAATATCCTTTTCAAGAAGTGTTTCAAAGGTGTTTATAACGTTGGTTTTGAATTTTTCTTCGGAAATTACTTCCTTGGTTAAAAGAAGCTGGGCAACACAAGCGCCGTATTCGGAAAAAAGACGGTCGTAAATGCTCATAAGCTCGCACTGACCGACAGCGGCAATTGCCTGTTTTTCCTTGGTTTCCGACGGACGGGTGTTAATCTGAAGCTTGCTCATTCCAACGCCTACCGCACCGGAAGAAACAAGGACAACCTTTTTGCCCGAATTTTTTATATCAACCAGAATTCTGGATAGCTGGTCTACTCTTTTTAAGTTGAGTTTGCCTGTTTCGTATGTCAGAGTGCTTGTTCCTACTTTGACAACTACGATTTTACTGTTTTTTAAATGTTCTCGCATGGTAAAATCCCTCCAAATACCATTTTACTACATTGCAGAAATAAATTCAAGTTAAAATTTGATAAAAATTTCAATTATTTCTAAAAAAAACTTGATTTTTTAAAAATTTTGTTGTATAATAGTATAGGTTTTGTGAAAAACACCGCTTTGCGGTTATATTTGCGCCTTTACCTCAGCTGGATAGAGGACTCGGCTACGAACCGAGGCGCCGGGGGTTCGAATCCCTCAAGGCGCGCCATGAAAAAAGCGTACTGAAAAAATTCAGCACGCTTTTTTTCAACGATATAAGTTTCTGACGGAATTTGTGATATACCTTCGGTGCGATATATCCTGACGAATGTGATATGTTGCCTTACGGCAACGAGAAAAAGGAATTTATATCATATCACAATTGAACGAAGTTAGATTATAATATAATATCATTACCTGAAAGAATATGATATAAGCAGGAGGGTGAAAGCATGCTTGATATAACAGAGCTTATAAACCGTATAGCCGGTACGGTCAAGACGCATAAAATTGATGATAATGGTGCTTATGCACGCTGGCTTTGGCCAAGTGATGAGGAAGAGCGCAGACTCGGCATAAATGAATATGGCTGTGCCGATGCAATTAATATTCTCTATACAATAAACGAGTTGCCGTGTGATTACGGTGTAAAAGAAGCCTATGCACAGACTTTACAGAATCTTCAGGATGAGAAGTCAGGGCTTTTTATCGAAGAAACCCATCATCCGATACATACAACGGCTCATTGCATAGCTGCTTTGGAACTTTTGGATAAAAAACCAAAATTTTCTCTCACCGAGCTAAAAAAATATCTGAACAAAGACAAATTGTACGGGCTTTTGGAAGGGCTTGACTGGGAAAATAATCCGTGGCCTCAGTCCCATCAGGGGGCAGGTATTTACGCTGCCTTGGTTTTGTCGGGAGATGCTGATACAGAGTGGCAAAAATGGTATTTTGACTGGTTCTGGGAGAATCAGGATGAGAAAACAGGTTTTTGGAAAAAAGGATGTGTAATTCCCAATCTCCATAGCGGGGTAATTTCTGTATTTCCCAATATGGCAGCGGCGTTTCACTATCTTTTTAACCATGAGTATGCTAAAATGCCTATTCGTTATCCTGAGGCAATGATTGACACATGTCTTGAAATATACCGGAATAATGTATGGCCTAAACTTGGAAGATGGGTTGATTTTGCTGATATCGACTGGGTTTATTGTGTAAACAGAGCTCTTCGTCAATGTAATCACAGATTTGATGAAAGTAAGGAAGCTTTAAAGGAATTTGCTGATACCTATATTGCAAACCTCTATGCTATAGATTATAAAACTCACGACAGATTTAACGACCTTCATATGCTTTTTGGGGCAACTTGTGCCTTGGCAGAACTCCAGCAGGCTTTGCCGGGATATATTAAGAGCGAAAAACCTCTTCGTCTGGTTTTAGACAGACGTCCATTTATTTAATACAGATAAATTCCGTATAATGAAATTAAAGAAAGGAATAAAGATTATGAACTGGTTTAAAGAAGCAAGATTTGGTATGTTTATTCATTGGGGTGCATATTCCGCTGCAGGGCGGGGCGAGTGGATGTTTAACCGTGAACAGATGCCAAAAGAAGAATACATAGAAAAATATGTAAACAACTTCAAGGCAGAGCACTATAACCCAAGAGAGTGGGCTCGTCTTGCTAAAAAAGCGGGGATGAAGTATATGGTGCTCACAACAAGACACCATGACGGATTTGCTCTCTTTGATACAAAAACAAGTGATTTTAACGCAGTTAATTACGGTCCTAAAAAGGATTTGGTTAAGGAATATGTTGAAGCGGTAAGAGCAGAAGGACTTAAGGTTGGATTCTATTTCTCTCCGGCAGACTGGAATCATCCCGATTATCCAAACGCATATCTTCGTGATTGGCCCACAGGCTGGGATGACGAAGAGGCAAGAAAGCGTTTTGTTGCATACTACAAGGAACAGCTTCGTGAACTTATGACAAACTACGGAAAGATTGACATTTTGTGGTATGACGGCTGTATTCCAAAGCCTCTGGACGGCGCAGAGGTTAATGCCATGATTAAAGAGCTGCAGCCCGATATTATGATAAGTGCAAGAAACGGTGCACCTTATGACTTTGTTGTAAGCGAGCAGACTGTTCAGGCACCTAAAGAAGATATTCCCTGGGAGGCTTGCCTCACCCTTAACAGACATTGGGGCTATCACGCAGGTGATTTCGACTACAAACAGCCGAAAGATGTATTGTTTTTACTTATGCAGGTAGCTATGGATGCGGGAAATCTTCTTTTAAATGTGGGACCTATGGCTGACGGAACAATCCCTCAGCAATCTGTTGAGATATTAGAAACTGTCGGGGAGTGGCTCAGCAAAAACGGCGAGTCCATCTACTGTAGTGAAAGACACCCGTTTTCATGGGGCACATCTCATAAAGTGACTGCAAAAGGAAATACGGTTTATATTCATCTTTATCATAATTTAGCAGAGAATGAGCTATGTATTGCAGAAATTAAGAATAAGGTCAAAAGAGTTTATTGCCTTGCAACAGGCAAAGAACATAAATTCCTGCAAATGGACAACGGCAGACTTTTTATCTATGATGTAAACGGCGATTTTGAGAATGATTTGATTCTGACTTATGCTGTCGAAATTGATGGTAAACCCGAATCACTTATTAAGAGAACTTCATTCTGGATTCCGGGAAAGGAAGATTAAAATTATCATCCTTTCTGTCAAAATCTTATAAACCGGGGTTCGCAGAGTGGCATGTTAAGAGGGACGTGTAAAAAGGACGTCCCTGATTTCAATTCTATATTCTTTTCTTATAACGGATTTTGTTGAAATCCGTTTCAGCGTGTCGATAGGCTTATCGACACGCTGAAAAACCGGCTTTTAAGCCGGTTTTTACTGTAAGTTAAAAGGCTCACCGCAATGAGCCTTTTAATATTTACTGTTCTCTGAATTTTATTGTTTTATCTTCGTCGTTCATTTCATCAACAATTGCGAGTGATTCAAGACGGTAGCCTAAATTTCTTATAACGGTTCCGCCAATCTGGAAGCCTTTTTCTATGGCGATTCCTATTCCTTCAACTGTTGCACCGGCTTCTTCCGTAATTGAAATAAGACCCTGAAGAGCACAGCCGTTTGCCAGAAAATCGTCTATAATAAGTACTTTATCGTTTTCTTTTAAAAAGCTTTTGGAAACAATAACCTGATTTTTGCATTTGTGGGTAAAGGATTCCACTTCTGCAACATACATATCGCCGTCTATATTTATACTTTTTGATTTTTTTGCAAAAAGCACCGGTGCTTCAAAATACCTTGCCGCCGCACAGGCTATGGCAATTCCCGAAGATTCAATTGTGAGAATTTTTGTTATTTCAGTATCTGAAAAACGTCTTTTAAATTCTTTTCCTATTTCGTCAAGCAGATTAATATCCATCTGATGATTTAAAAAGCTGTCTACTTTAAGAACGTTGCCTTTTTTTATTATTCCGTCTTTTAAAATTCTTTCTTCTAAAAAATTCATTTTTATTCCCTCCGGTAAAATTATACAATAACTGACACATTTTGTCAATTACATTAAAGTATAGATATGAAAATTCCCGAAAGAACAATTGCAGTACACATTAATTTATACAAAATATGCTTTTCCTTAAACACCAGCCAGCCGGTGAGCACCGTAACAACTACTGAACATTGCTTTATAACAGTCATAACGGTTACCTCGCTTGCAGGATTTGCATTTGCTTCAAAAAGCAGTTTGTCGCCGATTATAAGGGATAAGCTCATTATGGGAATCCAGTAGTTTGTTTTAATGCTTTTTACTGAAATTTTTTCTTTTCTTATAAGCAGAACAACACCGTAAATAACAGTCATAAAAAGCATAAACCAGAACTGAAGCTGTGAAGATTCCATATATTGCATTAAAATTTTATCCATTGTGCCCGAAACTGCATTGAAAAAACAGTTTAAAAGTGCGGCAATGAGAACCGTCAGGGTAACACCCTTTGATTCGGTATTCTTTTTTAAGTTAACAAGCATAAGCCCTGTAATAACAAGAATAACACCTGTTGCTTTCTGCCATGTAAAACTTTCGCCAAGTACAAAAACGCCAAGCATTGTAGAAAAAATCATTCGGGATAAATCCATAATACCGTAAAGGCTTACCGACATTTTTTTAAGTGCCGAAAAAGCGAAAATCCAGGCAGTGCATACAACTGCTGCTTTTATAAACGAGTAAAATATGTAAATTGGTTCAAGTTGAAGAGCCGTTTTAAAGTAGGGAATGGTAAAAATCCATCCGATAAGCGTATAAAAAAATAAAATTTCGTTGGAGCTGCTTTTTTTAAGAGCTGCTTTTTTCATTCCTTCACGGGAGCCTTTTAAAAGTCCGTAAATTATTATAAATAAAATCCATAAATTCTCCATTTTAAATCACCTTGTTTAAGTATTTCTTTTATTGTCTTGCGGTTCTGTAATTTCTTGGCGTACAGCCTATTTTGCTTTTAAAATATTTTGAAAAATGATTTACATCCTTAAAACCTGTCATTTCTGCAATTCCTGAAACAGACAATGTAGTGTTCTGTAATAAATCCATAGCTTTATTGATTCTAAAATCAAGCAGGTAATGGTGCAGAGACATACCGGTATATCTTACCATTAATCGGTTTACATGATTTGGGTGGTAGCCAAGCATATCTGCAATTATCTGATTGGAAAGCTCGGTATTGTACCGCTCTTTTATAATTTTTATTATTTTTTCTGCATTTTCGTTTTTGTGCGGAAATTCTATGCTTCGGATAATATCGGTTAATACAGAGAGAAAAATTCCGCTTATTTTGTTTTCGTAGTATTTCAACTTGTTCTCATATTCAGAATGTATTTGCATAAGCTCAAATTTTAAATCGTGTCTGTTTTTCTGATATATTGGTTTGTTCAGAAAATCTAATTCGGAAAATATATACGGCTCAATGATGTTGTTTTTATTAAAATATTGCACCTTGGAGGGACGCACAGGCTCTTTTATGGTGTTTTCGGAAAAAGAGAAATCAAAGTTAATGCAAAATAAGCGCAGAAAATTATTTTCATCTGCACAAAAGCTGTATTCTATTCCCGGCTGCCAGATTAGCAGCGTGCCCGGTTCCATAAAAAACCGTTCTTTTCCCAATGTAATTGTCCCTTTGCCCTCAAGCGTGTAAAAAAAACGACAATCATACGCAACTAAATTTTTGTATTCCGTTTGCTGTCTTGCTGTAAGTATATGCGGAAAGCGGACATATGGCTTTAAGTCGCTTAATGATATTTTTTCCATATTGTTTCTCCAAAATGTTTATTTTGCACTGTTTTGTGCTTAATATATACATATACTATACAATAAAAAACTGTTAAAATCAAGTTGAAAAAACTAAAAAAGGAGAAAAAATATGAAGAAAATTTTTTGCTATTATTTTCCAAACTGGCATATAGATAAAAGAAATGAGAAATGGCACGGAAAAAACTGGACGGAATGGGAAGTCACAAAATATGCAGTGCCGAGGTTTGACGGACATATTCAGCCTCGTAAGCCTCTTTGGGGATATATTGATGAAAGCAAGCCGGAGGTTATGGCTGAAAAAATCGATATAGCCTGTGAATATGGGATAGATGGGTTTATTTTTGACTGGTATTGGTTAAACGAAGGAATATATCGTGAGAAATGTATTGAAAACGGATTTTTAAAGGCAGAGAACTGCAATAAGCTGCAATTTGGAATTATGCTTTGTAATCATAATGCAATTCAGGCACATCCCGGCTCAAAAGCTTTTCCTTCGCCGGTTCTTGAAGAATGTGTTATCAGAAATGAAAGGTTTTCAGAGCTTTCAAAATACTGTATTGAACATTATTTTAACAGAGAAAACTATATGTGCATAAATGGAAAAATTTTCTTTGCGGTGTTTAATATATGTAAATTTGCAGATGACCTTGGCGGTGTTGAAAAGGCAGGAGAGGTGATTTGCAATTTCAGAAAAGAATGTATTGAAAAGACAGGAAAAGATTTATACTTCTGTGCAGTTGACCCTCAGGCGGAAATGCTTTTAGAAAAATATGGCATTACAGTGGATGAAGCGGAAAAAATTCTTACCATAGATGTGTGGACAACTCATCAGAATCCCGGAATGGACAGGCAGGGAACATTTCCGGTTATAGATTACAAAAAATGGATAGATACATTTCCCGAAACATATCTGGAAAAAACAGAAAAGTACAATAAACCTTATAACCCCTGCGTTGCACCGGGGTGGGATTGCAGCCCGAGAACTGTTGCCTCGGATGCTTATGAGGATGTAGGATATCCGTTTTGCCACATTGCAGTTAACAGTACACCTGAAAATTTTGAAATATCGTTAAAAAATGCAAAAGAATTTATGAAATCAGAAAATTCCAATGCTGATTTTATGGTTGTAAGCTCGTGGAACGAATGGACAGAAGGCGGATATCTTGAACCCGATGAACAGGACGGCTACAAAAAGCTTGAGGCAATCAAAAAAGTCTTTACAGAAAAAAAGTAAAAATATCCTACTCAAAAGTAAAAATAACCCATTGTTTTTATTAACGAAAAAATGTTAAAATTGACATAGAATATAGGATTGTATATATATTGCAAGGAGGAGTTTTTATGAGTTTTAAAAAGAGATGTACAGCACTTTTTGTTATGCTGTGTATGCTTTGTACTGCTTTTCCCGTATTTTCAAAGGAAGCGGAAACGGCGGCAATAAGCTTAAACACGGCTTTTGACAATGAGCTTACAGGTGTTGTGCCTGCAGGAATTATGGGTGCTTACGGCACCGAAATTGTAAATGCAGGCGGAAGAAATAAATATCTTAAACTCACAGCTGATGAAAACGGTGCATCTGCAGTGTTTGCCTGCGAACTTTTCCCGCAGCAATTTGTTGTTCAGCTGGATGTTATGATAGACGATTCTATGGAATCTCTTGATTTTTCTCTTAAAAACAGTGCAAACTCCGCTATAAGACTTTATCAGCAGAAAACAGACGGTGCAAGACTTTACAACAACAAAAAAAGCTCCGGATTAAGGCATAACAAGTGGACTACCATTGCTTTTGCGGTTGATACCGTAAGCAACAGCTACGTTATGCACAAAAACGGTCTTCGTGTTTCGGATGCGTGGGTTGGTTCAAGCTTTGGTACACTTACAAGCTTTAATGTGAATATTGCTTCTCTTGGCGGAAAAACAAGTGAGCTTCTTATAGATAATGTGCGTATTTATTCCGGCAAAAAGCTTTTGAAAAAATTTCCTAAAGTGGAATACAACGAGGGAGTTTATCAGCCTGATGCTGAAGTTGCGCCTGAACAAACAGAGAACGGCGTAACAATCTGGCAGAAGGAAAACTTTGAAAATCATTATAATCAGAACAGCGTAAGCATAAGTGCAAGAACATTGAAAACAGAGGATAATATTCTTGATATAAGAGAAGAAGACGGCAACAAATATCTTTATTTTGAAAGAACCTCCTCCGATCCACATATTAACTTTTATGTAGGGCCCAATACCGGTAAATTTATTATTCAGATGGATATTGATTCGGACGATATGTCCGGGCCGCAGAAAAGTATTGGTATGTCCAACTACGGGATAAGACTTCTTCCCGGAGGAAATATCACTCTTGCCGACGGAAGTGTTATAGGAAGGCTTAATAATGAAGGGTTCACTAATCTTGCAATTGTGATTGATCCTCAGAAATTCCAGTATCAGATTTATCTTGACAGAAAACCCGTTACAAAGAAAATAAGAGGTGACGAAATTAATTTTGCTTCTACTTTACTTCGTTTTTATGTTTATAACCTGAACGGAAAAGCAAGCTTTAAAATTGATAATCTTATTACATACAGCGGAGAAGAGTTAATCGACATAAATGAGTACGGCGGATTTTCAAAGGAAAAGCTTCCCTCAACCGAAGTTGCTTTAAAGCAGGTGGGAGATGCAATTGCTGTTCACGCGCACGCAAAAAGAGCAATTGTAAACGGAAAAAGAATTGAAATTTCAGCAAAACCGCAGTTTATGGAAAATGAACTGTGGATGCCTGCCGAAGTGCTTGAAAAAGCAGGAAAAACCGTAACCTGCGAAGAAAAAATTATTGACGAAACTAAATTTGTTAAGGTTTCTGAGGCGGCAAAAGCACTTAATCTTAATTATTTCACAGATGATAAAGGCTATGGCTATGATAAGGGCTTTGCCATTATCGGAAACGGAGATTATACCGGCTTCGCAGAAGATTTTATGCTTTATAACGAAGCAAATAACTATCTTTGCTATGAACGTCCGTCTGCCGGAACAATTCTTGAAAAACAGCAGGCTGTGTCATATGGAGTTCATCCGAGAATTATGGCAACAGCGCAGGATTTTGAACTGTTAAAGCGTGAACTTTTATATAATGAAACTAAAAAAGAATGGTTTGAACAAATTAAAAAAACAGCCGACGCAGCAGTTGGAAACGGCAGACCTACTCACAGTCTTGACGGTGCAAGACTTAATTCAATGCACGGAATGGTAGACGAAATAATATATCTGTGTTTTGTTTATAAAATAACGGGTGATGCAAAGTATGCCGAAGAAGCTTATGCCGACCTTGCGCATATGGGAACAAGAGCAGACTGGAATCCCGGACATTTTCTTGATGTTGGTGCAGGTGCAAACTGCTACGCCGTTGCTTACGACTGGCTTTACGACTACTGGACGCCTGAAAGAAGAAAAAATTTAGAACAGATTATTTATGATAAGGCGTTATCCTATTATCATAATTCACTTCATAACGGACAGTACTCACGCTGGATTGAGGAAACTGTTTCAGAAGGAAGTCAGGGTAACTGGCCTATCGTATGTTCATCGGGACCTGTGATGGCGGCACTTGCTCTTATGGATGTTTATCCAGAAATGTGTTCCAACCTTGTTTCCGATGCACTGAGAGTTCTTGAATATACCCTGAAAGGGTTTTCCGATAACGGTGACTGGACGGAGGGTACTCTTTACTGGGCATATACAAACGGATTCTTATCACGTCTTATAAGCTCACTTGATATAGCTCTTGGAACAGAATTCGACTATTATTACGGAATCCCCGGTATTATGGATACTGTGGACTACGCATATTCTCTTATAACTCCTCAGAATGTTTATAACTTCGGTGATGCTGAGGACGTGGCAATGAATTTAACATCAGCGGCATGGCATGCTTCTATGGTTGCCAAAAAAGACGAGAAAAAAGCGCTTGATATGTATAAGCTTATAATGAAATATTACAAAGCGAAAGGTATTTCCGGCGGACTGTGGGATATTCTTAAAATGGATAACAGAGTGGCAGTAGGCGATCCGGAAAGTCTTTCAATGGAATACTGGTCTCCGAAAACAGGTTATGCAAATGTGCGTTCGGGCTGGAACTTTGCAGACGAAACATTTTTAGGCTTCCTGTACGGAAGTGAACAGCTGACTTCTCATAACCATTACGATCACGGTTCGTTTATTTACGAAGCTTTCGGAAAACGCTGGGCACTTGATCTTGGAAGAGACGATTACAATATGTCCGATTACTACAACGTTGCTTACCGTGTAAGAACAGAAGGTCATAATACCTATGTTGTAAATCCCGATGAAAAGCACGGTCAGGACAAGGACAACTATAAGACATATATGGTGGATAAGAAGATTAATTCTTCAAGCTACTATTCAATTGTTGATATAACAAGCTCCTACGAGGGCAAATTAAATCAGGCAAGAAGAGGCTTTAAGCTTACCGATAATATGAAATCTCTTATTGTAAGAGATGAAATAAGCTTTAAGGAAAGCTCTGATTTCTGGTGGTTTATGCACACTCCTGCCGAAGTTACGGTAGATGGAAATGTGGCTTATCTTAAAAACGGAATGACAATGAAGGTTGAGGTTATCTCCAGTCAGCCTCTTGAATTCGGTGTAATGGATGCAGTTCCCCTTGAAACCTCTCCGAAGGTTCAGGGTGCTGTAAAAAACAACCCCAACAAAGGAATTTGCAAGCTTTACTTAAAGGGTAGGGTTGAAGGAGACCTTAATGTTACAATGAAAATGTCGCCTTGCATAGAAGGTGTAGAGGTTTCTCCTATTTCGGATGTTCCTTTTGAAAGATGGACTCTTGATTCGGAAGTTCCTAAAAAAACTGCTCCGAAGCTTTCTTCTGTAACCATAAACGGAGAAGCATTTGCGGCATTTAATCCTGATATCATAAGCTATAACTTTATGAAAATGGGAAATCAGGTTCCTCAGGTTTCTGCATATTCAGCAAACGGTGATGTCAAGGTTACCTGCGATGAAAAAAGTGCAAATATTATTGTTTTTGATAAAAATGATAAATCCAACTATAAGGTTTATAATATTGAATTTATAACTCTTAACAGCCCGAATACAGGCAATAAATACAGACTAATTAACCCTGCGGCTCTTACTGCAAGTGCAGAACCGCAATCCAACAACCCCATTAAAGCGGCAATGGACGGTGACCTTGTTACAAGATGGGCAGGAAACGGTGAGCAGTGGATTATGCAGACCTTTGATAAAGAGGTTGAGGTTGCGGCTGTTGAGCTTTCTTGGATGAACGGTGCAAAAAGAAATCAGTTCTTTAAAATTCAGTATTCCACAGACGGAGAAAACTTTACCGATTTGTTTGACGGTCAGAGCTCAGGAGCAACCGATGATCTGGAAATTTACGAATTTACACCTGTAAAAGCCAAATATATAAGAATTTTATGTAACGGTACAACAGAAGGCACATGGACATCTATGACAGAGTTTTATGTTCACGAAAAGAACAACTAACGGAGTGATTACTATGAAAAAAAGTTTTTTAGCTTTGACTTTGACAGCAACGATGCTGCTGTCAGGCTCCGGAACGGTATATTCTGAAAATTCTGCAACGGTTTATTTCAAAGAAGACTTTTCCTGCCATTATAATGCAGATAGTTTACATGTTACAAAAAATCTTAAATATAGTAACAATCTTCTCGAAATCCGTACTGAAAATCAGAATAAATACCTTTATTTTGAAAGAAATTCCGGTGATCCGCATATTGATTTTTATATTGCAAACAAGGAAAATAAATTTGTTGTTCAGGCAGATTTTAAGCTTTCTCAAATAAATGCAGGAGCAATTACATTTGGCATTACTGCTTCCGGTTACAGTATAAACATAAGCGATTACGGAAAAATAACCGCATCAGACGGTACTTATCTTGGCTGGCTTAACACAAGCAGTTACACCAATATTGCACTTGCGATTGATCCCGTAAATAAATTGTATGATGTGTATATAAACGGCAGTAAGAAAACAAACGGCATATCTGTTGAAAGCAACGATCTTTCCACTTCAACCTGCAGAATTTATATTTACAACAATGCAGGTGTTTCAAGCATAAAATTTGATAATCTTCTTATTTACAGCGGAAACAGTCTTATTGACATTGATAATTACGGTGGATTTTCCAAAAAAGCTCTTGCCGATGACAATGCGGCGTTAAATCAGGTGGGAAACGCAATTGCGGTTCACGCTATGTCAGAAAGAGCTATAATAAACGGTGAAAGAGTTGAAATTTCCGCCAGACCTAAGTTCATTGATAATGTGCTCTGGATTCCTTACGATGTTATTGAAAAAGCGGGAAAAACAGTAAGCTGTGCAACTAAAAATATTAACGGAATAAATTTTGTTAAGCTTTCAGAGGTGGCTAAGGCTCTTAACCTTAATTATTATATAGACAGCTCGGGCTATGGCTTTGATAAAGGCTTTGCCATTATGGGAAGCGGAGATTATTCGCAGTTTGCATCGAATTTTATGCTTTATAACGAGGCAAACAACTATCTTTGCTACGAACGCCCGAAGGCTACGGAAATAAAAGCAAAGGTAACAACATCTCATCCGAGACTTCTTGCAACAGCAGAGGATTTTAAAGAGCTTAAGAGTGAAATTACAACCGATGCCAAAAAAGCTGAGTGGTATGCTGATTTAATTGCTTTTGCAAATAAAAGGCTTACTTATGGAGTTCCTTCAACAGAGCTTGACGGTTCGCGTCTTAATTCTCTTCACGGACTTATAGAGCCTACAATTAATATGTGCCTTGCATACAGGCTTTCGGGCAATGAAGAGTATGCAAAAAAGGTTTATACCGACCTTGAGGTGCTAGGCAAAAGAGAAGACTGGAATCCTGCACATTTCCTTGACATAGGTGCCGGAACAGTTGCCTACGCAATAGCTTACGACTGGCTTTATGACTACTGGAATGATACACAGAAGAAATTTTTGGAAGAAACAATTTATACACATTCACTTATATATGTTCACAATTCGCTGTATAACGGAAGATATACAAGCTGGATTGAAGATACAGTATCCGAAGGAAACACGGGAAACTGGCCTATAGTTTGTATGTCCGGCCCTGTGATGGGTGCTCTGGCACTTATGGAGGTTTATCCCGAAATTTCTGCGGAAATTGTTCAGGACGGATTCAGAGTTATTGAATACACTCTAAAAGGCTTTGCCGATACCGGCGACTGGACTGAAGGGCCTCTTTACTGGACTTATGCAAACAGATTTTTATCTTATCTTTTAGGCTCCTGCGATACAGCGATGGGAACAGATTTCGGGTATTATCACAATACTCCCGGAATTACCGATACGGTTTATTATGCATATTCTCTTGCAACTCCAAACGGAGTTTACAATTTTGGTGATGCGGAATATACAAACCTTAATTTATTTCCTGCATCGTGGCACGCTTCGAAAATAGCGGAGACAGATTCAGCCAAAGCGAATGAAATATATAAGCTTATTTTACAGTACAACAACAAGAGAGGTCTTAACGGAGATTTATGGGATTTTCTTAAAATGGATACTTCAGCTGCAAATTCTGCTCCGGAAAGCTTAAACAGTGAATATATTTCTGAAAAGCTTGGATTTTCATCCTTGAAATCGGGCGATGATATTTATTTCGGCTATCTGTACGGCCCGAAATTAAGACTTTCTCACGACCATTACGACCACGGCTCATTCGTTTACGAAACAAAGGGCGCAAGATGGGCACTTGACCTTGGAAGAGATAATTATGATATGGAAAACTATAATACTGCCGCTTACAGAAGAAGAGCCGAAGGGCATAACGTTTATGTAATCAATCCCGATGAAGGGCCCGGACAGATAAAGGATACATATAAAACCTATCTTGTAAACAGAAAAAATGACGAAAAAGGTTACCGTTCTGTTGCGGATTTAACCGCATCCTATTCCGACTGGGCAACAAAGGCAAGACGTGGCTACAAGCTTGATAAAGCACTGAAAACTCTTACTGTAAGGGATGAAATAAGCTTTAAGCAAAATTCTGATTTCTACTGGTTTATGCATACTGAGGCAACTGTGCAGATTGAGGGAAATAAGGCGCTTCTTGTTTCGCCTGATAACAGCTCCAATATGCTTGTTGAATTTATTTCAAATCAGCCTCTTACGATTTCGGCTTCCGATGCAGTTCCTTTTGCAGCTTCTCCTGAAGTTACGGGTGATATTAAAAATAATCCCAATAACGGAATCAAAAAAATTGTAATAAGCGGTTCGGTTTCAGGTGATTTAACTTTAACTGTAAAGCTTACTCCTATGGACGGAAACACCTATCCCGAAATAGCGGATGAAAGCTTAGAGAACTGGTTTAAAGAATCTGAAGAAGATGAAGAAATTATAGTTCCCGAAAAAAATATTCTTGCTGATATTAAAGTAAACGGAATTTCTGTTCCGGAATTTGATTCCGCAAAAGAAAACTATACAATCGGTGCGGATTACACTTTCGGCACTCCGTTTGTAGAAGCAATTCCCGGTGAGGATGCAGAGGTTACCGTAACCGAAGTTGATAAATACAATTTCAGAATTACCGTTTCCGGCAAGGTTTACAACATTCATTTTACCGAGGTTTCCGGTGAATACAACAGAAGTCTTGTTAAAAACGGCATTGCAATGGGCTCGGCATATATTTTTAATAAAAATGAAAACGGAGATTTTGTTTATACAGATTCTCCTGCAACCGGGAAAAACTTTGGCGGAATGTTTGTTAAAAATGTTTCCGAAAAAAACAGAAAGGTTTACCTTTTCGCTTCCTACACGGCAAATGGCAGAGAGGCAATAAAAGTTTCAAAGTGTGAGCTTGCTCCCGGTCAGCAGAAATTTTTAAAGGTATACTTTGAAATGAACGATGACATAAGCAATTACGATTCACTCGTTTTCAGAGTGATTGATACTGATTAAAGGAGGGTGATTTATTTGAAAAAAACAATTGCATTTTTGCTTTTTGTAATAATGCTTGTTCCTTCACTTTTGGTCAACGCAGAGGAAAGCGTTTCGATTTACTCGGAGACTTTTGACGACCAGGGGCATTGGGGAAAATATATAAGCGGCTGGACTATGGATGGTTCGGGCGAGGAGCTTTTCTCATACGAAAGCGGCGGAAGCGGAAAAACCGATTCGGCACTTAAAGTCACCTACGATAAGGAAATAAATTATAAAAATTCTTCTAACGGAGCGGTAAACGAAATTACCAACAGTATGTACAAGCTGGATGCACCGTCCTTTTCAAATGGCGATATGATTGCTCCCGGAGAAATGCTTGTTGTTGAAATCGCTGTAAAAGCAGAGGATTACAACGCAAGAAGAACCGTTGAAATTATAGGTTTGGATGCCGATAAAAAAACAGGTCCTGCCGGAAGATTCATTTCTTTTGGAACGGATGGACAGATTGGTACTGCTTTTCAGGCTTCGGGAAACTTCAATGCACCGCTTAAAACTTACGGTTCTTACGAGCCGGGAAAATGGTATTACATAGCCGCAGAAATTAATCTGGGAGAATATTTTTACAACCTTTATATAAACGGCGAAAAGGTTGATACCGAAAATATTCCTCTTGTAGGCTACAATGGGCAGTCTGCTTCAAATTACTGGCCGAAAGCCATTAACTACATTCAGGATATACGTTTAAGCACTGTGCCAAAAAATTCCAAGGTTTCGGAATTTCTGCATTCGGAAACCTACTTTGATAATTTTAAAATTTATCTTGGAAGCTACGATGCAGAGTCTGCAAAATCCAATCTTATTATCCCTGCAAAATATCAGGTGGAAAACCAGGTTATTTATTTAAACGGTGAAACCTATACAGCGGCGGATATTTCAAACGATATTACTGCCGCAAGCGGTACAGTTCTTTACGATAAAAACTGGAACGAAATACCGCCCGAAACCGAAATTGAAGAAACCTGTTTTCTTGTAGAAACGGTTGCCAACGGAAATGTTTACGCTCACGTTATAGATCCGTTTTCTCCAACAACCCATATTTACAGCGATGATATGACAAGTCAGGGAAACTGGACTGCACAGCAGAAATGGTCACCCGATAATTCGGGCACAAATCTTTTCTCATACGAAAGCGGCGGAATGGGCAAAACCGATGTTTCGCTTAAAGTTACTTACGATAAAAACCGCGAATATAAGGTTGGAACAAGTGTTGTAAATTTAATTGAACACACAAGGTCGGATATTTCATCATCTTATATGACAAACACCGATTTGTTAACTTTGGGCACAAAGGTAGTTATGGAAGCCTCTGTTATGGCAAAGGATTACAATGCGGTAAGATACATTTTATGGGGAGGAGCAAACGGAACTACTGTTATTCCAATATATTTCGGAACTGACGGAAATTTCGGAGCGATTTATTCAAATAATAATCCCGTAGCTTGCCTTAAAACTTTCGGAAAATACGATATCAATAAATGGTATAACATAGCTTTTGAGTTTACGGTTGGCGACCATTATAATTACAGTATTTACATAAACGGTGAAAAAATGGATACAACCGATATTCCTCTTATAGGCTATAATTACAACTCTGCTTCCCAGTGGTGGCCTAAGCCGGTTGAAGGAATAAGCTATGTAAGATTCTGTACAGAACCGAAAAATCAGAATGTTTTGGAATTTGAATATTCGGAAAGCTATTTTGACGATTTGAAAATCTATATAGGCTCATATAACTATAAAACTGCAAAAAGCACTCTTAAATCCGAGTATCTTACAGTTGAAAACGATACGGTTTATGTTGATAACAAGCCTATGACAGCAGGAGAATTAAAGGATATGTTAACCTGTAAATCAGAATACAGAATCTACAGCGACAATTCTTTTGAAACGGAGCTTTCTGATGATGAATTTCTTCCGGAGGAGGCTATGATTGCGGAAACCCTGAGAAATTCAGGCTTGCATATTTATAAAGTAAGACCTTATGTGTATTTTGAGAATGTAAGCTTTGTTGAAAACAGCGGAAAATATAAAGTAACCGGTAATCTAACAAATAAATCGGGAGTTTCAACAAAGGTGAGAGTTGTTGTTGCCGCATTCAGCGGAGATGAAATGCAAAGCATTACATCTTCAAAATACGAGGTTTTTGAAACTGATGTTCCGGTTGAAACAGCGGAAATTACAACCGACGAAAACACAACAAGCGTGGAAGCGTGGGTAATTGATTCCTGGGCTTCACAGAAATCTTATTCCAAGACTCATATTAAGGACATAATAAAATAAAAAAACAAAAAACGAAAGGATGGAAAAAATGAAAAGATTATTTTCAATCTTACTTGCTGTAACAATGCTTATTTCAACATTTGCATTTGTTTCGGCAGAAACAACAGGAAGTGTTTCGATTATTAACGAAACATTTAACGCAGGAACTCCTACTCACGGTTGGGGAGGAATGTTCAACTGGAGCAATAATTCACTTGGAACAGGTTGGGCTGTTACTCCTTACACCTACGCTGATGGCGGTAGCGGAAAAGCTGCCGGTGACAGTGCTTTGAAAGTAGGCTTTACGCAGGGAACAACCTATAAAAATGGTGATACAGCAGTATCTCCATCAAACACATGGTTGCATTATGGAGCTACTTCTGCAAACATTACTGCTATTACCAATGGCTTTAACGCAGGTAAAAAAATGGTTATCGAAATGAATGTTAAGCCTGAAGATACTTACACCAAAAGAACATTACAGTATAACGCAACAGATGCTTCCGGAAATACTTCTTATATTCAGTTTTTAATATTTGATACTGATGGAAATATGAAAACAGTATACGCAAACGGCAAAGGAAATTCAACTCAGACAATAGGAAAATATGCAGTTGGAAAATGGTATAATATAGCTGTTGTTATTTCTCCGGAAATACAGGTTGTGGAAGGCGACCTTACTTGTTTAAGAAATGCAATGGAATTATATATTAATGGAGAACAAATTGCGTTAGACGGAAAATACTGCAATGCAAATGCGGTTGCAATTACAAATTTCCATAGTTTCAGATGCTATAATGCACCTGTGCTTTCCAACGACACGCCTGCATATAACTCTACTACATACTATGATGATATTAAATTGTATATGGCAGACGGATATGATGCAGAACCGGCAAAATCAAAAGTTGTGATTTCCGATAAATATGCAGTTTTAAATCCTTCTTCCGACAGAGTTATTTTTGCCGGTGCTAACAGCACAGCTACTGCGGCTGATATTCTTGCCGATGTAACATCAGCAAATGCAGTTAAATTGTTTGATTCAAACTGGAATGAAATTACAGATACATCAAAAGTAATTGACGGTACATGGTATCTTGTAGAAACTACTGCAAACAACAATCTTCATACTTATACAATAAAGAAAGAAGACGGAACATCTGTTGTTTCACATACATCTTCTTTTGAAGGCAGTGATGTATTTAGTAAGCTTTCATCAGGATGGGATGCAGCAGATGTATCAAAAATTTATTCTTATGCAAACGCAGGAAGCGGAAAAGCTGCTGATAATCAGGCATTACTTGTAAAATATGATTCTTCGGTTGCATATACAACAACAATTTCAGATTCTAAATCTATAATTTATGCTGCAAGTGTTGGAAATAGCGGCAATATAGGAACAGGAACAACATTCGTTTCCGAAGTTTCCATAAAAGCGGACGATTATAATTCTGTAAGACAGGTTGAGCTTTACGGAACAAACGGAGGTACGGGAAGATTTATACGTTTTGATACTGACGGTACTATCGGAACTTCCTATCAGGCAAATGCCGGCGAAAATGTATGTCTGAAAAAATACGGCAATTATGAGCTTGGAAAATGGTATCATATTGCTGTTGAAATAACAAGCGGAAGTTGCTGGTATAACCTATATATCAACGGTGAAAAGGTTGATACATTAGGAATTCCTCTTGTTGCTTATAACGGAACAAAAAATCAGCAGTACTGGGCTGCTCCCGTTGACGGATTTAAAGAGGCAAGAATTGTAACAATGCCCAAATATGAAAATGGTGTTATTGCAAATTCTCAGTCTTACTATGATGATTTTAAATTATATGTTGGTAAATTTGATGCATCCAAAGTTAAATCCTCTTTAACAGCATCAGGAATTTGTGCAATAAACGGCACAACTATTAATGTAATGAAAAATAATCCTACAGTTGATGAATTAAAAGCAGGAGTAAGCGGTAATTACACTCTTTATAATAAAGACTGGACACCTTTTACAGATTCAGTAATCAACGGAGAAATTTATCTTGCTGAAACTACAGCAAACGGTCATGTTATTGTTTATACAGTTTCTGCAGGCGCTGTTGAAATTTATTCAGATGATTTCAATTCAAACAATAACTGGGTTAATAAACAGAAATATTATGTTGATAATTCCGGAGACAATCTTTTTGCATATGTAAATGGCGGTTCCGGTAAAAATGATTCTGCATTCAGAATTACTTATGATAAGAATAACACTTATAAAATTGGTGAAACTGTTGTAACTGAAATTGACCACACCCGTTCACAGCTTACTGCAGATAAAATGTCCAATCTTGATAAGCTTACAGCGGGAACAAACTTTGTATTTGAAGTTTCTTTGAAAGCTGAAGATTATAATGCAACACGTGAGATTACAATTTTTGGTCCGGGCTCCTACGAATTTGGTATTCCTGTAAGCTTCGGAACTGACGGTTCTCTTGGTACAGCACGTCAGGAATATGGCACAAACAAAAACATTAAAAAACTTGGAACATACAAAACCGGAGTATGGTACAACCTTGCATTTGAACTTACAATCGGAAGTCCCGATTACAATATGTATATCAACGGAGAAAAAGTTCTTAACAAGGGTGAGGCAAAGCTTGTAATGCATTCAACTTATGCAAACAATCCTCTTAGCACTATTTCGGAAATACGCTTGCAGACTACTCCCGTTAACAAAACAGTTTCTGCTTTTGAAACATCAACCACATATTTTGATAATCTTAAGCTTTATGTAGGAAGCTATGATGCAAATGCTGCAAAATCTGCAATCACAGTTCCCGAAAAATACACACTTGAAGGCACTAACCTTGTTATTGGTGAGGGCGTTACAGCAGGCGAATTAAAAACAGAGCTTGGCGGAAATGTTGAAGTTT
Organism: Clostridia bacterium; assembly: GCA_017414505.1. Lineage (GTDB taxonomy): Bacteria > Bacillota > Clostridia > UMGS1840 > HGM11507 > RGIG1932. The sequence goes on from JAFQLQ010000035.1 coordinate 51,348, forward strand.
ATGATGAAAACTGGAATGTAATTGCAAATGACGAAGTTATTGGCGGTACAGCCAATGTTGCTGAAACAGTTGCAAACGGAACAGTTATCAATTACACAGCAGATTCAAAATTCAGAATGTATTCCACAGAGTTTAACAGTGCTTCGGACTGGGGAACTACTGTTATGGTTCCTAAGGCTGACGGAACAGGCGCAACATGGGGTTCACTAAAGGATGATAGCGTTCTGTTCTCATATGAAAATGCAGGAAGCGGAAAATCCGGTACTGCAATGAAATTAACCTTCGATGCTGCTGATGCAGAAGCTTATGTTGATGCTGCAGGAAATCCTGTTACTCAGGTTCAGAGTGTGTTTAAACGTTTGCTTGCAGCTAATATGAAATATACAGATAAGATAAAAGCCGGTGATAAGCTTGTTATGGAAATAAGCGTAAAACCTGAAGATACAAATTCTACAAGAATGATTCAGCTTTTAGGCTCAAGCAATAACGGTGGCAGTTTCATCTATTTTGATGAAAACGGTATTATGGGTACTATGTTACAGGCCAATGTTAACAAGGGCATTAAGGAGCTTGGTAAATATGAGCCCGGTAAATGGTACAACATTGCAGTTGAAATTGAAATCGGAAATGAAGACAGAGCTTATAAGCTTTACATCAACGGTGAAGAACAGGATTTAAGCTGGTTCCATTATGAAAAGCTTGATACAAAAGTACCTTTCATTCCATATAATGCGTTTGGCGGTGCTGCATGGTGGCCTGCATCACTGGCAGATGTTAACAATATAAGAATCACAGCATATCCAAAGGGTGGCTTGGGAACTGCAACAACATTTGTAAATCCTGTAGATTTTGTTAAATCCGAAACATTATTTGATGATGTTAAGATTTATATCGGTTCTTTTGAAGCTGAAAAATCAGCATCCAATCTTACAATGCCCGAACAGCTTGCAGTCGTTGATTTTGATATTTATTTAAACAATGCAACTGTTATGTATTCTGATTTTGCGGCAGGTTCAAACACAGTTAAATTCTACGATAAGAGCTGGAACGAAATTGCCGATACAACAGGTGCAGTTACTGCTGACTGCTATATGGTTGTAACAACTCCAAGCGGCAGAGTAAACACATTTGATGTTTGCACAGGAAATCTTAAAATTTCAAGCGGTGATACCATCAACTACAATATTGCAGGTATTTACAAGGCATTTACAGATAACGTAGAAAACGGAAAAATAATTCTTGCGGTTTACAACGATGATGATATGCTTGTTGACTGCATTGAAGCAGCTTCAACTGAAACAGCTTCGCTTACAGTTGAGGATATTGCAAATAAAACAATCAGAGCTTATCTGTGGGCAAACGGAACAATGACTCCTATGGATAACTCAATTGCAATTGAACTTGTAAAATAAGAAAATTTAACTCTGCGGAGAGTTTGAATCTCTCCGCAGAATCCCCAAAAAAATTCTGACAGGAGGATGTTTTTATGAAAAAAATAATAATACCTTTTTTAATGTCCGGGTTACTTTGCACCGGAGTTTGTGCATCCGAGCCTTCTTTTGATGTTGAATCAAACAAAATTGTTTTTGACGTTTCAGAAGTGTTCGGAAATGTTAATATTATGGTGCTTTCGCCCGAACAGAATTCAGAAAGCGTTGAAGCGCCTTTCTATGCAAGACAGCTTCCTGCAGGAACAGAGTTTACGGGGATTCCTATGCCGGAAAATTCAAAAACCGGCACATATACGGTTTATGTTAACGGTGAAAAATACGGGGATGCCGAATACATAAATATAAAAACGGCAGAGAATTACTTAATTAATACGGTTGTTCCTGCCAAAACCTCAACAGAACTTGAAACAGCACTTTTAAATTCCGTTGGAATTTTTAATGTTGTAAATGAGGAAAATACAGCGTATATTCCAAAAATTTCGGAATATATGCTGGGGAAAATAAGTGAAGATTACACTTCGTTTTACAAAGATTTTCATAAATATTCTGCTTGTGCTATGCTTGCCTCGGGGAATTCGGCAAGCGAAGTGCTCAGCAAATATGAAAGCTATCTGGGGATTAACTTTAAAGAGGATTATGATGTACTTTCGGATACGGAAAAAGAACGTTTTGCAGAAATTATGAAATCTGCAGATTATATAAATAAAAATTTTACCGATATTTTTAATGAGGCGGTTACTGTGGCTGAATGTGCCGCCGCAGACCACTGGAATGTTTTAAAAACTGCACTTAAGAACAATGCAGATAAAATTGGAATAAATATTTCAGCTTATCCCGATTTTGACAGAATTTGTCTTGAACTGATGGATAAGAAAAACAACTTTTTCAGCTATGAAGATATTAAAAAATACTTAAATGAAGCAAACACCCCCTTAAATCCGCTTCCCGGAACAATATTACCGTTACCTTCTGTGGGAGGCGGCGGAGGTGGCGGAGGAGGAAGCAAAACTCCTTCCGCAAGCTTTTCTTCATCCGGCACAGCTGATGTAACTGTTGTTTCTCCTGCTAATCCTTTTTATGATCTTTCGTCGGTAAAATGGGCAGAAGAAAAAATAACATTACTTTACAATGCCGGGATAATAAACGGAGTAAGCAGTAATGAATTTGCACCCGAAAGAAATGTAACAAGAGCTGAATTTTCAAAAATGATAGCTTCTGTTCTTAAAATAAGCGGTGGAAACTCACAGTTTTCAGATGTAACTGCCGATGCTTGGTATGCGCCTTATATCAACGCGCTGGCAGATTCGGGAATTGTTAAGGGTTCGGATGGCAAATTTATGCCCGATATGCCTATAACAAGGCAGGATGCGGCTGTTATATTAAAAAGAGCAATGGAATATGCAGGGAAAAATCAGTTTGCTCCGGGCAAAACATTTAATGACGAAAATAATATTTCCGATTACGCGAGGGAAGCAATAAGCGCCCTTAACGGAATTAACATAATAAACGGTTTTGAAGATAACACCTTCAGACCTGTGAACAATTTAAGCAGAGCCGAATCGGCAGTTTTAATCGGCAATGTTTATGAATTATTATAAGGAGGTTGCATATGAAAAAATATTTTAAATTAGTTGCTCTTGTGCTGTGCATTGGTATGCTTTTTCAGATGACAACCTTTGCAGATACGCCGGAAAACGATGTAATTTACGAGGATTCCGACGGAATTGAAATTCTTGATATTCTGGGAATTGACTGCGATTTTCAGGAAAGCGAAACGGTAACAAGAGGGGAATTTGCGGAATTTCTGGCAAAAGCTCTTAAACTTGACGGAAATCATCTTCCTGATGAAGATCCCTTTGCCGATGTTTACAATTACGATTTGCGAAGCGGATATATTCACGCTCTTAAGCATCTGGGAGTTCTTAAAGGCAGTGCAGACGGAATGTTTTATAAAAACCGCACTGTTACCGTTGAGGAAGCTTATATTATGACTTTACGTGCCCTTAACTATACAAACCAGTTGGAAAGCGGTGCTTCTCCTTCAATGCTTGCTAACAATGCAGGGCTTACAAAGGGGCTTTCCTCTGCTTCCACAACCTCCGCAATGAGCAAAGCGGATGTAAAAAGGCTTATTTATAATATGCTTGTTTGCGATTATCCTGCCATTGAAGCAGTTTCCTACGATTCGGTTTCATATACGGCTTATGAGGGTGAATCTGTTTTAAGTGTAAGATGGAGAATTTTTATCACAGAGGGAATTCTTAATTCCACCAACATCAGCGATTTATATACTCCTGGAGATATTTCTCAGAAAAATTATATTAAAATAGGAAACGAAAGCTTCCTTGATGCGGAAAATTATGCTGGAAATATGCTTGGCAGAAATGTTGTTGCTTACTACAACGAAGATAACGAAATTATATATCTTTACAGTAAAAACAACGAATACCGTGTAATCAGCTCGGAGGAAGAACCGGAATACAATAATTTTACCATAAAATATTATGATGAAACCGATTCTTATTCGGCAAAGATTTCAACGAAATTTACTGTTATTTACAACGGAAGAGCTCTTGAATATAACGGTCAGAGCTTTATGCCTGCTGACGGTAAGATAACTCTTATCGACAACAACCGCGACGGAAGCTATGATGTTATTTCTGTTCGTGATTACAGCTATACTGTTTTAAAGAATGTGTACATCGATGCAAACGGAAAGATGATTTTCCAGGATATGAATAATGTTTCTGCAAATGTTGTAATGCAGGGCGACGATACAAGTATTGTTAAGTGCTATTTAAACGGTGCAGAATGCGAACCGGCTGATTTCGCTTCGGGAATGGTTTTAAGAGTTATGAAATCCGCAGACGGAAAATATGCTGAAATTTACGGTTCTGATATGTCGGTAAGTGGTGTAATGGAAAGCTCTTACGAAGAAAACGGAAAGCTTTATATTGTAGTAAACGGCACCGAATACCTTGCAACAGATTATTTTGAAACCAACTACAAAAATTATCTGCAATATGGATTAAACTGCAATTTCAGACTTTCGGATAATGGCAGAGCAGTTTATTATGCCAATGCAGTTAATACCTATCAGTACGGATTTATTATTGATACTAAGGAAAAATCAAAAATAGAGAAGGATTTAGTTATAAAAATGGTAACCTCCGATAACAGAAAGGAAGGTTACGGATTTGCCGAAAGAGTTACTGTTGACGGGGTTACTTTAAGAAGTGATTCGTCAGAATTTAAGGCGAAATTTGTTTCTGCTAAAAATCCGCCCTATCAGCTTGTAAAATTTGCAATTAACAACGATGGAGTGATTTCAAAGGTTGATACAACTTTTGAAAATACAGTTCAGCCTCTGTACAGTGATATTGTTGATGTTGATGACTGCCTTAAAAATTACAAAAGCAGAACAAGCATTAAATTCAAGGCTACCGGAATGTTCACTCCTTATGCGAGAATTTCCAATGCGACCGCTTTTTATGTTGTTCATCCCGATACCGGAACAAGCCGTGCCAAAGAGGGAATTTCGGAAAATTATTTTGAAGCAGTTTCCATGAGTTATTTTTCTAACGATATGAATTATACTGTTGATTTATATGATATAGATGAAAACGGTTTTGCAAATGCTGTTATTGTTTATGCCGATGCTACTGTTCCGCCTATGAGCGTTTCAAGCAGATATGCGCTTGTGGACAGTATTGAGGATGTTCTTGATGAGGATGGCGTTAAAACAAAAAAATTATACTACTGGAATGGCGGAAGCTTTTACACAGCGTTGTTTGCGGCGGATAAAGTGAGTGTGGCAAACGGTATAAATCCCGGTGATTTTATAAGAATGAGCACCGATACCAAAGGTAATATCACCAATGTTTCTTTCGATTATAAGTTTGAGGAAAACAGCTTTGATCCCTTGTATTCCGCACCCGATGCAATTGCCGGAACTGTTGTTTTAAAACCTTACCGTATAACTTCCAGTTCTATAATTGCAGATGTTGAGGGAGAAATGCAGATTGTGCCCATTGACAGTGCAAAATTTGTAATTTTTGATTCAAAATCAAAAAGCATACGTCCCGGTACAATTGATGATGCGGCAGATATTCTGCACGTTGGTGAAAGCGATGCAACAAGAATGCTTATAATGCGTGTTTATTCGGTTGCAACTGTTTGTATTATTTACAGATAATTAAGATATAGTAAAGGAGAAAAACATAATGCTATACAGGGAAAAAGATGCTAATTTTCCAAGACTGAAAACCGATACTTTTTTTGCAGATTATAAAAATGAATATAAGTATAACGGCTACATTGACACAATGATAAAATTTATTGAAGATTTTCAGCTTCTTGATGTTGCACACTGGAAACGCTTTTCTGATCAGTTTTCCAAAGATTCCGACGGTGCTGATTTTGGCTGGAGGGGCGAGTACTGGGGCAAAATGATGCGTGGGGCTTGCTTTGTGTATTCATATACAAAAAACAGGAAGCTTTACGATGTGCTTTTTAACACAGTTAATGATATGATTGAAAACACCGGTGAAAACGGCAGAATAAGTGCTTACGGTTTAAGCAATGAGCTTGACGGCTGGGATTTATGGTGCAGAAAATATGTTCTTCTCGGAATGCAGTATTTTATGGAAATATGCAGCGATGACAAAATGAACGAAAAAATTATTAAATCCATGTGCGGACAGGTCGATTACCTTATAGGAAAGCTGGGGCCGGAAGAGGGCAAAAAAGAAATAAATGCTGCTACCAGAAACTGGAGAGGTCTTAATTCCTCCTCTATTTTAGAGCCGGTTGTAAGGCTTTATAATATTACCGGTGAGCAGAGATATTTCGATTTTGCAAAATACATAGTGGACAGAGGCGGAACAGAAATTGTTAATATTTTCAAGCTTGCTTACGAGGATGGTTTATATCCTTATCAGTACCCTGTAACCAAAGCTTATGAAATGATTTCCTGCTTTGAAGGGTTGCTTGAATTTTACAGAGTTACCGGCACAGAATGGTATAAAACCGCTGTAATAAATTTTGCAGACAAAATTTTAGAGAGCGATTTTACCGTAATCGGAAGTTGCGGATGTACTCACGAGCTTTTTGACCATTCAACTGTAAGACAGGCGAACACAAATATTGATGTTCCCAATCAGGAAACCTGTGTAACCGTTACGGTTATGAAATTTATGTATCAGCTTACACTTCTTACGGGAAATCCCAAATATGCGGATGCTTTTGAAATTTCAATGTATAACGCTTACACCGGCTCTGTAAATACCGAAAAAGCTATTGACGATTTCATTAAAAACAGCAAGAATCTGCGTGTTGAGCCTTTGCCTTTTGACAGCTACAGTCCTCTTACCGTAGGAAAAAGAGGAAGCCATTGTATGGGTGGATTTAAAATTATGGAGGATAATTATTACTACGGCTGCTGTGCTTGTATAGGCTCGGCAGGTGCAGGTCTTATCCCAAAAATGGCACTTCTTACAACTAAAAAAGGCTTTGCTTATAATCTTTTTATTGACGGTACAATGAAATCGGTTACTCCAAAGGGCAATGAAGTTGTTTTCATTACCGGAACAGATTATCCGAGAGGGGATAAGGTTAAGGTTGCACTTAATCTTACAAAACCGGAGAAATTTGAAATAGCGGTAAGAAATCCCGAATGGAGTAAAGGAACAAAAATTACTGTTAACGGCAGGGAAATAAAGGCTGAAAACGGATATGTTTTAATTGAACGTGAATGGAAAAACAGTGATATAATAGAAATAACTCTTGATATGAGAACCGAGGCTCTTCGTCCCATTTCGTATGGCGAGCAGGTTATTATGAGTGAGGTTGTCTGGGAGCTTAACTATGTTGTTCCCGTTTACGATAAAGAAGATCCGATGGCTAAGAATCATATTGCATTAAGACGCGGACCTGTTATTCTTGCGCAGGAAAACAGACTTGGCTATAATCCGGAAGAAGCCGTTGAAATTAAAGTAAATGCTGACGGCTACGTTGATACCGTTTTTCCTGAAAAGGATATAGCACCTTATAACCATATTGTTGAAATGAATGTTCCTTTAAAGGACGGCAGTATGATGACCGTTACCGACTACGGCTCGGCAGGTAAGCTGTGGACAAAGGAAAACAAAATGGCTGCGTGGATATTAATTAAATAAGAATGAAAAAACGGCTCTTGGGAGTCGTTTTTTTGTTAACAAAAGTTATTTGATTGTTCATTTTTGCTATTGACAAATTAAGTATGTTGTGATATTATGGTTTTGTAACAAAATTATTACAAAAAAAGAAAGAAGGCATTAGAAATGAAAAAATTTCTATCTATCGTGCTTACAATTGCAATGATTTTAAGCATGGTAAGCGTTGTTGCTTTTGCGGATGGCGAAATTTCCGGATGGGCTGATAATGCTGATACAGCTTGGTATAATGACACTGATACCGAATTCAAAATCAGCACAGCTGCGGAACTTGCAGGTCTTGCAAAGCTTGTTAATGAAGGTACAGATTCGTTTGCTAAAAAAACAGTTAATCTAACTGCAAGCATTGATCTTGAACAAATCGATTGGACAGCAATCGGTACAAGTACCAACCCGTTCTTAGGTACTTTTGACGGTGGCAACAATGTAATCTCCAATCTTTGGGGAGCCGAGGGCGAAAATGGTCTTTTCGGTTATACAAGTTCAGGAAACCGTGCTGAAAACTATGGTTCAGAGGCTATTATCAGAAATTTCATTATCGATGGAGCAGTTATCAACGATGCTGAGGAAATCCATAATGGTGCAGGTGCAGTTGTTGGTTGCGGTAATATGTACACAACAATAAAAAATGTAACTGTAAAAGGTGAAATTCTTATTTCAGGATGCAGAGCCGGTGGTATTCTTGGTTACGCATACAGCGGTGCCCTTATTGATAATTGTCATATAATTGCAACAAACGGAAGCGAAATCAATGCTCTTTTCTGGGCAGCGGGCGGAATTATGGGCTTTGGCGGTCCTGACGGAAGCGTATATATCACAAACTGCAGTGTTAAAAATGTTTCTGTAAATGCAGTTAATAATTACGGAGCAGCAGGAATTCTTGGAAACGGCGGTAGCGGTAAAGTAGAAAATGTTACTGTAGAAAATGTTGAGATTACAGCAGCATATGCTCCTGAATACAATGCATATATTTCGGGCGGTCCTGTGGTATCTGGTAACAATTATGTAACAGGAACAGAACTTACTGTAGATGGTACTAAAGTAGAGATGACAGAAACTGAAATCGAAAATGTAATAATCCCCGTTGCAGAAGTAAACGGTACTTACTATGAAAATTTACAGGCAGCTATCTTTGATGCGGCTGCAATTGCAACTGCTGAAGCTCCTGTAACAGTTGAATTGAAAAAAGGTGTTTACGAAGTTGGAAACATTCAGTTCCCCGCACATACTTCATATATCACAATTAAAGGTGCACAAAACAATGATGTAGCTCTTATGAGTGCTGCAGACAGCAAAGCTACTGTTCTTAAAAACAGTTCTTTAAGCTCTGCATCCGGTAGCGATATTGCTTACAGCAACATTACTATTGACAATATTGAATTTGACAGTTCCAATATTCTTTTCACAGCAGGAAGAGCAAAATCTTTATATGCAAACTGGACAATTACAAACTGCTATTTCCATGACATAGACGATGCAACCGCGGTTCATTTCCAGGTTAGCGATTCGCCGATGAACGGATTTACATTTACAAATAATGTTATTGAAAATGTAACAGGCAGTGCAAAATCAGGTGTTGTTCTTAACGCATCTAAAGGTGATGTTACATTCTCCGGTAACACTATCAACAATGTTAACTGGAATGCAATTCAGTGCATTAATGCAGCAGCAGATGCAAACATTGTTATAACCGATAATATTCTTTCTTCCGGAGCAGATGAAGGTGTTCTTAATCTTAGCGGTGTGAATGCAGTTGAACTTAACAACAACACAATCACAACAACAGGTGAACAACCCGAAATAGCATATTTCGTTCCTGCTGTTAAGATTGGTAACGTATATTATAAATCCTTTGAAGCTGCTGTTAAGGCTGCTGAAGATGGTGCAGTAATCGACTTGCTTGGCGATGTGCATAAGCTTGATAACACCAATAAAATTATTTCCGGTAAAGAAGTAACAATTCAGAATGGTACTTTTGATATTTCCAATACAAGATGGGCAGGAAACTCTGTTTTCGATGTTAGCGGAAATTCTACAGTTCTTAATATGAACAATGTTAAATTTGTTGGTTCAAATTACAGTTCTGCTTATGGTGTAATTTACGTTTATAACGGTGCAACAGTTAATCTTACAAATGTTGAATTTGACCTTGAAAATGAGTTGGCAGCAGGTGGTGCCGTGCTTAAAGGTAATGGAGAACAGAATTCTACATTCAACATAACAAATTCTAAATTTAATTTGCTTAACCCTGTAAGTGTTATCAAAAACACTACTCTTACAATGACAGATTCTTCTATTCGTGCCATAACAGATGAAAATGGTATAGTTAACAATGCTTTCAGAGAAATTGAGGGCTCAATTACCGATTCTGAAATCTATATCGAAGGTTTTGAAAACGGATTCAAAAATACTTCTGATGAAGAGCTTACAATAGATGGCGATTCTGTAGTTACAGTTTATAATTGCTCTAAAGGCTCACCTTCTGAAGGTAAATTAGGTTACGATATTGATATGACAGGAACAAGTGTTCTTACAGTTGCTGATGATGCGAAGCTTTATGCTGATACAGTTAATACAGGAAGCAATATAGAAGCTCCCGAAGGCGCATTCGTTTCCAAAGCAAACAAAATCTATCTTCAGTTTGATTATAACGAAGCTTCCAAAGAAGGCGAACAGGAATATGATATCGTTTTAGTTGGTGCAAACAGCGAAGATATCAACAGATTAAACACAGCAGACTTTACATTTGATTTCGATTACGAAGGAACAAACGGAAGCAAAATGGCTTATGAAATCAAACCTGCTGAAAAAATTACATTAACAGAAAATGCAGATTTTGAAAACAGATATATGTTCAACTTTAAAGGAAAAGACAATGTTGAAGATACAGCAAACAAAATTGTAATTGGTAAAGTTAAATTTACAGGTTACGGCGAATTCAGCTTTAAAGTTGATACAACAGTAACATATAAAGACGCAAACATTGTTACAGCAACAACACTTGTAGACAACGTTGTAGATGTATTTGCAATCGGCGGAGCAACAGGCTACGAATTAATCGTTAACGAAAATGACGTAGTTACCGATATGGTAGGTAAAATTGAGGGTGCTGAAATTATCGTTCCCACAAGAAAGCTTACAATCAATGTAGATTTCCCGAATGCAGTTGAGAAAAATGATGCTTTATATCAGATGATGACTGTAACAGTTACAGGTGACGACATTGAAACCTTAACATACAACCTTGGTAACGAAATGACAGCTGACGGAAAATATGTAATTGAAATTGTTGATGAATTAACACTTAACAATGCATATACTGTTGAAGTAAGCGGTGAAGGTTACAGAACAGCACGTTACACAGTAACAATGACAGAGGAAAAAGAACTTAACTTCTGGAACAACGTTAAGGATGTAGCAATTGAAGTAGAAGAAGGAAAATCCTCTTCCGCTAAAAACGTAACATTCTTAGCAGGAGATATCGTAAAAGACAGCAATATCAATATTTACGATTTATCCGCAGTAGTATCCTACTTCGGAACAATAGACCTTAAAAACAACGGCGAAGCAGAAAAATACATCAGATACGATTTAAACCGTGACGGCAAAATTGATTCTAAAGATGTAGCTTATGTACTTGTTTCCTGGGGTAAATAAGATAATAAAAACCGGCTTTCGAGCCGGTTTTTTAAATGCAAAATTCAAAATGTAAAGTGCAAGGCTTCTCCTTGAGGAGTTTTGCCGTTAAGACAATATGCCTTGAATTGGCATATTGATAGGCAAAATGCAAGTGTTGCGATGTAAGCAACATGGACGAAAGCAACGTAAGTTGCGATACATTAATCAGCTCC
>JAFQLQ010000036.1 GCA_017414505.1 Clostridia bacterium
CCAGTATGATTTTGATGCGGCAACTGCAATAGGATTTTTAAGACAGTACGGTCTTGAAAAGGACTTCAAAATGAATATAGAAGCAAACCAAGCAACCCTTGCAGGACACACATTCAAGCACGAATTAAGAGTTTCTGCAATGAACGGAATGCTTGGATCTATTGATTCAAATCAGGGAGATATGCTTCTTGGATGGGATACCGATGAATTTCCGTCAGATGTATACAGTGCAACACTTTGTATGTACGAAGTGCTTAAAGCAGGCGGTCTTACAGGCGGATTCAACTTTGACTCCAAAAACCGTCGCCCGAGTAATACTTATGAGGATATGTTCCACGGCTTTATCCTTGGTATGGATACCTTTGCATTAGGACTTATCAAAGCGGCAGAACTTATTGAAGACGGCAGAATTGACGAATTTATAAAGGAAAAATATTCAAGCTTTGAAAATACCGAAATAGGTAAAAAGATTTTAAACGGCACAACTTTAGAGGAACTTTCAGCTTATGCCGAAAATCTTGGAAATACAAAAGAACCTCAAAGCGGAAGACAGGAATACCTTGAAAGTGTATTAAACAGCGTAATGTTTAATTAAATTTTTATAAGATTATGAGTGCATTTGTTGTCAGAATTTTTAAAAAATATCCAATTTTTTTAATTCTGACAACAAAATACCTTTTTTTATTTACAAAAAAAATCAGTTGTGATATACTTTCCAAAAGAGGTGTTTTTATATGACAACCAAAACAGAATACATAAAAAAGCTCGTTTCCAGAGGGAACGCAGTTATTACTGAAAAAACACAGAAAACTCCTTATAAATTTGTTCCCGACGGAGCAATTTTGGGAAACGGAGATATGGGTGCTGTTATAAAAAACGAAAATAACGGTTTTTCGTATCTTATGGGCAAAAACGATTTCTGGCGTATTCCCTGTATAGGAGAAACAAAAGAAGAACGCCGCAAACGGCTTATAAACCATCAGAATATGAGGCGTACCGGTGTGAGAATTATGCCCGTTGGATGGATTAATGTTGAAATTGACGGAATGGATAACAATAATTTCAAAACAGTTCAGAGTATTTACGAAGCGGTTACCGAAACAGAAATTGAGTTTCCCGATGGTAATATTTATGTGAAATCGTGGATTTGCGCAACCGGGAATGCGCTGATTATAGAATTTGAAAATAAAAGAGCAAGCAAAACAAAAGTAACTTTTTCCCTTAATCCCGGAATGTATAAGGGAATGGAATACTCCTATGAGGATGGCTGTACCAACGATTATGTGTGGCTAACCTACGGTGCAAACAACGGAAACACCGATAAAGGGCGCAGAGTGGCAATGGTTGCAGGAACAAATGTTGAAACAACTTTCTTTCCCGAAAACTTTACGGGGAAAGGCGGTTCTTTAAAAATAGAAGAAAATCAGTCTGCCAAGCTTTATTTAACTGTTATTTCAGATTGTGATTCTGAAAAATATTTTGACGAAGCGGTTAAATTAAACCGTAAAATGCCGCAAACACTTGAAAATCTGCGTAAATCTCATCTTGAATACTGGGAGAAATACTGGGAAAAAAGCACAGTTGAAACGGGTAATGAATTACTTGATAAATTTTATTATTTTTCTCTTTACGGGCTTGCAAGCGCAACAAAAAAAGGCAAGGTTGCTCCTGCAATGTACGGTCCCTGGACTACCGACGATTTCGCCTTGTGGTCGGGCGCTTATACTATGAATTACAACTATCAGTCGCCGTTTCTTTGTCTGTACAGCTCAAACCGTCAGGAAATTGCGGAATCCTATATTGATACAACCAATCAGATGATTGAAGCCGGCGAGTGGTATGCAAGGGCGAACTGCAATCACAGAGGGGTTTTACTCCCCGTTGAAATGGGGCCCTGGGGGAATGTTTGTTCAACTGTGTTTTTCCATCAGAAAACCAATGCGGCATATGCCTGCGTTAACCTTTTTATGCACTATTTTTCCACTCTGGACAGAGAAATTGGCTTAAGAGCTTACCCGTTTATTAAAAAGAATGCGGAATTCTGGGAGGATGATCTTGTTTTGGAAAACGGTGTTTATAACATAGTGGGCGACAGTGCCCATGAGGAATATGTGGGATGCGGTGAAAAAAATAATGTTCACGGACTGGGACTTGTAAAAATGTTGTTTTCCGGAATTATAAAAATGAGTGAGGAGCTTGGTGTTGACGAAAATCTTCGCCCAAAATGGCAGGAAATTTACGATAATCTTCCGGATTTTCCGGTTTTTGAACGAAACGGTGAAAAAGTAATCCGCTATAACGAGGAGGGTTACGCATGGAGAGATATGAACGGCACACCGGTTAAATTTATGTATCCTTTTATGTGTGTAAGTCTGGATTCGGATGAAGAATTTTTAAATATCTGCAGAAACACATTAAAGCAGAAAAGCTATCTGTTTGACCAGACCAATGCCCTTTGCGAATACCCGGCAATGCGTGCCGTTGTGGATTGCGACAGTAATACAACCTACAACGAGCTTGAAAATATATGTAAAAAGTTTGCACTTCCAAATAACTGGCTTTTCCATAGCGGTGAGGGGATTGAGTGCTTTAACGCTGTTCCCGGTGCAATTAATCAGATGTTTTTACAAAGTCACGGCGATGCTATCAGAGTTTTTCCCTCCTGGCCGGAAAATAAAGATGCAAAATTTGATAATCTTCGTGCCTACGGTGCGTTTCTTGTTTCTTCCGAAATTAAAGATAATACCGTTTTGTATATAAAAATCAGGAGCGAAAAAGGTAAAATTCTTAATGTAAGACTTCCGTGGGAGAAAGCTTTGGTTATTAAAAACGGCGAAAAAAGTGAAATTTCATGTAAGGTTGCAGAAATTAATACAAAAGCTGAGGACATAATAGAAATTTATCCTTTTAATCAATAACAGAAACGGAGTTCATTATATAATGGATAAAATAATAAAAATTGATGTGAAAAATACAGATAATACTGTTACAGAAAATTCCTCTTTTGGAAATAAAACCATCAGAGTTACCAATAAATGCCTGATAAGAAACGGAAAACCGTGGCTTCCTGTAATGGGCGAAATGCATTACAGCAGAGTGCCCGAAAGAGAATGGGAAAAATCTCTTAAAATTATGAAAGACGGCGGCATAGAGATAATTTCTTCCTACGTTTTCTGGAATCATCACGAAAGTGAGAAAGGGAAATTCCGTTTTGACGGTAACCGTAATATAAAAAAATTCGTACAGATGTGTGATGATATGGGGCTGTATTTCTTTTTGCGTATCGGACCCTGGGCCCATGGTGAGGCGCGGCATGGCGGTTTTCCTGACTGGCTGGTTGAAGAATGCAAAGAAGCCTGCCGTGATATGGATATTAAATGGCCGGAGGTTTCGGGTGTTGGAACAAGACGTGTTGTTGAGCCGTATATGACCTGTCTTAAAGAGTATATAAAAAAGATTTGTGATGAACTTTCGGACTGCAGAAATATTATAGGTGTGCAGATAGAAAATGAGCTTACTGATGCACCGGAATATATGAATAAGGTAAGGGAGATTGTTGTTGAAAACGGAATGAACGTGCCGTTATATACTGCAACAGCGTGGGGAAATGCAAGGCTTGAAAATACAAACCTTCTTCCCATATGGGGCACTTATCCCGAAGCTCCGTGGGAAAGAGACAGTGAAAATGCACTTATTCAGATTGATGCAGGCTATAAATTTCAAAAGGAACGTAACAGCTCTCTTATTGGTGCTGATATACTTTCCGGTAACAAATCGAATACCATATGTAATGCGGATAACGCTCCGTATATGACTTGCGAATTGGGGCCCGGTAATCAGATTACATATCACAGAAGACCTCTTATTACTGAAGAAGATGTATATTCGGTATCGGTATGTAAATTGGGAAGCGGATGTAATCTTTTGGGTTATTATGTTTATCGCGGCGGACTTAATCCTACCGATGAAGCTAAGCCTTTGCAGGAAAGTATGGCTTCGGGCTATCCGAATGACTATCCCATTGTTACATATGATTTTCAGGCTCCGATAGGCAGTGACGGACAGATAAGAAGAAGCTATTTTCTTTTTAAAGAGCTTTTTGATTTTTGTCACAGCTTTGGAGATATAATTGCTCCTATGGATTCTGTACTTGATGAAAACGAGCAGAATGAAGATGTCCGCTGGGCAGTAAGAACAAATGGAGAGAGTGGATTTTTGTTTGTTAATAATCACAGCAGAAGCAAAAAGCTTAAGGAACAGAAAAATGTTGAATTTAATATAGAAACTAAAAATGGTAATATAGCAATTCCTTTTGAAAAAATTCCGTCTGATGCCACATTTTTTGTACCCTTCGGACTTAATGTAAAAGGAATAAACATAAAATATTCTACAGCTATGCTTGTTAAAACAGAGAAAGATGCGCTGATATTCAGACCGATAAAGGGAATTGAGCCTGCAATCTGCCTTGAAAACGGCGATGTCATAAAGCTTTCAGATGAGCAGGAAATTTGCGGAACAAAGGTAATTATGAGGGATACTTATTATCATAAGCAAAGTGTTGGAGAAAAGCTTGAGGTTAAAGCTCTTTTGCAAAACACTTTGGATTTTACACAGTTTGAACATCTTGGTTTAACTGACAGAACTAAAGAATATAAAGTTAATTTAAAAGAAAATATGAAATATATTAAGGTGAGCTGGCAGGGGAATGTTGCCGCTTTGTATGCCGATGGCGAATTTATTACAGATAATTATTTTTATGGCGAGCCCTGGGCAGTTGATGTTTCAGATATAGCAGATAAAGATATAATTATAAAAATACAGCCAATAAATGAAAAAGAAATATTAAATACATATTTTGATGTTATTCCCAAAACAGGAAATGTGATACCGGAGGTTGAAGGTTTTTATGATGAATACTTATATTTTTGATTTTGGAAATGTTCTGGCGGAGTTTTATCCAGAAAAGCTTACAGAGCCTTATGTGACGGACATAAACGATATTAAATACTTAAGTGAGGCAGTATTTGACCGTTTGTACTGGGATAAGCTTGATGCAGGTACAATAACGGACGATGAAGTAAAAGAAGCTTTAATTAAGCGTTTGCCCGAAATAAAGGCGCAGTTGCCTGCAAAATTTATGATAGCTGGGTAAAAACACTTACCCCGGTTGCGGGTATGCAGAATCTTATTTTTGATTTGCATAAGGCAGGGAAAAAAC
Source organism: Clostridia bacterium (assembly GCA_017414505.1). Lineage (GTDB taxonomy): Bacteria > Bacillota > Clostridia > UMGS1840 > HGM11507 > RGIG1932. The sequence goes on from JAFQLQ010000036.1 coordinate 5,219, forward strand.
TGTATCTTTTATCAAACATCAGTACAGGCTTTGCAAAAAGCTATGCTGAGGTTGAGTGGATAAAAGAGCTTTTTGACTGCTTTGACGGATTGGTGTTTTCAGCTGTTGCAGGAAAAATAAAGCCCAATAAGGATATTTTTGAACATCTTTTAAAAACTTATAATTTAAAAGCAGAAGACTGTATTTTTATTGATGACAGTCAAAAAAATATCGACGGTGCCAAAACCGCCGGAATATCAGGCTATCTGTTTGATGGAGATGCCATAAAGCTAAGAGAATTTTTAAATATTTAGAGTGTATTTGCTTGGTGAAACACCGGTATATTTTTTAAAAATATTTGAAAAGTAATAGACATTTTCAAAACCGCACATATCTGAAATTTCAGTAATGCTGTAACGATGTGTTATAATCAATTCTTTTGCTTTTTCAATTCGGAGTCTGGTAAGATATTTAACGGGTGGCATTCCGAATTTTGAAATAAAAAGCTCCTTAAAATACGAGTAACTAAGACCGGTTTCATTACAAAGCCTGCCATAATCAAAATTTTTATTATTAAAATTCTCAAGCATATATTCATATGCACGGTTTATTTTATCCGACTGCAGAGATGAAATATATTTTTTATTATGCTTTTTGATATCCCGTCGGACAAAGAAATAAAATCAGCACGAGAAACGGTAAAATCGTATAATTTAACTGTGGCAGAATAATTTTATGATTGATTGACAAAATTTAATTTTTGTTGTACACTGTATTTAAAAATGAAAGAGATGTAATAATATGAATAAATACAGTTTTGGACTTCGCGGTCACGACATTGCGGATAATTTTTCAGAAATGTGTGTTAATGCAAATAAATATAATATAGATACGCTTCAGTTTGCACTTGCAAAAACCTGCAGTGATATTAATTTTGATGCGGTGGGGTATGACAAAAATATTTCGCTTAAAATAAAAGAAGAACTGCAGAAATATAAATTGCACGTTGCAGTACTTGGCTGCTATATAAATCCGGTAGACAAAAATCCCGAAACGGGAAATATTCAGCTTAAGCGGTTTGAAAATTTCCTTAATTATGCAAAGGATTTCGATGCAGATGTAATAGGAACCGAAACCGGCTCAGCGGGTACTTTGGAAGAAACTCATTCCGGGGAAATTTATCTTAAATTTTTAAATAATATGTCACCGCTTGTTAAAAAGGCAGAAGAGCTGGGTGTAACTATTGCAATAGAACCGGTATGGTGTTATACCATTCATTCTGTTGAAACAATGAAAAAAATGCTTGATGATATTAAATCCCCGAATTTATCGGTTATACTCGATGTATCAAATATGCTTAATAATGAAAATTATGAAACGCAAAACAGCGTAATTGAAAAAGCATTTGATTATTTAGGCGATAAAATCAGCACAATTCATCTTAAGGATTTTGATGTAGTAAACGGAAATAAAATTTTTGCTCCGGCAGGAAAAGGCCTTTTGAATATTGAGCTTCTTTTTAAGAATATAGAATTAATGAAAAAAGCTCCTCAGATTATTCTTGATGAACTTCCTTTGGCGATGTATAATGAAACAATAAAACGTCTTTCAGAGTAAAAATAATGGTTGTCGGCTCAATTTTATTATTTTGAGTCAACAACCTTTTTATTAACTATCCAATTAAAAATTTTATTGTAGATTTTATGTTCCAATTGTTTTTTTCAAGTGCCGAAACAGCATCCTCTTCGTTTACCTCGGTTATATCCATAACAATTCGTATAACCCGTTTTTTTAGCTTTATATTTGTTGGTTTCAGATTAATCATCAGATTTTCATATACATATCCCTGCTTTATCATAGCACAGGTTGACAACATATTTAAAATTATTTTCTGCGCAGTTCCTGCTTTCATTCTTGTGGACCCGGTTATAACTTCAGCGCCTGTATCGGGACAGATGGAAATATCGGAAATTTTGTCAATTTCGCTTCCTTTGTTTGATGTTATTGCTATCGCAGGGCAACCAAGCGATTTTGCGTAATTCAGTGCCGTTATTACATATTGAGCACCGCCTGCAACTGATAAACCTACAACCGAATCTCTGCTGTTAAGATTTATCTCTTTAAGGTCTCTTATGGCATTTTCTCCTAAATCTTCCTGATTTTCGCTCGCATTTCTTATACACTTGTCGCCGCCTGCCATTATACCTACAACAACATCGCCGGAAACACCAAAGGTAGGAGGGCATTCAGCCGCATCGCAAATACCCAGTCTTCCGGATGTTCCACACCCTATGTAAATAAGTCTGCCTCCGTTTTTTATTCTGTCTGAAATAACATCAACAGCTTTTTTGATGTTTTCAATTTCGGAATCTATTGAATTAACTGCAAGCTTCATTTCATCGTTTATAACCTGAAGCATTTCACCGGTGCTCATTTTATCAATATATTTTGTTTTTTCATTTCTCATTTCTGTTTTAAGCATTTTTATCCTCCGCCTTTTAGTTTGTTATAAAACGGTTTCCATATAATTTTTTCTGAAATTATTATAAAAATTCTTGTCGGGATTACCGTAAAGCTCACAACATCTGCAACACGCCCCGTATATCTGTGGCAAATCAGGCTTGATAAAATTAACATTTTCATCAATATTATCGGAAATAAGATTAATCAGTATATCATTCTCCGATACCAGACCGCCGGAAATGACTATGTTTTTTCCACAATCGTATGTGTCCAGTGCAAATTTTAAACGTTCAGCAGTTTTTTTTGCAAAATTATTAAAAATTTCTATTGCTACCGCATCCTGCTCCTTATAAGCATTAAAAACCAAGGGGGCAAATGAGGCTATAAAGCTGTCTCCCGAAGAATAAATTTTATTTAAGTTATTCCATACCTCACCGCCAAGCTTTTCTTCCACCATAGCGGTTATAATGGTTTTTTTGCCAAATCCGTCACGTTCTGCAAGTGATGCTCTCAATGCTTCGCGTCCTATTCCGTAACCACCGCCTATGTCGTCAAGTAAATACCCCCATGCACCCAGTCTTTTTAAATTTCCGTTTTCGTTTGCAAAAATTGCCAGCCCTGTACCGCAAATAACAGCAATACATTTATTAAGATTTGTAGCACTTGAAATTACATTGCGTATATCACTATCAAGAGTTATATTCAGCAAAGGATAATTTTTCTTAAAGCGGGCATTAAATAATTCGTAATTGTTTCCGCTTAAATATCCCGAAATTCCGGCAAAAATTCCGTGGATATCCGAATGTATGGAAGTAAGCGCATCTATACCGGTTTTTAAAACAGTAAATGCCTTTTCAAATCCGGAAACATTGGGATTTGAGCCATCCAGAGAAAGATGGTGCAGAATATTACCTTTATCCGTAAATAAAACAAATTCTGTCTTACTGGCACCTCCGTCTATACCTATTAAAATCTTCTCAGCTAAAGATGATGTGTTTCCGATAAGCTTATCAACAGAAGTAGAAAAAACTTCTGCCATAGCACATAAATTACCAATATCGGGTATGCTGTGTGCCGATTCCCACTTGGAAATAGCCTGACCGGAAAGAAATAATTTTTCAGCAAGTTCGTTTTGTGTAAGACCCATTTTAATTCTGCACTTTTTTATGTTTTGGGCAAGAATATCGGCTCTGAACATTATTAATCTCCCTTCGGATTGAGTTTTTTTTATTTTATCATATTAATTATATTCTGTCCATCAATTACAGGTTAAATATAAATAAATTTGATTCAACTGCCGGTTGAATCAAAAAACACATATATGCAATATAATTGACAAAATATCCTGTATATGGTATATTTTATTTAAAGATTTTAGCAAAAGAAGGGCTTTTGATGTTAAATAATTCAAAATGGATAGGCGTGCCTGTTGACTTTGGTTCGGTTTGTCCTGTTTTTTATAAAAAATTCGATATTAAAAAAGGTGTTTTGGAAGCAAAGCTTCAGATAACGGCTGTGGGGTGTTACATAGCATATCTTAACGAAGAACGCATAGGAAACTTTGTAATGGCGCCGGGTTGGACAAATTACAATAAACGTTTGCAGGTGCAGGAATACGATGTTAAGCATCTTTTAAAGCCTGAAAACGAACTGAAAGTGGAAGCAGGTCCCGGATGGCACCTTAGCCGACAGACAGTAAATATCAGTACATACTATAAAAATGCGGAGCTTTGTGTTATTTATGAGCTTAATATAAAATATGAAGACGGAACCGAAGAAACAATAGTTAGCGACAGTGATACTTTGGTGTCTCAGTCATCGGTTTTGTTCAGCGGACTTTATGAAGGCGAAGTGTACGATTCAAGAAAATTTGAAAAGGTGGAATATCCTTCAAAAATTATTGATTATACCCATGAAACGCTGATAAAGCAGGAAGGCGAGACAGTTGTTGAAAAAGAAAGAATTCCGCCCGTTTCTGTTCACAGAACAAGAGGCGGATATATTCTTGATTTTGGTGAGAATATAACCGGCTATGTGGAATTTGCGGTTAACGCTCCGTCAGGCCATATAATTGAGCTTGATCACGGCGAAATACTTGATAGTAACAATGAGCTTTATACCGAAAATTTAAGAACTGCGTGGCAGAAAATACAGGTTATCGCCAACGGAACTTCTTTTAAATATAAGCCGAAATTCACATTTCAGGGATTTCGTTATGTTAGAGTTATAAACTGGTGGGGCGAGCTTAATCCGGAAGATTTTACGGCTGTAGCAGTTTATTCGGATATTAAGAGAACCGGTTATTTTACCTGTTCAAACGATAAAATTAATAAATTGTTCGAGAATGTAATAAGAGGACAAAAAGGCAACTTTCTTGATGTTCCAACCGATTGTCCCCAACGTGATGAAAGACTTGGCTGGACAGGGGATACTCAGGTTTTCATAAAAACCGCAGCCTATAATTTTGATGTGGAAAAATTCTTTGATAAATGGCTTAACGACTTAGCCTCCGAGCAGTTTGAAGATGGCGGAGTTCCTGCAATAATACCAAACGTTTTCGGAACTGATTCTGCATCCTCTTCCGCCTGGGGCGATGCCGCTGTAATATGTCCGTGGCAGATTTATTTGTCTTACGGAAACAAGGATATATTAAAGCGTCAGTATAACAGTATGTGCAAATGGGTAGATTACATAAAAAATCAGGGAGATAATCCGTATTTGTGGAACACCGGGCACCATTTCGGAGACTGGCTTGCTCTGGATGCCCCTTACGGAAGCTATCTTGGAGCAACGGATAAAGCGCTGATTGCAACGGCATTTTTTGCATATTCAACCTCACTTGTTGTAAAAGCAGGTAAAGTTTTAGGCTGCGATGTTTCTGAATATGAAAAATTATACAATCTGGTACGAAAGGAATTTCAGAACAACTTTGTTAAGGGTGATGAACTTACTTCCCACACTCAGACTGCATATGCGCTTGCTGTGTATTTTGAGCTTGTGGATGATATCAAGGCGTTTGGAGATAAGCTTAACACACTTGTGAAAGAAAACGGTAATAAGCTGAAAACCGGCTTTGTAGGAACACCTTATCTGCTTCACGCACTTACCAAAGCAGGCTTTTATAAAACTGCTTATTCGCTTCTTTTAAAGGAAGAATTTCCGTCGTGGCTTTATTCTGTTAATCAGGGTGCTACAACAATATGGGAGCATTGGGACGGTATAGACGAAAACGGAAAATTATGGAGTCCGGATATGAATTCGTTTAATCATTATGCTTACGGCTGTGTGGCAGACTGGATGTATGAGGTTGTGGCAGGAATAAGAATTGACGAAAACAATCCGGCGTTTAACAATATTATTTTCCATCCCGTTCCGGATGAAAGACTGGATTTTGCAAACGGAAGTGTAGAAACTAAAAACGGCATAGTTAAGTCAGAATGGAAAAGGGAAGGAAATAATGTTAATTTCAGATTTACAGTTCCAAGCGGCAGTACTGCAACAGTAATTCTTGGTGAGGAAATACATAATGTGGGAAGCGGTGTGCACACATTTTCAAAAGCAATATAATTAATTTACAATATCTGAAATATTAATAAAAGTTCAAACATAAATTGACTTAGGAGGTTTTTTTATGTTTGAACTTTTTAGTTTGCTGTTTAAAAACGTAATGCTGCTTTTAGGCTATTTATCCAACAATAATTCCTTTCCCAAGCCTCTTTCCAAAAAGGAAGAAACAGAGCTTTTAAAAAGGATGAAAGAGGGGGATGAAAAAGCGAGAGAAAAGCTTATAGAAAGAAATTTAAGGCTTGTGGCATACGTTGCAAAAAAATACTATCAGTCAGGAAAAGAGCAGGATGACCTTATCTCAATAGGAACAATCGGGCTTATAAAAGCTATTAACAGCTTTAATCCGGATAAAGGGATACACCTTGCCACATATGCCGCAAGATGTGTGGAAAACGAAATTCTTATGGTTATACGTTCGGAAAAAAAGCTTGTTAATGAGGTTTCTTTAAGTGAGCCCATAGGCTTTGACAGCGAGGGCAACGAGATGAGCCTGATGGATATTTTAACCAATGATGAGGAAGCTGTTTTTAACGAGGTGGATTTAAAATTAAAAACAAAAACTCTCTATAAAGCAATAGGGGAGGTTTTAACCGACAGAGAAAAAATGATAATAGAACTAAGATATGCACTTTTATCGGGGAAACCAAAGCCACAGCGAGAAATTGCAAAAATGCTTGGAATAAGCCGTTCCTACGTTTCAAGAATAGAGAAAAAAGCCATTGATAAGCTTGCGGATTATTTCAGAAACAAATAAAAAATAATCCTGCCCGGTTTGAAGGGCAGGATTGATTTTTTGTTTAATCCAAAGTTTTAAGATATTCCATACAGCGCGCAACTTCTTCAGGTCCTGTGGGGTTAAGTCCCTCAGATTCTACAATTATAAGCACATTGTTTTTATTTGCCCAGCTTATAATGTCGGAAACGGGAACACTTCCCATACCTACGGAAAACTCTTCAACACCTTTGTAAGAATGTCCGTAAATGCGGTTTTCAGGAGGACAGATATTTCCGTCTTTTAAATGAATAACTTTGATTCTTTCTTTGTATTTTTCCAGATATGAAACCACATCTATACCTGCGTTATAAAGCCAGAAAACATCAATTTCAAACTCAATGGAGGTTCTTTTTATTAATTCATCCTGAAAAATTATTCCGTCGGGAGTTGGCAGAAATTCATCAGAATGGTTGTGATATCCAAGTCTTAAACCGTTTTTCTTAAGAATTTCGTCAGCTTCATTTAAGGTGTTTATTACATCGTTAAATTTATCCAAATCAGACCAGTCTGCTGCGGGAACAATCAGATTGTCGCATCCAATGGCTTTGTGGTAGGTTAGTGTTTCTTCTATTTTATCAGATTTTATCTGATCAAGCCCTATATGGCTTCCGGTTACGGTAAGCTTGTATTCCTTGAGCCAGGATTTTATTTCTTCGGGCGAATGACCGAAAAATCCTGCAAATTCTATGTATTTATAGCCCATATCGGCAACAGCCTTAAGTGCTTCTTTTAAATGTTCGGCTGTAATATCGTGCAGCGAGTACATCTGAATGCCATATTCCGTTTTGTTCATAATATAACCTCTTTTCTTAATGTTCTTGTTTGATTTTATATCATTTTGAACATAAATGCAATACTTTTTTTATATTTGACAGATTGATTTTAAAATTTACATTTTATTAAAAAAATATTCATACCGTAATAATATATGTAGATTATAATTACGGATGTAAAGTTCAGGTTAGCTTTACATACACACCAATATAACCTGAAGAAATGTTTTTTTATTTCTTTTCCCCTTTTTTATCAGTCGGATAACCCCTCCGACTGCATACAATTAAATCCCACAAAAGATGGAAGAAACCGAATAACCCCCGGTTTCTTCTATCTTTTTGTTAAAAAATAAAAATTTTAGTTGCTTAATTTGCTGTTTGTTGATATAATAAACTTATGAATAATATATAATGAAAGGATTTTTTAAAAATGCTTGAAAATGCTTCTTATTATGTAACCCTTGAACAGCTTATAAAAGAATTTAATCTGGAGGTTGTGTATGCAAAAAAACCTCTTAAAGAATATAAAGTTACTTCTGCGGAGCTTAACCGTCCCGGACTTCCGCTTGCAGGCTTTTTTGATTATTTTGATGACGACCGTATTCAGATTCTCGGTAATGCAGAATACACTTTTTTATCCAATCTATCTTCTGAAGAAAGATATAATAAATTAAACGAAATATTCAAAAAGAAAATTCCGGCTGTTATATTTGCAAGAGATATTGAATGTTTTCCGGAACTGATTGAAGCAGCTAAATCCAACGATGTTCCCGTTCTTACAACTCCTATGTCTACTTCACGTTTTATTGCCGCAGTTGTTGCTTATCTTCAGATTCAGCTTGCACCGAGAATAACACGTCATGGTGTGCTTGTTGAGGTTTACGGCGAAGGTGTTCTTATGCTTGGCGAAAGCGGAGTTGGTAAAAGTGAAACAGCAATTGAGCTGGTAAAAAGAGGTCACCGTCTTGTTGCGGACGATGCGGTGGAAATTAAAAGGGTATCCGATAAAACTCTTGTTGGAACATCACCGGAAATTATCAGGCATTTTATTGAGCTTCGCGGCATAGGAATTATTGACGTAAGAAGAATTTTTGGTATGGGTGCTATTAAAGCAACTGAAAAAATTGACCTTGTTATAAATTTAGAACCCTGGCAGGAAAAGAAAAGCTACGACCGTCTTGGTCTTGTTACGGAATATATGGATATTCTTGATTTAAAAGTTCCGTCGCTTACAATTCCCGTAAAACCGGGACGTAACCTTGCAATTGTTGTAGAGGTTGCGGCTATGAACAACCGTCAGAAAAAGATGGGTTATAATCCTGCTCAGGAACTTAACGACAGACTTATGAAAAAAATGGAAGAAGAACAGAATTTAATGGGAGAAACCGGTAATGTATAATAAGCTTCTTGAAGTTGTTTCCGAAGATAAAATATTTATAAATGAACCAATGAAAAAGCATACCTCGTTTAAAATAGGAGGTAATGCAGATTATCTTATTTTAGCTAAGAATGCAACAGAAATAATCAATGTTATTTCTCTTTGCAAAAAAGAAAAAATTCCCTTCTTTATTATGGGCAACGGCTCCAATCTTCTTGTCAGCGACAGGGGAATTTCGGGTGTTGTTATAAAAACTGCAGGAGCACTTAACAGCATAACTGTAAACGGTGACGAAATAATAGTTGAAAGCGGTGTTATGCTTAAAAAAATTGCAAATACTGCTCTGGAGCATTCTCTTACCGGTTTTGAAGAGCTTTCCGGCATTCCCGGCACTGTTGGCGGAGCTGTGTATATGAATGCAGGAGCATATGGCAGGGAATTTAAGGATATTGTTGTTTCGGTTAAATATATTGATGAAAACGGCAATATATGTGAAAAGAAAAATTCTGAGCTTGATTTTTATCACCGTCACAGCGTGTTTACAGATACCAAATGTGTTATTCTGGAAACTGTTCTTAAGCTTGAAAAAGGAAATAAAGATGAAATTTCCGATAAAATGAAGGAAATTACCAAAAAGAGAAAGGATAAACAGCCTCTGGAATATCCCAGTGCAGGAAGCACTTTTAAGCGTCCGGTCGGATGTTTTGCAGCAGCACTTATCGAAGAAGCCGGTCTTAAAGGCAGAGCAGTGGGGGATGCAGAGGTTTCCGTAAAGCATAGCGGATTTGTAATAAATAAAGGAAACGCAGCTGCAGCGGATGTGCTTGAGCTTATAGATATAATAAAAGATACAGTAAAGAAAAAATTCAATGTTGAGCTGGAGCTTGAGGTTCAGATTGTAGGAAGATAAAAGGAGAAAAAATGAATTTAGTTATAGTTTCAGGCTTGTCGGGAGCAGGCAAAAGTCAGGTTGTAAAATGTATGGAGGATATGGGATTTTACTGCATAGATAATATCCCTGCGGTGTTAATTCCAAAAATTGCGCAGGTTTGCATAAGCTCCGACATTGAAAATCTTGCATTGGTTACAGACTTAAGAGGAAAGCAGATGTTCGGTGAGGTGTATTCCGCTATGGATCAGCTTATTGAGCTTGGAATAAAATACCGTATTCTGTTCCTTGAGGCTTCGGATAATGTGCTTGTAAAACGCTTTTCAGAAACAAGAAGAAAGCATCCTCTTGTTTCTGAAAACAATACAGTTTTAAACGCCATAAACGAAGAACGTCAGCTTCTTTCCTCCATAAGAAAAATTGCCGACGATATTGTTGATACGTCAAATTTAACTGTTAACGAATTAAAAGAGCAGATTATAAATATTTTCAATTCCAATAAAAAGTACGAGGGGCTTGTAACCCATATTATGTCTTTCGGCTTTAAATACGGAGCACCCGTTGATGCCGACCTTGTGTTTGACGTGCGCTTTCTTCCTAATCCATACTATGATCCGGAGCTTAAGCCTCACAGCGGTCTTGATGAAGACGTTTACAATTTTGTGTATTCCTACGATCAGACTAAGGAATTTTTAAACAAGCTCAGCGATATGGTTGAGTTTTTATATCCCCACTATATAAACGAGGGGAAAAGTCAGCTTGTAATAGCAATCGGCTGTACCGGCGGAAGACACCGTTCGGTAGCCATTGCAAAAGGTCTTTTTGACAGACTTAAAGAAAGCGGACACAATATATTTTTAAGACACAGAGATATAGATAAAGTAAAAAAAGGATAGATTAAAATGTCATTTTCATCCGAGGTTAAAAACGAAATTTGCGCACTGGCAAATGAAAGAAAATGTTGTAATAAAGCACTTTTAAGCGGAGCATTTGCCTTGTTTAATACTGTTTCGGACAAGCAGATAAAAATGACTACCGAAAATGCCTCGGTAGCAAGATATCTTAATTTGCTTATAAAGGAAACTTTTAAAGCAGATACGGATATAAGCTTTCGTAAAAGCAGTAAAAGCAAGGGCTTTACAATTGAAATTACAGATGAAAAAATAATAAAGGAAATTTCAGAAACAATCGGACTTGTAAATCCTAAAACCGGTCAGATTGCCGCAAATATAAATAACAATCTTGTTCTTAACGATTGCTGTAAATGTGCGGCGCTAAGGGGAGCGTTTCTTGTAGCGGGCTCTATTTCCGATCCTGCAAAAGGTTATCATTTTGAAATAGCCTGCCACAGAGAAAAGCAGATTAAAGACCTTTTCTGGATATTTTCTTCTCTTGATATTGAACCGAAAATTGTGGAAAGAGGTTCAAATTATGTGCTTTACATAAAAGAAAAGGAGAAGGTTGCCGATACACTTAATATTCTCGGTTCGAAGCAGATGTTCTTTAAAATTCACGATATTATGATGGAAAAAGAACTGCGAAACGAGCTTAACCGCCGTCAGAATTTTGAGCAGGCCAATCTGGATAAAACCCTTAATGCGGCAGTTGTGCAGACAAATGCCATAAAAAAAATAATGGAAACAAACCGTTTTTCAATGCTTCCCGATAATTTAAAGGAGCTTGCTTCATTAAGAATGGAATATCCCGATGTAAGTCTTAACGAGCTTGCATCAATGTTAAGCGAAAATATTACACGTTCTGGTATTAATCATCGGCTTAAAAAAATAGTGGAATTTGCAGATAAAATTAAAGAGGTATAAATAATTGAGTAATTTTGTTCATCTTCATGTTCATACCCAGTATAGTCTTCTTGACGGACTTTGTAAGATAAAAAATCTTGTAAACCGTGCAAAGGAGCTGGGGCAGAAAGCAATAGCGATAACAGACCACGGCAATATGTTTGGTGCCGTGGAGTTTTTCCGTGAGGCAAAAAATGCCGGAATCAAGCCTATAATCGGCTGCGAGCTTTATATAACAACCGGCTTAAGAACGGACAGAAGCACTTCTTTCGGAGAAAAGTATTCGCATATTACTCTTCTTGCAAAAAACAAAACCGGACTTCATAATATTATGAAGCTTTCAAGCCTTGCATATACCGAAGGCTATTATTATAAACCAAGAATTGATTATCCGCTTTTAAAAGACTACAGCGAAGGTGTCATCTGCCTTACAGGCTGTTTGGCAGGCGATATTCCGAAGGCTCTTTCGGAAAAAAATACTGCCCGTGCAAGAGAAATTCTTTCAACGCTTTATAATATCTTCGGCAAAGAGAATCTTTTTGTTGAAATTCAGGACCACGGCATAAGAGAGGAAAAGAATATAATAAATCCTCTCATTTCACTTGCAGGGGAGTTTGGTTTGCAGACGGTTGCTACCAATGATGTGCACTATATAGATAAAAAAGACAGCTATTTTCAGGATATTCTCCTTTGTATTCAGACTCAGCGGAATGTTGATGATGAAGACAGAATGAAGTTTGAGGGGAATGAATTTTACTTAAAAAGCTATGAAGAAATGAGCGAGCTTTTCAGCTATGTTCCCGAAGCGGTGTCCAATACGGAAAAAATAGCTGATATGTGTAATGCCGAATTTGAATTCGGAGAATATCATCTGCCGGAATTTGGTTTGCCGGAGGGCGTAAGCTCCTCAGAATATCTTAAAAAACTGTGCTTTGAAGGCCTTATAAAAAGATACGGAAACGAAGAGCATAAAGCACGTCTTGAATACGAGCTTTCAACCATTGAAAAAATGGGATTTTCCGATTATTTTTTAATTGTTCACGATTTTATAGATTATGCACGCAAAAAGGATATTCCTGTTGGCCCGGGAAGAGGATCTGCGGCAGGAAGTATTGTTGCGTACACTCTTGGAATTACTAATATAGATCCTGTAAAATACGGTCTTATTTTTGAACGTTTCTTAAATGAAGAACGTGTAACAATGCCGGATATTGACGTGGATTTCTGCTATGAACGCCGTCAGGAGGTAATTGATTACGTTGTAAAAAAATACGGAGTTGATAAGGTTTCGCAGATTGTAACCTTTGGAACACTGGGCGCAAAGCAGGCAATAAAGGATGTAGGACGAGTTCTTGGCTATCCTTACGATGATGTGGACAGAATTTCTAAAATGATTCCGCGAGGAATAGGAGTTACTTTGAACAGTTCTCTTGAAGAAAGCCCCGAATTTAAAAATGCGTATCTTACAGAGGAAAATACGAAAAAAATAGTTGATATTGCTCTTGAGCTTGAAGGGGTTCCGAGGCATTGTTCCACCCATGCGGCAGGTGTTGTAATTACAGGCGAACCCATTATGGAATATGTTCCTCTATGTAAAAGTGACGATGTTATTTCCACACAGTTTACTATGACCACCATAGAAGAGCTGGGACTTTTAAAAATGGATTTTCTTGGTCTTCGCAACCTTACTGTTATAAAGGATGCGGTAGAAAACGTTCTGATGGATAAGGGCATAAAAATTGACCTTGATAAAATAGATTATAACGACGAAAAGGTATATACTTTGTTCAAAGCAGGCGATACCGACGGTATTTTTCAGTTTGAAAGTCCCGGTATGAGAAGATTTATAAGAGAATTTAAGCCGGAAAAGCTTGAAGATTTAATTTTATGTGTTTCGGTTTACCGTCCCGGTCCTATGGATCAGATTCCCAAACTTATAAAAAATAAGGAAAATGCTGAAAATATCACTTATCTTTGCCCCGAGCTTGAAGAAATTTTAAGCCTTACCTACGGATGCATTGTTTATCAGGAACAGGTTATGGAAATTTTCCGTAAGCTCGCCGGGTATTCTATGGGGCGTGCGGATATAGTGCGTCGTGCAATGTCCAAAAAGAAAATGAGTGTTCTGGAAAAAGAGGAACAGCTTTTTATAACCGGAGCAAAGGAAAGGGGAATTTCCGAAGAAATTTCCAAAGCAATTTTTGAAGAAATAAAGGAATTTGCAAAATATGCCTTTAATAAATCTCATGCGGCGGCATATTCTGTTGTTGCGTTTCAGACTGCATATTTAAAATATTACTATAAGTCGGAATTTATGGCAGCTCTGATGACAAGCTTTCGTGATAATCAGAATAAAATTGTGCAGTACATTAAAACCTGCAAACAGCTTAATATAACTGTTGAACCGCCGGGCATAAACGAAAGCCTTGAACGCTTTTATGCCAAAGATAACCGTATAATTTTCGGATTGAGTTCGGTTAAAAATGTTGGTCACAACTTTGTTATACATCTTGTTGAGGAAAGGGAAAGAGGCGGTAAATTTACCGATTTTTCTGACTTTGCGGCAAGAATGCACAGTCGTGATATTAATAAAAGAGCAGTGGAAAGCCTTATTAAGGTTGGAGCCTTTGATGAATTTGAGGGCAGAACCGAACTTCTTCGCACTTATGAAACGGAGCTGGACAGCGTTTTTGACACTATAAGGAATAATGTTCCCGGGCAGATTAATCTGTTTGACGAACCCTCTGTTTCGGTTGTGCCAAAGAAAAAAGAACCTCGGGAAAAACAAAAAATAACAAAAGTGGAGCTATCTCTTGAAAAAGAAGTGCTTGGATTTTATCTTTCCGCAAATCCGCTGGATGAACATAAAGCGGCGGTGGAAAGTGTTGCAACGGCATACAGCAGTGATATCTGCGATGAAGAAAATATGAAATTTTCCGATGGCGATATGGTTACAATGGTTGGAATTGTAAGTGATAAAAAAATACGTTCAACCAAAAGAAATCAGCAAATGGCAAATTTCGTTCTTACTGATTTATACGGGAATACAGAAGTCATAGTTTTTCCGAAACAGTATGATAAATGCGGGTTTTTGATTAATAATGAGAATATGGTTGTTGTAAACGGTAATGTACGCATAAATGATGAGGAACCGGCGAAAATTATAGCAGCCGAAATAAAAACCTTTAACCCTCAGTTTGAAAACCGCAAGCTTTATCTTAAAGTAACGGCAGACACTATGAAACTTATTGAAAGAGTTAAAACTGTGCTTAAAGCGAAAAACGGAAAAACACCTGTGTATGTATATTTTGCGGAGAAAAAGCAGAATACACTTGCGGATAAAAGTATGTGGGTAACTCCGGATGATGAGCTTATAAGGAATCTGAAATTTCTGCTTGGAAACGATAATGTAGTGTTAAAGTAAATGAGATGTATTTCACATCCCATTTACTATATCAGCCACTTGTTTACTATTGGAATTTTTGAAAGTATAAGATAAGTTATGTAAGACAGCGTAAAAATCAGTACAACATAAGCCAATACGGAGTGAAACGAAACAAATAAACCTGCCCAGCCGTGATACATAGCTGTATTTAAAAACAAAACGTGAATAATGTATATGCAAAAGGATGCCTTTGATATGCTTTCCGTAATTTTGTTAAAACGGGAAAGCTTATTGGCATTGTTAAGGCAAAGTCCGTAGATTCCAAATGCAAGAAGAGCGCAACCGATGGTTGTTCCGGTAAGGAAAGTTTCGTTTAATATACCGGTTTTCAAAGACATTATGTATGTTCCGAAAAATATTATACAAAAGCCAAGAAGGGCGGAAATAATATTAATTGAATTCTTCTGCGGATATGTTTTTAAGTAATAACCTAAGATTCCGTAACCAACAGAACAGTATGTAAGATTAATCTGCCATTGAGAAACCATTCCTCCTATGGATTCAACCGGCATAAAAGGCCAGAGTGTGTTGTAAACTATTCCCAGCACAAACCATACAGCAAGAATGTATTCGAGAATTTGTTTTGTGGCATATTTTACAATAAGGCGTGTTATGGGAAGGAAAATATAAACCAGAATAATCATATGCATATAGTAGAAATGATATTCCTGATTAAAAAGAAGAATTTCCTTGAATGCGTGCCATAATGAACCGACAGAAACGTTTCCGGCTTCCAGTAAATGGCTGATTTTGTAAATCATTCCCCAAAAGAGCATAGCAACAACAATTCTTAAAATATTTTTTAGATACAGTTTTTTAAGCGGCATTTCTTTTTCGGGGTTAAGGAGCAATGCTCCGCTGCACATTAAAAAAAGCGGAACACTTGCACGCATAAGGGAAGCAAATATGAGAATAAACAGCCAGCTTGAAGAACCGACATCGTATAAATAAAATTTGGGGCCCGTAACGTGAATTATTATAACACCGATAATGGCAACGGTTTTTACCAAATCTATTCCGGAAAATCTGTTGTTCATTTTAATCCTCCTGTGAAGAATTGCATAGTTTATCTTAATTCTAACATATAATAATTAATTTGTCAAAAATGATTGAAAAACAGCGAAATATCCATCCAGATACGGATGGATATTTCTTCTTACAGCACATATTCAAATTCAACATCATAAAGACGAACCAGGTCGCCCTCTTTTACACCTTTTGCATCAAGCTCGTCAATTACACCTTTCTGACGCAAAGCTCTCTGGAAATACTGCATAGATTCGTAATCGTTGGGATCCACCATAAATATAAGCTTCTCTATAAACGGCCCCTCAACGTTGAATACACCTTCTTCGTCAACAGTAACAGTAAATGGTGCTTCGTCAACCTGCATTAATTCTTCGTTGTAGAATGTATCCTCGTCGTAAAGTTCTTCTTTAGGTATGTTGGACAGTCTTTCATAAGCATATAAAAGAACTTCCTTTACACCTGTTTTCGTTGCTCCGGAAATGGCAAATACTTTATAACCAAGCTCTTCAAAATGAGCTTTGAATTTTTCAACAGTTTCACCGTCGTCATACAGTAAATCGGTTTTGTTGGCAATTATTATCTGCTCTCTTCCGGCAAGCTTTTCACTGTATTGCATAAGCTCGTTGTTTATTATCTCAAAATCACTGTAAGGATCTCTGCCCTCAATTCCCGAAATATCAACAACGTGGAATAAAAGTCTTGTTCTTTCTATGTGTCTTAAAAAGTCGTGACCTAATCCAACACCCTCAAAAGCACCTTCAATAACACCGGGAATATCTGCAATTACAAAGGAACGGCCTTCGCCAAGCTCGCATACACCCAGGTTGGGAGTAAGAGTTGTAAAATGATAGTTTGCAATTTTAGGCTGTGCACGGGTTGCAACGGATAAAAAAGTAGATTTTCCGACATTAGGCATTCCAACAAGTCCTACATCGGCAATTAATTTAAGCTCAAGAACTATTTCTCTTTCAACGCCCTTTAATCCAGGTTTGGAATAACGTGGAATCTGACGTGTAGGTGTTGCAAATCTTTTGTTTCCGAATCCGCCTTTTCCGCCTTTTGCAACAATGGCAGTTGCACCGTTTTCGGATAAATCGCACAAAATTAAACCTGTAAGACAATCGTAAACAACTGTTCCCACCGGAACTTTAATTACTAAATCTTCGGCATTTTTTCCGTGACAGTTACCGCTTCTGCCGTCTTCGCCGGCTTTTGCGGAATATTTTCTCTTATATTTGAAATCCAGCAGGGTAGAAAGGTTGGCATCTGCCTCAAGAACTATGTTTCCGCCGTTACCTCCGTCACCGCCGTCGGGACCGCCTGCCGCAACGTATTTTTCTCTGTGAAATGAAACAGCTCCGTTTCCGCCGTTTCCTGCTTTTACAAAAATTTTCGCTTTGTCTACAAACATAATATTACCTCCTAATAGGATTAGGAAAAAATAGTGCAGAATGAGCAAACTGAACCCGAAGATATACAAAGGTATTTCGAGTGGTGAAGTTTGTTCATAGCACAATGGTTTATAAAATCAAAGGCGAGGAATTTCCTCGCCTTTACTTTTTTGTTTTTACGATTTACGGTTTGCTGACTGCATAAGATGAAAAAATCACCATTGTGCGGTCTGTGCATTTTTTACAATCCTAAACGTTGTAGATAGAAACCTGTTTCTTATCTTTACCGCGTTTTTCAAATTTAACTCTACCGTCAATCAAAGCAAATAATGTATCATCGGAACCGATTCCTACATTGTTGCCGGGATGGATTTTAGTACCTCTCTGTCTAACTAAGATGTTACCTGCAAGAACAAACTGACCGTCTGCTCTTTTAACACCAAGACGTTTGGATTCGGAATCACGTCCGTTTTTGGTACTACCAACACCTTTTTTATGAGCAAAAAGCTGGAAATTAATCTTTAACATTATTTACACCTCCAAATTATAAAGTGTGTTCTACAAGTGATATATAATCCGCAAACTGCTCCTGAGCCTGGGATAAAACTATCATCATTGTTTCGGTAAGAATACTTACCTTTTCTTTTAAAGCGGGCTCTGAAACTTCTGAAAAATCACATTCCAGAAAAGCTTCTGTTATAACATAATCGAAAGAAGTAAGACCGATAATTTCCTCAGCACCGATAATAACCGACTGGGAAGCGGTGGAGATAATTGCACAAACAACATCCTCTCCGGCATCGGAATAACCTGTATGGTTTTCGATTTTGAACTTTTCAATAAACCCGTTTTTTCTGAAAATATCAATTTTAGTCATAATTAACCGTTGATTTTTTCAATCTGTAATTTTGTATAAGGCTGTCTGTGACCCTGTTTTTTTCTGTAACCTTTTTTAGGTTTCATCTTATAAACGATAACTTTCTTTTCTTTACCGTTTTTAAGAACTTTAGCGTCAACTTTAGCACCTGCAACTGTAGGTTCACCGATTTTTAGGTTTTCACCGTCAGATACAGCGATAACTTCGTCGATAGAAACGCTGTCACCTTCGTTAACGTTAAGCTTTTCAACATAGATTACATCGCCTTCGGAAACTTTATACTGTTTTCCGCCAGTTACGATAATTGCGTACATAATTGCACCTCCCTGAAATTTATTAGGACACGCCACGTAAGGCAAGCCGAAGCTTTTATAACCCTAAATGTGCGGTGTACCAAATTATTTTAATACATTCAAGTCCTTTTGTCAAGTGTTTTTTTGACTTTTTTATGTAAATTTTAATTTTTTGTGGACATTCGTAAAAAAATGGTGTAAAATGTATATTAATGTATAAAAGGAAAGGACTCTCAAAATGGATATTAAAGAACAGGCTTTACTAAAACATTCTGAATGGAAGGGCAAAATAGAAGTTGTTTCCAGAACTCCGGTAAAAAACAGGGAACAGCTGTCACTTGCATATACTCCCGGTGTTGCGGCACCCTGCCTTGAAATTGAAAAGGATATAAATAAATCATATGAACTTACCCGCCGCCATAACCTTGTTGCAGTCATTACGGACGGTTCGGCGGTTTTAGGACTTGGCGATATAGGCCCGGAAGCCGGTATGCCGGTTATGGAAGGGAAATGTGCACTTTTTAAAGAATTTGCAGATGTTGATGCTTTTCCGCTATGCATAAAAACTCAGGATGTGGATGAACTGGTGAGAACAATTTATCTGTTTTCCGGAAGCTTTGGCGGAATAAATCTGGAGGATATTGCCGCTCCCCGTTGCTTTGAGGTGGAAAGAAAATTAAAGGAAATATGTGATATTCCTGTTTTTCACGATGATCAGCACGGAACAGCCATAGTGGTTGCTGCGGCTCTTATAAATGCGCTTAAGGTTGTAAAAAAAGAGCTTTCTGAAATTAAGGTTGTTATAAACGGTGCGGGAAGTGCCGGAACTGCAATCGGTATGCATTTAATGAAACTGGGCGTTAAGAATCTTATTATGGTGGACAGATTCGGAATAATATGTGATGGTATGGATAATTTAAGCGATGCTCATAAAGAGCTTGCAAAAATAACCAATCACGGTCACATAAAAGGTATGCTTCCGGACGCTCTTAAGGATGCAGATGTATTTATAGGTGTATCCGCACCCCGTATTGTAACTTCCGATATGGTTAAAACAATGGCAAATAATGCGATTGTTTTTGCAATGGCAAACCCCGAACCGGAAATTCTTCCCGAACTCGCAAAAGAAGGCGGTGCGGCAGTTGTAGGAACAGGGCGTTCCGATTATCCGAATCAGATTAATAACGTAGTAGCATTTCCCGGAATTTTCAGAGGTGCTCTGGATGTTCGTGCAAGTGATATTAACGACGAAATGAAAATGGCAGCATCCTATGCAATTGCAGGGCTGGTTTCGGAAGAAGAATTAAATTCCGAGTATATTTTACCGATGGCGTTTGATGAAAGAGTTGGTAAAACCGTTGCAAAAGCAGTTGCCGAAGCTGCAAAAAAAAGCGGTGTGGCACGCATTTAATATATAGCAACAGAGAATATAAAAAATGTCAGTATAATTTATTGACATTTTTTTAATTATAAATATTGTAATTTTGGAATTTATGTGTTATAATAAATGTTGTTTTTTTTATAGGATGCCATAAAAAGGCGTTTTTTATGTTAATTTTGATTAGAAAAATTCCAAAAGAATTTTTTGACATATGTACTTTAAAGTACAAATTTTTGAAAAAAGAAGGGTTTAAAATGGAACAAAAAGAAAGAAGAGTTGGAACAATCTCAAGAGGTATTCGTTGTCCAATCATCCGTGAAGGCGATGATCTGGCGTCAATCGTTACCACCAGCGTACTTGAAGCTGCAGAATTTGAAGGCTTTGAAATGCGTGACAGAGATGTTATTTCAATTACAGAATCCATTGTTGCAAGAGCTCAGGGAAACTATGCTTCCGTTGAGGATATTGCGGCAGACGTAAAGGCAAAGCTTGGCGGCGAAACTGTTGGAGTTATTTTCCCGATTCTCTCCAGAAACCGTTTTGCGATTTGTTTAAAAGGTATCGCAATGGGCGCTAAAAAAATAGTACTTATGCTTAGCTATCCCTCCGATGAAGTTGGAAATGAGCTTATAAGTATTGATAAAATTGATGAAGCAGGTGTTAATCCTTATTCTGATGTTCTTTCGCTTGAGCGTTACCGCGAGCTTTTTGGTGAAAACAAACACGAATTTACAGGTGTTGACTACGTTCAGTATTACGGAGATTTAATCCGTGAATGCGGAGCAGAGGTTGAAATTGTATTCGCAAATCGTCCTCAGGCAATTCTTGATTACGCAGATTGCGTTTTAAATTGCGATATTCACACCCGTGCACGTACAAAACGTATTTTAAAAGCCGCAGGTGCAAAGGTTGTTGTAAGTCTTGATGAAATTCTTAATGCTCCTGTAAACGGAAGCGGATTTAACGAAAAATACGGTCTGCTCGGTTCAAATAAATCAACAGAAGATAAAGTTAAACTTTTCCCCAATGAGTGTAAGGATTTGGTTTTGAATATTCAGAAAAAGATTCTTGATGCTACCGGTAAACACGTAGAAGTTATGGTATATGGTGACGGTGCGTTTAAAGATCCTCAGGGTAAAATCTGGGAGCTTGCCGATCCGGTTGTTTCTCCTGCATATACTGATGGACTTGTTGGTACACCAAACGAGCTTAAGCTTAAATATCTTGCGGATAATGATTTTAAGGATTTATCCGGTGAAGAACTTAAAAAAGCTATTTCCGAAAGCATAAAAGCAAAAGAAGATAACCTGGTTGGAAATATGGCATCTCAGGGAACAACACCCCGTCAGCTTACCGACCTTATCGGTTCGCTTTGCGATTTAACCAGCGGTTCGGGCGATAAGGGTACTCCTGTTGTTCTTGTTCAGGGTTATTTCGATAATTATACAAACTAATAAAACCGGCATACCGTTGAAACTGCGGTATGCCCTTTTTGTTTTTATAAGTATATTGACTTTTTTTGCGCGTATGATATAATATATCTGTTTATTATAAAGTAGTGGAGGAATTTGCTTGCAATTTGATTTTTTATTCTTTTTTAATAATATACTTCTGGGTGTCGGACTTGCGATGGACGCTTTTTCTGTATCCCTCGCCAACGGACTTAACGAACCCTGTATGAAAAAAAGAAAAATGTGTGCTGTGGCAGGAGTGTTTGCGTTTTTTCAGGCGTTTATGCCTATGACGGGATGGTTTCTTGTTAATACTATAGTAAAATATTTTAAAATTTTTGAAAAATTTATTCCCTGGATTGCACTTGTTTTACTTGTTTACATAGGCGGAAAAATGTTGATTGACGGACTTAAATGCAAATGCGAAGAATGCGAAACTTCGGGAGTTGGTGTTGCGGCGCTTATTATTCAGGGGATAGCAACTTCCATTGATGCCCTTTCGGTAGGTTTTACCGTTGCGGAATATAACCTTGCTATGGCAATTGTGGCTTCGCTGATAATTGCGGCTGTTACTTTTGTTGTTTGTATGGGCGGACTTTCCATAGGCAAGTGTTTTGGAACAAGGCTCTCCGGCAAAGCAGCAATTCTTGGCGGTGTGATACTTATTGTAATTGGATTTGAAATTTTTTTAACCGGAATATAAGATCCGAGAGAATCTGCTCTTTTATAATGTGAACAACGAAAAATGTCGAATTTTTCCTAAATGGTTTATTTCTTCCGGCAAATATGATATAATACAGAAAAATTAATGTGGGAGTTAAAGTTATGAAAAATTCAAGAACAAAAAAATTACATAGTGTATATGTTGTTGTAAGTAAGGAAAAGCTTAAGGAAGAAATAAAAAACAGCGTTGGTAAATCTACAATTTTGGGATTTTGCGGCGGAGCAACAGACCGGGTAAGTGCAGTAGATGAAATAGTTGAATTAAAGCCGGAAATAATAATTACAGAAACATATATGCCGTTTGTAGATATATGTTCTTTTGTTAAGAAAATTACAGTTGACCCTTCGTATGATCCGAAAATTTATGCACTTATAGGAGCAGATGATGCCAATCAGATAGAATTACTGCTGAAAAACGGTGTCCGTCACTGTATTCTTATACCGTCATCGGCAGAAAATGTGGCTGATGCTGTGGAACGGGATATTCTGATGATGGACAGCGAGCTGGAGCTTAAAATTTTTGAAGTTTTCAAGGAGCTTGGGCTGACTGTAAATTCGGCAGGCTACAGATATTTAAAGAAAATGATTATGGTGGGATATTACGATTTAAAAAGACTGAATTGTGTAAGTAAATATCTCTATCCTGAAATGGCAGAAGAATTTAACACCTCACCGGCATCTGTTGAAAGGTCAATGAGGAATGTTATAGAAAAAGCGTGGGCAAACGGTTCTATGGAAATCTGGAAAAAGTATTTTGAAAATCCGGACTTTAAACCTACTGTTAAGGAGTTTGTGGCTGAAATTATTAATATGCTGAAGTTTGGGCCGAGATAAAAGAGCAGAACTTAGTTTTCTGCTCTTTTCAGCGTGTCGATAAACCTATCGACACGCTGGCAGATGCCGAAAAAGGAAGGTATATTTCGTCAAAATGAATGCAGACAGTACTAAGGTACGGCAAGGCTCATTTTGGCGGAAAGCAGTAGCTGTAAGGCTTTCACCTTCTCCGTCACTTCGTGACACCTCTCCCAGAGTGAGAGGCTTTTCACCGGCACTTTTAATTGATAAATAATTTTTCTGCGGTAGACCGACTTTTTCGACAGTCTGAAAAGAGCAGAACTTAGTTTTCTGCTCTTTTTCTGTATTCTGCAGGTGAAATTCCAAATTCATTTTTAAAAAATCTGCTGAATGAATACGCATCTGTGAAATTTAATATAACTCCAATAGCTTTTACTGAAAGATTTGTGTTTTTCAGGAGCTTTTCGG
The DNA here is from genome assembly GCA_017414505.1 of Clostridia bacterium. Taxonomy (GTDB): domain Bacteria; phylum Bacillota; class Clostridia; order UMGS1840; family HGM11507; genus RGIG1932. Next base: position 28,695 of record JAFQLQ010000036.1, read on the forward strand.
CTTCCTGTAATTTTTTTTCATTGCAGTATTTTATTATGTTTTTCCCGTAAACTTCCTTAAAACGGCGCATCATAGTGAATTTGTTTATATAAAACTGACTTGCCAGAAAATCAAGAGAAATATTCTGACGGAAATTGCCGTCGATATAATCCTTTATTAATTTAATATCTGCTTTTTCGTTAATTGACTGATAATTATGCTCAAATTGCGAAATTATTAAATAAATAAGCTTAAGAAATTCACTTTTGTAAAGCAATTCGGAATAAGGCTTCTTTTCAGAGTAAATATCTATTATCCGGAAAAAAATATTCTGAAATTCCGAAAGATTTTCGGGCGTGAATACAAAAGGAATTTTTGAATGCTTTATAATATCATCCTGAATAAGAGATTTTTCGTGTTCTGTCATTTCGTCAATATTTTTAAATGAAACGCTTCTCTCAGCGCTTTTGCCGCTGTACATCATATCAAAATGAAAATGAGGCTGAACGAAATCTTCGTTATTCATCGAATTAAAGCTGTGCGGTATGCCGGGGCGTAATAAAACGACATTGTTCTTTTTGCAAATGTAGTCTGTTCCGTTAATGTTTATTCTGCATTTTCCGTTTTTTACAAAAATCATTTCATAATCAAAAATAACACGCTCTCTGATAACAAAAGGGGCGCGTAATGTTGAATGCATTGCAACTCTTATATAAGGAGAAAGTGAGTTTAAATTCATTTTTGGTACTCCTTTTTTAAATATTGGCATAATATTTTGCAAATAATTGCTATTGTTAATATCCGGTATATCTGTTACTATAATTATAACAATTATTAAAGGAGTTGTCAATAATATGGAGCTTTTAAACGGGATGTTATCCTCCGTAACAAAAATTGCAAATATAGAAACCAGGTCAATTTCTGCTGAAAATTTTACAGGCGAAAAAGGTAAGGGCGGAATGGCAACAGAAGGAACAGGCACAGATGCGGCACGTGATTTGGGACAAGGCTGGAAGGTATCACCGTCGGTAGTTGTAAAAGCAGGTGAAACTTTTACTCTTGCTGATTATAGAGGGCAGGGAATGATTAAGCATATATGGATTACCGACAGTGCGCCAAGACCTCGCACACTTATTTTAAGGGCTTATTGGGACAACAGCGAAAAGCCTTCAATAGAAGCACCGCTTGGAGATTTTTTTGCCTGTGCGGATTTCAGGGAATACAGACAGTTAACATCTCTGCCTGTTTGCGTAAATCCCAAAAGAGCTTTTAACTGTTACTGGGAAATGCCTTTCTATAAAAATTTTAAATTTACAATAGAAAATATTTCGGCAGAGGATATAGTTGTATATTATCAGATTGATTTTGCACTTATGGAGCTGCCTGAAAACAGCGGATATTTTCACGCTCAGTTCAGACGTGTAAATCCGCTTCCTTATAAAGATGTTTACACAATTCTTGATAATGTTAAAGGTCACGGTCAGTATGTGGGAACCTACCTTTTCTGGGGTGTTAACAATAACGGCTGGTGGGGCGAAGGAGAAATTAAATTCTATCTTGACGGCGATAAAGAATTTCCCACTGTTTGCGGAACCGGAACAGAAGATTACTTCTGCGGTTCGTGGAACTTTGATATAGGCGGAAAATATGCCGAATTCTGTACTCCTTATGCCGGACTTGCCAAGGTTGGTGAAACTGACGGACTTTATAAAGCCAATCAGAGGTTTTCCATGTACAGATGGCATCTGCCGGATCCTGTTTATTTCAAGGAGGATATAAAGGTTACAATTCAGGCGCTGGGATGGAGAAGCGGAAAAAGATATCTTCCGCTGCAGGACGATATTTCATCGGTTGCCTTCTGGTATCAGGATACAATTTGTGATTCTTTTCCTCAATTACCCGATGCGGATTATCTTGAAATAATATAATTATTGACTTTAATTTAAAAATGTGATATACTCCATAGTAACTATTTGGTTACTATGGAGTGATTTTTTATGAAGCTTGGAATGACATCCTTTACACTTAGAAACGAAAATCCCGAAAATGTTCTTTTATATGCAAAAGAAGCAGGAGTGCAGGGAATTGAATGGGGTGTTGGCGAACACGTTAATTTAGAGGAGCTTAAAACGGCAGATGAAATAAAAGCGTTATCCGAAAAATATCAGATGAAAATTTTTTCGCTTGGTGCATATTGCAGAATGGATAACCCGGAAGATGCTTTAAAAAACGTAGAAGCCGCAAAAAGACTTGGAGCACCCATAATACGTGTATGGGCAGGAAACAAGGCCTTGGAAAAATGTGATGAAGATTATATAAATACAATTGTAGAAAACACAAAAAATATGGCAGACGAGGCAGGAAAATACGGAATAAAAATCGGTTTTGAATTTCATCACAGTACGCTTACCGAAACTGCGGAATGTGCCATTGATTTAATCAGAAATATAAATAAACCGAATGTGGGACTGTACTGGCAGCCGGACAGAGATAAATCCGATTTGCTTAACAATAAGGAAAAAAATATGGTTTTGCCTTACTGCGTTGGAAATATGCACATTCAGAATTATACAAAAGAAGGCGGTTATATGCTTGTTGAAGAAATATCCGATGCTCTTCATTTGTATTATGATGATATAAAAAATGAAAATTATAATCTTATGATTGAGTTTGTAAAAGATGCAAGTGTGGAAAATCTGAAAAAAGATGCCGAAACTTTAAGCAAAATAATCTTGAATAATATAAATTAATATGTTATTATAATGGAGATACTTTAAATATCTCCATATTTTTTATAAGGTGGAAAATAACTGTTATGAATTACAGAGAACTTATGAATTTGTTTCTTGATTTTGGCGAAGCAATGATGTCGGCAGGTGGAGAAATAAGCCGTACCGAAGACAGTATTGCCCGTATGGGAATGGCATACGGTGCTATAAAAACCAATGTTTTTGCCATTACATCAAGCATTGTTGTAACAATGACCTTCAAAGACGGTGTTCAGCATACCCAAACCCGAAGAGTTTTAACTTCTTCAAGCACCGATTTTCAAAAGCTTGAAGCACTTAACAGTCTTAGCAGAAAATGCTCCGAGAAAGCTATTCCTGCCAACGAACTGAAAAAAGAAATTGAAGAAATAAACAGAAAAAGTGTCGGCAATTTTAATTTGTATCTGGGAAGTATTCTTGCGGCAGGCGGTTTTGCAATGTTTTTTGGCGGGAATGTATTTGATGCGGTTTTTGCGGCGATTTTTGCAGTATTAATCTGCTTTATGCAGCAAAAAGTTGCTCCTGTTTTTCCTAATAAGGTGCTTTTTTATTTTGTGTGCGCACTTATAACCGGATTCGGAATACGTTTTTTTGCAGATTTTATTCCGCTGCTTAACAGTGATAAAATAATTATAGGCGATATAATGCTTCTGATTCCCGGAATTGCCATAACAAATGCAGTAAGAAATATGCTTATCGGCGATACCATTTCCGGTGTAACACGTCTTGCGGAATGTCTTATCTGGGCAGGAGCACTGGCGTGCGGATTTATGATTACTATTATGTGAGGGGTGCTTTTATGACAAAAGAAATTACAGAACTTATTTGTGCCCTTGCAGGTTCACTTGGATTTTCTCTTCTTTTTAATATAGGAAAAAGAAATTTGCTTCCTGCCTCTCTTGGAGGAATGTTTGGCTGGGGAGTGTATCTTCTTTGCATGAAGCTTAATATAAATATTTTTGCGGCAAGTATTATTACTGCGGCGTTTTGTCAGCTTTATTCGGAAATTCTTGCAATAAAGCTTGAAGCACCAACCACAATTTTCTGTATTCCTGCAGTTGTACCTCTTATTCCCGGAAGCTCCCTTTATTATACATTGTATTACGGGGTTCTGGGAGATGGAGCACTTTGTGCCGACTATGCTTTTAAAACTCTTAAATTTACGTTTGGAATTGCTGTAGGAATAAGCTTTGTTTCTGCCGCTGTTCTGATATTTAAAAAGTTGAGGAGAAGCGGAAATGGAAATTAAACCGATTGCACATATCCGTACCGATTTTAAGGAAAAATTCGGAATACCACGTCAGAGCGGACGTGTTCCGTCGCTTAAGGGGAAAATTGTGTTTGCTCCTGAATACCGTAATCCGGAAGCGCTGAGGGGAATTGAAGAATTTTCACATTTGTGGCTTATATTTGATTTTTCCGAAGCCCATCGTGAAGAATGGAATGCAACGGTAAGACCTCCCAGACTTGGCGGTAATAAAAGAATTGGTGTTTTTGCAAGCCGTTCGCCTTTTCGCCCTAATCCCATAGGTCTATCCTCGGTTAAGCTGGAAAAAATTGAAAAAACAGAAAACGAGGGGCTTGTGCTTGTTGTTGCGGGCGTGGATTTGCTCGATAATACGCCGATTTTTGATATTAAACCCTACCTTCCGTATGCGGACAGTCACCCCGATGCTGTCGGAAGCTACGGGGAGGAATTAAAGGAATATAAGCTTTTGGTGGATATTCCGGAAAAACTTCTTAATATGATTCCGGAAGATAAAAGGGAAACTGTAAAAGCTTGTCTTGCGGACGATCCACGACCGTCTTACCAGCAGGACTGTGAAAGAATTTACAGTATGAGTTTTTCTGATATGGATATACATTTTAAGGTTGAAGAAAACCGTCTGACGGTTACAGATATAACAAAATTATAAACGGAGGATTTTATTATGGCACTTGTTACTTTGAATTTTTTCAGCGAAGCGCTTGGAATGCAGTCGGAGGTTTATGTTGCAATTCCGCAACAGAGTACCGGCGGCGAGATAGGTATAGAAAACAATGCAAAAAAAGAAAAATATAAATGTCTGTTTCTTCTTCACGGACTTTCAGACGACCATTCCATCTGGCTTCGCAGAACCTCAATTGAACGTTATGCGGCAGAATACGGAATTTGTGTTGTTATGCCCTGCGTTCACAGAAGCTTTTATTCGGATATGAAATACGGCGGCAAATACTATACATATGTGGCAAAAGAGCTTCCGAAAATTATTAGGGAATTTTTCAATGTTTCCGATAAAAGGGAAGATAATTATATTGCAGGCCTTTCGATGGGTGGCTACGGAGCTTTAAAAATTGCAATGCGTGAATGTGATAAATTCTGTGCCGGAGCAGGTCTTTCTTCTGTTGCGGATATAAGAAGAAAGGATTTTTATGAAACTCTTATTCCTGTTTTCGGAGAGGATATGAATATTCCTGATGATGACGATTTGTTTCCTCTTTCTGAAAAAACAAATTCCAATCCCAATAAACCGAGAATTTATATGGGTGTCGGAACGGAAGATTTTATGTATGATGATAATTTAAGATTAAAAGCAAAATTTGAAACTCTTGATTTCGATTATACCTACCGTGAATCGGCAGGCGTGCATTGCTGGGCATTCTGGGATGAGTATATTCAGTATGTTCTGGAATGGATGTTTAAATAATAAAAACATTTTAATTATGTCCTAAATTATACATTTTTTGTCTGTTTGCGTATAGAAAATATAATTTTAATGTGCTACAATTCAGATATAAAATTCAGTAAAGGACGGAAATAAAATGGAAAAATTAAAGGTTATAGTAATCGGTGCCGGAGGCCGAGGCAAGGGTTATACCGATACGATGGCTAAATACCCCGAAAAATATCAGGTTGTGGGCGTTGCAGAGCCTATTGATGATCGCAGAGAATATGTAAAAAACAAGCATAATATTCCGGAAGAAAACTGCTTTGTTACCTGGGAACATATTCTTGAGCGTCCTAAATTTGCGGATATTGCAATAATTTCCACAATGGACAGAATGCACTTTGCACCTGCGATGGAGGCTATAAGAAAAGGATATAATCTGCTTCTTGAAAAGCCTGTTGCGCCAACTGCAGAGGAATGTAAAAAAATAGAAGCGGAATCAAAGAAATATGGCGTTAAAATTCTTGTTTGCCACGTTCTTCGTTACACACCTTTCTTCCTTGCACTCAAAAATCTGATTGATAGCGGTGAAATCGGAAAGGTTATGTCAATTCAGCACAGCGAATGTGTTGGAAACACTCATCAGAGTCATAGCTTTGTAAGAGGAAACTGGGGCAATTCCGAAAGAAGCTCCACTATGCTTTTGCAGAAATCCTGCCATGATATGGATATTCTTCAGTGGCTTGTTGGAAAGGAATGTAAGAGAGCAAGTTCTTTCGGCTCACGTACTTATTTTACAATTGAAAATGCTCCCGAAGGTGCTCCCGAATACTGTATCGAGGGTTGTCCTCACGCAGATACCTGTTACTACAATGCTGTTAAGCTTTATCTTGAAGCAAAGTCGAACGATTGGTTCCGACCTGCATCGACCGGTCTTGTTAACCCCACCGATGAAGAGGTTGAGCATGCTATAAGAACAACTCAGTACGGAAAATGTGTATATAAATGCGATAATGATGTTGTTGACCATCAGGTTGTTAACCTTGAGTTTGAGGATGGAACCGTAGTGGACTTTAATATGTGTGCGTTTAACGAAGGCGGAAGATTTATCCGTATTATGGGTACAAAGGGGGAAATCGTCAATTCGGGAGACGGCTCGGATGTAACACTTTATAAGTTCTCGGATAAATCACATACCAAAATTGATATAAATGCATACGGAAACACTATTGAAAGCGGTCACGGCGGTGGTGATGAGGGTATTATAAATGCTCTTTATGACTATATAACAAGCGGTGTTGTAACCGAACAGTTAAGCGAAATAGGAATTTCCGTTAAAAATCATATGATAGCATTTGCGGCAGAAGAATCCAGAATAAGCGGTAAAGTAGTAAATGTTAAGGAATTTGCAGATTCCATATAATATTAAAGGACAGTCAGAACTGTCCTTTTTTATGCATATAATTGCATAAAAATACATAAAAATGAATAAAATATTCATTTTTTGAAAAAGCAACAGCCAAAAATCAACAGAAATACATAAGTTTTAAAAATCTTGAAAATATAGTAAAAATCCACAATTTGAACTTTTTCGTAAGAATATTTTATTGAATGTTAATAAAATGCATAAATATTTATGAATATGCTTGACAAATATTAGAAAATGACGTATAATGTATGAGTTAAATTTTATGAAAATGATTATTTATGCATTGAAAGGAATGATTACATGACAAATGTATTTATAGACGGCAGTGCCGGCACAACCGGACTTCGTATTTATGAAAGATTGTCTGCAAGAGAGGATTTGAACCTTATAATATTGCCCGATGAGGTGCGAAAGGAAGTTTCCGCAAGACGTGAGGCAATCAACAGTGCAGATGTTGTGTTTTTGTGCCTTCCCGATGCAGCGGCAATAGAAGCGGTTTCACTTCTTGAAAATGACAAAACCGTTATTATAGATACTTCGACGGCTCACAGAACTCTGGATAACTGGACATACGGTTTTCCGGAGCTTGACGGTCAGAGAGAAAAAATTAAAAACGCAAAGCTTATTGCCAATCCCGGATGTCACGCAAGCGGATTTGTTGCTCTTATAGCTCCGCTTGTTAAAGCAGGAATAATAAATCCCGAAACTGCACTTACAAGCTTTTCTTTAACAGGCTATTCGGGCGGCGGTAAAAAAATGATTGCCGAATATGAGGATGAAAACAGAAATCCCTTGCTTTCCGCACCCCGTCAGTACGGACTTACTCAACAGCACAAGCATTTAAAGGAAATGGTTAAAATATGCGGACTTTCAAATGCACCGTCCTTTGCACCGATTGTAGGTGATTTTTACAGTGGTATGGAAGTAAGTGTTCCGCTGTTTGCAAAGGATATAAAAGGAACAGTTGAGGATATTAAAAAGGTGTATGCGTCCTGGTATAATTCAAAGCTTCTTCACTTTGACGAAGCGGCAGACGAAGAAGGTTTTCTTTCTGCTGCGGCATTTTCGGGCCGGGATGATATGCAGATTACCGTTGCGGGAAACGATGAAAGAATAATGCTTGTTTCACGTTTTGATAATTTAGGTAAAGGTGCTTCGGGGGCTGCAATTCAGAATATGAACATAGTTCTTGGAATAGATGAAACAACGGGACTAACCGTAGAATAAATCGGAGGAATTAAAATGAAAATTATAAATGGCGGTGTGTGTGCCGCACAGGGCTTTGTTGCAGGCGGTATGCACTGCGGAATAAGAAAAAATCACAAGAAAAAAGACCTTGCAATGATATTTTCTGAAGTTAAGGCAAATGCAGCAGCAGTTTATACAACCAATCTTGTAAAAGGAGCTCCCTTAACTGTTACAAAAAATCACATTGCAGACGGCAGGGCTCAGGCAGTTATCTGCAACAGCGGTAATGCAAATACCTGTAATGCAAACGGTATTGAAATTGCGGAAAAAATGTGTGAGCTTGCGGCTGATGTTCTTGGAATTTCAGCATCGGATGTGGTTGTTGCGTCAACGGGGGTAATTGGTCAGCCTCTTAATATAGAGCCTATCGAAAATGCAGTTCCCGAACTTGCAAAAAGTATGAGTAAAAACGGTAGCGACGATGCAGAAGAGGCTATTATGACAACTGATACAGTTGTAAAGCAGATTGCGGTTGAATTTGAAATTGGCGGAAAAACCTGTCATATAGGCGGTATTGCCAAGGGAAGCGGAA
>JAFQLQ010000037.1 GCA_017414505.1 Clostridia bacterium
AGGCTTCTCCTTGAGGAGAAGCTGTCAGCTTGACTGACTGATGAGGTGTAGCTTTAAAAGAAAGCGTAATATTTTCCACCTCATCCGAGTGCTTACGCACCCACCTTCCCCTCAAGGGGAAGGCTTTCACTAAAGCCACCACACCTATTCCTTATTCACTATTACTTATTACTTCAATCAGCTCCCTCGACCTTGCCCGGGATGACAGACAGAGGTACAACGTGCCTCCATCCGTCATTTTTCTGTTGACAAATGTGGATTTGTGTGTTAAAATGTGTAATTGATTGGAAGTGATTGCAAATGCTTGCAAACGAAAGGCAGAACAAAATTCACGAAATGCTCATAAAAAACGGTGCGGTAACCACCAACGATTTAGTTAAAAAATTCAGGGTTTCCATTGAAACCGTGCGTCGTGATTTGCTTTTTATGGAACAGTCAAAGCTTCTTAAAAGGGTACACGGAGGAGCTGTTAAAGCGGGCGAAATGATTGTTTTAAACAAGCTGGATGCCCGTGTTGAAGAAAACCGTGATAAAAAAAGAGAGCTTTCCGAAATTGCGGTTAAATTCATAAACGAAGGCGATATTATCGGTGTGGATGCAGGAAGCACCGCAATTTTATTTGCCGAAGCTTTAAAGGAAAATTTTTCATCCCTTACGGTAATAACCCACTCGCTTGATGTGTTTGAAATAATCGGCAAGCACAGAAATTTTAATGTTATTCTGTGCGGCGGTCATTTTATGAAGGAGGAAAATTCCTTTTACGGCAGGCTTGCCCTTGACACCGTAAAAAATCTTCATATGCAGAAATGCTTTGTGTGTCCTTCGGCAGTTTCGCTTAAATTCGGCGTGTGCGATTATAATCAGGAGCTTGTTCAGATTCAGCAGAAATTTATGGAATGCTCGGATGAGGTTTTCTTCCTTGCGGACAGCGGAAAATTCGAGAAAAATGCGCTTTTGAAGCTTTGCGATATGAAGCCTGAGCATACATATATAACTGATGGCGGATTATCGGCAGAGCTTAAAAATATATATAAGGAAAATCAGATTAAAGTAGTTACGGGAGAAGAAAAATGAACAAATTAACAAACAGAAAAGACATCAGAAAAATGATACTTTTATTCACGTTTACATATATGATAAGCTATGTAACGAGAATTAACTACGGTGCAGTAATTTCCGAAATGGTAAAGGATACGGGAATTTCAAAAGCACTTTTATCAATGGCACTTACGGGAAGCTTTATAACCTACGGCGCAGGGCAGGTTGTAAGCGGAATCTGCGGTGATAAATTTCAGCCCAAAAAGCTTGTGTTTTACGGATTTTGCTTAACAATTTTAATGAATATTATAATTCCTTTCTGCAAAAGTCCTTACACAATGCTTGGCGTGTGGTGTGTAAACGGATTTGCGCAGGCTTTTATGTGGCCTCCCATTGTAAGACTTATGACAGCCTTTTTCTCGGATGAAGAATACAAAAGTGCATCGGTTAAAATTTCGTGGGGAAGCTCGCTGGGAACTATTATTATTTACCTTGTTTCTCCGCTTATTATAACTGTTTCGGGCTGGAGAGGCGTGTTTATATTTTCGGCAGTGTGCGGAATTATTATGGCATTTATATGGAATAAGCTTTGTATAAATGTTGAGGTTGAAAAACCCGTAACCTCCAAAGGTGAAAAAGTAAAAGGGGATATAAAACCGCTTTTCACACCTCTTATGTTTGGCATAATGCTTGCAATTATTCTTCAGGGAATGCTTCGTGACGGAGTAACAACCTGGATGCCCTCATACATAGGCGAAACCTACGATTTGGGAACTGCAGTATCCATTTTAACGGGTGTTGTGCTTCCGCTTTTCAGTATTGCGTGCTTTCACATTTCTTCTGCTCTGTACAGAAAAAAACTTACTAACCCCGTTTTGTGTGCAGGAGTAATTTTCGGAGCAGGCGCTGTTTCTGCCATTGCCCTTTATGTGCTTACGGGCAGTAATCCCGTATTTTCGGTGTTCTTTTCCGCACTTCTTACGGGAAGTATGCACGGTGTAAACCTTATGCTTATTTGTATGATTCCGCCCTTTTTCCAGAAATACGGAGTGGTTTCAACTGCTTCGGGAGTGCTTAATTCCTGCACTTATATCGGTTCTGCGGTTTCAACCTACGGAATTGCCCTTATTTCCGAAAAAATGGGCTGGAATTTCACTTTGCTTACATGGATTGTAATTGCAGTTTTGGGCACAGTTGTATGTTTTGTGTGTGCAAAACCTTGGCAAAAGGAAAAAATGTAAAATAATACTTGACAAAAAGATAACAATGGTGTATTATATCAATAATGCTGAATGAAATATGCGGGAAATAGGCAATAGCCTGACCGAAGGAGTAAAACTCTCAGGTGGTTTAAAAAAACCGGGACCGTGTATGGACAGCGCTACGGAGAAGCTTCGTTTACCGAAGTGCCGAAGGTGCAAGGGTTTTTTACCTAATCTCTCAGGCAAAAGGACGTAGAAATATACTTATGGAATTATTGGGTGTATTTTGCCTTTTTGTTTTGGAGCTTGCTTTTTCGGCAGGCTCTGTTTTTTTAAAAAATTTTTTACAGGGGAGAGTAAAATTATGGAAAAGTTTTTTGAAGTTCTGGCAAAATACAACGGTGAAATCAACACCTTTGTATGGACTACTTTAGGTCTTGCCTTGCTGCTTTTTACGGGAGTTCTTACAACTTTTGTAACAAAGTTCTTTCAAGTATCACACCTGCCTCACTGGTGGAAAAACACAATCGGAAGTCTCTTTAACAAGGACGTAATCGGTCACACAGAGGATAAAGCATCTATTTCGCCTTTCCAGGCTCTTTGTACTGCCCTTGCAGCTACAATCGGTGTTGGTAACATCGCCGGTGTTGCCGCTGCTATCTGCATTGGCGGTCCCGGTGCGGTTTTCTGGATGTGGATTGCCGCTTTCTTTGGTATGATGACCAACTATTCCGAAAACGTTCTTGGCATTTATTTCAGAAGAAAAAACAATGATGGCGAATGGTCCGGCGGTGCTATGTATTATCTGCAGGACGGTCTTGGCGCTAAAAAAGGCTGTAAGCAGATTGGTAAAATCCTTGCTGTTCTGTTTTCAATATTCACCTTGCTTGCATCTTTCGGTATCGGTGCAATGGGACAGATTAACAAAATTGTTGTTAACATTGAATCCGCATTCAGAATCGACGCTCTTGCAAACATCGAGCTATACAGCGGTGTAAGTCTGTATTCTGTTATTATCGGTATTGTTCTTGTTATAATAGCAGGACTTATAGTTCTTGGCGGTTTGCAGAGAATTGCTTCTTTTGCGGAAAAAGTTGTGCCTTTTATGGTTGTTCTTTTTGTTGCGGGAAGCCTTGTAATTATTGCTGTTAATTATAATATGATTATTCCTGCTTTCAAAGCAATTTTTACAACTGCGTTTTCGCCTGTTGCAGCAGCCGGAGGTGTTACCGGTGCAATCATAAGAGAGGTTATGGTTCAGGGCTTCAAGCGCGGAGTATTCTCCAACGAAGCAGGACTTGGTTCTTCGGTTATGGTTCACTCCAACTCCAACATCAAAGAGCCTGTTAAACAGGGTATGTGGGGTATATTTGAGGTTTTTGCGGATACAATGGTTGTTTGTACCATGACAGCTTTGGTTGTTTTAACCTCCGGAGTTTATGCGGATTTATACGCTCCCATCGGTACATATACAAACGATGCAACTATGGTTGCAGATGCCTTTAACTCCGTTTTCTCTTTCGGAAACATAGGTTCAAGATTTATTGCAATTGCAATTTTACTTTTTGCGTTCACCACAGTTCTTGGCTGGGACCACTACGGTACAAAAGCGTGGGAATACCTTTTCGGCACAAAAACTGTTAAAATCTATAAGGTTATCCACCTTGTTATGATTATGTTCGGTGCACTTTTAACATCTTCTCTTGCATGGGATATTTCCGATACCTTCAACGGTCTTATGATGATTCCCAACTTAATTGGTGTTATTGCCCTTTCCGGACTTGTGTGCAAAATTACAAAAAATTATATAGACAGAGTTCTTAAAAAGAAAAATGTTAAACCTATGTATTCTGCTTTTTCTGATATTCAGGCAGAGCAGGAAGCAAGAACAGATATTTAAATTACCAAACCCGGCTGTAAAAAACAGTCGGGTTTTGTTGTATTTGTATATTGACATTTTGTGTTTAATTAGTTATAATAGATTAGTATGCTATTGTGCTAAAGTTTTTTGGGGAGATTAAACTTTTAAACAACTCACATTTATAATGTGAAAATATATAAGCTATGGAGGAAATGATATGAGCATTGAAAAAAGACTTTTCGGAAAAGCAAACGGTAAGGATGTTTACGCTTTCACACTTGATAACAATAATGGCTTGAAGGTTGAAATTCTTACTTATGGCGGTATTCTTAAAAATATGTGGTATAAGGATGTTGACGTTCTTTTGGGCAGAGCAACGCTTGAAGATTATTTTGAAAATATCGGCTATATGGGTGCTTTAATAGGCAGAAACTCCAACAGAATTAAAAACTGCGAATTTACTTTAAACGGAAAAACATATAAATTGTATGATAACGACAACGGAAATAACCTTCATGGCGGTAAAGAGGGCTTTGACAGAAAGGTTTGGGATTACGAGGTTATAAACGGCGAAGAGCCCAGCCTTGTTTTATCCACAGTAAGCCCTGATATGGAAGAAGGCTTCCCGGGTGAGGTTCACGTTAAGGTTACCTATACTCTTACCAGGGAAAATTCCATTAAAATTCAGTATGAGGGCATGACGGATAAGGATACAATTTTAAATATGACAAATCACGCTTATTTTAACTTGAACGGTTATAATAACGGACTTGTTGACGACCACGTGTTTATGATAGACAGCTCCTTCTTCACACCTAATAAGGAAGATTGTATGCCTTACGGTGATATCTGGACAGTTGAGAATACTCCCTTTGATTTCAGAACACCTAAAACACTTGGCGAAGGCTTTAAATCGGACTATGAACAGATTAAAATGTTTGGCGGATACGACCATAACTTTGTTTTAAACGGCGAAGGCTTCAGAAAGGTTATAGATGTAACAGGGGATAAAACCGGCATAAAAATGGAAGTTTATACCGACCTGCCGGGCGTTCAGCTTTATACAGGAAATATGATAAACGAGGAACTGACCGATAAAGACGGAAACAACCTTAAAAAGCATCAGGCATTCTGCCTTGAAACACAGGTGTATCCCAACGGAATTGAATTTCCGCACTATCCTTCAAGTATCTTAAGAAAAGGCGAAAAATACGAAACTGTAACTGAATACAAGTTTATATAATGATAAAAGTCTTCCTTAAAAAGGGAAGACTTTTTTGAGGTAATAAGTAATAGTGAATAGTGAATAAGTGCGGTGGCTTTAATGCAAGCCTTCCCCTTGAGGGAAAGGTGGGTGCGTAAGCACTCGGATGAGGTGGAAAATATTACGCTTTTTTTAAAGCTACACCTCATCAGTCAGTCAAGCTGACAGCTTCTCCTCAAGGAGAAGCCTTGCATTTTGCATTTTGAATTTACTATTGAGATTCTTCGGCTACGCTCAGAATGACGGATGGGGGCACGTTGTACCTCTGTCTGTCATCCCGAGCACTCACCCCTCTGTCATCCCGAGCAAGGTCGAGGGATCTAAGGCTCCTTTGTGTAAAGGGAGCTGTCTCGAAGAGACTGAGGGATTGACCGAGGTAATAAGTAATAGTGAATAAGGAATAAGTGCGGTGGCTTTAATGCAAGCCTTCCCCTTGAGGGGAAGGTGGGTGCGTAAGCACTCGGATGAGGTGGAAAATATTACGCTTTTTTTAAAAGCTACACCTCATCAGTCAGTCAAGCTGACAGCTTCTCCTCAAGGAGAAGCCTTGCATTTATTTAAACATTCTCCTTTACAACGCAAAAAAGGGCTTGGAAAAATCCAATCCCTTTAAGTAATCTTAAATTTGCGTATTCAATTATTCATCAAAATTAGAATTAATCAATTCTACCAATGCATCAACAGAAGCCTCTTCGTCAGCTCCGTCAGCAATAATTGTAATGGTTGTGCCTCTGGTAATACCTAAGGACAAAACACCAAGCAAACTTTTTGCGCTTACACGTCTTTCATCCTTTTCAACCCACATGGTGGATTTGAATTCGTTGGCTTTCTGAATAAAGAAAGTAGCAGGTCTTGCGTGCAACCCAACGGGATTCTGGACAACAACTTCTTTAGAAAACATAAATTTTATCGCTCCTTTGTGAAGGGTAAATATTTAATCTTAACAATATTATAATACTAAATTTTTATGAAATAGTCAACAGGTTTTTAAAAATCTGTTAGTTTGAACAAAGTTGATTAATTTTTTGTTCAAAATTTGTTCAAATTTTTAAATAAATGGTTTTCTGATATAATATATGCAGATATTTCGGCAATTATACTTTCTGTTTTATTTTTTCAAGAATACTGTATGGAACAAGAAGGTTTCCCATGCCTGAGCCAAGCTCAATGTGCGGTTTGTACATACCGTGAAAATCAGAACCGCCGGATTCAAGCAAATCAAGCTTATGTGCAATTTTTGTATAATCCGAATGATTTTTAAAGGTGTATTCGGAATAATAGGTTTCAATTCCGTCCAGACCGTAATTTTTAAGATTTTTTATAAATTCGGTAAGCTCGTCATTATCCATTTTAAGGTAATGGCAATGCGCAAGAACGGCAATTCCGCCTGCAGCCTTTATCAGCTCTATACATTCCTTCGGGGAAAGCCTTTCGTAATCGCAAAAACCGATTTTTCCCGGAGACAAGTATTTTTTAAACGCCTCTTTTACGCTTAAAGTGTATCCTTTGTTGGTTAAAATCTGCGCAATATGAGTTCTTCCCATCATACCGCCTCCCGAAAGCTTTTCAGCCTCCTCAAAGGTTATGGAAAGCCCCTCATCCTGAAGAAGTTTTATTATATTTTTGTTTCTTTCATTCCGGGCGCTGTTCAAAAAATCCATAGAAGCGTTCAATTTTTCGTTTTTTTCATCAATATAAAGCCCCACAATGTGAAGCTCGCCGTTGAATCTGGCACTAAGCTCAATTCCCGGAATAAATTCTATATTGTATTTTGCGGCAGCTTCTCTTGCCTCGGCCAAGCCATCGGTAGTGTCGTGGTCGGTAAGAGCGATGGCTTTAAGATTTTTTCTTTTTGCAAGTGCAATTAAATCCGCAGGGGAAAACGATGCATCCGAAGCTGTGGAATGTGTGTGTAAATCAATCATTTTATTTGTCTCCACCGGGTTTAAGTAGTTCGGTAAGCTCCTCCATAAAAGAGCTTATATCGGTAAAACGTCTGTATACGGAAGCGAAACGGATGTATGCAATTTCGTCAATTTCCTTAAGCTTGTCCATAACCATTTCGCCGATTTTATCGGTGCTTATTTCTCTGTCCAGCGTGTTGGAAAAATGCTGTTCAATTTCGTTAACCATTCTTTCAAGCTGTTCGATAGAAACAGGTCGTTTCTGGCAGGCAAGAATAGCACCGTTTAGTATTTTTTCTCTGTTGAAAGGCTCTCTTGTTCTGTCCTTTTTAACAACAATAAGTGTAACAGATTCAATTTTTTCATATGTTGTGAAGCGGTTTGCGCAATTTAAGCATTCACGCCGTCTTCTTATGGAATTGGTGTCCTCATTGGGACGTGAATCAATAACCTTCAGCTCTACACAACCGCAGTAAGGGCATTTCATAATTTTGTCCTCCTGTTTGATGTTATTTTGTTATTATAACATTTTAATATTCAAATTGCAATACATTAACCTAAATAAATATTGCTTTTTTTTTGAAAATATGTTATAAGTATATATAGTAAAAATGATAGGAGCAGATTAATGCAGAATCTTGAAAAAATATTAAAATATGTTGAAAAACCGTCGAGATATACGGGATGCGAGCTTAACAGCGTTGTTAAAAACAAGGCGGATGTAAAGCTTCGCTTTGGCTTTTGTTTTCCCGATACTTACGAAATAGGTATGAGCCATCTTGGAATGAAGGTTTTATACGATGTTCTTAATAAAACCGACGATATATGGTGCGAAAGAAGCTTTATGCCCTGGGTGGATATGGAAGAAAAAATGCGTGAAAACGGCATTCTTCTGTACGGTCACGAATCAAAGGACCCCTTAAAGGAATTTGATGTTTTAGGCTTCACCCTCCAGTATGAAATGAGCTATACAAATGTGCTTGCAATGCTGGATTTGGCGGATGTTCCGTTGCTTTCGGAGGAAAGGGATTTATCGTATCCGTTAATATGTGCAGGAGGTCCCTGCGCAGTTAATCCCGAGCCTATGGTCGATTTTGTGGACTTTTTTATGGTGGGCGAGGGCGAAGAGGTTATTTTAGAAGCCTGCAATATTATAAAAGATTATAAACAGAGCGGAAAAACCGATAAGCAGGAACTGCTTATTGCGCTTTCAAAGGTGGAGGGCGTGTATGTTCCGAGCCTTTATGAGGTTGAATACAATGAGGATAATACCATAAAATCAAGAAAAGCACTTTTCGGTGCGCCTGAAACTGTTAAAAAACGTGTTATTTCCGATATGGACAAGCTTCCTCACCCCGAGGATATTATAGTTCCTTATACCGAGGTTGTGCACGACAGAGTAACACTTGAAATTTTCCGCGGATGTATAAGAGGCTGCCGTTTTTGTCAGGCGGGCTTTATTTACCGCCCCGTAAGGGAAAGAAGCCCCGAAACCCTGTGCGAAATAACAAAAAGAAGTCTTGAAAAAACAGGCTACGACGAGGTTTCTCTGTGTTCCTTAAGCACAAGCGATTATACCCGTTTGAGCGAGCTTACCGATGAGCTTATTTCCTTTACCGATGAAAAAATGGTTAATTTCTGTCTGCCCTCTTTAAGAGTGGATAATTTCGACCTGGAGCTTGCAAAAAAGGTTCAGGAGGTTCGTAAAACAAGCCTTACCTTCGCTCCCGAAGCGGGAAGTCAGAGAATGAGAGACGTTATAAATAAAAACGTAAATGAGGAAGATATTTTGAAAACCTCAAAGCTTATTTTTGAAAACGGCTGGAACAGAGTTAAGCTTTATTTTATGATTGGACTGCCCTACGAAACGGCGGAGGATGTTAAGGAAATTTCCGAGCTTGCTTTCAAGGTTCAGGGCGAATATTTTAAAATAGAAAAGGAAAAACGTCCCAGAGGCTTAACGGTCACCGTAAGCACATCTTCCTTTGTTCCGAAGCCATTCACACCCTTTATGTGGGCGAAGCAGGATACCGTTTCGGAAATAGTTGAAAAACAACAGATTTTAAGAGATAATATGAAATCCAAATCCATAACCTACAACTGGCACGACAGCGATTTATCCATTATGGAGGGTGTTTTTGCAAGAGGCGACCGACGACTTTCAAAGGTTCTTTATACAGCGTATAAAAAAGGCTGTAAATTAGACGGCTGGCACGAGCATTTCAAATATGATAAATGGCTTGAAGCCTTCAAAGAATGCGGAATTGACTATACCTTCTATAACCACAGAGAAAGAAGCTACGATGAAATTCTTCCCTGGGAATTTATAGATGTGGGCGTTTCAAAAGCATTTTTAATGCGTGAAAACGAAAAAGCAAAAATGGCGCAAACAACTCCCAATTGCCGTGAAAAATGCAGCGGCTGCGGAATTACAAGCCTTACCGAATGTGAGGAATTAAGAAAGCAGGGAGGTTGTGCGAAATGATGAATTTAAGAGTTAAATTTACCAAAGGTTATGAAGTAAAATACGTATCTCACCTTGATTTAATGAGAACCTTTCAGCGAATGCTTAAAAGAACGGGGTATAAGGTAAAATATTCCGAGGGCTTTAATCCGCATATGAATTTAACCTTTGCGCTGCCTCTTCCCGTTGGAGTAACTTCGGATGGGGAGTATGCTGAATTTTCAATAGACGAGCAGATTTCCTGCGAAGCGGTTAAGGAAAGAATCAATCAGGTTGCCCCCAAAGGCATAGAAATTATCGAAGTTTCAGAAAAGCTTGCCCCTAAATTCAAGGAAATAAAAAGAGCTGAATATACTGTTACTTTTGAAACAAAAAATTCAGCTGAGGATTTTAAGAAGGTATGCGATTTAAGCGAAATTCTCATAGAAAAGAAAACCAAAAAGGGAATTAAAGAGGTTGATATAAAACCCCTTGTTTATTCCTGCGATTTTGAAAAATCTGATGATAAAATCATAATGAAGCTTACCTGTGCCGCAGGAAGCGAAGAAAATCTTAATCCCGATTTGCTGGTAAAAGCCTTTGAAAAATATATTGATAACTGTGATATAAGCTATTATTCAATTCACAGAAATCAGCTTGTTTTCCCTGTGGAATATGAGTTTTAAGAAGTTAAGCGTGCAAAATGAAAGTCCCGAAGTGAAAAAACTTCGGGACTTTGTTAATTTTCCAGTATTCTTCCTAAAACAGTGGCAGAGGTCTGAGCTATTTTTTCCTCAGTTTCGCCGGACTTCTGAGGCATGTCCGAATTGAAAATAATTACCGCACCGATTGCATCGCCCTCGCATACAATAGGGCATACTATAGAGCAGAAATATTTTTCGTTTTCTTCGAGTAACGGAAGCGGTTCTTCATCCTCCTCATAGTAAGCATAGGTCATACGGTCATCTAAAATTTCATCTAAATCTTTTGAAATTTCCTTTTCAATAAGCTCTTTTTTCGGCATTCCGCTAACCGCAACAACGCAGTCCTTGTCTACAATAGCAGTAGGCTTTGAGGTTATCTTGTAAATAGCTTCTGCGTATTCGCTGGAAAAAGCGGTAAGTTCTCCAACGGGAGAATATTTTTTAAATACAACTGTTCCTTCCTTATCAGTATATATCTCAAGAGGATCGCCCTCTCTTATGCGAAGTGTGCGCCTTATTTCCTTAGGTATAACAACTCTGCCAAGGTCATCTATTCTTCTTACAATTCCTGTCGCTTTCATATATGTTTGCTCCTTTTGGTTTTAATTTACAGTTCTATTGTGTGCAGAGAGGAAATTTTTATGTAAGAAAAAATTGGGAATGAAAAATTTTCTTTTTTATCATAATAAAAACCACTTCCTATTCCATAATAAAAACGGGTGATTTTATGAAGCGTAACCAATTTATAAAAAATATTTTTTCTTTTAAAGAGGAAAAAGCGGAAAAAGAATTTATTCTTTCGGAATACAACGAAACAGAAAATCAGAATTTTTATGATAAACACGCAAAAAAGGACTGTAAGGTATCTAAATCTCTTGATTACAACAGAAATTTTATAAAGGAGCTGTTTAATTTTGGCAAAAACAGCGACCTTATTATAAGGGATTTTGAATACACCTTAAACGATGAAAAAATTCCTGCATTTATTGTGTTTTTTGACGGAATGGTTAACAACGCCATGATGGGCGAGCGAATTTTAGAGCCTGCAATGCGGAATATCTATGCGGATATTAAGGCGGACAAGCTGGATGATTATTCTGTAAAAAATATTATAAGCCAGAATCAGTGTTCGCTTTCAAAGGATTTTAACAAGATTGCGGATATGGTTAATTTCGGGGCAGGCGTTGTTTTTATTGAGGGAAATTCAAATGCGGTTATTGCGGACGTAAAGGGCTGGGAAAGGAGAACGGTAACTCCGCCGAAAACGGAATCCGTAATTAAAGGGCCGCACGAATCCTTTAACGAAACCCTTAAAACAAATACTTCTCTTGTGAGAAAAATTCTGAAAAACAGCAATTTTGTTGCCGAAACCATTGAAGTGGGGGAAATGAGCAAAAGTCTTGTTAACATTTATTATATTAAAAATTTAACCAACGATTCGCTTGTTGAAGAGGTACGCCGCAGAATTTCAGGAATAGACGTCAGCTATATAATGGATACGGGTGAGCTGGAGCAGATGATTTGCAATGATAATTGTATGCTTACTCCCATGATGCTTTCAACAGAACGCCCCGACAGGGTTGCAATGGCGTTAAACGAAGGAAAAATGGCGGTGATGATGGACGGAAGCCCGTATGCACTCATACTTCCCGTAAACATAAATTCTTTCCTTAATCTGACGGAGGACAGGTATTTAAAGCCTGCAATGACTAATTTTTTAAGGATAATAAGAACGTTTTCTATATTTATTTCGTTGCTTTTGCCGGGTTTTTTTGTTTCGGTGGTGGGTTTTCATCCCGAAATTCTGGAAAGTGAGCTGTTTTTTGCCATAGAAAGTGCAAAAGCAGGAACACCGTTCCCGCTTATTATTGAAATTATATTTATGGAATTTGCCTTTGAGCTTATTAAGGAAGCGGGACTTAGAATCCCGGGACAGATTGGCTCAACAATAGGAATTGTAGGTGCTCTGATATTAGGTCAGGCGGCGGTGGATGCCAATCTTGCAACTCCTATTTTAATAATAATTGTTGCGCTTACAGGACTTGGTTCTTTTGCAACACCCAACTACGATTTTGCCTTTTCCATAAGAATAACAAGGTTTTTTTATACCCTGGGAGGGGCGCTTTACGGCTTTTTCGGTCTTGCAATAGTAGCAGCATTGCATATAAGCTTTCTTTGCTCAAAGGATTCGTTTGGTGTGCCGTTTTTTGCACCGGCTGTTCCCAGAACCGGTAAAAACACCTTCGACAGTTTCTTTGTAAGAGCTTTCTGGAAGCAGGAAATACGTGATGATGCCCTTCAGGCAAAAATTAAGGTGAAGCAGCCGGGCATAAGCAGAAAATGGCTGTAAGCATGCGCAGTTGTATGCTATAACATTTGCGTCAGCAAATATATCACATCGAAGATATATCGCTGCGTAAGCAATATCACTTGCCGTAAGGCAAATATCACTAATAATGGAGAAAGGGTACAAATGCACCCTTTCTCCATTATTAATTTATCGTTCCTCCGCCTACAACCACATCGTCGTCGTAAAAAACAATTGCCTGGCCGGGAGTAAGTGCCCTTTGCGGTTCTTCAAATTCAACCCTGACACTTGTTTCGGAAAGGGGATGAATAACCGCCCACTGTTCCTGCATTTTGTAGCGAGCTTTTGCTTTAACACGCATGGGAGCAGTAAGCTTCGCAACTGCGATAAAATTAACATCATCCGCAACAATACTGCGGGTGAAAAGATGCGGTTCGTCTGACAAAACAACCTTGTTTTCCAAAGCATTTTTTTCGCAGACGTAAAGGGGAGCTTTAAGGGAAAGCCCGAGACCTTTTCGCTGACCGATAGTGTAGTTTATAATACCCTTGTGTTCTCCGAGAATATTGCCCTCAAGGTCGACAAAATTGCCGTGAGGGTACTTTTTATTTCTGTATTTTTCAATAAATTCGCCGTATTTTCCGCCCGAAACAAAGCAAATATCCTGACTGTCGGGCTTGTTTGCGTTGGAAAAGCCTGCTTCGGAGGCGATTTTTCTTACTTCTGCTTTTGTAAGGCCGCCAAGAGGGAAGCGGATTTTTGAAAGCTGATTCTGAGAAAGTGTGTATAAAACGTAGCTCTGGTCTTTGGATAAATCCGCCGCACGTTTTAATAAATATCTTCCCGAAGCTGAATCGTATTCGGATTTGCAGTAGTGACCGGTAGCAATAAGCCTGCTTCCGTGAGCCTCTCCGAAATCCGCAAGAGCCTTGAATTTAATACTGCGGTTACAGAGAATGCAGGGATTGGGAGTAAGACCTGCTTCGTATGCTTCAACAAATTTTTCAATAACATTTTCCCTGAAAGAATCACCGAAATTAACGGTGTAGTGGTCAATTCCAAGCGCATCGCATATTTTTTTTGCTTCAACTATATCCTGCTCGTTTCCGCATTTTGAATTGAAATCCACACCGATATCTTCGCCGGTAAAAAGCTTAAGTGTTGCACCGAACATATCATAGCCCTGCTCTTTTAATATAAGAGCGGCGCAGGAGCTGTCCACACCACCGCTTATTGCAATCATAATTTTATCCATTGTAATCACCTCTGTCAGTAACAATTTCGTAGCCGATGCTTTTTATTTTTTCTTTAAGCTCAATAAGATGCTCAGCGGCTTCAAGCCCTGTGGCAAGCTTGTTGTTGTAAAGAGAATACTTGCTTCTTACGTTTCCGGGCGAAAGATTGGGCATTATAACGTTTGCGCCGGCAAGAATGCCTCTTTCTCTGCCACCCTCCGAAATGCTTCCGAGGGCTGTGGTGGAGGGGATTAACGCCTTTGGAAGAAGAAGCCTTATTATGGAAATAAGCTTAACCGTTAAATCGGCACTTCCTGCAGAATAACCGCAAAAAGGCGTGTCCTTATGGGGAATAAAAGGCCCGATTCCCACCATTTCGGGATTAATGCTTTTTATAAAAAGCAAATCCTTAACAATGTTGTCCAAAGTCTGAAAAGGGGAGCCAACCATAAAACCAATACCGGTCTGATAACCGATTTCCTTAAGGGAATTTATACAGCTCATTCTTTTTTTAAAGGACATACTTTCGGGATGAAGCTTGCCGTAATGAGCCTCATCGGCAGTTTCATGACGAAGTAAATATCTGTCTGCCCCGGCATCAAAAAGCATTTTGTAGCTCTCGAAGCTCTTTTCACCTAAAGATAAGGTTACAGCACAGTCGGGATAACGTTTTTTAATTTCGGAAACAACATCTGCCATATAACTGTCGGTAAAAAAGCCGTCTTCTCCGCCCTGCATAACAAAGGTTCTGAACCCTAATTCGTAGCCTTTTTGTGCACATTCGAGAATTTCCTCTTTTGTGAGGCGGTATCTGTCGCAGACGGAATTGCTCTTTCTTATTCCGCAATAATAGCAGTCGTTTTTGCAAATATTGGAAATTTCAATAAGCGCACGGATATAAACCTTGTTTCCGAAATGCTTTTTTCGTACTTCAACTGCTTTTTTAATGAGATAATCGTTGAAATCGTCGTTTGAAATCAGCTTTTTTAAATCGGATTCCGTTATTTCGCTTTTTTCATAAAGTTTGTTTATTATATCTGTCATTTTGTGCTCCGTTAATATTACAACAGCGTGTCGATAAACATATCGACACGCTATGCTGTAATTATTTTTCTGTTTTCTTTGTTGCTTTTTTAGCCGCAGGCTTCTTTTCAGCCTTTGGAGCTTCTTTTTTCTCTTCGGCTTTTTTTGCAGCGGATTTTTTAGCCGCAGGTTTCTTTTCTGCCGGTTTTTCGGAAGCTTTTTTTGTTGTTGCGGTTTTCTTTGCCGCAGGCTTCTTTGCAGGAGCTTTTTTAGCCTTTTTATCAAGTCTTGTAAGAAGAAGTGCCTTGTCGGGGTTGCCGAAAACTTCAAGCATACCGCCTGCAACAGCTTCAACGGGATCTAACTTCTTATCTATAATTTTAACAAGTGTGTCAAACGAAACAGTAATATTTGCATCGTTATCGTAGTAGTCGTAAGGCTCAACGTAAAGCGCACCGTCTTTTACCTGAATGTAAAAGGTTCCGTGGCAATCGTCGTCAGTAAGATTAATCTGCAAAGCAACATTTTCGCCAAGCTTATCGGAATCAACATCCTTAAGCTTATCCTTGATTTTGTCGAATGCTTCAAAATAGTTCATATTAATTCACCTCTTTAAACATTATACAACATTTTTTTATTTATGTCAATATTATATGATTTTACCTGTAACTTTATTTTCTGTGGAATAATTTTTTTGTTGAGACTTGGCAAAGAATTTGATTTTTTATGTACAAAAAGGCTCCCTTTACACAAGGGAGGCTTTTAACAGTGCTTTTTTGAAGATAATAAATATAAAAAATAATGGAAATCATACTAAATGTAAGTAGAATCAGTACTGTACACAAGAAAATTTATGTGCTAAAATATAAAAAACGCAACAAAATGACAGGAGTGAAAAAAATGAAATTATTCATTGATACAGCCAATATCAGCGAAATTAAAGAATCAAATGATATGGGCGTAATTTGCGGAGTAACAACAAATCCGTCTATAATAGCAAAGGAAAACAGAGTTTTTGAAGATGTTATAAAAGAAATAGTTACAATTGTCGATGGGCCTGTAAGTGCGGAGGTTATAAGCCCGGAGCACGAAAAAATGGTTGCAGAAGCAAGAGAGCTTGCAAAAATTCATAAAAATATTGTTATAAAAATTCCTATGACAGAGGAAGGCTTAAAAGCAGTAAAAATTTTAACTGCGGAGGGTATAAAAACCAATGTAACCCTTATTTTCTCAGCTGCTCAGGCACTTTTAGCCGCAAGAGCAGGAGCAACATATGTAAGCCCCTTTGTAGGAAGAATTGATGATATCGGTGCAATTGGTATGGAGCTTATTGAAGATATTGCCGAAATCTTTTCCGTGCACGGAATCGAAACCGAAATTATTGCGGCAAGCATAAGAAATCCCATCCACGTAACCGATGCGGCAAAAGCAGGTGCAGACATTGCAACAGTGCCCTTTAAGGTAATTGTTCAGATGACAAAGCACCCACTTACCGACAGCGGAATAGAAAAATTTTTAAAGGACTGGGAAGGCGTTCCCAAAAAATAATTTTAAAACTTATAGTTATTTTTTTGTTGACAAAGTCTTTAAAATGTGATAATATTGTTTTGTAACAAATATATTACATTTTAAAAGAAAGGGATGACAAGGGTAATGATGTCTGACAGCAAAGTTACGTACACATACTCTTACTATGCCCCAAAAAATAAAATATGTTAAACAAAGCACGGATAAAAGTATGCGAAAGTGTACTTTTTATTCGTGCTTTTTACGTGATAATTACCGTGAGGTTAATTATAAAAATAAAAATCTAAAGAAAGATGTAGCTTATGTACTTGTTTCCTGGGGTAAATAAGATAATAAAAAACGGCTCTCATACGAGAGCCGTTCAGACTGTCGAAGAACCCGTTTTGCATTAAGCAAAAATCGGGTTTTTCTTCATATTTATTAAATTTAAGATAAAAATGAGTAAGTTGGAAGGGGTATTATTGCCCTTCCATTTCCATTTGGCAAGCTTTTTTAAATTCA
>JAFQLQ010000006.1 GCA_017414505.1 Clostridia bacterium
GTCATCATTTTGATGATGCTGTGGAAACATTTATGCTGAATTTATTTAATGAGGGCAGGATAGGGTGTTTCCCGCCCAAGGTATACTTTGACAAAAGTGATATTACGGTTATTCGTCCTCTTGTATATACTCCCGAAAAGGAAATCACTTACTTTGTGAATAAGGCGAAGCTTCCCGTAATTGAAAGTCCTTGCCCCAAAGACAAAAACTCAGACAGAGAAAATGTAAAGAAGCTCCTGCGCAATCTGGAAAGAGATAACAAAGGACTTAAAAAACGCATATTTGGTGCCATGAAAAGAGCCGGAATAGATGGTTACGGAGAGTGATGTCTTTTTATGTTTTCGCATAAATAATTTCTTGCAGAAATTGTGAAATTGAAAGCTATCGCTTTCAGTGAAATGAAATACGCCTTTAACATTTACGAAGTAAATATTTAACTAAATTCAAAACTTCAACAGACAATTCCATTGATAACTTACCAAGCATATCTTCCTTCATATGTAACCACCTCAAAGCAGATTATATCATACATTTGCACGAAGTGCAACATCGATATTGCGAAGCAATACATCATTTGCCATAGGCAACATCATTTACGCCAAAGGTGTAACTTCATTTTGTGTCCGATTAAAGCGGAATGATGTTCAGCTGTGCTGAAATGATGTTTGAAACTACGTTTCAAAATGATGTTGTGTCCCTCAGGACACAAACACAAAAAAGAACGACCATTCTATCAAAATAGTCGTTCTTTTTTGGTGGAGCCGAGGGGAGTTGAACCCCTGTCCGAAAACCTATTCACGCGAGGCTCTCCGAGTGCAGCTTATGATTAAAATTCCCTCACATATAAGTTCACAAGCAACCTTATATGCTCGGTAGCTTCATTGTTCATGGTATGCTCAAAGCTTTGCATACTCACGTTCACCGCTAAATGACATTCTGTTCCATGCCGCGGTACTCACAGACAGAACGGCTGCCGTTAATTAGGCAGCTAAAGCTACTTTATTGTTAGCGTTTAATTTTAAGTTGAGGTTTTTGAGCGGCCCTCACCGCTACTCGCTCCTCATGCTTCAAAATCCCCGTCGAAACCGGTACGGCCCCATATTTACATATATCTTTCTTTAAGAGTTCTGTCTATATTTCGTTTTGCACTACGCTCAGCATCTGAATCTCGCTTGTCATACAGCTTTTTACCTTTTGCAAGTGCTATTTTAAGCTTAACCCATTTACCTTTTAAATAAACTTCAAGAGGAACAATTGTAAGTCCATCCTCTTTGATTTTTCCGATAAGGCGCATAATTTCCTTTTTATGCATTAAAAGTTTTCTTGTTCTCATAGGATCTTTATTAAAAATATTCCCTTTTTCGTAAGGACTTATATGCATTCCGATAATAAACGCCTCACCGTTTTTTATATCAACATAGGAGTCTTTAAGATTGACACTTCCTTGACGTACAGATTTAACTTCTGTTCCGAAAAGTTCTATTCCAACTTCGTAATCATCCAGAATAAAGAAATCGTGTCTTGCTTTTTTGTTGTTAGAAATTACTTTTATATTATCTGCCAATCTTATCACCTCCAATTGTCATACCGAGCGTAGCCGAGGAATCTTTTCAGATGTTACGACAGGCTCAACTTGACCGAATGCGGCAGCATTTGTGAAATTTTTTTAATCCATATTTCTTTCTATCATATCAAGAAATTCCTGCTTTGGCAATGCTCCTACAATTTTATCCTCGGGATTGCCGTTTTTAAACAAAACGACGGTAGGAATTGTCATAACTCTGAACTTCATAGCAAGCTCGCTTTGCTCATCAATATTAACCTTGCAAACCTTAATATCAAGTCTTTCTTCGGCAATTTCGTCTATAACCGGGCCGAGCATTTTGCAGGGGCCACACCAAGGTGCCCAGAAATCTACAAGGCAAACTGAATTTTCACTTACTACTTTTTCAAAGTCGCTATTTGTTAAATGAACTACTTTACTCAATTTTATCACTCCTTTTATTTATTCTATCATAATTATTTCCATTTGAAAAGTAAAATTTCATTTTTTTTGTAAAAAAATTTATCATAATTGCAAAACTTGGACATTTCTGTAACTTTTTTGTGAACAATTTAAAATAATTTGACGTATTTTATGTTTTATGTTATACTAAAATCAGGATTATATCAAAAAGGACTGATAAAATGAAAAGACTTATATGTATCATACTTACCCTTGGAATACTTATATCATTTAATACATATGCTGTTAAACAGGAGGATCTTGACAAATCTGTTCAGAAACAGGAAGAACTGAAAGACAGCATCGCTGAAGAAAAAGTTAAAAAAGCTGAAATTGATAAAAAAGTTGAGGCTGTTGTTTCTACAATGAACGAAATGTACGGAGTTCTTAATGAAATTCAGGCTTCTCTTGATGAACTGAATGCTAAAAAAGACAAGCTGAATGCGGAGCTATATCAGGCAGAGGTTGAGCTTGATAATCAGACGAAAACTCTGAAAACCCGTTTGAGAGTTGTTCACGAGGAAGGAATATCCTCGTATTTGAAAATTCTTTTCTCCTCCGAATCCATATTTGATTTTATTTATAATTTTGAGGTTATAAAACAAATTTCTGAATATGATAACAAGGTTTTAAAAGAAATAGAAGTAAAAAAAGCTGAAATTGAAAAGGCAAAAGCTGAGCTGCAGGTTCTTATAGACGAAGAAGCTGTAAAAAAACAGGCTCAGCAGGCTAAGGTTGATGAAGTAAGAAAAGAAGAAGAAAAATATGAGCAATTACAAATGGAAATTGCAGGAAACATAGAAGAATATCAGAAAAAACTTGATGCTGCCGAAGCAGAAGAACAAAGAATCAGAAACGAACTTGCAGAACTGGCTCGTCAGGAAGAATTAAAGCGTCAGCAGAAAAACGGCGGTGTTCCCACACAGTCGTCGGTTAAAGGTAACGGCAGTATGATATGGCCTGCAAGCGGTACTGTTACAAGTGAATTTAACCCCAATCGTCTGCACCCGATTTTTAAAACCGTTCGTGCACATCGTGGTATTGATATTGGTGTTCCTACCGGTACGCCTGTTTATGCGGCGGCTTCCGGCACTGTTATAAAATCTCTTTATAACGGTTCATACGGATACTATGTTGCGATTGACCACGGCGGCGGAATTGTAACTCTTTATGCTCATAACAGTCAGCTTCTTGTAAGTGCAGGACAGACTGTAACGCAGGGACAAACTATTGCCAAAGCAGGCAGCACCGGAAATTCAACCGGCCCTCACGTTCATTTTGAAGTGCAGGTTAACGGTTCGGTTGTTAATCCCAGAAACTATTTTTAATCGGAAGTGATTATTTTGGAAGAAAACAAAGAACATGAACTTACTGAACAAATCAAACCAAAAAAATTACGCTGGAAAAAAATATTATCTTATCTGCTTGTGTTCTTTATCGGAACACAGGCAGGTTTGATTTATTACAGATTTAATTTTCCGGGTTTAACCTATGAAACGGTACTTAATCTCAGCCGGATAGGGAAGCTTATTGACAAGCATTATTACAAGGATTACGATAAACAGACTGTTCAGGACGGTATTATGACCGGTATGGTTTTCGGGTTGCAGGATAATTTTTCGTATTATCTTTCAACTCATGACAATGATGTTTATTCGGGTGATATAACGGGAAATTATGTTGGAATTGGTATAACAATGTCGCCAAACGAGCAGGGATTTCTTGAGGTCGTAGCTCCGTTTGACGGTTCGCCGGCACAGAAAGCCGGTATTCTTCCCGGAGATATACTGTTTAAAATTGAAGGCAAGCAGTATATGTATGATGAATCGGACACAGCGGTTGATATAATTCGCGGAAAAAAAGGCAAACCGGTTGAAATCGAAATTAAAAGAGAAGGTGTTGAAAATTTCACCTTGTCGATTGTAAGAGATGTAATTGAAGTGGAAAGTGTTGTTGCCAAGCGTCTTGATGACAACACCTGCTATATAAGAATTTCACGTTTTGATGTTACCACATATGACGATTTTGTGGAAAAAGCGGAAGAGTTAAAGCTTGATGAAAACACAAATCTTATTCTTGATTTGAGAGATAATCCCGGCGGGGTTGTTACTTCGGCAACCGGAATTGCGGACAGTTTTATAACAGACGGAAAAATTCTCACTATTAAATACAAATCCGGAAAAGAGGAAATTACAAAGGCAGACAGTAAAAAGCTGAACATAAAATATCCGGTGGCTGTATTGGTAAACGGTAATTCGGCTTCGGCATCCGAGCTTGTTTCGGGAGCGCTGAAGGATACCGGAACAGGGTACATTATAGGCGATACAACCTATGGCAAGGGCGTGGTTAATCAGAAATTTCCGCTATACGGGAAAAAAGCGCTGGTGCTTACTGTTGCTGAATATCTTACTCCTAATGGAACGTGTATTCATAAAAAAGGTATTGAACCTGATCTGAAGGTTTCTATTGACGAAAATATAAGAAAGTCATCTTCGGAGCTTACGGAAGAAGAGGATACACAACTGAAAAAAGCAATTGAATATCTGAAAAACAGATAAGAATAATAACCCCTTTCGATTTTACGAAAGGGGTTATTATTAAATATATTTCTTTACAGTTTCAATTACATACTGTTGTTCTTTTTGCGTCATTCCTACACCGGAGGGGAGAAGAACTGTTTTTCTGAATAATTCTGTTGCTGTGTCGTTGTTTGCGGAAACAAAATCGAAGTTCGCAAAGGCTTCCTGCCTGTGCATTGGATTAAATCCGGCACGTGCATCTATATTGTTTTCTATAAGCTTGTTTAAAACAAAGGCGGCATCTATATCGGGATTATTTATAATAATTCCGTTCTGCCAATGGTTACTTCCGTCTTTATCACCGGTAAGGGAGATGAAGGGAACATCTTCAAAGCCTTTTTTGTAAATATCAAAAATTTCCTGCTTGCGTTTTAAATGATTTTCAATATTTTTCATTCCGGGAATTCCTATTCCGGCAAGTACATTACTCATAGAGTAATTATATCCCACTTCTTTATGAATGTAGTAAGGCGATTTTGCTTTTGCCTGATTGGAAAGATAACTCATTTTTTCCATATAATCTTTGTTGCAGGACAGCACCATTCCGCCAAGCGAGGTGGTTACAACTTTTGAATAGCTGAAAGAGAAAACGCCTATATCGCAAAGAGTACCGCACTTTTTCCCGTTAAAGCTTGCGCCTAAGGATTCAGCGCTATCCTCAATTGCAGGAACATTATATTCCTTTAAAATCGGAAGAAGCTTATCGTAATCCGCCGGTGCACCGTAGGTATCAACTATTATTACCGCTTTCGGAAGCTTGTCTTTATATTTTTCAAGAGCGGCAAGAAGTGAATTTTCATCCATAGTGCCGTCTTTTTTTGAATCTATAAAAACAGGGATTCCTCTTTCGTAAATAATAGGGTAGGCGCTTCCGCAATAGGTCATTGACGGACAGAAAACCAGGTCGTTATCATCTATTCCGATAGCTTTCAAAGCTAAATGCAAGCCGGCTGTGCCATTGGCAATAAGCTGACCGTAAGGCATTTTTACGTAGTCAAGAACAAGAGAGGTAAGCTCGTCTATGTTTTCGCCCGTTATGGATATTTCGTTTTTTTGTAGAGCTCGCTCTACGTATTGAAGCTCGTCGCCGTTAAATGCGGGAGTCATCATTTTTACTTTGGATTTCATCTGCATCATTCCCATAATTTATTTTTGCTTTAATAATTTCTATAATAAATTTAAAGTCCTCGGCTGAAAGAAACCATATTAAAACTACCGTAAGAAGAATTATCATAACGGCAAGTGCAGCCGGAAGAAGCTTTAAGAAAGTGTTCAGTATAATAAAATTTTTAATAAGCATACACAAAAAAGTGCCTGTTGCAAGGACTATAAGAGATGCGGTAAAAGATTTGTATATGCTTTTTAGTGAAAACTTAAGTCTGAAAGTCAGGTAATATGGAATAAAAAGTGCATATACCAGCAGATTCAGTATAAGCGTGGACAGTAAAATGCCGTAAACACCGGTAAATTTCACAAGGAAAAAAGATAGCGGAATATTTAAAATTCCTGCAAGCACAGTTATAAATGCCGGCATTTTCGGGTGATTATGCACCAGAAGCACGGTGTTAAGAACGGTAAATGCGGCATAAATAAAAAGTGAAATTCCGGAAATTGCAAGCAGTAAATAAAGCTTGTGCGAATAGAAGTTTCCAAGCCATAATTTAAGAAAAATATCCCCAAATCCAATCACAACAGAAATTACGACTGCGGCGGCAATGGACATATATTTTACAAAGGCATCACAATCTGCCGAAAGTTCGGATTTTTTGTCGTCGGATGCGAGTACCGAAAGAAAGGGCAACAACCAGTTTGTAAGATAAATTACACCTGATTTTAAAAGATTCGGTATAACCAGTGCCAAGGAACAAAGTGTTTGTGCATCTGTTCCTAGGTATATGTTGGCAAGAAGAATATCAACACCTGAAAATACAACTGTACTTATCTGACTAAGTGAGTGCCAGCCTCCTGCTGTAATAAGAGAACGCACAACCCGTTTTTCTACATATTTTTTAGAAAGCTCTGCTCCGGGCATAATTTTTTTCTGAATTTTTACTGTAATAAAAAATGTCAGTAAAGTTGCTGTGAAAACTGCAAGCCCCACGTAAATTACCGAAGGCTTGATAAAGGTAAAGAACAGCCACACAAAAAGTACAGAAACAATTTTTTCAAATGCACGGACGTAAGTGTTAAGATAACGTTTATCTGTTGCAATACTTGCTGCCGAAAAGGTGTTTTTCAACTGCGAAGTAAAAAACGAAACAGATATAAATGCAAACATTGTTTTCACCTGAAAAAACAGATATTCCGGTATTTCCAGAAGCTTTTGCGCATTGAGCGAAAACAACAGTAAAGGTACAGAAACCACAAGCCCTGAAATTATATTTCCGTATAGTGAGGAATTGAAAAATATGTTCAGCTTTTTGTAGTTCTGCTCTAAATATTCAACGGTTATAAACTTGGATAAAAACGAAGTGAGAATCGTTGTTATAAGTGTGCTGAAGCCTATTATGTTTTTGGATAAAGGATAGAAACCGTAAGCTTCTGAGCCTACGGTTTTCAGCAAATACGGTACAAATAAAAATCCTGTGACAGAATTTGCAATAACAAGCATAGTCTGTGCAAAAACTGCTTTCAGAAAGTTGTTTTTTAGCATTAAATATTAGCCCTCGTTAAATTACAGGAGATTCGCCTCCTGACGGATTGAAATTTTTAATCTGAATTTTAAAGAGAATTTCTTTAATTTTTTCCTCATAGTTAATGCCGATTTTTCTTATAATATGCTTTGCAATTACAGGAAAATAAAATTTCGCTGAGGAGGCAGAAAGATATTCATCCTCATGCATAGATTCCTTTATAGCGTGTATTCCCTGCTTTTCAACAACCGTATCAATCATTTTTATAACGGTAATCGGTTCTCTGTTCCCGCGGAATACTACCGTTTGATTTAAAAATTCATCAATTCTTATCTGTTCAAACGGCAATGCAAAAAGCTCGTCCGGCATTACAATATTATTTTTATAATTTGGAGTAGCTTTATCAAATGTAAAATTTGGAAATAATCTTGGAAGCAGAGATTCGGCATCATTTGCCAGAAGCATTTTCAGATTGAGGGCAAGAACGGGTACAAATCCGTCCATTTTCATTTCTTCTGTAAAATAGGTTGCCATAATCATAAGCTCGGTTATTTCTGTGAATTTTTTCTTGATTTCCTCTTCGGATAAATCAATCATCGCATTTAACGCAAAAACATCTCCTCCGCAGGCATTGCACGGCGGAAGATAGTCTTTTAAATGCAGAACGGTTTCTTTTTTGCAGTTAAGACAAATGTATGAACCCGCAGGCACCATATTGTTAGCGTAGATTTCACAACCCATTTTTTATACTCCTTTTAAGATGTCGGAAAAAGGGGGATACCCTTTTTCCGATACTTTAATTAGTGATTTTTGTAATAATTAATCAAACATCCGGAAAGTATAATTTCTCTTTCGTCGTCAGTAAGCTCTTTTAATGTAAGCTCAATTTC
Source organism: Clostridia bacterium (assembly GCA_017414505.1). GTDB lineage: Bacteria > Bacillota > Clostridia > UMGS1840 > HGM11507 > RGIG1932. Next base: position 8,108 of record JAFQLQ010000006.1, read on the forward strand.
TTTAATTTCTTTTCCGATTATGTAGCCTTTAAAGATATCCGCTTTGTTTTTAACGGCATCTTTAACATCGGGAATAAACAACCAGTCACTGTTTTCGCAGGGAAGCTCGTTAACTATTAAGGGAAGCATACCCCAGTTGATAAGGTTACTTCTGTAACGTTTTGTTGCGTATTCCTTAGCCATATTTGCCCATCCGCCAAGAACCTTCTGGCAGGATGCCGCCTGTTCTCTTGCAGAACCGTCGCCGGGTTTGTTGGCAAATATAACGCTTCCGATTCCGGTGTTTTTAACATCAATATTTTTTATACTGCTTATTTTTTCGCAAACAGCCTTGAAATCGGCACATATATCGGTGGGATTTTCACCGTTTAATCTTGCTTTTTCAAGCTTGTAAACTTCTTTTGCCTTGCCTACATATGCAGGATCTTTTCTTGATAAGGTGAATTCGGCAAGCTTTAAGGGATTTGAACGGTAGGATGAGGTTTCTCCCGAGGGGATAAGCTCGTCCGTTGTTGTTACTTCGTCTTCAATTACAGATACAACCTTTAATAAAATATCATCTGTAAGCGGTGACATCTCCGGCCAGTCTGCAATGTTGGGGCCGAATTTTAAGTTTTTGGAGGTATCAGCTTCGCCGTAGCCGCTGTAAACTCTGTTATCGTAAATTGTTTTATCAAAATAATAATCAGGCTCTGTATAGGAAATGTTAAGCTCGGTTGCGGGAGTTAAAAATCCGCCGTTTACAGCAGTTGCCGCAATGGAGCGTGCGTCCATAAGTGCAACAGATGAAATCTGACCGTTAACCGGCTTTGAACCTTCTCTGTTGGGGAAGTTTCTTGTGGAATGACGTATACTTAATGCGTTGTTTGCAGGAACATCACCTGCACCGAAGCAGGGACCGCAGAACGCAGTTCTCATAGTTGCACCGGAAGCAAGAATCTTAGCTGCAGAACCGTTTTTGATAAGTGCCATATTAACAGGCTGACTGGAGGGATAGGTGGAAAGTGAAAATTCATCAAATCCGATTGTATTTCCGCCAAGAATATCCGCAGCAGCAACAAGGTTTTCAAAGTTACCGCCTGCACAGCCTGCAATAACACCCTGATCAACCTTAAGTCTTCCGTCAATGATTTTATCGGTAAGCTTAAAGTCGATGTTGGGATTATCTATGGACTGTTTTCCTTTTTCTTCGGTTTCTCTTAAAATATCGTATAAATTAGCATTCAAATCATCAATTGTGTAAGCATTGCTCGGATGGAAGGGAAGCGCAATCATAGGTTTGATTTTTGAAAGGTTAACCTTGATAACTCCGTCGTAATAAGCAACAGCTTCGGGTTTAATTTCTTTGTAAGCATCCGGTCTGCCGTGTAATTTATAATAAGCGTTTACTTTTTCATCTGTCTGCCAGATGGAACTTAAGCAGGTGGTTTCGGTTGTCATAACATCGATACCGTTTCTGAATTCAACGCTTAAGTTTTGGATGCCGGGGCCAACAAATTCCATAACTTTATTTTTAACAAATCCGTTTTTGAAAACTGCACCGATAATAGCAAGCGCAACGTCCTGAGGACCAACGCCGGGAACAACATTTCCCTCTAAATATACACATATAACTTCGGGATAGTTTATATCGTAGGTTTTGTTAAGAAGCTGTTTAACAAGCTCGGGACCGCCTTCACCCACCGCCATAGTACCAAGTGCACCGTAACGTGTGTGACTGTCAGAACCGATAATCATTTTTCCTGCTCCGGAATACATTTCTCTCATAAACTGGTGAATAACCGCCAGATGAGCAGGAACATAAACTCCGCCGTATTTTTTAGCGGCAGAAAGTCCGAATAAATGGTCGTCCTCATTTATTGTACCGCCAACTGCACAAAGACTGTTGTGGCAGTTTGTAAGAACATAGGGAATAGGGAATTCCTTAAGTCCGGAAGCTCTGGCTGTCTGGATAATACCAACATAGGTAATATCGTGAGAAGCCATTGCATCAAATTTTATTTTAAGTGCATCCATATTGCCGGAGGTGTTATGCTCCGCCAATATGGAGTAAGCCATAGTGTTCTTTTTGTATTTTTCAGAATCGGGCGCTATTCCAAGCTTGCCCGAAAGCTCATCTTCGCAGACAATTTTATCTGTATCAAGAAGATAATGTCCGCCTTGTAAAAGTTCAATCATTGCTATTCCTCACTTTACTTTATATAACATTTATTTATTATAACATTTTAAGTGGGATTAGTCAACACAAATCATCTTAGAGATTTCATCAATTTTTGCATAATCGATTGCCGAAGATAAAATTCTTTCTCTTATTGTATGTATTTTGACGGCCTGAGCCAGATATTCAACGCCGCTTTTTATTGCGTTGGAATATTTGTTGCTTATAATTTCAAGCTCTTTTAAATATTTTTCGTCAACACCGTTAAGTCCGGATTCTTCGTAAAAATCAAGAATGTAATCATTTTCGTTCATTGGGAAAAGCTCGTGGGGGGCAGTAGAATCGAAAACACAGAAATCAAGCTCTCTTACAATTACCATATCAAGGCTTTTGGGGTCAAAACTGCAACAGTATATTTCAGTGTCGAAGCCTCGACTTTCGGCTTCTTTTGCAAGCTTTTTTAAAAAGGTGGGTTTTCCCGTTCCCGGTCTGCCTTTTATAAAATATCTGTTTTTAATTCCCTTGGTAAGAAGATTGATGTAGTTAACCGAACCGCCGGGTGCTGATGCACCAAAAAAACGCTTTACGGATTTTGCTTTTTTATCAGCTTTTTTGTCATTGAGGAGAAAGTCAATGGTTTCGGCACTAAACTTGTCAAGACGCTTCATATCCATATTCTGTATGTAAATTTTCTCCCAGTCATCGTGAATTTGTTTTGCTTTTTTATATTCTTCGTGCATCTTCAGAAGAAGGCTGTTTATTTTGCTGTTTTCTTCATCTCCTGCTGTGCATTTATCTAAAACTACCGTTTTCCCATCTGAATATAGGGCTATGTCTATTGCGGCAATGCCGGCTTTCCTTATAATTACTCCGCTGTACAAGCCTAAATCAATGGGAGATACAATGTATTCAACGTCTATATCAAGCTTTTCGTAAAATTCGCCGACTTTTCTCACCAAAGCATCTATCGACGCTTTTATGTTGCTTTTTATACTGTAAATTTTTGTTGTTTCCTTAATATTTTCGGAAGTAAGATTTACAAATCCTTCGGCGGTATTTGCAAGGCAAAAATATTTTTTCATTAACATCATCCTTTCTTATTTATAGTATGAAAATAAGAACTTAGATGTTAATCGTATTGCATGAAAAGGTAAATAATATCAAAAAATTATTTGTTTAATTCACGTTTTTCCGTTCTGCAAAGAATATAATCAATACTTACATTATAAAAATCTGCAAGTATTAATAGTGTTTCAGTTGTAGGAATTCTTTCACCTGTTTCAAATTTTGACAGTAAAGCTTGCTCGATTCCTGTTTTCATTTGCAAAGCTACCTGGGTGAGCTTTCTTTCTTTTCGTAATTTTCGTAAATTGTTTTTCATATTAATCACCTAATGACATTATGTCATATTTTTTTCTTGACAAATATGACAATTTGTCATATAATAGAGGTATGAAATAAAGAAAGGGGGGTTAATATGGCAGCGGCATCTTTGGTTTTAGGTATTTGTTCGTTGGTGTTTCCGTTTATTGGTCTTGGATGGGTTTCGACATTGCTTGGTATTATAGGTATAATACTTGGTGCTATAGGCAGAAACAATCCAGATAAGCAAGGTATGGCAACGGCCGGTATTGTAATGTCTATCATTTCGGTAGCGATAGGACTTCTTTCCTGGTTTGCCTGTGCATCATGTCTGGGGGGCATATCCGGATTATTAGGTTAGTAGAAGAAAATCTGCCCGTAATGAGGCAGATTTTTCTATATATTTTTTTAAGTTAAAGGTGATGAAATGTATCCGTATATAAAAGTTTTAAACCTCACAATTCCGTCATATGGTTTGTGTATATGTGTTGCTTTGTTATTATGTGTTGCGATGATATTTAAAAAAGCTGATAAAAATAATATGAATTTTAATAATCTTGTCATTTTAATTGCTGTTTCAATCGGTTGCGGAATATTAGGCGGCATTATATTATATATTTTTGTTACATACGATTTTGAAATGCTTTGTGAACAAATTATGCTTGGAAATATATCTTTTCTTGTAAATCCCGGACTTGTATTTTACGGGGGATTGTTAGGAGGAATTGCAGGAGGTACTATTGCAGCTTTATTTCTCAATATCAGAATTGAAGATATCGAAAGTTGCGTTGTCCCATATATTCCATTGGGACATGCTGTGGGAAGAATTGGTTGTTTTCTTGCAGGGTGCTGTCACGGGTTTTTATATAATGGGATATTAGCCGTACCATCAATAATTGACGATAAAACATACTTTCCTCTGCAATTAATTGAAGCTTTTTTTAATATACTGATAATGACAGTACTTCTTTTTTATACAAAAAAAGAAAGATCCAGATATAGTGTGCTGTTCTTGTATTTAATTATGTATTCTTTTGTAAGATTTTTCTTAGAATTTTTTAGAGGGGATGACATAAGAGGCTTTTTAATATGTTTATCAACCTCACAGTGGATTAGTTTGGTTATATTCTTTTTTTCGTTGACTGTTTGGTTGGTGCAATATAGAAGCAGATTTGCACATCGCTAATAACCGATAAAATTTCAGCAACCAGTAAATGAGATGTATGATTAGTGTAAATTTTATGAGTTGTTCAGACAGGAATAGCGATATTTTTGGCGTTTCTTGACAAATTCTGTAATTATGATATAATTATTACGAATAAATTTACAGGTGATAAAATATGAAAAAAATATTACTATTGTTAATTATTGCGGCGGTATTTTTAAATTGCTCCGCATTTGCTTACGGGCCAACTATAACTGTGGACAGCCTGTTTCCCACAAATCCGGTTAATCCTGCGCCATATACAGAAGCTCCTGTACAGCCAAGCGTTCCTTATTACGGAGAAACTCCTGCAGCGGTTACAAACACCTTGCTTCTTGAGCATTACGGAACTGATATAAGTATGATTCCCGTTGGAACAAAACCTCTTGGCGAACGGGTTAAACAGTATATTTATCTGTTTCAGCAGGCAGGCGATCAGTACGGGGTGGATCCCAATATTCTTGCGGCAATTTGTATGCAGGAATCGGCAGGTGTTAACTACAGCTATAAATCCGACGGAACTCCTTACGATGCGTGGGGAATAATGCAGATTGCAAACTCTATGGTACACGATTTTGCTAAATTCGGTCTTGAAACCACAGGCGTTGAGTGGACTGCGGAGGACAGACTTGTTCCCGAAAAGGCTATTCCTTATGCAGCGAATCTCATATCAAAATATTTAATTTATTACGATGCAGATTATGCCAAGGTTATTCAGGGATATAATTTTGGTCAGACTGTTACCAATAAGCTTATTGCGGCAAAAGGTCCGTATTGGCTTTCTGAAAGAGCAAGGGCTGTTGAATATGTGCCCGACTGGCCGAGAGATTCATACGGAGATGCGCTTTATCTTGAACACGTTTTAAGATATTATCATACGGATATTCCGTACAGGGGTGCAAAGGTGCGTGTTAACGGAAAACTTGTTTCCTTTAAGGATCAGTTTCCGATTATAATTAACGACAGTACGCTTATTCCCGTAAGAGGCGTTCTTGAAAAGCTTGGTGCATTTGTAAACTGGGATCCTGCCACATATCAGGTTACAATTTCACGTGCGGGACAAACAGTTGTTCTGCCTATCGACAATAATAATGCCAAAGTCAACGGAGCGGATTATTACGTTGATGTTCCTGCAACTCTTATAAACAACAGAACTATGGTTCCCATAAGGTTTATTGCCGATGTTTTCGGTGTGCAAATTAACTGGGATCAGCCGTCAAGAACAGTTCTTATAACTTTTTAATAAGCTTTTGTTAATGAAACATCCTTATAATATGTATTAATAATGTCTTTGTAGGTCGCCCCTTGGGCGGCCTTATAATTTGCGCCGTACTGGCTCATTCCCACTCCGTGACCGTTACCTTTAACATTAAAAATAATTTTATTGTCTTTTTCAGAAACGGAAAAATTAGCAGATTTAAGCTGAAAAGCAGAACGTATATCTGTTCCTTTGAATGAACATCCGCCAAGAATAATGCTTTTTATGCTTCCGGACTGATTGTACAAAGCATTTCCGATAAGCGGATTTGTGTCGAAATTAACAGCAGGATTAAGACCTCTTAAAACATCCTTAAAGCCGTCAACGGGAACCTCGCAAACCGAAGAAAAAGACGGTGAAAGCTCGTCGCCCTCGCTCTTTACACTTCTTAAATAAGGAAGATAACCGCTCCATACATCTTCTGAATTTTCGGTGTATCCTCCTGCCGTGGAATGAAATACTGCCGTAATCGGCTCGTTTTCGTAGGTTATAATTTCGCCTTTTGTAGAGTCTACTGCATTTTTTATTTTAGCTCTGTAAGTTTTTTCCCATTCTGCACCGAATCTTTCAGTTGCTTCGGAATCCTTTATATATGCCTGACAATGGGTGGAATCGGTACATATATCTCCTCCGTTGTGAGCAGATTTATCTCCATTTTTCATTCGGTTTATAACGTAAGTTCTTGCGGCAACTGCCTGTGCTTTTAAAGCTTCGTCGTTGAATGAGGGCGGCATTTCGGCAGGCAAAACACCATATAAATATTCATCAAGACTGCAGTCCTTTACTTCGCCGGTTTCCTTGTAATATACCTTTACTGTTTTTGGTTCGGATATGGATTCGTCTTTTTTTTCCTGCGGAAGCGGTATATGATTGAAGTTGAGCCACAAAGCAGGTATCATAACTACCGCCAAAAGTATGTAAAATGGGTAAAAATATGGTTTCAATTTAACAAAACTCCTCTTTGCAGGTATTGACATTTATAGAAAAATGTAGTATTATGATATAATAATCACTTTTATACAATCTATGAAAGGAGCTCTGTAATTATGAGTATTTACGGTGAGAAGAAAATTCCAAAAGAATATCTGGATGGGCTATACAGTATTTCAACCAGTAAAAATAAAATATCTCCGGAACAGTATATTAATTACAACGTTAAAAGAGGTTTGAGAAATAAAGACGGAACAGGTGTTCTTGCGGGACTTACATCTATCGGTGAAGTAAGCGGTTATATTGTTGTGGACAGCGAAAAAGTGGATGTGGACGGAAAGCTTATTTACAGAGGCATAGATTTAAGAGACATTGTTGCTGATGTTTCTGCCAGCAACCGTCACGGATTTGAAGAGGTTATATTCCTTCTTCTTTTCGGTGTTCTGCCCACAGAAAGTCAGGTTGCAGATTTCAGAAAAGTTCTTGCAGATTTAAGATTCCTGCCGGAAGGCTTTACTGAGGATACAATCCTTAAAAATCCCAGTAAAAATATAATGAACAAGCTTGCACGAAGTGTTCTCGGACTTTATACATACGATGATAATCCCGATGACACATCGGTTGAAAATATATTAAGACAGTCCATAAATATTATTGCGAAATTCCCTACAATAGCGGCTTATGCTTATCAGGCAAAATCCCGTTATTTTGACGGCGGTAGCCTGTATATTCATACTCCGCAGCCACATTACAGCACAGCAGAAAATATTCTTCATATGATAAGACCAAACAACAAGTTTACCGAGCTTGAAGCGGATATTCTTGATTTGATGCTTATTCTTCACGCTGAACACGGCGGAGGTAATAACTCAACCTTTACTGCTCACGTTGTGGCATCCTCGGGTACTGATATTTATTCGGCAGTTGCAGCTGCAATAGGTTCTCTTAAAGGGCCAAAGCACGGTGGTGCGAACTTTAAGGTTATTGAAATGGCTCAGAATATTATGGATAATATAAACGACTGGGGCGACGATGAGGAAATTGCGGCTTATCTTGAAAAAATCGTAAGAAAAGAAGCCTTTGACAAAAGCGGACTTATTTACGGTCTTGGTCATGCAGTTTATACAATTTCGGATCCCAGAGCAGTTCTTTTAAGAGAAAAGGCAAGGGAGCTTGCTATTGAGAAAAACACTCTTGATCAGTTCCATGTGTTTGAAGCAATTGACAAGTATGGTCCGCTGGCTTTTAAAAAGGTTAAAGGTATAGATAAACAAATTTGTGCCAATGTTGATTTGTATTCCGGATTTGTTTACAAAATGCTTAATATTCCTCCGGAATTATGTACACCGTTGTTTGCTGTTTCCAGAGTTGTTGGGTGGACAGCCCACATTCTGGAAGAGAATGTGAATGGCGCTAAAATCATACGTCCTGCATACAAGAGTGTAAGTAAAAAAACGGAATATACTAAGCTTGCTGACAGAAAATAAAAAATAAATTAAATAATGGCAGAGTAGGTATCTACGCGTTAGTGCCGGAAGGACGGGGAGTTGTCTTCCGGACGAATAAAATTTTTTGAAATTTTGCGGTGTAGGTATCGCATCCCGCTGACACAGATTCTGTATATCGAAATCCTCTTTATATATGGCTGTGCCGGAAGGTGCCATAAGGAGGATTTTTTTATGCAAAAACAATCAACTTTAAGAAAAACTGTTTTTTCAGCTCTGTGTCTTGCAGTAGGGCTTGTAATTAAGCAGTTTTCAATTATGCTTCCGCTTATGGGAGCAGGTGGGCTCAGAATAAGCTTCAGCGGAATACCTGTGGTTATTCCTGCAATGCTTTTCGGGCCGTGGTACGGTGCTGCAGTATATTTTTGCAGTGATATTATAGGCTATATCTTAAAGCCTGAGGGCGACTGGATTCCCTGGCTTACACTAACTGCCGCATTAGGCGGATTTTTAAGAGGTTTGTTCTGGCAGTTTTTAAAAAACAGAGATAACAAAAAGTTAGCAGGCGGATTGACGGCACTTTTTGCTTTTGTGCTTGTAACGGGAGTTGTGAACCAGGTTTCTTACAGCTTTTTCCCTGAAAGTGTTCTTACGGATTTTTTATTCAATCTTAAATCCAAAGGGCAGAGTCAGATGTATTTTGCAACCCTGATTCCTATGCTGGCAGGTGCTGTGGGACTTCTGATAATGGGAATAAATTTTGTTATTTCAAAGAAAAATATTTCAGGCGAAAAAAACAATTTTATAAAATATTCTGTATTGCTTCTTAGCGTCGGAATTATAATAACAACAATCAATACCCCGATTCTGATGGCGTTTTACGGTATGAAAAAAGCATTTATTCTTTTCTATATTCCACGAATTGCCGAGGAAGTTATAGTAACAACAATAAATGCGTATGTGCTTTCTCTTATAATGCCGAGAATCAGTAAATTAATATAAAACAAGGGCTGTAAATCACATGGTGTTTACAGCCCGTTTTATATTAAATCGGTTTTACCCGATTGCTAATAAGGAGGAATTCAATATTATATTATGCCAAAGTTTAAAATATGTTCTTGACACAAAGCATTATCGGGGTTAAAATTATAATAAAGAGGTGACAAAATGAGCTTTATTACTAAACCTTATCTTCCCGAAAACAAAATTTCGCACGCTGTTTGCGACAGGAATTTTAAAGGAGAGATAAACGGTGTAACACTTATACCTTCTTACTGCGATAAAACAGTACTTTCCGGAATTGATACCCATCCGGATATGAGTATCTGCCCCTTGGGAGATGGATTTTTTGCAGTTTCAAAAAATAGTTTTGAATATTATACCGAGCTGTTTTCGGGGCTTTCTGTTAAGCTATTAAAAGGTGAAAACAGTCTGAAAAGCGATTATCCTTATGATATTGCGATGAATGCAGTAATTTTAAACGGATGCCTTTTTCATAACCTTGAATATACCGATAAAGCAATTCTTAAATTTGCTGAAAACTATGGTTGGAAAATGGTGAATGTGAAGCAGGGATATACAAAATGCTCAACGCTGATTGTAACTGAAAATTCAGTTATCACTTCGGATAAGGGGCTGGCTAAGGCGTATACGGAAAACGGAATTGAGGCACTTTTGATTTCCCCGGGAAATATAAAACTGAAGAACTTTGACTACGGTTTTATAGGCGGTTCGGGAGGGAAAATTTCAAAAGAAGAAATTCTGTTTTTCGGAGATGTTAAGTTGCATCCCGATTTTTATAAAATTAATGAATTTTTAGCAGAAAAAAATATAAAATATGTATGTGCGGACGGAGAACTTACCGATTTCGGTAGCCTTGTTCCATTGGAGAATTGATATGTATAAATATGATGATGCACCTCTGATTCTTAAGAATTTTCTTACTCATAAGCTTACCATTGAGGGAAAAAGTGCAAAAACAGTTAACGAATATTATTATGATTTGCGAGCTTTTTTAACCTATACTGTAAATCAGAAAACAGGTAAAGAAGATATTAATCTTGCCGATAAAAATTTCATACAGAATATTGAACTTAATGATATTTACGAATATCTTATGTATATAAGCACTGTGAACAACAACGGTGCAAGAACCAGAGCAAGAAAGGTTTCGAGCATAAAATCCTTTTTCAAATATCTTCATCTTAAGGCGAAAATAATAGAAAATAACCCAACTGACGGGCTCGATGCACCTAAAATAACAAAATCTATGCCCCGTTATCTCGAGCTTGATGAAAGTAAAAGTCTGCTTGAGTCGGTTGACGGCAGAAACAAAGAGCGTGATTACGCAATTCTTACCTTGTTTTTAAACTGCGGAATGCGTCTTTCGGAGCTTGTGGGAATTAATATTTCAAATATAAAAGGTGATAGCTTAACTGTTCTTGGTAAAGGAAACAAGGAAAGAACAATTTTTCTTAACAATGCCTGCAAACAGGCGATTGAAGAGTATATGAAGGTTCGTCCCGTTGACGGTGTTAAGGATAAGGATGCGCTTTTTTTAAGCGGTCAGAAAAACAGAATTTATTATAAAACCGTTCAGTATTTAGTGAAAAAATACATAGCGAAAAGCGGTCTTGATACCACAAAATATTCTACCCATAAGCTTCGCCATACTGCCGCAACGTTAATGTATAAATACGGCAATGTTGATGTTCGTGCTCTGCAGGAAATTTTAGGTCATGAACAGCTCAATACTACTCAGATTTACACCCATGTGGATAATAAAGGAATCAAAGAAGCCATGCAGAATAATCCGTTGGCGGACTTCACTAAAAAAGGGAAATAATGTAAATTTTTTATTAATTGTATTGACAAATTTAATTAAAGTGATAAAATATATTTAGCACTCGCAATTAAAGAGTGCTAAAATTCTACAGGAGATGTTGATAAATGTCAAAAAAACAGTTTAAATCCGAATCCAAAAAGCTTTTGGATATGATGATTAATTCAATTTATACACATAAGGAAATCTTTTTAAGAGAGCTTATTTCCAATGCAAGCGATGCAATAGACAAGCTTTATTACATTTCGCTTTCCGATGAAAATATAAGCTTTAACCGTGAGGATTTTTATATCAGAGTTTCAGCAGATAAGGATTCAAGAACTCTTACCATTACCGATACCGGTATCGGTATGACAAAAGAGGAGCTTGAAGATAATCTTGGAACAATAGCAAAAAGCGGTTCTCTTGCATTCAAAAGCGAAAACGAAGCGAAAGAGGACGTTGATATTATCGGTCAGTTTGGTGTAGGCTTCTATTCTGCATTTATGGTTGCGGATAAGGTTACTGTAACAACAAAAAGATTCGGAACCGATGACGCTTTTGTATGGGAATCTGAGGGTGCGGACGGATATACCGTAAATGAAACCACAAAAGATTCTGCCGGTACCGAAATTGTACTTAAAATAAAGGAAAATACCGAAGAAGAAAATTATGATGAATTTTTAGAACAGTATAAGCTTAAAGGAATAGTAAAAAAATATTCCGATTACATCAGATACCCCATAAAAATGATGGTATCAAAATCACGCCCCAAGGAGGATAACAAAGAGGAATACGAAACATATTTTGAGGATGAAATATTAAACAGTATGGTTCCTCTCTGGAAGAAAAATAAAAACGAGTTAAAGGATGAGGATTATAATAATTTCTATAAGGAAAAATTCTTTGACTTTTCCGATCCTGCAAAGGTTATCCATACCAGCGCAGACGGTTCTGTAAGCTATAACGCTTTGATGTTTGTGCCCTCCAGAACTCCGTATGACTTCTACACAAAAGAATACGAAAAAGGCTTACAGCTTTATTCCAACGGCGTTCTTATAATGGAAAAATGCGGTGATTTGCTTCCCGATTATTTCAGCTTTATAAAAGGTCTTGTTGATACTCCCGATTTATCGCTTAATATTTCAAGAGAACTTTTACAGCACGACCGTCAGCTTAAGCTTATTGCTCAGAGAATAGAAAAGAAATTAAAATCAGAATTTCTTTCAATGATTAAAAATGACAGAGAAAAATACAACGAATTTTTCGCACAGTTCGGCAGACATCTGAAATACGGTATCTATGCAGATTTTGGTCAGCACAAGGAAGTTCTTGAAGATCTTATTATGTTCTACTCTTCAAAGGAAAAGGCAATGTCCACTCTTGAAGAATATGTTGGAAGAATGCTTCCCGACCAGAAGGTTATCTACTATGCCTGCGGTGAAAATGTTGACAGAATCGCAAAACTTCCTCAGGTTGAGGCGGTTGCAGATAAAGGCTTTGAAATTCTGTATTTTACAGAAGATGTAGATGAATTTGCAATTAAAATGATGATGAAATATAAGGAGTTTGATTTCAAATCCGTTTCTTCTGACGACCTTGATTTAAAAACAGATGAGGAGAAAAAACAGGAAGAGGAATTAAAGGAAGAAAGTAAGGATTTGCTGGAATTCTTAAAAGAATCCCTGGGCGATAAAGCAAAAGAAGTTATAATTTCCAAAAGATTGAAATCGCATCCCGTTTGCATTACCAATGCAGGTGAAATTTCAATAGAAATGGAAAAAGTTTTAAAAGCATCTCCCGAAGGAAATAATTTCAAGGCGGAAAGAATCCTTGAAATCAATCCCGACCACGCAGTTTTCGCAACTATTAAAAAACTGTTTGAAACAGATAAGGAAAAACTGAAAAAATACACTTCTGTTTTATATAACAGCGCACTTCTTATTGAAGGCTTAAGCGTTGAAGACCCGGTTGAATTTTCAAATAATATCTGTGAATTGATATAGTAAAATAAAAGCAGGCGGTTATCCGCCTGCTTTTATGTTGTCAACCGCAGGTTGTCAAAAAAAGCAACGAAAAAGTGGTTGATTAAAATTAAAAGTATAGGTATAATATAAGTGGAGGTGCGGTTAAATGGGAATAAACAATATGATTTATAAATTAAGAACAACTGCCAAAATGTCGCAGGAACAATTTGCAACACTGTTTAAAGTATCACGTCAGTCGGTACAGAAATGGGAAAGCGGAGGGGCAGTTCCGGAGCTTTCAAAAATAATAGAAATATCAAAGCATTTTGATGTTTCTCTCGATGCCCTTGTGTTAAACCGTGATAATCGTGTTGTTGAAGAAATGAAATATAATAAGATAATGAAACCGCAGTATTCTTCTTTGCACGACTGGGAATTTTATACCTCTGCTATTCTTACTGAATATCAGCAGTCGGTTGAAGAAGGGCTGGATATTGAAAATTATAAGGATTTGTTTGAAGCTGTTGCGAGACTTCCGAAAGATGAAATTAAAAAGAAAATCGGCGATGTGCTTTTTGAAATTGTTATAAATGCAAAGAAAAAAGAAGGCTATAAATATATTGAACCGTCCGAGCTTGATGAAATCAAGTCTTTGAGAAAAGAATTTTCTGTTTCGGGCAAGGTTGATGAAAAAAAGCTTGAAAGTAAAATTTTCGGTGCGTGGATGGGCAGAATCTGCGGATGTATGCTGGGTAAAACGGTAGAAGGCATTCGTACGGATGAGCTTATTCCTTTTCTTAAAGAAACCGGTAATTACCCGATGCACAGATACATTTACAAAAAAGATCTGAATGAAGAAATTCTCAAAAAGTATAATTTCCATTTTGCAAACAGGAAATATGCTGATGCGATAGACGGTATGCCGGTGGATGACGATACAAACTATGTTGTCCTTGCGCAGGTTATTGTAGAAAAATACGGGAAAGAATTTACACCGTACGATGTATCAAGAGCCTGGCTTGACTATCAGAATAAAGATGCGTATTGTACTGCGGAAAGAGTGGCTTTCTGCAATTTTGTAAAAGGCTATGAACCACCGCAATCTGCAATGTATCAGAACCCTTACAGAGAGTGGATTGGTGCGCAGATAAGAGGCGATTATTTTGGATACATAAATCCCGGAAACCCTGAACTTGCGGCTGAAATGGCATGGAGAGATGCTTCTATTTCTCATGTGAAAAACGGAATTTACGGTGAAATGTTTGTGGCGGCTATGCTTGCAGTTGCGGCAATTACAGATGATATTGAAAAAATAATTCTGGGCGGACTTGCGCAGATTCCTGATACTTCAAGACTTTATGAAGATGTAATGTCCGTTCTTGACAGTTATAAATCCGGGGTATCTCAAAAAGCTTGTTTTGATAAAATTCACGAAAAATATGATGAATACACAAGTCATGGATGGTGTCATACAATTTCCAACGCAATGATTGTTGCGGCATCATTGCTGTACGGTGAGGGAGATTATGGAAAATCTGTTTGTATGGCGGTTGAAACAGGCTTTGATACCGATTGTAACGGTGCAACTGTAGGTTCGGTTCTTGGAATGGCAAATGGTATTGAAAGTATTCCTGAATACTGGAAAAAACCAATAAATGACACACTTCATACTTCAATATTCGGTGTGGGAACAGTAAAAATATCGGACAGAGTGAAAATGACTATGGAACATATAGAAAAAGCATAAAATAAAGGCAGAAACGTGTGGTTTCTGCCATTTGGTTTTAATAATTTTCATGTTTAATCTGGAAATAAGCCTTGGGATGTGTGCAAACGGGGCAAATTTCGGGAGCTTTTTTACCTATTACGATATGTCCGCAGTTTAAGCACTGCCAGATTGCATCGCCGTCTCTTGAGAATACAAGGTCGCCTTCAACGTTTTCGATAAGCTTTCTGTATCTTTCTTCGTGTTCTTTTTCTATTTTAGCTACTTCTTCAAAAAGAAATGCAATATGATCGAAACCTTCTTCTTTTGCTTCTTTTGCAAAAGTTGCATACATGTCGGTCCATTCATAGTTTTCGCCGGCAGCAGCATCCTGAAGATTTTCAAGTGTGGATGGAACTTCTCCGCCGTGAAGCAGTTTGAACCACAGTTTAGCATGTTCTTTTTCGTTGTTTGCTGTTTCTTCGAAAATGTTAGCTATCTGAACATAACCATCTTTTTTTGCTTTGGATGCATAGTAAGTATATTTGTTTCTTGCCTGAGATTCGCCGGCAAAAGCCGCCATTAAATTAGCCTCTGTTCTTGTTCCTTTTAAGTTACTCATAATTTTACTTCCTTTCATATTTAAAAAAATTTATTTTATACAATCGGGACAAGTCCCGTTAAAAACAATATCGTGAGATTCGATTGTAAATTCCGATATGCCGTCGCTGTCAAGCTCGTTCATATAGGGAATATCCATATCGAAAACCCGTGAGCATTTTTTGCACCTTATGTGATAATGATTTGATAATGTAAAATCGTAGCAATCTGCACCGTTTGGAATTTCAATATGTTTTATTTTATTTTGCCCGGAAAGCAATTTTAAATTCCTGTAAACAGTAGCTTTGCTAAAAGAATTGTATTTTTTACAAATTTCTTCAAAAATTTCATCAGCGGTAGGGTGACACTTCATATTTGTAACTGTATCTAAAATAATCTGCCGCTGAAGGGTGTTTCTCGTTGATGACATTTTTATCAACTCCTTAATGAGAACTATTCTCAATTAGGATTATATATCATTTGGAAAAATTTGTCAATACTTTTTTGCAAAAAAATTAAATTTTATTTTTTTTAATTTTCCTATTGACAAATTAAAAAACCTTTGATATAATATATTGGTAAAAAACGTAAGAGGTGCATTGTGAAAACTGTATTGGTAACAGGTGCAGCTAAAGGAATTGGCAAGGAAATTGCGGTTAAATTTGCAAAAAACGGTTATAATGTATTTGTAAGCTATAATACTTCTGCTGTTAAAGCGTTGGAGCTGGCTGAAAAATATGATAATATCACTGTTATAAAAGCTGATGTAACCAAAAAGAACGAGCTTGAAAATCTGATTAATCAGGTTGGCAATGTTGATATTCTTGTTAATAATGCAGGTATCTCTGAGATTAAGCTTTTTACAGATGTTACGGATGAAGATTTTGAAAAAATGATGAATGTCAATTTCAAATCTGCATTTTGTCTTTCTCAGATGGTTCTTCCTTATATGATTAATAAGAAGAACGGAAGAATAATTAATATTTCTTCAATCTGGGGAATATGCGGTGCTTCCTGTGAGGTTCTTTATTCGGCTTCAAAGGCTGCTTTGATAGGTATGACAAAAGCACTTGCAAAAGAGCTTGCTCCTTCGGGAATAACGGTAAATGCCGTTGCACCGGGAGTTGTAAAAACTGATATGATGAATTGCTTTTCCGAAGAGGAAATAAAGGATATCGAATATGATATTCCTATGGGCAGAATGGGCACTCCCGAAGAAATTGCCGAAACTGTTTTCTTCCTTGCTTCTGAAAATGCTTCGTATATCACAGGTCAGGTAATAAGTCCGAACGGCGGTTACGTTGTTTAGACATTACAAATAAATATTGGGATATCGCCAAGTTGGTAAGGCACAGGATTCTGACTCCTGCATTGCGAAGGTTCGAGTCCTTCTATCCCAGCCATTGAAAAGCTTGTAACCATCTGCGTTGCGAGCTTTTTTAATGTTTTGTTCTTCTAATTTGATAACTTATCTTGAAAAAGCAGTAGTGTATCTTTGTTAAAATCTTCTTTTTCGTGAATATAAACCGCTTCCGTTGTTTGTACTGAACTATGCCCTAAATACTTAGAAACATTATACAATGGAACACCGTTGTCAATCATTACGCTTGCTACGGTATGTCTTAACTTGTGCGGTGTAATTCGTTTGTTGAATAATTTGTTTGTTAATGTTCCAACTTTGTTGGTAATGCTTGTGTCACTATACGGATGTCCGTTCGGATATTTTATTACCAAATCATTGAATATATATTGGCTTCCAAACAATTCTTTATATTCCTCTTGTTTCGCTTTTTCTTTTTTTAGTAAAATTAAAGTCTTTTCGCTAACAAACATACTTCTGTTACTACTTTGGTTTTTGGTTTGATATTCAACGTTGTGTTTTGATACTTTGTTTCTTGTAGCACAGATTTTTATTTCTCCTGTATCAAGATTTATGTTTTTCCACTCCAAACCCAATAATTCGCCACGCCTTATTGCTAATTCACAGAAAAGAAGAATTATTAAGTGTAATTCTTCGTCTTTTTCTTCAAGGTGTTTTAATAACTGTTGGTATTCTTCTGTTGTGAGCGTTTCGATTGTCTTTTTTTCAGGCTTGATTAATTTAATTCTATCGTGTGGATTATTTAATATTAATTCATCAAAATATGCGTCTTTTAGTGCTTTTGACAATATACCTTGATGATTCCTAACAGTCTTTTTAGCCAACTTTTGACTAATGAAATTGTAGTAAGGCCGTAAATGTGAAGTCTTGATATCGCTTAATAATAGTTTTGTTTCTTCAAAAAAAGGTATAATGTGAGTGTTTAACGCTGATTTGTATTCTTTGCGTGTCGTTTCTCTTACATCACAATTTTTTACCCAATGGTTTAAGTACTCTGTAAACAACATTTTACTTTCTGTTATTTCCGAAAATTCAAGCATATCATATTTTTTGATTTCTTCTTTTAATATTTCTTCGGCTTTTCTTTTGTTGTTTTCAACTTTTAAACCGGTGCTAATCCATTTTGGCGTTGGCTTGGTATTCAATACTATGTAGTAATATTGTACTCCTTTTTGTGTCTTTTTTATTGCAAGTCTGCCCGTCAATAAATAACACTCCTTTCTTTTTGGGGCAACCGTCAGTAATAAATATATCGCTAATGGTTGTTAATGTCAAGCGTTTTGCATTAAAAATTTTTCAACGCTCTGTTTGGGAATTAAGAATTTTTTCCCACATTTTATATTATATATTTCTTTGTTATTCAACAAATCATATATTTTATTTTTGCCTATTGGTAATATGTTATATAAATCATTTACCGTTAGTACATCGTTTAGATTATCAAAAATTAAAATCACCGTCTTTCTCCTGAATATTTAAAATGTTATTTGCATTTTCAAAATTATCAAATGGCAAAGAGTTTAATATTTCTTGTATCTCTGTATTTTGCTTTAAAGGTACTAATGTAACAAAAGGAGAAAATGTTAAAATTGAAACTGTTTTTATAGAAAATAGTTCTTTGGGAGTGTCTGTTCCTTTACCTCTATCTCTTATACTCCATTTGTTCTTTTGAAGATATTTACATAAATTGTTTAAATCCTCTATATTATCACACATATATTTTAATGATTTTATTTTTGGTTTTCGATTTTTAGATATATATGTGAATAATATACGGTATTTTTTACCATCAAACGATTTATCAATGTGAAACATATTCTTGAATTTTTTATTTGTGTTCATTTTAGAACTATTGGCAGACCTTGCAATGAGTGATAAATTACATTTACAATTATTGGCTTTGTTGTTATCTAGATGGTCTATCACCATTTTGTTTGTTTTTATCTCGTAGCTAAAATTTTGTAACGTGCTATGTACGTTCTTCTTGTTTAATCCACGATAATAATAACAAAATATAATATGATACCAAAGATAATAATACCTTTTGTAATTTACTTCTTTTTCTAATCTTATACGGTTATCGTATCTTATACAAGCAGTTGAAAACGATTCCTCTAAGATATCTTTTAATTCTTGGTCGTATTCTGTATAATGCAATTCTTTATTGTTGTTCAATACTAAAAACATATATTTGTCATCATTTATAATTTTATAATTTGACATAAAAACCCTCCTTGTATTATTATAATTGCCAACACTAAAACGGTATATCGTCATCATCTGCATTATCTTCTGTTGGATGTATAAATGGTGATATATATTCTTCACGTTTAACATATGTGACATCAATGCTTTTTTCTTCTTTGTTATTTTCCTCTTTGATGTTTTTATTGTTTTCTTTTTTGTTTTTTTCTTTTTTATTGTTTTCTTTATCTTTTTTATTATTAAGGTTTGCTAATTTGCTAAGTTCTTTTTCACGTTCTCTATATAAAATACTATTTATAGTTCCCTTGGTAGTGTTTAATTTTTCGGCAATTGCTTTAATTGGTAACCCCTCGTTGTACAAATCTATAATTTCGTCATAGTCATATTTGCGTGGTCTCCCTCCTTTTTCTCCATTTGCAACCGTTTCGGCATAACGTTCTTTTGCTTTGTCAATATTTCTTTTAATAGTACGCATTACTCCTTTTATGATATAATCTTCATCATCGGGCATTATGCCGTAAGTTCCGTAATTTACTATTGCTCTTAATAATTTATTTCCTATTTCTTCGGGGAAGTCATTGACGGTTTCTGCAAATGACGGATAAAAAACAAAGGATTCAGCGTTTTTTTCTTTCTCATTCATAAATAATAACTCCTTTTGTTTGGTTATAAATATATAATTTGGTTTTATATTTTAATTAATATTGCAACTATCTATAATGTATCGTGCGTTCGGTATTCTACTATATACGGAAAGGGTGTGTTGTATCGGTTACCGCTTGTCTGCGGTTACCCTTACACTTATAATGGAAAGGGTGACGGGGTATCGGTTACCGCTTGTCTGCGGTTACCCTTACACTTATAATGGAAAGGGTGGTAGGTATCTGACCGCTTGTTTGCGGTTGCCCTTACACTTATAATGGAAAGGGTGCTACCTATCGGTTACCGCCTCAATCTCTGTCTGCATCTTTTCGAGCTTTGCAGCAGACTTGAATATGTTGCTCGGTATATGCTTTCTGTTGGTGAGTGTTGCCGATGTGCCTCGTTCTATGTCGGGATAGAACTTTACCATAAATTCGTGAAACTCATCCTGCCATTTGGAAAGCTTTGCACGGTTGCCAAGGATTTCTTTTGCAGTAAGTCTGTTATCCTCGGTTAAGGGTACAAAGCACAGATGCAGATGCGGTGTTTTTTCATCAAGATGAACTACTGCCGAGAAAATCATATCCGGTCTGATTTTGCTTTTGATAAAATCTACTGCCCGTTGGAAATATTCAACCATTTTCTCGTGTGTCATATCTTTGAAGAATTCAGGACTTGCAGTTATTAAAGTGTCTACAAACCTTGTGCTGTCTTTGCGGACATGACATCCCGATTCTTTAATTCTTTTATTAACTTCTGCTTTATATCTCATCTGTGGTGCGATAAGATGGATATTGTTATGACTCTTTGAAGTGTCGATGTCGGGATTGCTTTTGTATTCCTCTTTGGTTCGCTCGTGATGAGCTTCAATCTTAGTTGCCGGGTTACCTTTTTGTTTTGAAAATCTTAAAATTACAGATGCCATTATTTTTTATCCTCCATTCCGAATAGTTTCTTTGCCGCTTCCATCTTTGCTGCAGCTTCTTCTTTCCTGAAATTCACTCCGTTGAACATAACAGGAACGCACATACCGAGAACTCTGTCATAAATTCGCTTGTGTGGAATATCGGCAGGAGCTTTGAGTTCGTCTAAGGTTAAATTGGTTGTAACGATAAGCGGTCTGCCACTTTTATATCGGGTGTCGATTACGTTATATACTTGTTCTAAAGCATATTCCGTACCACGTTCAATGCCTAAATCATCTATAATTAGAAGACTATGGTCATTGAGTCTGTCGAGATATTTATTCTTATCGCTCTCTGCAAACAAATCGTTTAGAATGGTTGAAAAGTTTGTCATTTTAACAGACACATTCTGTTCTACCAACGCATTAGCAATACAAGCTGCAAAGAAGGTCTTGCCCGTTCCGACATCTCCCCAAAGGACTAAGCCTGTATTACCTGACAAAGCATCTGACCACTTATCAACATAATCTCTTGCAACCTTCATAACGGGATTTTTACCGTTGTCTTTATCAAAGCTCCAACAGTATAAGGCGTGATCCTCAAAGCAAAGAGATTTCAGCATATTAAGCCTTTGCATACGTTCAAATTCTTTTGGTGTCATAAGCTTTCACCTTCCTTGCAAGAATAGTTTGTGGGTTTAATATCCTGCTTCAACCAACTAAGGATTGTGGCATAGTGGTTTTTGTAGAA
>JAFQLQ010000038.1 GCA_017414505.1 Clostridia bacterium
ACTCATTGTAATACCTGCATGTAAGCCTAATGCAGTGAGCAAACTGCTGAATTCTGTAGCAGTAATGTATTGCATTTCAATTGCAGAAAGGTATGAGCTGATGCTTGCACTACCTACAGTAAGGTTATTTTTGTTATCAAGAGTTTTAATCAAAGAGAAAATATATGTACCTATATATAAAACCCCTATTAACGTTGTTATTAATGCAACAACAGATTGAATTACTACATCCATTTGAGACCAATCTATTTCCACAAAACTAACAACAATAAACAAAAGCATTAATCCTGCAAATAATGCAAAAGGTATTGCTATTGCTTGAATTACAAATAATATTATGATACCTATTTTATTCTTCATTCCTCTTTCTCCTTTCGACAGTATTCGACATATCCATAAGGTTCGTGTCAAGTCAGGCGAACAGTGAATAATAAGACCTACTAACTTTCCCTGATTATTTCACTGGTTTTTCCTTAAATAAAATTCCTTAGAACCCGCGAGAATACTGGATTTTCTCGCTCCCGATAGTATATGTAAATATTATAAATCGGCAAACTATTCTTTTAAATTGTATGGACTTGACACAAGAAAAATCTTAGTCACAATCTAAAAATAATTGTTCAAGTTCTTTCACATCAAAAATTTCTGCATTACTGATAAACTTTTCAATTTCAACATTACCATTAGCAAAAAATTCTACTTCCCATCGTTCTCCGGGAATTACAACTTCAACCATTATTGCATCTCTTACTTTATTGAGTTTATAGTATATTTTCTTTTCTTCTAACCTTTCAAGAAAATCAATTAACTTTTTCATTTTTATTCTTCCTCTCAGTAAATTCAACAAAGTATTAACCTAAATATTTTTCGTATGTTCCTTTGAAACTTTTAATAAAGTTTTCTATATCTGTTTGGTCTATTGTTTTCTCGAAATTTAATTTATAAGAGCACGAATCATTTAAATTGCATAGAAAACCTTTAATGATAATATGCCCTGTTTTATTACACGAAAACTCTATGAATTGTTCATTTCCATAAGGCTCTTTAATTAATGCTGTACCATTTAATTTTTCATACATTACAAATATTTTTTCTGCAAACACTGCAAATTCCTTTATGTCTATGTCCATAGATGTCTGTGCCGAAAACTCATTGCATTTGAGAGTCGTACTCATAATAGTATTACTTGAATATTTAATGTCCGTTTCAAAAATATTCATATCCAATTCCATATGCAGTTTGTTAGCTTCTAATATATGTTTCATATTAAACCTTCTTTCAAAATTCGACAAAGTTCGTGTCAAGACCGGTGAACAGTGAATAATAGGACCTACTAACTTTACCCTATTTTTTCAACTGTTTTTTCTTTATCACTTTTCATTAGAATCCGCAGGAATATTAGATTTTCCTGTCCGATATGTAAATATCAAAATCGGCAAACTATTGTATTAAATTTTGAAAATTAACATGAGTAAAATTACAGCAAATACACACTTTTTATGTTTTTAACAACATAAAACCTTAACCCTCCCCGTTAATTTTTATCCACATAACTGGTCGAACCGCAAACTCATCATAATGGACTTGATGACCAGATCTATAAACATGACCATCATTGTATACGCAACTAACACTAAACTGATAAGAACCTGGCGTTCTCAGCCACCACATACAATTACCATTATATTTGTTTGCCTGAGCACCTTTATTTGCTGTATAGGCGGTTGGTTGACATTTAATCTTCTCTAAATCCAAGTATTTATAAACCTCATCTACACTAGCTATATAAATATAATCCTCTGTGCTTTTTCCGTAGACAGTATTGTATTCGGAATTATTATCCTCAGGCACTTTAACTTTAAAGATCATCTCTTTTTCGGCATTGGAAAATGCATTATTAATAAATTCACTATTAAGCCATTTTCTTAATGAACAAGTTTCCCATGTAACATTTGCATAAACAGCGTTATAGGGTTGACAATCAATGGCATATTTACTGATAACAAAGATTAGATCATCTTGTTTTTCAAGTACAAGCCAATCAATTTCCTCGTTGCCATTTTGAAGATTATTATCTTGTTCGTATGCTCCAAACGCGACATACTCACCAACCTTGCAGTTCTTTAAACCTTCATAATTTTTTTGGTGCTTAGTCTCCATAACCATATCTTTACTATTTTTAAACTCTTTCAAATCAATAAAAATATTTATAGCATCATCATATTTTTTGTTATTTAAATAAGCAATTGCTTTTTCGTATTTATAATTAGGAATCATAACATAATTGACAACAAGTGTAATAGTAATACAAGTTACAATACATGACATTATCACTGCCGCAATCTTTTTGATTCTTATCAAACGTAATTCCGCTATTCCTTTTTCCTCTAATCTACGTCTTTCTTCATCAAGCCTTTCCGATTCAATTCGATTTAAATACTCAATATATGTATTTGCAAAATTTTCTTTTGTAAATTTTAATGCACTATTCTTTTGCATACCACATATAGAACAAGTATTCTGTGAATTGACAAAACCGCAAACACATTGCCAATAACGTTCTTTAATGATAGCATAAAACTTAGATTCAGTATTTTCTCTTCTGGCACAATCTATGTGTATTGATTCCAATTTCGATTGATTTGCATCAATCCACTCGTCTTGAATATCATCTACTACTGTTCCATCTGCAAAACAAATCTTTTTAACTTTAACTTCTACCTTACGTATAGCATCATTTGGCAATACAGTATAAATTTTTTCGTATTCGTTAGGCTTAACACTTAAATCTTGACCTATCACATCAAAAGAATCAGCATCATTCATCTGAACTCTATCGCCAAACGAATTAAAACCTGTCGCAGAAAACATTACCGCCGATATTGCCCTTTGAGAAACATTTATAAAATTAACAAATAATACTATTTTTTCAACATCTTTCTTTATTTCCCACGACGTAATATGCACAGGAGAAGAAATATTAACTTGATTATTTAAAATGCAACTCGAAAGTTGTTCCATATTCTCTTTAATTTGTGCAGAACTCTCGATTACAACTTTGGTTGTATTAACGCTTTGCTTTGTTAATGCAATAATCAACGCGAATATACCAAAGAAAAATCCCCACCAAAACCAATTTTCTTCATATCCTTTATTTTCGATTACCTTATTAACAACAATACCCCATATAATACCACCGATAATTGTTCCAAATATAACATATCCCATGTCTTATACATCCTTTCCTCTTATGTCAATATGAGTCTTCGATAGGAGGTAATATTTCTCCAATATATACACTAAAGCCATCATCATATGTCCTATATTTGTGCCATTGCCTTTTAGTTTTTAGATTACAATGCACAAACTGCATTGAAGCTACCATATCAACGGTAGGTTTAAAAACAAATTCTTTTCCTGTAGCCACCTTTTTATCATGAATCCACCATGTAATTTCATAAAAATTCTCTGGAAAACTGCCATCTACTTCTACCCAAATTTTATATTCATCTCCAGGTCTAAATGTTATTCTTTCGTATGGTAGTGATAGTTTTTCCGTCTTTGTCTCATCCCTATATCCACATCGTCCCAAAGAATCCTCTACTCTGACAAAGAATGGAACATTATATTCTCGTTCTTTTCCAATTTTTTCATAGTATGCTTTATAACAATCGATAAAATCGTGAGAATAACATATTGCTTGTTCGGCTTCTCTGTATGAAATTGGGTTGCCATGATACAATTTGTTTCGAATATCTTTCACTATGGTAAGTCTATTTCTTACTTCCTCTTGACCCGAGAAATCATTTTCTAGTATTACTTTAAAGAATTCATTATAAAAACTATCTTTACAAAGAAAGTATGCTATATCCTCCATTAAAATGGCATCTATCTTTCTTGGAAATCTTTTTGGATTTTCTTCCATTCTGCTAGATACAATTCTTAAAATCTCGGTTTTTATTAGGCTATTTCCATCTTCAAATTTGTAGTCAAAATAATCTGCTCCATATTTTTCGACAAATTTCTCGTTTATAATACGCCTTGACCAATGCTCCAAAGATTCTAATGTTTCTTTAGCACTATTTCTTATTTCGGTTTCATCAAATCTAATCATATAAAGTTCCTCACTAATATTAGTTGCTTTTTATGTGTTTTTAATATGTTTTCCAACATTTTCTACACCATTCGACAAAGTTCGTGTCAAGACTGGACTAAAAAACACAAAAAATTTTACATCGTTTCTTATAAAACTCAACTTAAATTCTGATATTAACCCATTTTCCTTTTTTAAAGCGTATAAACGAGCAGGTAAATCTTACAAGCTGATCGACAAAGATACCCATCCATATACCGAAAATGCCTAACTTCATTATATAGCAGAAAAAATATCCTGCAACAGTTCGCACAACTGAAATACTGATAGTTGAAACTATTGCTGTATACAAAGTATCTCCTGCACCTCTTAAACAGCCCATATACACAACCTGACGAATCTGGAACAGAATGGCAACAATTATAATATAAAGAATCGTTACACCAATCTGAACAATTTCTGCTTCTTTAAAGAAAAGATTCATCGTCCATTTTGCTCCTGCAAAATACAAACCGGCAAGAACAACCGAAATAACCGCGCCTATAGACTGACAAGCCGAGCCGTATTCTCTGGCTTTATCGGGATTACGTTCCCCAAGGCTTCTGCCTATAAGTGCTACTGCGGCAGTCTGAAGTCCGTCGCCAAACGCAAAGGAAAGGCTCATAATATTTATACAAACCTGATGCGCCGCCATAGCGTATGTTCCCTGATTTGCCGCCATAACCGCCGTAAGCACAAAACCCACTCGCATAAGAAGCTGTTCGGCAAAAACACTGTAGCCTACTCTTACAATATTTTTAAGGGATACAAATGTTGGTTTTATTTTTTCTTTGATTATGTAAGGAATGCTGATAAAGCAATCTTTCTTGGCTATGGATACAATACTCATAACAGATGAAACCACGGTACCAAGCACTGTAGCGAGTGCAGCGCCTTTTATACCCAAAGCAGGAAAACCGAATTTTCCGCCTATAAGCAGATAATTGAAAATTATATTTACAATATTTGAGGTAGTATTGGTACGCATTGTAATTTTAGTATTGCCTGCACCTCTCTGCGCAGAATTTATACCAATCTGAATGCAGTTGAAAATCATACCGCCCATAATAATTCTTAAATAGTCCACTGCCATATCCTGAGTATCGGGGGTTGCGCCGCACCACTTTATGATGGTTGGAGCAAAAACAAGAAAAATTACAGAAATAACTGCCGCAAGCAGAATTACAAGGGTGAACGAAGTAAGAAAAACCGAATTGGCGGCATCTCTTCTTTTTTCACCAAATCTTCTTGCAACCAATGCTGAAACTGAAACACTTATAGCCATAAACACAGACAATCCGACAAATTTAGGCTGGGATGTAAGTCCGACAGCCGCAACAGCACTCGGCCCTAAAGAGCTTACCATAAGTGCATCCACAAGACCTGCAAAAGCAACAAAAAACGATTCTATCATAGATGGAATTGCCATATTAAGTGTTGTTTTCAAAGTATTTTTATTTATCTTAAGCATTTTTGTCATCTCCACACTTAAGTATAACACTACGGGTTTCAAAAAACAATATTAAATTGCCAATTTTTAAACAAAATTCAAATAATCTTGATTATTAAAAAACATTGTGATAAAATAACCATAAAAAAGGTATTTTTATGCACTACGTTAATTCAAAAACAATTTTATCTGCCAGAAACGGTATGAATTTATACAGGGGCTGCACCCACGGATGTATTTACTGTGATTCACGGAGCAAGTGTTATCACATGGAACACGATTTTGAGGATATTGAAATAAAGGAAAACGCTGTTTCGCTTCTTGAAAAAGCGTTAAAAAGCAAACGGAAAAAATGTATGATAGGCACAGGTTCTATGACGGATCCGTATATTCCCCTTGAGGAAAGCGTCGGTAATTTAAGGAAGTGTCTTGAACTGATTTACGAAAACGGATTCGGATTTACTGTAATTACAAAATCTACGGGAATTTTACGGGATCTTGATTTACTGAAAAAAATAAACGAAAAAACAAAATGCGTTGTTCAGATGACTCTTACAACTTTTGACGAAAAGCTTGCAAGAATAGTTGAACCAAATGTTTCCACAACAAAAGAACGCTTTGAAGCTCTTAAACTTTTTCGTGATAACGGTATTCCCACAGTTGTGTGGCTCTGCCCCATTCTGCCTTTTATAAATGATACTGAGGAAAATCTTCTTGGAATTTTAAACTACTGTAAGGAAGCAGGAGTTTACGGGATAATTTCTTTCGGAATGGGAATGACATTAAGAGAGGGTAACCGTGAATATTTCTACAAGGAGCTTGATAAAAGCTTTCCTCATCTTAAGGAAAAATACATAAAAACCTATGGTGAAAGCTACGAGCTTTTAAGCCCGAATCATTATAAGCTGATGAAGATTTTCAGGGAATTTTGTAAAAAGAACAACATAGTTTATGATAATAATAAAATTTTTAAATATTTATCAGAATTTGAAGATAAAAACGAAGCTTTACAAAATAGCAACAAAAAAACCGTTTGGATTTTCCAAACGGTTTTTTTGTTGCTATTTTGTAGCTTTTTCAACAGTAGCAAGATAACGGGCGTAAGCGTCCTGTTTAACCTTTACAACATCGTTCAAGCCCATATTTTCAAGTGTTTTAATGAAATTATCATAGTTATCAAAGCTTTCTCTTCCAACGATGAATTTATTAATCATTTCATCGTGATAGCTCTTGATTTCATTGAATTTTGTTGTTGCTATTAAAAGCTCTTCATCTGTATGCTTAAGAACAGGAACAATTCTTGAAATTTCACAATCTTTCCATACATTGATAGC
Organism: Clostridia bacterium; assembly: GCA_017414505.1. GTDB lineage: Bacteria > Bacillota > Clostridia > UMGS1840 > HGM11507 > RGIG1932. The sequence continues at coordinate 6,917 of JAFQLQ010000038.1, forward strand.
CGCTTTCTGAACATCACTCATATACTGATCGAAATAGTGAGGACTCTGTTCAAACGGGTATCCGCTTGCAACGGTGTACTGAGCAAGCATTTCAGACATTGCTTTTCCGGGTGTATTGGTGATAAGTTCTGTATATGTGGGAACGCCGTTTTCCATAGTGTAGCTTTCGCCTTCAATACCGAAGCTTATAAGTCTTCCGCCCTCTTCGCTGTATGCGTAGTCTGCAAGTTTAACTGCAGCAACAGGATCTTTACAGGTAGCACTTATGGAAAGTCCCATACGTCCTGAAATAGGACTCAGATATTCAATGTTCATATTGTAACGTTTTCCGTCTTCAAGCTGCATCCACGGAACAGCAGAAAGCTTGAATTCGGGATCGATTGGCGCCATAAGTGTATTAAGACGGGCAAGTCCGCCGCCTGCAAGACCAAACCACATAGCTGCCTGACCGTTGGAAACCTTGGTATCAAACTGATTTCTGTCGGTAATTGCATAATCCTGGTCAAGAAGACCTTCGTTATAAATTTTGTTCAGCCACATAAGCATTTCTTTGTATTCAGGCTGTACCCAACCGCTCTGAAGAGTACCGTTATCGTCAATATAGAAATCGCCTACGCCCCACCATGAACATAAGTGATAAAGTCCGTTACCGCTTTCCATTATGAAAGGAATTTCATCCGCTTCACCGTTTCCGTTGGGATCGCCTTCTTTAATTGCTTTAAGCACATTATAAAGCTCTTCAACATTGTTTGGTGCTTCAAGACCTAATTTATCCATCCAGTCCTGACGAATCATGAATCCGTCAAATACTCTTAAATTAGGATCGTTTCTTAAGAACTGGAAGCTGTAAATAAATCCGTCTGCATCTGCAATCTGGGCGTGCAGAGCAGGATCGTTCTTAAGTATCTGAAGATAGTTTGGTGCATATTTTGCAATAAGATCGTCAAGTCTTAAAATCTGCTCATCGTTATAAGCTTTCTTTTCCGCACCGTCATCCCAGTAGTTGATGATGATATCCGGTAAATCGTTGGAAGCAAAAAGCAGATTCATTTTTTCTTTTGTTGTGTGCGAGAAGTTCATTTTTATACCTGTACGTTTTTCCATTTCGCCAAACAGCGGAATTTCGGAAAACGAACTTTTACCCATAGGTGCACCTAAAATACACGCAACAGAAAGCTCGGTAGGTGTACTGGTAATGGGAAGTGTAATCTCCTCTGCTGATGCTGTTTTTAAATCAAGCGGATTTTCCGGAGATTCTATTTTTCCTGTTTCTCCGCCCTTGGGCTGACAACCTGCCAGAATTGCGGCAGAAAGTGCAAACGGCACTATTTTGGTTATCCATTTCTTTTTCATTATTTTTCCCTCATCTTTCTTTATATATTTTTTTGTTTACTCTTTAACCGCACCTATCATTACACCCTTTACAAAAAACTTCTGCAGGAAGGGATAGATGCACAGAATCGGAACTGTTGAAACAATAATTGTTGCATATTTTATGTTTTCCGAAATCTGAATCTGTTCAATACCGCTGTCGTTTGCGTTCATAAGTGAATTTGTTTCGTTAAGAATAAGAATTTCACGAAGAAACAGCTGAAGAGGATATTTTGCTCTGTCGTTAAGATAAATCATAGCGTTAAACCAACTGTTCCAGTTACCAACTGCATAATACAGAGTTATAACCGCAAAAATCGGTTTACAAAGAGGAAATATTACGCTTAACAAAACTCTGAAATGCGAAGCTCCGTCAATACGGGCTGATTCTTCCAGTGCCGCAGGAATCGACGACATATATGTACGCATAAGAATTACGTTATACGCACTGATTGCCGTTGGCAGAATAAGTGCCAGACGGGAGTCTATAAGCCCCACATTTTTAACAGTAAGATATGTAGGAACCATTCCGCCGTTAACAAACATTGTTAAAACAACAATAAAATTGAAAAAGTTACGGAACGGGAATTTTTTTCTTGAAAGAACATATGCCGCAACCACTGTAAGTGCTACGTTAACCGCAGTTCCTGCAAAAACGTAAACAAGTGTGTTCATATATCCTGTATATATATCGGGATTATCCAGAACAGCCTTATATGCCGCTCCATGAAAGCCCTGAGGCCACAAAAGCAAGCCCTCGTGCTTCATAAGCATACTGGGTGAAGACAAAGATGCCATAAGAACATGAACCATCGGATAAAGACAAATAAATGTAATGGCTGTTATAATAATTACATTGAATACATCAAAAATTCTGCCGCCGATGCTTTGTTTATATTTATACACGTCGGGTAATTCTCCTTTCTGTTGTTGGTATGTATTTTACCATAAAGAGGTGTCGCCCAGCTTGCCGCAAATATAGTTTGTTGTAACAAGAAGGGTTACGTTTATAATAATGTTAAACAGGTTTACCGCAGTAGAATATCCGTAATTCGGTGCAGAACCGAATGCAATACGGTAAACATATGAGGAAATTACCTCTGATTTATCAAGTATAAGGTCGTTGGACATAAGAATTATTTTTTCGTATCCTACCGACATTATATTACCAACACGCATAATAAAAAGTATTATAATTGTCGGCATAATGCTTGGCAGGGTAACATTTATAAGCTGTCTGAAACGTCCTGCACCGTCAATTGCGGCAGCCTCATACAAATCGGCGCTTACACCTGCAATTGCGGCAAGATAAATAATGGAAGACCAGCCTACCTCCTGCCATACCCCCGATAAAACATAAACAGGAGTGAAATATTTCGGTTCAGACATAAACGCAATTCTCTCTCCGCCGAAAAGTGCAATAATATCATTTATAACTCCGTCACGCTGAACAAAGTTAAGAATAAGACCTACTGCAACAACAAGTGAAATAAAGTGAGGCATATAGCTGATGGTCTGTACAACTCTTTTATAGCGTCTTAATCTCAGCTCGTTTAAAAGCAGAGCAAAAATTATAGGCGCCGGGAAATCCACAACCAACGATACAATACTGATACGCAGTGTATTTACAAGAGTTCTTACAAAGTTCGGGCCGGAAAAGAACATTTTAAAATGTTCAAAACCAATCCACGGACTGCCCCAGATTCCCTTAACGGCAGAAAAGTCCTTAAAAGCAAGAACGATACCGCTCATAGGTACATAACAAAATATAATATAGTATGCAAGAACCGGTAAAAACAAAAGATAAAGCTCATAATTTTTCTTCATTGCACGAACAAGATCGCTTTTTCCTGAAGTCTTATTTTTCCTAAGTTGCATATTCATTCCTCGTTTCTTTATTAGTCTGTGTTATATAGTACCCCGGGGAAACTCCGGCATACCTGCGGAATACCCGGTTAAAGGTTTCACGGTTATAGAATCCAAGAGAATTCATAACATCGCCTATCGCTTCTCCGCGCTTAAGCTTCTGCTTTGCAAGCTCCACTCTGCGGACGTTTAAATAGGTTTTAAACTTTACTCCCGTTATTTTAGGGAAAAGCCTGCTCGTATATGAAAGCGACAGTTCCAGGCTTTCCGCAATATCTGCAAGCGATATATCCGAAGCAATATTTTCATCAATATAGGCGTTTATTTTAAAAAGCAGACTGTACTTGCCGATTGCAGAAATAAGCGGTTCGGTTTCGAGAACATTAAATAAAGCAAGAAGCTCTTCTTTGAGTTCTTTACCGCTTTTTCCGTAAATTTCAAAATCAAGTGCCGGAAAATCACAGTTTATACCGCTTTCAAACACTCTTAAATGTTTCAGCAGGCGAACAAGCAAAGATGCAAAATAAAAACGCAGTTCAAGCACCGTATACGGGCTGAATTGCTCCCCTACGTTGGCTTCAACAATGTCTGACAAAAGCAGGAGTGCTTCATTAAACTCCCCGTTAAGAAAAAAATTAATGATTTTTTCTTCGGTTTCGGCGCAATATTCAATTTCTGTTTCCGAAATCGGAAAAATATTGCCAAAGCGATTCATATTTTTTCCTCACATTTTAAAATTTGAAACGCAGATAACCACGCTACATTTTTATTATAATATTATAATGCAGCTTGCACAATGGATATATTTAAGAAAAAAAGTGGATATTTTTTAGATTTTCAAAAAAAGAAGTACAGCAATTCTGATTTTTTAATCAGAGTGCTGTACTCCTATTGTTATTTTTTTCTTTCAACTTTTTTCTTGTTGCCTTTTTCATCCACAATATATACGTTATCAAGAGTATTTACCATTCCCTGACGGAACTCCTTTATATACTGCTGTCTTAGCTCTGCCTGTTCGGCTTTTTCCGCCTCGGTAAGTCCTTCTGCTTTGGATTTTTTTGAAAGAAAGTTGATTCTTTTGATTAATTCTTCAGTCATAATTTCACCTCATTTAATATGCAAGTAATTCTTCAAATGATTTTATTGCAAAACGGTCTGTCATACCCGAAATAAAATCAATAATTGCCTGAACAAAAATTTCCTTTGTTTCAAGCATATTGAAAATTTTTTCATTTTCAGCTTCAAGTGCAATTGCTTTAAGCTCACCCTCAGGAACAATAGCCACATCGCAATATTTAGGTAACCATTTTTCAAAAGACGACATAAGTGTGGGATAATATTTCTTCTGTTCAGCAAGATTTTTCCACGAATATTTTCCGTCATACGCTGAGAGCAAGGTTGAAAAAATCTCTGTTATCACAAGCTCAGAATATCTTCTAAAAGCATCAAGCCTTTTATTTCCGTAAATAAATTCGTAATTGAAATCCTTTATCTCCTGAAGCTGGTTCAAATACTTTTCGCTTAGGCAAATTCCTGCTTCGGGAGAACTGTTCTGACAGATATCAATAATAAGATTATGCATAATAACAGTTGTATTAAGCACACTTTCGTCGTTGGCTCTTGCCATTTTTAGCAACTGACTTTTCTGAGTTTCGCCTAAAAAGCCAAGACTTATTGCATCTTCTATATCTCTTCCCACATAAGCAATTTTATCGGAAATTTTAACAACACAGCCTTCCCAGGTTATCGGCTGAAATTTACCCGGAGAATCAAATTCCTTAAAATCTATAAATTCCGTTCTCGGCTTAAGTCCGTTTTCGTCCACCTCGCCGCAGTGGGAAATTATTCCGTCACGAACTGCATAGGTTAAATTAAGGTTTTTAGAAACCCTGTAATTATCTTCCAGAAGCTCAACGCAGTCCACAAATCTTAAACCGTTTTTTTCGTGCCAGAAACTTTCATTAAAATATTCCTTTGAGAGCTTTCTTAAAATTGTTTCTCCATGATGTCCAAAAGGTGCATGACCAAGATCGTGCCCCATTGCAATTGCTTTTGTAAGCTCCGTATTAAGCCCCAGAAAGCTGGCAATTGTGTTGCTTACCGATTCCACGTGTGAAACGTGTTCCATCCTGGTACATATATGGTCATTATCAATATTGAAAAACACCTGAGTTTTATGCTTTAAGCGCCGATAGGCATTGGAATGCAGAATTCTGGTGTAGTCACGCTCAAAAGCATCGCGAATATCGTCAGAACGTGAATACAATTCAACTTTCCGTGCTGTAAGCTTATTCCAGACAGGATTCTGCTCTCCTGCAGCCACATCTATGAATTTTTTATTCATTAAAACACCTCTGTTTGATTTTTTATTATTAAACTAAGATTTTGTAATTTAAATGCCGTTTTCAAAAACAATTTTATCTTCAATATATTCAAGAATTCTTCTATGTGTTTTACTAAAGTCATTTTCAGAACTTAAGCACGTTATTTTTGAATATTCTATCTTTTTTTCATTTATTCCAAGCAAATACCATTTCCTTTATAATGGACACGATAATCTAAATCATCTCCCCAATTAATATCAATTATATCATCACCAACTTCTTCAGACATTTCAAATAATAATTGATTGCTAATCAACACGAGGATATTATCATAAATTATATTTATATTTAACACAATAGTTATAAGAATAACAACCACAACCAAAAGTGTTAACCGCCTGCATCCACGTTTCATCATCCACCTCATTTATATTTTCGTCAAATTACTACAATCTTACTATGCTCATGTGATATTAGAGACAAAATTTTTAAAGGCTTCCCCTTGAGGGGAAGCTGTCACGAAGTGACTGACGAGGTGTAGATTGCGAAAGCAATCGTTATTTCTTAATTTGTTTTTTCACCTCATGCACCGCAAGCGGATGCCGGTTTTTTAGCAATTTCAACACATAAGATTTAAATGCAACTGTGTTTCTTTACAAACTTAATAACCTTTAACCAATCTTCACGGCTAAAGTAATGGAGACCCGCCCTCAAATGATATCCTACACAACCCTCATGATACATATCATTTACCTGTGGTAATCTATCCTCACACACAAAGCCTTGTTTTCTATGTTTTTCATATATTCCGCCTACTGCATAGCAAGTTAACATTTCAGAATCAGGATCTGCCCATTTATCCTCATCAGCACTTGCTATGTATACATATCTCGGAGCAATTGAAGCTACTAAATAATGCTGGTCAAAAGGCATATTATATTCATTGTTTACATATTTTTTGTAATTCTCACAAAACCAATACGGAAAGTTTTTGCAGATATCTTCAATTCTTTCCCCTTGTTTACCTCTGGAGATTGCCGCACCACTACAACCCGAATTATTAGAATAGGCATACTTAAAGCGCTCATCCGTTGCTGCTGTTAAAAGTGCAGTTTTCCCAAGACGGGAATGCCCACACACAATGCTGCAATCAAAATCAAGGCAATCCAAAGTTTGTGCGTAATCCATGGCTCGTTGGGCAGCCCACGCCCACATAGCAATTTTGCCCGGATCACTTTCGCCTCTTTTTCCATTTTCATAAAGCACTCCTGCAAGACCATTTGTAAAATCATCGTTATCATCAGTAACATCTTTATAGGAGAATGAAAGCACTGCGAAACCGTTATCAACAATTTCTTCGACAGGAATATATCGATCAGGAACACAGTCGAAGAAGTTTATGCATATAAAAAACGGATGTTTTCCCTCTTTATTTGGAATTGTGACATAAAGAGGAAATGTGAGCTCTTTACCGGAGATTTGTGAAGTTATTTCAACTTTTCTCGAAATTGCTTTTCCCGCACAGAAATTGGGAATGTAGTTTTCTATCGACTTATAAGATATGCTTTCAGGTTGGGGTGGCATATATCCATATTCCTCTTTCAACAAAATATCAAGCATCTCATCCCTTGACATAAAAGGAGGAAGATTTTTTTCTTTCAACATATTTTCAAGCATTTAATTTCACCTCATAAAATTATATATTTTATACCTGCTGGATTCAGGCTATCTTTCGACAAAATTCGACACTCATATAAAGACTGTATAATCCGGATGCCAATTAGTTTTAATAGTAGTTCGTACTATGTTAAGAACAAAAAAACACATAAACAAATTGGAATTTGACTTTTTTAACCAGTCTCTTGCTTTATCTGCAAGGTTTTGTAAATGGTCGTAAAATTGTCCTGCGTGGTATCCATCACAAATTGAGTGATGGGCTTGCAGGCAGAACGGAAGCTTAACCCTGCCGTTCTCCTTAATCAATTTACCTGTGGTAAATATAGGCGGTAAGTGTGTGCCTGTGGTGAACACATTGAGGTTGAATGATGTGAACTCTATCCATGGTACAGAAGATATATCAAAGCAATTCTTTGGCATATCAGTCATCGGGAACATTTTACTTTCATCACAGGTGTCCATAACTTCAACACAGCGGTCGTAGAATTTCTTAAAACTTCGTTCATACTTGCACCATAATACATGGAACTTATCGCTGTTCTGTGGCATAAATGTGAAAGATGGATTTACTTCATTATAGTATCCGATATCGCCATCCTCATCATGATTAAAACACAGAAATTTGAAATGATTGACGCTGTTAGCTATCCACCATATCAATGTCGGATACAGTCTGAGACTGTTGTCCTTCACTCGGTTATATATTTCTGTTATATCCACATTGACGGTAACGCTATAAGTACAGCGAACGTCATTGTAGTAGTGAAAAAAGTATTCTTTTCTGTCCCACAATTCCATATCTATTTTTGAAAAGATCACTTCTTTGTGTTGTTTCATACTATCACTTACAAATTCTTATTTATCTTTTCGACAACATTCGACAATCTTTATATTCTCATATCAAATTCGGAAAAAATTTTGCAATATACTTGCTCCGTTCGTGAGATATAACCTCATTTCATTCCATTACGATATGATATAAGAATGTCACAAAATATTACGAAATCAAAGATTTCTGTATTTTGAAAAACCTTTTATCTCGTCCCAAAGGAACACATCTCATACGCAGTGCAAATTGCACCACAGGGAATATCGACGATTTCCTGCTTACATGAAATCATTATACAATATTATTGGAATATTTTCAACACAAAATTAAATAAAAACAGACAGAATATTCACATTCTGCCTGTTTTATCAATTAAAGCACCTTTACTTTTACAACAATTTTGGTAACATTTTGTTTTTTATCTGCAATAAGCCCGGGAGTATGGGCATCACAGGGATAAAATACTGCAAATGTATTATCATCAAGAATCAAGCTTGAACTATTTGAATTTTCTTTGAAAAAAACAACATCCTCCACATAATCCTTTTCAATTTCAAGACCGTCACGGCTGGAATATTCTATTTTTTCACAGCCTTTTACAACAAGCTGTATATCAATGTATTTATCGTGAGCCTCCGGAAGACCTTTTTCTTTTGTTTCATAGCTCTGAACCATTGCATAGACATTGTCACCGTCGATATCATAACGTCCTTCTTCGGGAAGTTTTTCAACTGCATTTTCAAGAAAATCGAATGCCTTTTTAAACAAGGGGTGCATATCCGCATATAAATTTTTGTTTTTTAATTTATCAATTACCATATCAGTACTCCTATAATTCTGTAATACTTTATAAAAAAGGATGGCGTTTTGCCATCCTTTGATTTTAAGAATTATTCTTCTGTTGCAGCTTCTTCAACAGGAGCTTCTTCAACAACTTCTTCAGCTGCTTCTTCAACAGGAGCAACCTCTTCAGCTGCAGGAGCAGCTTCTGCATCATCAATGATGATGTTTTCAAGAAGAGCTCTTATGCTTAAGCTGATTTTCTGTTTTTCAAGATCCATATCGATAACTTTTGCTTCAACAACTTCACCGATTTTAAGTTCATCAGCAGGTTTGTTGATTCTCTTATCGGAAATCTGAGAAATGTGAATCAAACCGTCAACAAAAGGAATGATTTCAGCAAATGCGCCGAAAGGTACAAGACGAACAATTTTACATTCGATTGTATCGCCAACCTTAATCTGATTTGCAACTTTAACCCAGGGGTTATCCTCAGCTTTTTTGAAGCCTAAGGAAATTTTCTTTGTTTCCTGGTCTATATCCTTGATATAAACTTCAGCAACATCGCCTTCTTTAAGAACTTCAGAAGGATGTTTTATTCTGCCCCAGGACAGCTCGGAAATGTGAACAAGTCCGTCTACGCCGCCAAGGTCAACGAAAGCACCAAAGTTTGTAAGAGATTTAACAGTACCCTGGTAAACCTTTCCAACCTCTGCACCAGCCCAGAAAGCATCCTGAAGTTTTTTCTTTTCTTCAACTAAAACAGCTTTGATAGAACCAACTGCTCTTTTTCTTCTTTCATCAAAATCGATGATTTTAAGAGCAACTTCTGTATTCATCAGGAAAGAAATATCTTCTGTAAATCTTTCTGTAGCAAGAGAATTGGGAACGAATACTTTTACGGAATCAACAAGAACGGATGCTCCGCCTTTATTGATTTCAACAACTTTACCGTTAACAATTTCCTGTGTTTCAGCATAAGCTTTTATCTTTTCTATATTTTTGTAGGAGTCGACCTTTTTCTTGGATAGCAATACGTAACCTTCCAAATCATTTTTCTTGATTACCATTGCTTCGATTTCGTCACCTATTTTAGCAACGTCGGATGTTTTTGCCTGAGGATCGTCGGTTAAATCATCTAAGGATATAATTCCTACTCCTTTAAATCCTATGATGTTAACATTGATTTCTGTGGGAGAAACTCTGTCCACAGTACCCTTTACCACTTGTCCAATATGTAGTGAAGAGTTTAAATAGTTTTCCAAAATATCAGCGAAATTTTCTTCGCCGTTTGGCATTGTTTTTACTTCTGACATAATATTCAGAACCTCCTTTATGATATACGCCGGTGTTGATGCCCCGGCTGTAATTCCAATGTTTTTATTTTCAAATCCACCGGATTTCAGCTGTGATGCGTTCTGTATGAGATAAGTTTCAGGACATACGCTTTTGCATAGCTTGTACAGTTCCTGAGAATTGGAGCTATTTTCTCCGCCTACAACTATCATCATATCATTTCTCTGAGCAATTTCATATGCTTCAGTCTGTCTTTTTTCCGTCGCACTACATATTGTATCAAAAACTTCTATACAATTACAAGTATTTTTTAAAAATTTAATATAATTGTAAAATTTCTCTTTGTTAACAGTAGTTTGTGCAACAACGCAAATTTTATCAAAACTTTTTATATATTCTTCGTCAATATCCTCATCAAACACGATGTATGCTGAGTTTTCGCACCATCCGTTAATGCCTGTAACCTCGGGATGTTCTCTTTTTCCCACTACAATTATCTTATAGCCTTCTTCATATTTTTCTTTTACGATATTATGAATTTTTTTCACAAAAGGACAGGTTAAATCAATAAATTCAATTTTTCTTTCTTCCAGATAATCATAAACAGCCTTCGGAACGCCGTGTGCACGGATAATAACAGTTGCATTATTGTCTTTTAAATCGTCAAGCGAATCAATTACCGTAACACCCTTGCTGTTTAAATCCTCAATAACACTTCCGTTGTGAATTATAGGCCCTAAAGTATAATATTTTTTTTCTTTATCTTCGGCACATTCATATGCTTTTTCTACGGCTCTTTTAACTCCAAAGCAAAATCCTGCACTTTTTGCAGCTTCAATCTTCATCATTTAAGCTCCTCATAAAGCTTTTTAACTTCATCCATTATAACATTTGTAATATGTTTTAAGTCTTTACTGTCCTTATATTCGCTCATATCAAGCGGTTTTCCGAAAATTACTCTGGATTTTTTGAAAAGGCTGTGTTTTGTAAGAGCACATGGAACAACTGTTGCTCCCGTCTTTTTTATAAGAAGGGCTGCTCCGTCCTTAGCATCTCTTATTACACCGTCCTTATGTCTTGTTCCCTCCGGGAAAATCATTATCGCCTTACCGGAATTAAGAGCTTCAATTGCTTTTTTTATAGCAAGAATATCATTGCTGTTTCTTTTAACAGGAATAACGCCAAGTTTTTTTATTATAGTTCCCAAAAGCGGAATTTTTATCAGAGATTCCTTCGCCATAAATGAAAATTCTCTTCTGTTTGTAACACCAAGCATTACGGGATCCAGATTACTTGTATGATTGGCACAGAACAAAACTCCGCCCTCAGTCGGGATGTTTTCACTGTTAATATGTTCAACTCTGTAAAAAAACTTCATTGCCGCTTTACAGATATTTCTTACAACTTTGTATAAACTCATATTATTAACCCCTGATTTTATCATTAATTATTTTAATTATTTCTTCCTTTGTCTTTTCAAAGGTATTTACAGAATTATCAACCATAATTGCATCTTCAGCCGGCTTTAGAGGATCTATCTTTCTGGTTGAATCGTTGTTATCCCGGAATTTTATTTCCTCTAAAATTTTCTCATACGAAACCGTTTCACCCATTTCGGCAAGTTCGGCACAACGTCTTTTTGCACGAACCTCAGCCGAAGCTGTTATAAAAAGCTTTACATCTGCATCGGGGAAAACCTTTGTACCTATATCTCTGCCATCCATAATAACGCTTTTTGTTTTACCTATTTCCTGCTGTATTTCCACAAGCTTTTTACGTACTTCTCCCACAACTGCAACCTTTGAAGCATAGGTGGAAACATCTCCGAGACGGATATCCTTAGAAACGTCTCTTCCGTTTAAATAAATTTTCTGACCGGCTTCTTCATCGTAGGAAATATCAATATTTATTTTATCCATAACAGTTCCTGCGTTTTCGCACAAAATGTTATTTTCCTTACAGTAAAGCCCCACTGCGCGGTACATTGCACCTGTATCAACATAGGTTATGCCAAGCTCTTTTGCAACAGCCTTTGATATACTGCTTTTTCCCACTCCGGCAGGCCCGTCAACTGCTATTTTATATATTTTCATACCTTTTCCCCCTCCGGAACTTCGATATAGCTTAATACTCTGTGTCCAAGCCCCATTGCAATTTCGTTAAGATGCAAAAGACCTATCCCAAAGAACACGCACACAGAAATATGCTCTTTATATCTTGCTATCCCTATTTTTCCGCCTACATTAAGGCCGATAGCCTTATCCATAAGCTGATGAAGAGCTTCTCTTGTAGCACCTGCTACGCAACCCTCTTCAACGTGATTTTCACCTATCAAACCTTCTCTTTTGGCGGAAACAACAGACCTTTCAATTATTTTCATAACAGACGGAATAAATTCTCCGCCAAAATTAACTCCGCAAGAGGAAATTCCGTTTTTATGAAATTCCTGTTTTAACACATCCTCTTCGGATTTTGAAGCGGATATAGCAATTTTAACTGCACATGCCGCAACTTCCTTACTACCGTACTCCATATTCATATTTGTCATTCCTTACTACATTATTTTGAAAGCATTCCTGCAAGATACCCCGTAGAAAAGGCAATCTGCAGATTAAAGCCACCGGTATAAGCGTTAACATCAAGCACCTCTCCTGCAAAATACAGACCTTTTACAAGCTTGGATTCCATTGTAGAGGGATTTATCTCTTTAACATTTACGCCGCCTTCGGTTATTATAGCCTCTGAAATATCGCCTTTCCCCGTTATTGAAAGGGTGAAATTCTTTATAAGCTCAAGCAGGGCTTTTCTTTCTTCTTTTGTTATAACATTAACCTTTTTCTCTGCCGGGATTCCGCAGCGTTCTATAATTACGGGAATCATTTTTTTGGGAAGAAGGTCGTTTAAAGAATTCTGAAAATCTTTATTTATATATTTTTCAAAATCCGACAAAATTCTCTTTTCAAGTTTTTCAAAAGACAAAGCAGGCTTTAAATCAATACAAAGTGTATAATTTTCGTTGTCCTTTAAGTGTGCAGAACCTGATAAAATTACCGGCCCGCTTACACCAAAATGTGTGAAAAGCATTTCACCAAAATCGTCGTAAATAATCTTTCCCGATTTATTAAGGATTTTTATACCTATATTTTTAAGGGATAAGCCCTGCATTTCAGCAGGATATTTTTCTTTCACATTAAGCGGTACAAGCGACGGTTTAAGTTCTGTTACTGTATGGCCTGCTTTTTTCGCAAAACGGTATCCGTCACCGGTACTGCCCGTTTTTGGATACGAAAGTCCGCCTGTTGCCACAATTACGTTTTCGCACTCTATTACACTGTCATCTTCCAGTTTAACACCTTTAACTTCGCCGTTTTCAATTAATATTTCCTTAACCTTTTTATAAACAAAATCGGCATTCCGGGAATATTTTTTAAGTGCAGAAACAATATCTGCAGAACGGTCTGAAACCGGGAAAACTCTGTTTCCGCGCTCGATTTTAAGAGGTGTTCCCATTTCAGATATAAGCTTCATCAAATCCTCGTTTGTAAAAGTATAAAAAGCACTGTACATAAAATTTCTGTTTCTTACAACAAAATCAAAAAATTCCGAAATATCGGCGCTGTTTGTAACATTACAGCGCCCTTTGCCCGTTATAAGAAGTTTTTTTCCGAGAATGGAATTTTTTTCCGCAACAAGAACTTTTTTATTGTTTTTACAGGCTGTGCCCGCCGCCATAAGTCCGGCTGCGCCGCCGCCTATAATTACTGCATCATACAATATAAAATCTCCTTTTTACAGGTCGTTTCTTATTAAATCTTCGTAAGTTTCTCTTTTAACAACCACTGTATCAACCCCGTTTTTAACCATTACAACGGGAGGTTTGGGTGTTCTGTTATAATTACTGCTCATAGAATAGTTATAAGCACCTGTTGACATTACAGCAAGATAATCTCCCGATTTTATTTCAGGCATCATTATATCCTTTGCAATAAGGTCGCCCGATTCACAGCATTTTCCTGCAATTGTAACCTTTTCTGAGGGTTTGGCATCGGCTCTGTTTGCTACAAGAGCAGAGTATTCTGACTGATAAAGAATAAATCTTGGATTATCCGTCATTCCGCCATCTATTGAAACGTATTTTCTGACATTGGGAATATCCTTGACAGAACCAACGGTATAAACAGTTATGCCTGCTTCTCCAACAATTGAACGGCCGGGTTCCATAAGGATTTTAGGAGGATTAATCCCCTCTTTTTCGCAAACTTCGTGAATAACCTCGGATACAGCTTCGATATATTTTGAATACTCTATGGGATCATCGCTCTCTAAATATTTAATTCCGAAGCCTCCGCCAAGGTTAAGCTCCTTAATTTCAACATTAAGCTCATCCTTAATCTGTTTTACAAAACCAAACATTACCTTAGCCGCTTCTTTAAATGGTTCAAGGTCAAAAATCTGAGAACCTATATGACAGTGAATGCCGGTTACTTCCAGATTTTCGCAGGAAAGAGCGGATTTAATTGCCGTCATTGCTTCGCCCGTTTCAAGGGCAAAGCCAAACTTGGAATCTATCTGACCTGTCATTATAAACTGATGTGTATGAGCGTCGATTCCGGGTTTTATTCTGAATAAAACGCTTACTTTTTTTCCAAGCGAACCGGCAATTTTATTGATTCTTTCAAGTTCTTCAAGATTATCAGCAACAATTCTGCCAACATTATTTTCCACAGCAAATTTTATTTCATCATTTGTTTTATTATTTCCGTGGAAATAAATTTTTTCTGCAGGAAAATCTGCTTTAAGAGCAGTATAAAGTTCACCGCCGGAAACCACGTCTATACCGGTATTTTCCTCTTTGCAAACCTTATATATATGCTTGCAGGAAAAAGCTTTTGACGCATAAAGCACCATACCGTTTCCGTTATAGAATTTATTAAGAGAATCTCTGTACGTTGCTAAATTTTCCCTTATTAAGTTTTCATCCATAATATATAGCGGTGTTCCGTATTTTTCTGCAAGAGTGCAAACATCCATTCCGCCGATAGTAAGATGATTTTCACTGTTTATATCAAGACATTTTGATATCATTTTTTTCAGTCCTTTCTTTGAGAATGCACACAGCGTATGCCTTAACTCCATCCATATTTCCTGTAAAGCCAAGCTTTTCTTCCGTTGTGGCTTTTACGGAAATATTATTTATATCAGTATTAACCGTATTTGCTATATTCTGACGTATTTTGCCGATATGAGGGGCAAGCTTGGGTTTCTGGGCAACTACAATGCAATCTGCGTTGGAAATTTCATAGCCCTTTTCTTTAATAAGCCTGTCCACATGGCTAAGGAGCTTCATACTTGAAATTCCGCTGTACTTAGGATCTGTATCGGGGAAATGCTTACCAATATCCCCAAGTGCAAGTGCACCAAGCATAGCATCCATTAAAGCATGAACAAGAACATCCGCATCCGAATGTCCCAGCAAGCCTTTTTCAAATTCTATTTCTTCACCGCCGAGAATAAATTTTCTGTTTTCGGCATAACGGTGAACATCATATCCCATTCCGATTCTCATATCAAATATTAAGCTTTACAATATTTAGATCATCCGGAGTTGTGATTTTAATATTATCATAACTCCCAAGAGTTGCTTTTGCTCTTATTCCAACACTTTCTATAAGAGTTGTTTCATCCGTAAAGCTTTCTCCCGTTTTATTAATTTTATCAAAAGCTTCTAAAAGCTCTTTTTTTGAAAACACCTGTGGTGTCTGGATTATATACACATTATTCCGATTGGGACTTTCTGTAAAAAATCCGTTTTCATCGCCAATTTTTACAGTATCCTTAGCTTTAACCGCAAGAGTTGCCGCTTTGTATTTTTCGCCGTCCGCAATAACCTTTTTTATATCCTCAATTTTAACAAGAGGCCTTACAGAATCGTGTATAAGAACAATTTCGGAGTTTGCTGCAGTTTTTATTATTCCGTTATAGCTGGAATCCTGACGTCTTTCTCCACCTTTTGCAAAGGTGAGTTTCTTGGAAATTCCGTAATCAATACTGCTCATTTCGTTAAATTCACTTTCAGAAAAAACAACAACAATTTCATCTATTTCCGGAATTTTATCAAATTTTTCAAGAGAATGTACAAAAACAGGTTTATTATTTATTTTATAAAACTGCTTTTTTACATCCATTTGCATTCTGCTTCCGGTGCCTCCCGCAAGCAGAACCGCAGAACAGAATTTATTATTTATCATACAATCAGTTCCCTTACAATACTGTCCGCCTCATCATACGAAATATCTGAAATGAAAATAATTTCACTGTACAGAATCTGTTTGGCGTGATTAAGCATTTTCTTTTCACCTGCAGAAAGATGCTTGGAAGTCTCTCTTTTTATAAGATACTTCAGAACCTCGCCAACCTGCTTTAAATCGCCCGATTTAAGCTTGTCCATGTTAATGCGGTAGGTTTTGTTCCAGTTTTCTTCGGTAATATCATCGTAAGAAGCAATATAGCTGAATATTTCCTCTATTTCGCTTTTGGACATAAGCGGACGCACTCCTATTTTTTCACATGTATCAACAGGCAGCATAACAGGAGCATTCTCGTTTAAAATTTCAAGAAAGTAGTATTTTTTCTTTTCTCCGAGAATGTCACGTTCCTCTATTGAAATTACCGTTCCTGCACCATACAACGGATATACTATCCTATCCCCTATACCATACATATAAAAAACCTCGGTTCTTATGAGTTTTTATTATTATAATTTTAACATATTATTACTGATTTGTCAATAAATCACAATTCAAGCTCTATGGAGGCATTATATATTTCTCTTTTAGGCACGCCTCTGTCCTCAGCGCATTTTTTTACAGCATCTTTTTTAGAAAGACCGCTTTTAATATAATATTTTATATGTTCTTCTAATGAAAGAGCGTTAAGCTCATTTTCCGCTTCTTTTTCTTCGCATCCCTCAACACAGATTACAAATTCTCCAACGGGTTCGTTTTCTTCAAAATATTTAACAGCTTCCTCTGTTGTTGTTCTTATAACCTGCTCATATTTTTTTGTAAGCTCTCTTGCAACGGAAATATTTCTTACTCCAAACACCTCACAGATGGCTTCCAGGGTTTTTAAAAGCTTATGGGGAGCTTC
Source organism: Clostridia bacterium (assembly GCA_017414505.1). Taxonomy (GTDB): domain Bacteria; phylum Bacillota; class Clostridia; order UMGS1840; family HGM11507; genus RGIG1932. The sequence continues at coordinate 24,209 of JAFQLQ010000038.1, forward strand.
GTAAAAAACAAGTGTTGTTTCGTAGTTTTTAAATTTTTCAAGCTCTTTTATTTTTTCGTTTTTCTTTACGGGCAGAAATCCTATAAACGAAAAACGCTTATTAAGAAAACCGCAAAGTGTAACCGCCGAAATTGCCGCACAGGCACCGGGAACAGTAAGAACCTCTATATTATTTTCAATACAGTCTTTAACAAGTTCTGCACCGGGATCGGAAATAACGGGTGTTCCCGCATCGGAAATAAGCGCTACATCCTTACCTTCTTTAAGCTTTGATATAACAACATTCCCTTTATACTGCTTATTATGTTCAAAATAGCTTGTAAGAGGTTTTTTTATATCAAAATGGTTAAGGAGCTTCAGGCTGTGGCGTGTATCCTCAGCCGCAATAATATCAACGCTTTTAAGTGTTTCAAGCGCTCTTATGGTTATGTCGCCAAGATTTCCTATCGGGGTTGCCACTATATATAATTTTCCGTATGACATATTTTATCAACCTTTCGTTTATTCTCCAAGAATAAGAGGAGGTGTTAACTTAAGCTCACTTCCGCCGCCTTTTTTACCCTCAATAAGTAAAAGTTTCGGAGAAGCGTTGGGTTTTGGCATAACAAGAGTTAATGTTTTCGGCTCAATTTTATTCGACTTAAACGCATAAATTACATCAGCCAAACGGTCTGCACGGTGAACCATATAAAGTTTTCCGCCGTATTTCAAGGCAAATGCCGCGGATTTTACGCAATCATCAAGTGTACACAGAATTTCGTGCCTTGCAATTTTTTTAAATTCATTTTCGTTCTGAATACCGCTTCCGTCATTTTTATATGGCGGATTAACGGTTACAACATCAAAGCTTTCACTTGAAACGTGTTTTTTTATATCCTTTAAATCTGCCGTTATAAAAGACACACGTTCTTCAAATCCGTTTAATTTTACGGTTCGGGATGCCATATCGGTTAAATTGGAAAAATATTCAAGCCCTGTAATATTTTTGCACTCTGTATTTATGGCAAAAAGAACAGGTATAATTCCGCTTCCGCTGCACAAATCAAGCACTCTGTCCTTGTTTTTTATTTTTGCAAATTTTGAAAGCAGCACAGCATCTGTTCCGTATAAAAAGCCTCTTGTATCCTGAATTATTTTATGTTTTTCGTCAAGGGAGTCTATCCGCTCCCACGGTTTTATATCTATATCAATCATAATTTTCTCTCTTAAAATAAGGGACTGCAGCGTCGCTGCAGTCCCTTAAAATTTAATCTGCATTTTTTCGATGACGGAATATCCGCCCAACCGAAATTACGCCTGCTGAGGAGCGCCTACGGGACAAACACCTTCACAAGCTCCGCATTCGATGCAAGTATCTGCATCTACAACATATTTGCCGTCACCTTCGGAAATTGCATTTACGGGACATTCTCCTACGCAAGCTCCGCAGCTGATGCAATCATCAGAAATATTATAAGCCATTTTACAGCACCTCCTTAGTTTAATCCTTACATGACGTGACCTACACTGCCACAAACATATAATAACATACTTTTTCCTATTTTTAAAGTACTTTTTGAAATTTTTTTAAAAATTTTTTTAATCTTCCAGTTTTTTAAGCTCCTGAAGCTCTTTATCGTCAATTTCTGCTTCTGCATTTTTGATGATTTTTATCTGTTTAACTTCATAACTGTTTACCGCTTCGGAATCCTTAAGAAGCACTCTTAAAGTCTGTCTTAGGGGATTTACATCAATAACGGTTCCCACTCCGTCGGGAGTTTTAACTATAGAACGGGCACGGGGCGTTTTTTTCCAGATTTCCTCGTAAGTTTCCTGTTCAAAATTAAGGCAGCACATAAGTCTTCCGCAGCTTCCTGAATTTTTATTGGAGTTTATGGAAAGATTCTGGTCTTTTGCCATTTTTATTGAAACAGGCTGAAAATCACCAAGAAATGTTGCACAGCAAAATTCTCTTCCGCATACACCAATGCCTTTTACAATTTTTGCTTCATCTCTTACACCAATCTGTCTTAACTCGATTCTTGTTTTAAAAACCGATGCAAGGTCTTTTACAAGCTCTCTGAAATCAACTCTGCCTTCAGCGGTGAAATAGAACAGAATTTTCCCTCTGTCAAAAGTATATTCCGCATCAAGCAGGTTCATCTCAAGCTTATGCTGATTAGCTTTGTCACGGCAAACCTCAAGAGCTTCTTTAGCCTTTTCCTTGTTTTCTTCAACAGTTTTTAAATCTGCTTCGGTTGCCACTCTCATAACAGGCTTAAGCGGAAAAACAACCTTATCCTCGGAAACCTCCTTGTTTGGAACAGCAACAAAGCCTATTTCAACGCCTCTTGCAGTTTCAACTATTACAAAGGTATCTTTATCTATTTTTTCTCCCTTGGGATCAAAATAATATACTTTGCCGACTTTTTTAAATTTAACTCCAACAACCTCTACCATATTTTCATCCTTTCTTTTTTGAAAGCTCATGAAGAGCAATCAGTTTATCTATGACAACCAGCTTGTAATTTGCATTTCTTAAAATATATTCATTAAATTCTGCCAGTTCGTTTTGCATTTCGTATATTGAATTTATATCCATGCTTTCCGAATTTCTGATAATCTCGTTTAAAAAATCAAGATTCATTATAAGCTCTTTGTGTCCTGATTTTACTTTGGCTAAATCGCTTAAATAATTGGAAAGCATAGAAATTATTTCTGCATTTATACTTTTATTTTGTACTAAAATTTCTGCAAGCTCATTTATTGCTGTATCCGATTCTGCCAAAAGAAGATAAAAAAAAGCTTTAAGAACCTTGCTTCTCAGCTCAAGTCCTGCTTCGTCCTCAATCAGTTCAACCGCTTTTTTTATACTTCCTCCGCAAATTTCAGATATAACTTTTTTATTGTTAAAATCGCTGTAGTTTTTTTCGGTAAATTGCAGAATTTCCGCAGGTTTTAACGCATCAAACCTTAAATTCACCGCTCTTGAAATGATAGTTGAAAGTATTTTGTTTATATTTGAGCACACCAGAATTATAACTGCGTATTCGGGAGGCTCTTCAAAAACCTTTAAAAGCGAATTCTGTGCTTCAACCGTCATTAATTCGGCGTTTTCAAGAATGTATATTTTTCTCTTTCCGTAAAAAGGCTTTAAATACACATCTTTTTTTAAACTCCTTATAGCTTCGACGCCAATTGTGGCTTTTTTTGTTCCATCCTCGTCTACAGTTAAATCCAGAACCTTTATATCGGGGTGAGAATTGCTTTTTATAAGATGGCAGGATTTGCATTCACCGCAGCTGTCATCAGTAAAATTTTCACACATAATGCCCATAGAAAAAGCTTTGGCAACTGTTGTTTTCCAACACCGTCAATTCCGCTCATAATATATGCGTGACTTATTTTACCGTTTTTAATTACAGTTTTTAAAGCATTCTGATTTTTTTCATTCCCTATTATATCTTTAAAAAACATTTCCAACCTCTCATATTATAACTCTTTTTTTGTGATTTTTCAAGTGCAGAAATTTTTATTGACTTTATTTTCAGTTATGATAAAATAAAAATGGTGATTAAAATGACAAATTATATAATTTCTGTTTACACTTTTTTTCTGATATTTGCAATTGCATATTTTTTACCAAAATACAATGATATTCTGTTTATGGTACAGCTGGATAAAAATCTATCCGGAGAAGAACCTTTTTTCGGAATTGTATGCCGTTTCAGAGAACGTTGTTTCTCCTGTGCAGTGCTTCTTTGTGCGGTTTGTCCCACTCTTGAAAGTATTATCACTTTACAGATGCCTTATTTCTTTATTTCTGCGGGATTATCGCTGTATTTATTTATTGTTTTCGCTTTATATCTTACTTCTTCAAGAGAAGTTTTAAAAGAAAGACTTGCGTATTCACCGGAAACCGACATTCGGGAAAAAACAGAAAAAAAGCCATTGTGTGAATTTTATCACTATATACTTCACATTTCGATAGTTATAAAGTTAATTCACTTTACATTAACGCTTCCGTATGATTACATCAGTATTTCTATGCTTGAATACCCGGTTTTCTCGGTAATAACAATAATTCTTGCCCTGATTACAGACAGAAAATTCAAAAAACAAAGTCTGATTATATATTTTACATCACTTTTTATAATTACTGCATTTTCTGTTATTCAGCAGACATTTTTATCGGCATAAGTCAACAATATACTGTTTTGCACGCTCCTCACAGCTATCGTCAAGAGGAGCTAATTTTATATCTTCTCCATATTTTCTCTTAAGAGCACGAAGAATTATCTCATCGGCAAGCTCGGGATTTTTAGGAAGCAGTGCACCGTGAAGATAGGTTCCGAAAAGATTTTTGTAAACAACTCCCTCTTTTTTATCCTCTCCGTTGTTACCGTTTCCGCAAACAACAGTACCTAAAGGAGCGTTGTTTTCTATATAAGTTCTTCCGCTGTGATTTTCAAATCCAACAATTTTTCCAAAATCGGTTTCAGCAACAACATTTCCGGTAAAACGTTTGCTTCCCTGCTCTGAGTGCATATTTAAAACGCCAAGACCTTTTTCTTTTTTACCGTTTAAAAAAAGTGATTCTCCAAGCATTTCAAATCCGCCGCAAACAGCCAGAACAACACCGGAAGATTCCACATAGCTTTTTAAATCAGCACTTACATTCTGCAGTTTTTTCAAAACAGTAAGCAATTCCTTTTCCGAACCGCCGCCAATTACTGCTATATCAATACTGTTAAAATCTATCTCATCATTTTCGGAAATTTCAATTACATTAACTTCCATATTACGCCATTCAACACGTTTTTTCAGCGCTGTGACATTGCCTTTATCACCATATAAATTAAGAAGCTCGGGATAAAAATGCCCGATATTTAATGTATAGCTCATTTTTATCCTTCCTTTCTGTATTCTTTTTCAAGTTCTTTTAAAATGTTCTGTGCTTCAAATATAACTGTGTAATTTACAAGAAGATAAAGAATTTCGCCGTCTTTCTGAAGCATTTCCTTAATGGCGGTTTTCAAGTCATTATAAACCTTGCCTTCTTTATTTATATCTGCATATTTAAAGCGTACTTCAAGGTCGTATTTTCTTATTCCGAGATATGCAATCTTTCCTACTTTACAATCACTCAGCTTTTCAAAATCCACATCCCATATCCAGGAAACATCTTTTCCGTCTCCGGGGTTATCGTTTATGGCAACTATAATATCCTTTTTCTTATCATCCGCAAGAACTGTAAAAATTGCCTGGTTAAATCCTGCAGGATTTTTTGCAAGATTAAGAATAACCGGTTTACCCAAATCGAATTTTTCCATTCTGCCAATCTGAGGCTTATAGTCGGATAAAATTTCGTTGATATCGGATAAATCCACATTTATTTGCTCAGAAACCGCAAGTGCGGCAAGAATGTTATAAATATTGTAAAATCCACGATATGCAACATTTATTCTGTTCTTTTTATTGACAGTAAATTTAAGACCGTCAGAAATATCAATTCCGGTAGCTTCAACACTTATTTCCGGACGCTTGAAATCACATCCCGGACATTTATAGCTTCCAAGCTGACTGTAATGATAATACTCATATTCAAGCGGTTTTCCGCAGTATTTACAGAATTGACCTTCTTTAGCTTCGTCAAGATTTATATCTGCATTTTCACTGATACCGAAGGCAATAACTTTTTTTCCGTAATCCTTGGCAATAGCTGCACAAACAGGATCATCACCGTTTATTATAAGGGTAGTATCCTTTGTTAAATCCAAAGCTTCTTTAAGGAATCCTGCTGTCATTTCAATTTCACCGTAGCGGTCAAGCTGATCACGGAATAAATTTGTAATAAGCATAACATCCGGATTAAGGTGTTTGAAAATATGCCTTGCAGAAGCTTCATCAATTTCAAGAGTGGCATAATCTGCATTTATTTTGCCAAAAAATCCCGTTTTTTCAATAAAAGCGGTAACTGTACCCGGAAGCATATTCGCACCAATTTTATTACAAACAACACTGTAGCCTTTTTTCTCAAGAATTGAGCAAATCATATTATTTGTAGTGGTTTTTCCGTTGGTGCCGCAAACTGCGATAATTTGTTTTTTTACTTTTTTTGACAGAATTTTCAATATATCAGGGCAAATTTTCATGGCAATTTCCCCGGGGCCCGAAGAGCTTTTTTTACCTGCCATACGTCCTGCAATTATAAGCATTTTACAAGCCCATACAGCTAATAAAAATCTTATCATTTAGTCCATCTCCTCAGCTTTTTTATCTCGTAACATCAAATTTGTCATAGAGTTTGCAATATCACATCCGCCGTACAGAACATTATAAGCTTCTTCAACAATCGGCATTTCAACACCGTATTTTTCAGCCAGCTTATATGCACTTTTACAGGTTACAATCCCCTCAACGACCATTCCTATTTTATTAATGGCTTCACGAACCGGCATTCCGTTTCCTATAAGAATACCACAGCGACGGTTTCTCGAGTGCATACTTGTGCAGGTAACAATAAGGTCACCCATACCGGTAAGCCCGAAAAAGGTTTCTCTTTTTCCGCCCATTTTTTCACCAAGACGAACAATTTCTGCCATTCCCCTTGTCATAATAGCGGCTTTTATGTTATCGCCGTAGCCAAGTCCGTCCGACACGCCTGCACAAAGCGAAATAACATTTTTAAGTGCTCCGCCAAGCTCCACACCAATTATATCATTACTTGTATAAACACGGAAATAATCGCACATAAACACATCCTGAACAATATTTGCAACTTCTTCATTTTCAGATGCGGCAACTATGGTTGTAGGCAGTTTCCTGCCTACCTCCTCGGCGTGAGATGGGCCGGAAAGCATGCAAAGCTTAATATCACTGCCAAGCTCTCTTTTTATTACATCAGATAAAAAGGACAATGTTTTTTCTTCAAAGCCTTTTGCAAGATTAACAACAATCTGATTTTTATTGAAACTGTTTTTTATACCCGAAACAGTTGAAGCAACTGCAAAAGACGGAACGGCAATTACAATAACATCCTTATCTTTTACAGCTTCTTCGGTATCCATTGTATATTTAATAGTTTTAGGAAGCTTCACATCCGGAAGAAATTTTTTATGAACGTGTTGTTCAGAAAGCATTTCATATTCCAGCTTATCAAAGCACCATACAGTAACATTATTCCCTTTACCGGCAAGCAAAGCGGAAATCGCACATCCCCAGCTGCCCGAACCAAGTATACATATATTCATGGACAAACCGCCTTTCAGTTATTTTTTCTGTCCTATCTTGTTTTCTGTTCCGTTTATCAGTCTTTTTATATTGGTTTTATGCTTAACAATGGCAATAACAGCCAGAAATGTTATATAGCAAACCTTGGCAGGATTGGCACCGGGCAGTACAAAAACCGCAACCGCATTTGCCGCACAGCCAAGAACCGAACCAAGTGATACATATCTCGTTATTATAACAACAATAAAAAATACAATAAGTGCAACAACTGCACCTCTCCAGTCAATCATAAATGACAATGCAAGCGAGGTAAGAATACCTTTTCCGCCTCTGAAGCCGAAAAACACAGGGAAATTATGCCCCATAACAGCCGCAAAACCGGATAAATAAGCAAACCATATTCCCCATCCGTGAGCATCACCGATTTTTTCAGCTACCCAGAATGCAGCAACTCCCTTTAGCATATCACAAACAACAACAACTGCCGCAGGAAGTTTTCCAAGAACACGCAAAACATTTGTTGCACCGGCATTTCCGGAACCGTAATCCCTTACATCCTTTTTATAGAATATTTTACCTATCAAAACTGCAAAGTTAATGCTTCCGAAAAGATACCCCATTATTCCGGAAATAAGCAATAATAAAATTTTCATACAATTCACCGCTTTATATTAATATATCAACTTACATTATAACATATAACATCAAATTTCTCAATAGTTTTATTTCATATTTTTCATTATATATACTTTCTGTAAAGCGATAACCGTTTTTGCGTCCTTGATTTCCCCGTTATCAATCATTTTTATTAAATCTTCCAGCTTGTATTTTTCAACAGAAAGGCGTTCGTCGGAGTCAAAATGAGTTTCTCCGGCAGTTAAACCCTCTGCAAGATAAAGATGAAGCTTTTCAGAACAAAAGCCCGGAGTGGCATAATAGTGCCCGAGATAAGTATATTTTTCTGCGGTAAATCCGGTTTCCTCCGATAATTCTCGCTTGCCGCATTCAAAGTGGTCTTCTCCATATTCAAGCTTTCCTGCAGGAATTTCAAGAATTATTTCTTCAAACGGCTTACGGTACTGGCGAACCATATAAACATACCCGTCCTTATCATACGCAACAATTCCCACTCCCCCGGGATGATACACAAGCTCTCTTGTTGAAGTAACTCCGTTTTCCAGAAGCACCTCATCACGGCACACTCTTATAACTCTGCCTTTAAATATTTCCTCAGTTTTTATAGTTTTTTCGCTGTATTCCATATTTTTCACTCTTTTCAATTTTTTAGTTATTATAGCAAAATTACCCGTTAAAGTCAATGTAAACACTTTTACTTTTAAAATATTTTTTGCTTTTTTTAAAATATATATTGCAATTTTTTCAAAAATTTGTTATAATATATCAGTATGCTGGTGTAGCTCAGTTGGTAGAGCAGCGCATTCGTAATGCGCAGGTCACGTGTTCGAGTCACGCTACCAGCTCCAAAAAAAGAGATTGTATTTCGGTACAGTCTCTTTTTATTTACATCAAAAAACTGACACCGATTAACGAGGGGCTTATTATTAAGCATTTATACAATATTTATTAATATTATCCAAACTGATTTTTAAGCTTTCAAAAGGATTTCTTCTGCAAATATCCTGCTCAACAGCAGCATATTTTACATTATTTTTTATACAGGCATCGTAAATAGCTTTGTAATCCATATTCCCCTCAAAAATTTCAGCCATTACCATTTCGCTTTTGATTACTGTCATATCTTTAAAATGTACTATATCAAATCTGTTGGCATATTTTTCTATATACTGCACAGGACTTGCACCGCCTGCCTGTATCCAGTAAAAATCTGCAGTTATACCTACTTTTTCAGGAGTTGTTTTATTTATTATGTATTCAAATCCATTTAAATCTCCGTCTATTTTTTCGAACTCAAAATTGTGGTTGTGATACATAAATTTCAATCCTACATCATATATTTCGTCAACCGCTCTTGAAATTGAATTCAAGAAAGCATCATACCCCTCTTTTCCTGCGCGGAATTCAGGATTCATAGCTCCCAAACCAATATAATCACAATTCCATAATTTGTGCTCTGCAATTAAATTTTTAGTATCATTTACAATTCTGTCATACGGCATATGAGTTAAACAAATTTCCAGTTCATTTTCTTTAACTATTTCATTCAACACATTGGGTTCTATCGGCCCGAAACCCGAAACCTGAATACTGTTATACCCCATATCCTTAATTTTCTTTAACGATTCTCTTATATCCTGCTCAGTTCTTACAAAATCTCTGATAGTATATAATTGTGCTGCAATTTGCATTGAAAAATCCTCCTTTTTAACACTATGATAATATTAGTGTAACACCTAGTATAATTTTTCACAATTGCAATTTTTGGGTAAAACATTGTAAATATTGCGATACGCAAATTAATAATAAGATATTCACTTCAAAATTTATATTTCAGGAATCTCTATTTTTACCTCTTCGTTACTCTCAAACGCTTTCACCGTTGCTTCCAGTATATATACAGGAGCAATGTATTCTTTTGTTGTTTTATCCGCTTTGCCTGTTTTTATAACATTGTAAAATGTTTTAAGCTCCGGCATATAAAAGTCGTCCTGCAGTTTGACTGCTACCGATTCGGCTTCAAAATTATCGGTATAGACAGCTACGGTATATCCTCCGCCGTAAAATGCGCTGACATCGTAGTTTTCATAGCTGTATATTGCGTGAACTCCGTTTGCAGTTTTCATTGCGCGTACACTTTTAATTTCATATCCGAAAATTGTTGTAAGCATAGCAACAAGGTGCTGTGTATAGAACCAGAATCCGCCGTAAGGACTATCCATGATTACAGGGGCAGAAATGTGTGCTCCTGTTAAAGTTTCACTGTATTCTTTAACAATTTCTCTGCACTGTAACACGCCTTCGGCAAATTCCAGAGATGAGCCTCCGCTTAAGACAGCTTTGTGTTTTTTTGCCAGTTCAACCAGCTTTAAAACCTCTTCAACACTTCTGGTTATAGGCTTATCTATCCATACAGGAATTCCTTTTTTTATGTAATTTTCGGCATATTTTAAATGATTTGCACCGTCTCTTGCCGTAACCATAACGGCATCCGCTTCTTCTAAAAAAGCGTCCTTATCATCAGCAAAAACGGGACAGGCACTTTTTTCGGCAATAACTTCCATGCCCTTTTCAACACCCTGTACTCCGGGTTCTCCGAAAACGCCTAAAAGCTCAACATCTTCAAATATTTTATTGCCGTCTTTCGGTGCGAAAACTCTCGCAAAATCCCAGGAATGGCTGTTTTCACAACCTAATATAGCAAGCTTTATCATTATAAAATCTTCCTTTCAGTCTTTATATTCTGATTATATATTTTTGGCATTTAAAAGTCAATACACTTTTTTCACTTTACATTTGAAAAGTAAAATGATATGCTTTATTCAACAAAATAAAAGGATTGATATAATGAAAAAACTAACTTTCGGAACACCTGAAAAAATTGTTCCTTCTAAATTTTGTAAAAACTTTAATTACGTTGAAAAAGAAATAAATTTTAATACAGAAAAAATCACTTTTCGTGAAACTGCACGCGGTTGCATTCTTGAAATACCTCTGGATGCAGACGAACAGATTTTCGGCTTCGGATTACAGTTAAAAGGCTTTAATCACAAAAACCGCAGACTTAAATTAAAAACTAATTCTGATCCCGTTGCACGCACAGGAGATTCACACGCTCCCGTTCCCTTTTTCGTAACAAACAAAGGTTATGGAATTTACATAGATTCCGCAAGATATCTTGATGTTTTCTGCGGATTTTTAAAGAAGAAAAACAGAGCAAAAGCACAGTGTAAAGCGATATCACTTTCCACAGAAGAATTATATCATTTCAACACTACCCCGGAGGAAACTGTTATGTCCATAGAAATCCCCGGTGCAAAAGGTGTTGATATATACATTTTCGAAGGTAAAAACATAACAGAAATTGTTTCACTTTACAATATGCTCTCAGGCGGAGGATGTGAAGTTCCCGAATGGGGACTTGGAGTGCTTTACCGTGCCAATGCTCAGTTTACCGGTGATGAAATTATCAATCTTGCAAAATATATGAGAGAAAACGATATCCCCTGTGATATTATGGGTTTAGAGCCCGGATGGCAGACAGGAAGCTACCCCTGTACCTTCGTTTGGGATAACAGTCGTTTTCCGGAGCCTCAAAAGGTAATAAACTTCTTAAAAGAAAACGGTTTTCACATAAATTTATGGGAACACGCTTTTACAAGCCCCGCTTCGCCCATCTACAACGAGCTTTTTGATTATTGCGGAGATTATGAGGTTTGGAAAGGAATTACGCCCGATTTTGCCTTAAAGGAAGCAAGGGATATTTTTGCCGGATATCATAAAAACAATATTGTAAATATGGGTGTAGATGGCTTCAAATTAGATGAATGCGACAGCGGTGATTATGTTAATGACTGGAGCTTCCCCGACTGTTCACGTTTCCCTTCGGGAATGGACGGAGAGCAGTATCATCAGATGTTCGGCGTTTTATATATGCAGACAATTCTGCAAGCGCTTTGCGGAACGCCTACCCTTTCTGAGGTGCGAAACGCAGGCGCACTTTGTGCATCGTATCCATTCGTCCTTTACAGCGATTTATATGACCACAAAGACTTCATAAGAGGTATTGTGAATTCAGGATTTTCAGGAATTTTATGGGCCCCGGAATTAAGAGATGCCAAAAGCAAAGATGACCTTATAAGACGCTTGCAATCCACTGTATTTTCAGTTCAGTGCCTGATAAACGCCTGGTACTGCCCCGATGTTCCGTGGAAAGAATTTGACTGCGAAAATGAAGTAAGAGAACTTCTTAAGCTCAGAAAGAGTCTTGTTCCGATGCTAAAAAAAGCATTTGACGAATATAAAGAAACAGGCAAACCACCCATTCGTGCACTGGTATCAGACTACACAGACGACAAAGAAACATATTCAATCGACGATGAGTATATATTCTGCGATAATTTGATAGTAGCACCGCTTACCGCAGAAAGTGATGAAAGAGATGTGTATCTGCCCGAAGGTAACTGGCGTGATTATTTCACCAAAGAGCCTGCAAAATCCGGCTGGTTTAAGGTAAACACAAAAAATATTCCCGTATATGAAAAAGTTCAGTTATAACGCTGAACTTTTTATGATTTACGAAAAATTTTCGTAGCTCAATCTATTGACTTTTGCTTTTTATGGGATTATAATACCTTTTGTTTGCGAAAATTTTGCGAAGGAGTTTTATTTATGACACTTACCAGAATTGCAAAAGAAGCCGGAGTTTCTGTTTCAACAGTTTCAAAAGCATTAAACGAAAGCAAGGAAATAAGCAGTAAAACCTCCGAAAAAATTAAAAAAATAGCCCTGAAACAAGGCTATTTTGATAAAAAACGCAAGCTTAAGAAGGAATACAACAAATCGGATAATTTCAAGGTTGCTGTTTTCTGCCCCGAAATCATCAGCGTTTACTATTCTTCCGTCGTAACCTGCCTGTGTAAAAAACTTGAAGAAGCCGGCGGAAAAGGGTTTGTACACATAACGAATTTCAACAGTGAAAAAGAGCTTCGTTCCATAGAGCAGTTAACCTGCGATTTGGGGATGTCGGCAGTTATTTCCTTTGACAATACTGATTACGGAAAAGATTTTAATTTACCTGTTTTAAAATTATGCCCTTCAAATAAGTATGACAATGTATATTCCGACATTTCACAGGGAATAGATTCTGCTGTTTTATTTCTGAAAAACAGCGGTCACAAAAGAATAGGATACATAGGTGAAGAGCTTACAGCAACAAAATTTAATTATCTTAAAAATGCACTTAAAAATCACGAATTAGAAATAAATCCTGATTATTTTTATAAAAGCTCAGCACGTTTTGAGGAAGCAGGCAGGCAAGGTGCAAATTATCTTGCAAAAAATCTGCCCGATGCAATCATTTGCGCTTACGACGAGATTGCCATAGGAGCGATTGCGGAATTTAAAAAACTTGGCATACGTGTACCGGAGGATATCAGCGTTATAGGAATTAACGACATTCCCTTTTCACCCTACGCAACAACTCCGCTCACATCATTACGTTCTGATATTGAAGAATTATGCAGTATTGGAATCAGGCTTTTAAAAAACAAGGTTGACAATCCCGGCTACAACGTTGTTCAAAGCATTGCAATTAAATATAAACTTATTTTAAGAGAAACTCACAAGGAGATAAAAAACAATGGCTGATATTTTCAACACCCCTGAATACAAGCGTTCACGAGGAGCATATACAGGTCAGTGCGCCTTTGAATATTTTGTAAGCATACTTGTAACAGATGCTTTTTTGGCAAAGCTTTTATCGTCAATGGGCGTAAGTGATGCACTTATTGGAATTATTTCATCTTTTATAAGCTTCGCTTTTCTTTTTCAGTTATTTTCGCTGTTTCTTGTTCAGAAAATAACAAACACCAAAAAAATTGCAACAATTTTTAATACTTTAAGCTCACTTTTATTTTTATGCGCTTATCTGATTCCATTCATCCCCTGCGGAAAAACGCTGAAAACAGTTCTTGTTATGCTGTGCATTCTGCTTGGTTACTTCACAAACTATTCTGTAACCTCCATAATTTACAAATGGGGAAATTCCTTTGTTCGTCCTACAAAAAGAGCTGATTATTCAGCAACCAAAGAAATGATTTCGCTGGTTACAGGTATGATTTTCACTTTTTTTGTGGGAAAGATAATTGACAATTACGAAGCACTCGACAACATAAGAGGCGGATTTTTATTTATTGCCGCAACCATTTTTATTGTAAGTGTATGTAATTTTGTAAGCTTGCTTATGATAAGCAAGGAAAGCGATACTGCAAAAACAAAAAAAGCTCCGCTCAAAGCAGTTTTAAAGCATACAATTTCAAATAAAAATTTCTCCAACGTTCTTATTTTAACCGTTATATGGGATGTTGCCCGTTACGCAACCATCGGTTTTATGGGCATTTACAAAACAAAAGAGCTTTTGCTGAGTGTTGGCACTGTTCAGATTATAAACATAGCCGGAAACTTCTTCCGTTTTGTATTTTCCAAACCAATCGGAAAATATTCCGACAAGCATTCGTTTGTAAAGGGCTTCAAGCTCGCTCTTTACATAGCCGCAGCAGGATTTTTCATAAACATATTTTCTGCTCCGTCGTCGGTATGGTGTGTTATTGTATTCACCGTTCTGTATTCTGTAAGCATTGCAGGAACACATCAGAATTCATTTAATATGGTATACAGCTATGTTGATTCCGAATATTTTGTTCAGGCTTCCGCAATAAAAAACAGTCTGGGCGGAATTGTAGGATTTTTATCCTCCCTTGTTGCAGGAAAATTACTTTCTGTAATACAAAATAACGGCAACACCCTGTTCGGATTACCTGTTTACGGTCAGCAGGTGCTTTCTGCAATTTCATTTATACTTATTGTAGCGGCAATAATATTTATAAGGAAAGTAATGGAAAAACAAAAAATTATGATTCAGTAGTAAAAATTGCTGTGGTTCTCCACAGCAATTTTTATTCTTTTATTTCCATCATTATTTTTATTGAAGAAAGCAGTGCATTTGCAATTTTTTGCTGATAATCGTCCGAATTAAGCAGTTTTTCTTCCTCTGCATTGGAAATAAATCCGCATTCTGCAATAACCGCAGGAATTGTTATATTTTCAAGGATATGTATATTTCCGCCATTCTTAATTTCACGCTTGTTTTCGGGATCGACATATTTATTAAACTCCCCTTTCATAACATTTGCAAAGTTTTCGCTTGCAGGGTTATTGGGAGAATAAAAAATCTGTGCTCCGTGCTGTTTTGCATCCTTAAAGGAATTCATATGAATGCTTACAAACAGCGCATCCTTATATTTATTTGCTATTTCAACACGATTGTTAAGATCAGACATTTTAACGCTTTTAACATCTTTATCATTAATCATATCGTCTTTGCTTCTTGTCATTACAAGCCTGATTCTTTCCTTTTTAAGAAGCTCTTTAAGCTTTAATGCAATAGAAAAATTTATATCCTTTTCAAGAGAGCCGTTTACGCCTACTGCGCCTCCGTCCATGCCGCCGTGCCCGGCATCAACAATAACAAGTGAATACGGGCTTACGCTTCGTTGGGTATTGGCATAAATGGTCATTGTTGCGGCAATGGTAAGCACAGTTATTAACAATATTGCAATTAATTTTTTCCCGTCTAATACATAAAACATAAAAAAATTCCCTTTCCGAAGTTAGACTGACAGTAGTTATCCGTCAGACTTATACTAATATATATGCAGCGAAAAGGAAATTATTATATTTTTTTATTTTTTATTCTGTGCTTTTAAAATGGGCGAAATTTTCTTGTATATCACCATAGTGATAATTCCTATAACCGCACCCTTACACAAATTAAAAGGAGTTATGGTGTAAAGAACAAGATTAAGCTTGGTAATAAAAGGGGCATCTGCCATATAAAGAGGAAGCATTATGTAAAGGTTTGCGAATGCTCCGCCGAGTGCCATTGCAACAGTGCCCGCAATCATTGCAATTACTGCACCTTTTTTTGTTTTATAAAATTTATAAACCATTCCGATTGCAAAAACATAAACTCCGTTCATAACAAAATTTGCAAGCTCCCCTACAAATCCCGTACTTGTCATTGTAGTATGCAGAAGATTTTTAATAAATTCTATTATCACACCGGTTAAAGGACCATATGCCAAAGCACCTATAACCGCAGGCAAATCGGAAAATTCTATTTCAAGAAATCCGCCCACCTTAAGCCCCATAAAGCTTCCTATAACCTGCAGTATAAACGCTATGGAAGAAAGCATTCCTATCGCTACCACTTTTCTTGTTGAAATTTTCATTTTCTTCATCTCCGTTAATTTATTTATCTGCAAAAAAGAAAAAGTCCTTTCATTAAGAAAGGACGCACTATACTTATAATAAATACAGTTTCTTTCATCCGGACTATACCGTCGGTTCCGGAATTACACCGGATCAGTCTTTCGACTCGCGGACTTTACCGCCGGTGAGGAATTTCGCCTCGCCCTGAAACAGATATGTATGTATTATATGATAAAAATAATTTTTTGTCAATAAATTTTAATTTTTTTATAGACAAAAATATTTTTTTGGGGTATAATAGATGTTGCCAAACAAAATTTTATATTGTTATGTTTTTAGTTGATGTATTTTTATCTAAATTTCGGTAAAAATACAAAAGCTCTCATTTCACATCTCTAAATCATAACGATGAGAAAATTTTGTTTGGCGACAAAGCAGAGTCGATTGTATTTTTCGTGCGTCGGCTTTGAGTTGGCGCATTTTTTATTTTAGCCTGTTAAGGGCGACAAACTAAAACATACCGAAATTACGCCTTTTCAGGCAGTTTCGGATAACTACTGTCAGACTAAGGAGGAAATACATATGCAACTGAGCGACGTTAAATATGAAACTTTTATTGATACCGACGTATTGCTTGTGCGACTAAAAACAAAAACTATTGCGTAAATCTGCAAGCTTGCCAATGTTGGTGATTGTTCCATGAACGACATAATAGAAATGTTTGTAGAATACGGCGTTGAACATTATGAAACAAATTTTTAACTAAAATATATCATATTATATTTTGTTATTACTTTTTTTAAAAAAACAGTTGACATTTGGAAATTAATGTTGTATAATAGCTTGTACTGTGTATTATTATGTTTCACAGTTTCCTTGCATGGAGAGAGTCCATGCCGAAAGTCCAGAAGGAGGTGTAAAAAATGGTTGAAGTAATCAACAAATACGAAACAATTTTTATCGTAAACCCCACATTTGATGAGGAAAAAAGAAACGGTATTATCGAAAAGTTCAAAGCTTTAATTTCCGAAAACGGTGAAATTACCAATGTTGACGAATGGGGCAAGAGAAGACTTGCTTATGAAATTAATGATTTGAACGAAGGTTACTATGTTTTCATCGAATTCACAGCTAAACCTTCATTCCCTCAGGAACTTGAGAGAATTTACAAAATCACAGATGGTATCATTCGTGATATCGTTGTAAGACAGGAAGCGTAAGCTTTTGTCGGAAAGGGTGATTTTATGTTAAACAAAGCTATCTTAATGGGCCGTCTTACCAGAGATCCCGAGTTAAGAACCACTCCCAACGGTGTTAATGTTTGCAGCTTTACTTTAGCTATAGACAGAAGATTCCAGCGTCAGGGAGAAGAAAGACAAACAGATTTCTTAAACTGTATTGCTTTCGGTCAGAGAGCAGATTTCGTAAGTAAATATTTTATCAAAGGTCAGCTTGCTATTGTTATTGGTTCTATCCAGACAAGAAGCTGGGATACTCCCGAAGGTAAAAGATACGCTACCGAAATTATCGCAGATGAAATCAATTTTGCAGGAAGTAAAAAGGATAATCCTGTTCCCTCTCAGACAGCAGGCAACCCCAATGACTTTTTGCCTCAGTCTTCCGGTCCTGAAGCAGTAAGCGGATTTATGACTACAGACGACGATGATGATGAACTACCGTTTTAATTATTAAATGAGGAGGTAATTTAAAATGTCAGAAATGGAAAAACCTTTCAGAAATAAAAGAGCAAGAAGAAAAGTTTGCAGCTTCTGCGTTGATAAAGTTGAACATATCGACTACAAAGATGTTGCTAAACTTAGAAAATATCTTTCCGAAAGATCCAAAATTCTTCCCAGAAGAATTACTGGAACATGTGCTAAACATCAGCGTCAGCTGACTGTTGCTATCAAAAAAGCAAGACAGATCGCTTTAGTACCTTTCACAACAGACTAATAATAATTTTTAATAAAAGATACCGTGTTAATGCGGTATCTTTTTACTTTATTTACAAAAAATTACTTTTTTCTTATTTATCATTGTATTTTTTTTAATTATGTTATATAATAATATAATAAAAAAACTTAAGGAGATACAATTTTTATGAACAAACCAGTTTTTTCCTATAAAACAGCAGAAAAATTCATAGATAAAGATTTATTCGTTTCAATGGCTGAAGCGTCAAAAAATGCTATGACTGCTATAGAAAACAAATCCGGTAAAGGTAACGATTTTTTAGGTTGGGTTGACCTTCCCGTAAATTACGACAGAGCTGAATTTGAGCAGGTTAAAAAAGCTGCCGCTAAAATAAAAGCAAATTCCGAAGCTCTTGTTGTTATAGGAATAGGCGGTTCTTATCTTGGGGCAAGAGCTGCTATTGAATTTTTAAACGGAAATTTCCACAACATCAAAAAGAATGATGCTCCTAAAATTTTCTTTGCAGGAAATTCCATCAGTTCCACATATCATTACGAGCTTCTTGAAATACTTAAGGATATAGATTTCTCCATTAACGTTATTTCCAAATCCGGAACAACTACCGAGCCTGCCATTGCTTTCAGAATTTTCAAAGAGCTTCTGGAAGAAAAATACGGCAAAGAAGGCGCAAAAGAAAGAATTTATGTTACAACCGATAAAAACAAAGGTGCACTTTTAAACCTTGCAAAAGAAGAAGGCTATGAAAGATTCACAATTGCTGACGATGTAGGCGGAAGATTTTCTGTTCTTACTTCTGTGGGCTTGCTTCCCATTGCTGCAAGCGGTGCAGATATTGATAAATTAATGGAAGGTGCTTCTGCGGCATACACCGATTTGCTTGAAAAGGATTTTGAAAAAAATCAGGCTATGCAGTATGCGGCTGTAAGAAACGTTTTCTACAACAGCGGAAAAGCAGTTGAAATTCTTGTTAACTACGAGCCTGCTTTAACATATTTTGCTGAATGGTACAAACAGTTATTCGGCGAAAGCGAAGGAAAAGACAACAAGGGTATTTTCCCTGCTTCCTTAAACTTCTCTTCTGACCTTCACTCTTTAGGGCAGTTTGTTCAGGAAGGCACAAGAAATATGTTTGAAACTGTAATAAGAATTGAAAAGCCTCTTTACGATATCGAAATAAAAGAAGATGCTGACAATGTTGACGGTTTGAACTTCCTTGCAGGAAAAACCATGAGCTTTGTTAACGACAAGGCTTATCTGGGAACTCTTCTTGCTCATACCGACGGAAATACTCCAAACCTTACAATTACAATTGAAGAAAAAAATGAATTTACTTTAGGTTACTTATTCTACTTCTTTGAAAAAACCTGTGCAATCAGCGGTTACATTCTTGATGTTAACCCATTTGACCAGCCCGGTGTTGAAGCTTACAAAAAGAATATGTTTGCTCTTTTAAACAAACCCGGTTACGAAGATTTAAAAGCAGAGCTTGAAAAAAGACTTTAATTTTCAGAACTATCTAAAATCACACAGAATACCTTTTTCTGTGTGATTTTAACATAAAATATTAATTTTTTATAATTTTTTTGTAAAATTTTCAAAAAACTGTTGAAATTTTATAAAAAATATAGTATGCTATATATAAGATAAGAATTAAGTATATTTTTACATAGCTCTATTCTTATTGTTAATATAATTTCACGGAGGTTTTGCACTATGATCAGAATTCTAATTGGCCCCAAGGGCACAGGTAAAACAAAAACTTTTATCAACATGGTAAACGATGCTATTAAAACAGAGAAAGGTAACACTGTTTGCATTTCAACAGGCGACAGACATATTTTTGATATTGCATCGGATATCAGACTTGTAAACATAGATGAATTCAGCATTAAAAACGTTGACGCTTTCTACGGTTTGATAAGCGGTATTATGTCTCAGAATTTCGATATTACTCATATTTTTATAGACAGTATTCTTAAAATTGTTCCCATGAGCTTACAGGAATTTAACGATGTTATCCCCTGCCTTGAGAAAATCAGTGAAAAATTCAATGTTGAATTTACAATCGCTGTCAGCTCCGAAGCAGATGCTGCTATGGAAAACATCGCAAAATACACAGTTAAGTTATAAAAGTTTTTTTAATGGGGGCGAGCATAAAAGCTCGCCCTTTTAATGTTATAGCCGAGGAGAGATTATTATGTACAAGCCTGAATTACTTGCTCCGGCAGGCTCTTTAAAGGTTCTTAAAGCCGCAGTAAACACCGGTGCAGATGCGGTTTATTTCGGTTTGCCCGATTTTAACGCCCGTGCTTCTGCCGTAAATTTTACCAACGAAGATTGCTATGCGGCAATGGATTACCTTAAAGCAAGAGGAAAAAAAGGATATATCACTTTAAACACTCTTGTTAAAAACAATGAATTAAAAGAGCTTATAAAAGCCATAAAATTTATAACCTCCGTAGAAGCTGATGCAGTAATTGTGCAGGATTTGGGCGTTGCCCGGCTTATAAAAAGCATATCTCCCGATCTGGAGCTTCACGCTTCCACTCAGATGACCGTTCATAATACCGAAGGTGTAAACCTTTTATATAAAAACGGTTTCAAAAGGGTTGTTTTATCAAGGGAGCTTTCGCTTTCCGATATTGAAAAAATCAAAAAAAACACCGAAGCTGAGCTTGAGGTGTTTATTCACGGTGCACTTTGTGTTTGTTATTCCGGACAGTGCCAGATGAGCAGTTTTATAGGCGAGCGAAGCGGAAACCGCGGAAAATGTGCTCAGCCCTGCCGTATGAAATATTCTTTTAACGATGAAAAAGAAAGCAAATATTATTTAAGCTTAAACGACCTTACTTCCGTAAATGTATTAAATGAGCTTATAAAATTGCAGGTTGAATCCTTCAAAATTGAAGGAAGATTAAAAAGCGAATACTATGCGGCAACTGTTGTTGACAGTTACAGAAAAATAATAGACGGTGAAAAGCTCACAAAGGATGAGCTTGATTTACTGTACACTATTTTTAACCGCGGAGGCTATACAGACGGTTATTTAACAGGCAAAAAAGGCAGTAAAATGTTCTGCTATTTTAAAAACGAAAATCCTTTTACCGACGGTGAGGATAAGGCAGTAAAAAAATACAAACAGATTGTTTCTCAGGATAATAAGGAATTTCTTTTAAAAACACCCGTCTTCTTTGAAATTTTAATAAAAAAAGGTGAATCTCCGGTGCTTAAAGCCACAAAAAACGGCATTACAAAAGAAGTTGTATCCGAATTTGTTGTAAGTGAAGCAAAAAATGCCCCTGTTACCGAAGAGAAAATTACCGAAAATCTTTCCAAGCTTGGCGACAGCGGTTATTTTGCCGAAAAAATTTCCGTTACGCTTGACGACAACTGTTATATGCCTTTAAGCGAAATAAACGCATTAAGACGTGAGGCGGTTCTTCTTTTAAACGACATTGAAGAAGAAAAGCCGGAAAAACGCATTCTCCCCTATTCACGAAGCTTTAAAGCCCGCGAACACAAAAACACCGGTCTTATGGCAAAGGTAAGAACCGTTAACCAGTATGAAACTGTTTTGAAATTCAGTGAAATAAAATATATTTTAACACCGATAGAAATTTCAGGTGAAATTTCCCAGCCGGATTTTGATAAAACGGTTATTGCATTACCCCGGATTATGACGGACAGCGAAAAAGATAAAATTCTCGAAAAGCTTCAAAAACTTAAAGAAAAAGGTGCAAAATACGCACTTGTATCCAATATTTCACATATTGAATATTTAAAAGGCTTTGAATTATTTACCGATCCGTTTATGAACATAACAAATTCTCTTGCTCTGGAAGAACTTGAGGGTTACAACATAAAATATTTCGGAATTTCTGACGAAATAAACCTAAAAGACATAAGATATCTGGATGAAAAATATCCGATTTTCTGTGCAGGTTACGGTCACACTTCTCTTATGATTACAGAAAATTGTCTTAAAAAATCAATTACGGGAAGTTGTAACAAGGATGTTTGCTATCTTAAAGACCGTATGAACGAAAAATTCAAAATTATATGTTCCGACGGTTGCCGTAATGAAATTTTAAATCCCCACCCCGTTATGGTTGCGGACAAGCAGGAGGATTTCAGGAAATGCGGAATAGATTTTATTCTGCTTGATTTTACGGTCGAATCCGCAGAGGAAACAGAAAATATTATAAATATGTTTATAACAGAAAAAAATTCTCTTTCAAAAATAACCAGAGGTCATTTTTACAGAGGTGCAAAATAAATGAAAAAAGGCGATTACTTTATTTTATCCGTTCTTATCATATTTTTTGCTCTTTCGGTTTATCTTACAAATCCTCTTAAAGAGGCTTCGGATAATCTTAGAGCAATAGTAAGATTAAACGGTGAAATTCACAGTATTTATAAACTTACTGATAATTATAAAAAAAATGTTGAAATAAAAAGCAATTTGGGTTATAATATACTGGAAATAGATTGTAAAAAACTACGGATTACCGATTCTGATTGCAAAGACAAGCTTGATGTAAAGCAGGGCTATATTTCCTCTGCCGGGCAGTCTGTTGTTTGCCTGCCTCATAAGCTCATAATAACTATCGAGGGGGATACTGATATAGATTATGTATCTTACTGACAAAATTAAAAAATTAACACTTTTATCCATATTTACGGTTATCGCTCTTGTAATAGGAGCTGCGGAGCTTTATATACCTTTTTTGCCCGGTTTACCCGGAATAAAGCTCGGAGTTTCCAACATTGTTATACTTACAGCAGTATATTTTTTCGGCTTTAAAGAGGCTCTTACTGTAGCAGTTTTAAAGGTTCTTCTTTTAACCTTTATGTTCGGCAACGGAAGCTCTTTTATTTACAGCTTTGCCGGAAGTATTTCTGCAGTTGCTATAATGGGTATACTTAAAAATTTTTCCTGCTTCTCCCCTGTTGGTGTAAGTATGGCAGGAAGCTTTTTTCATGTTACCGCACAGATGATATGTTCTTTTTTGATTTTAAAATCCAAATACATATTTTCCTATTATCCCGTAATTCTTTTTTGTTCAGTAATAACGGGCTTTATTACGGGAATAGTTGCAAAACTGATTATCGAAAGGAAAGATAAATTAAAATGCTGAATTTTTTAAGTAAAGATATAGGTATAGATTTAGGCACAGCCAACACTCTTATATACGTTAAAGGAAAAGGGATTGTTTTAAGAGAGCCCTCTGTTGTTGCCTGCTCAAAATATGACAGAAAAATCCTTGCAGTAGGCTACGATGCAAAGGAAATGATAGGCAAAACTCCTGATTCCATAAGAGCAATCTACCCTTTGAAGGAAGGCGTAATTTCCGATTTTCAGATGACTTACGCCATGATAAAAATTTTCTTTCAGAAGGTGCTTAAGGCAAGTGCTTTTACAAAACCGCGTGTTGTTGCCTGTGTTCCTGCAGGAGTAACCGGTGTGGAACGCCGTGCAGTTGAAGATGCTATTATGCAGTCAGGTGCAAAGGAGGTTTTTATTGTTGAAGAATCTCTTGCAGCTGCCATTGGTGCAGGGCTTCCCGTTATGGAGCCCAAAGGAAGTATGATACTTGATATCGGCGGCGGAACAAGTGAATGTGCAGTTGTTTCCCTCGGTGCTGTTGTTACCTCTCAAACAATAAGAATTGCAGGAAATACGTTTGACGAATATATTATGGAATACGTTAAGCAAAAACACAATCTTATTATTGGTGACAAAACTGCAGAAGACATCAAAATAAAGCTTGGTACAGTTTCTAATCTTGTAGGTGCAAACGAAAGGCTTGAAATCAAGGGAAGAGACAACATTTCAAGTCTTCCGAGAAGTATAGAAATTACATCAGCAGAAATTGTAGAAGCATTAAGCGAGCCGATTGACAATATAATTGATGCCCTTAAAGTCACACTTGAAGAAACTCCTCCCGAGCTTGCAGGTGACATTGTTACCGGAGGAATAACCATTTCAGGCGGCGGGGCAATGTTAAAAGGTCTGGATGTTGTTTTATCGGAAAGAACTTCCCTGCCCGTTTACATTGCAAACGAGCCACTTGATTGCGTAGCAAAAGGCACCGGTATGCTTCTTGAGGAAATTGACACATTAAAAATGGTTCAGAATGCCGCACGCAGAAGATTTTACTAAAAAGGAGGAAATTTAAAATTGTATCCAAGAAAGAAAAAGAGATTTCTCCTTTTTATCCTTGTAATTGTACTTTGTATTGCATTTATAAAAATAACTGCTGATAACAGGAACAGTGTAAATGTACTGGATAATATAATTTCTTTTGTTACAAAGCCTTTCAACAAAGTGGCTTCAACCGCTGTAAACAAGGCGGCTGAAACAGTAAAAACCAACAAAAAAGCTCTTATGGAGCAAAACGCAGAGCTTGAAAAAAAGATTGCCGAGCTGGAAAAGAAAAATTCAGCACTTAATGCCGCATCTGTTGAAAATGACAGATTGAGAGGTCTGCTTGATTTAAAAGACAAATCACCTCAATATGAGCTTACTGCCTGCAATGCTTTTTCACGAAGTATTGCCAATTATTCCGATTCGTTTTTTATTGACAAAGGCTCAAAAGACGGAATTATCCCCAATTTACCCGTAATCGGTTCAAAGGGATTAATCGGTTATGTTGTTGAAACAGGAAGAAGCTGGTCAAGAGTAAGAACTATTTTAGACGGTGGCAGTAATGTGGGCTGTGTGGTTACACGAACTCAGAGTACCGCTGTTGCCGAAGGAAACAATGCGCTTTTGCCCAACGGTCTTTTAAGTATGATATTTGTTTCAAAGGATATGAATATTATTGAGGGCGACATCATCGAAACCTCCGGTTTGGGGCAAATTTACCCTCCCGGAATAACGATTGGAAAAATTTCCGAAATTACTTCGGATGAAATTTCAAAATCACAGTTTGCAACAATTCAGCCGGCTGAAAATTTTGAAAACATCAAAGAAGTTTTCGTTATAACAAAATACATTGAACCGGTTGCGGCAGCCGAAACTGACATTACAGAAGCTGCAGAAATCCCGGAAGAAACAGTTGTTCAGGAATAGTAAAAAGGATTGTACCGTATATGAAAAATCACAGCTTTTCATTCAGCATAAAAAAATTCATAATTTTTTTCCTTATTCTTATTATCGGTCAGGCTGTAAGCCCCCATATAAGAATTTTTGGTGTTGCTCCGAATTTTATTTTTATAACAACTCTTGCCGCAACGCTGTGTGAAAAAGAACCCGGAATACTTATTTATTCTCTTATATTCGGATTGTTTTACGATTTTATAAACGGTCTTACTTTTGGTGTTTTCACACTTCTGTTCTTTTTAATTTCATTTGTTTTCGGGAAAATGTATCACACTTATTTTGAAGATATGACTACTATTCAGACTCTGCTTTTTGTATTTGCCTCCGCCGTATACAGCATTGTTATGGCTATGGTAACTGCAAATGCATCACCTGATACAGGTTTTTTATACCTGTTTGTGCGGATTTCACTTATAGAGCTTGTTTACAACTCAGTTATAGGAATTATCGTTATCAACATATACAAGCGTATTGTTGCAAAGAAAACAATGTCTTACCGAGGTTATTATGGATACTAACGCCAACACATCAAGATTGAAAATTTTTTATATTATAATATGCGTTCTAACAGTTGTCATCATAGGACGTTTATTTGTGTTGCAGTTAATTGAAACAGAAAAGTATTCCTCTGTTACCGAAAGCAGACTTACCAAAACAATTCCCCAAAAAGCCCCCAGAGGCGAAATTCTTGACCGTTACGGCCGTCCTCTTGTTTCCAACCGTATGGGTTATGCTATCGAAATAAAAAAATATGCGGAATCAGATGAAGAGCTTAACGATATTTTATTAAATCTTATACACATTTGTGAAGAAGAATCCGTTGAGTACAACGATTCCCTGCCCATCACGCTGGAAGAACCGTTTGTATTTGATTTTGTAAGCGATGAAGGTGTTATCAACAAAAAAATTGCTGAATTCAACAAGTCAATTAATATGCCGGAAAGCTCCACTGCAGAAGAAGTTTTAAACGAGCTTTGCGAAAAATACAGTATTGACCGTTCTTACACTCCGGAAACTGTCCGCAAGCTTGCCGGTGTGCGTGCTGAAATGGAAACAAGACTGTTTTCAAAACAGACTCCCTATGTGTTTGCACCCGATGTTAATATGAATGTTGTAACAAAGGTAAAAGAAACCTATAACAACTACAAAGGCGTAAATATCGTATCCGGATATATAAGAGAATACAATTATCCCGGAATCGCCTCGCATATTTTAGGTCATATGGGGCCTTTATACAAAGAAGACTATGAAGTTTTAAAAGAGAAAGGATATACCTTCAACGATGTAATGGGAAAAAGTGGCATTGAACAAATTTGTGAAAGCAATTTAAGAGGAACCGACGGAACTTACCATATTGAAGAAGATGAATACGGACACATTGTTTCAATGAAATCTGGCACAGCCGCTGTTCCCGGAAACGATGTTGTCTTAACAATAGATCTCGACCTGCAGCAAACAGCAGAACAAAGTTTAAACGAGCTTATCACCCAAACACGGCTTTTAGCTATTCAGGGTGAGCTTAACGAAAAAACTGACTGCAACAGCGGTGCAGTTGTTGTTACAGATATTCATAACGGAGAGGTTCTTGCCCTTGCAAGTAACCCAACCTTTAATCTTCAGCGTTTTAACGAAGATTATCAGTCAAATTACGAAAATCCTTATCAGCCTATGTGGAACAGGGCTATTTCCGGTGCATACGAGCCCGGTTCTACCTTTAAAATTATTACCGCCATAGGAGCGTTGGAGGAAGGTATAATTGATACCGAAACAGAAATCTACTGCGGAGGAAAATACACTTATTTCAAGGATAGCGGATACACCCCCTCCTGTAACGTTAAAAGCGGTCACGGCACTATGAACGTAATTTCTGCAATAGAGCAGTCCTGTAACGTATTTTTCTTTGACACGGGAAGACAGCTTAATATTGAAAATCTTAATAAATACACCAAAAATTTCGGACTTGGCGAACCAACAGGAATAGAGCTTGCAGGTGAAACCGCAGGTATCGTTGCAAATCCCGAATACAGAAAAAAAATAGGCGGAGAATGGTATCCCGGTGACGTTATTCAGGCGGCTATCGGTCAGTCTGATAACCTGTTTACACCACTTCAGATGGCAAACTATGTTGCAACGCTGGCAAATGGCGGAACTCGCTATCAGCCTCATCTTATTAAAAAAATCAAAGAATATTCCACTTCAAATATTATAGAGGAAAAAGCCCCTGTCATTGTTGATAAGGTTTCTATGAAACCGGAAACATATAGTGCTGTTATGCAGGGTATGAAATCTGTTACCGAAGATGGTACTGCTTCGGCAACTTTTAAGGATTTTGATATATCAGTTGGCGGAAAAACCGGTACTGCCGAGGTTTCAAAAGGTACCCCAAACGCGGTTTTCGTAGCTTTTGCTCCTTTTGAAAATCCGCAGATCGCCATTTCCATTATAGTTGAACACGGCGGTCACGGTAATGAGGTTGCACCAATCGCCAGAGACATAATTTCCAAATATTTTAAGGGAGATTTTCTTGAATATACTGATAAAAATAAACAAATGTCATTAATTCATTAAATTTTAATTGCATTTATGAAAATTATGTGTTATAATAGAAAAAGTGAAAGGATTTTTATCGTATTATGGGTAAAGTAATTGTTATTGCATCCGGCAAAGGCGGTGTAGGCAAAACTGTTGCCGTTTCCAATATTGCCGTTGCTCTTGCAAAATTAAAGAAAAAAGTTCTTATTGCCGATATAGATATAGGTCTTCGTAATCTGGATTTATATATGGGTGTTGAGGATGTTATTGTTTACGATATTATGGACGTTATTGACAGCAGTTGTGATATCGAAAAAGCAATTTTCAGATTTCCCAAATACGGCAATCTTGATTTTCTTCCTGCTGCACAGTCGGTTGATAAGGATTTTCTTGAACCTGAAAAATTCAGGGAGCTTTTCAACAAGCTTAAAAACGAATACGACTATATAATAGTGGACTGCCCTGCAGGAATCGAAAAAGGCTTTAAAAGTGCCATTGCCAGCTGTGACCTTGCACTTTTGGTTGTTACTCCCGATATGGCATCTATACGTGATGCGGATAAGGTAGTAAATTTACTTAACTATAACGGTATAAATGATGTAAGATTACTTTTAAACCGTGTTATCCCACAGCTTATTCACAGTGGTGATATGATTCCAATTGACGAAATTATATATACTCTCGGTATTCCCCCTATCGGAATAGTTATAGAAGACGTTGCAGTTTTAAAAAGTCAGAGAAGCAAAGCAATTGTTGCTCTGGATTCTTCTTCCGAAGCCGGAAACGAGTTTAATAATATTGCCAAAAGACTTGATGGAGAAAATATTCCAATTACAAACTTAAGTCTTAAAGCAAAAAGAAATATTTTCAAAAGATTATTTTCAAAAAAATACTAATACAGAAATGAGGAATGATTATGCATATAGCTTTAATTGCACACGACATGAAAAAAGAACTGATGGTTCAGTTTTGTATAGCCTATAAGCCTATATTGAAAAATCATACCTTATGCGGAACAGGTACAACCGCAGGGCTTGTATCAGATGCTACCGGCCTTGAGGTGCACAAATTTTTGTCAGGTCCGCAGGGCGGTGATCAGCAGATAGGTGCAAGAATTGCATACAACGAAATTGACCTTGTTCTGTTTTTCAGAGATCCGCTTACCGCTCAGCCTCACGAGCCGGATGTAAATGCTCTTTTCAGACTTTGCGATGTTCATAATATTCCCCTTGCAACAAATGTTGCAACCGCAGAGGTTCTTGTAAAAGGATTGGAACGCGGTGACTTTGACTGGAGAAATATTGTTAATCCCAAAGCTTAAATTTTCATAAACAAGGCAGTTTTTCCTGCCTTAATATGCGAGTGTGCTGGAATAGGCAGACAGGCACGTTTGAGAGGCGTGTGTCGATGACGTACGGGTTCAAGTCCCGTCACTCGCACCAGAAAAAGAGACAGAAATCGACTGGTTTCTGTCTCTTTTTCAGCTAAATTCGCTTATGCGAGCTAAATTGAACAAGTTCAGCTAAATTGCCTTCGGCAACTAAATGTGCTACGCACACTTAGTTAAATTAATATATATGAATGATAATACATTTAAAATATTAACGTATCGATAGGTTAATCATGTTATATTTTAAATTAACCTGCATAAAAAAGCTCTTCAAAGCATTCATCCTCGGGCATTCCGTTAACCTTTCGGGGCCAATCGGATACTTCTATTAAAAGCCTTACAACCTCGCCATCCTCCCTTGTTAAATCAACAAAGGTTTTTCCGTCGGTCTGGTGTGGTGTAAGCGAAGTGCCGGAAGGAAGCTCAGTTTCCTCCATTTTGGGCAGAATTTCCGCTTTCAACGGAACAGATGTTACAACATCGTGCCCTTCGTTAAAGGTGTAGGCTTTATCAGTCATTTCAGGTTTTCCGTCGGTTTCATTAAGTCTGTAATAGGCTGTTGCGCCCCGTGTTCCTAAAATATTAAAACGTGTTTCCAGCTTTATGGATTCGGGGTTATTAAAGCACTGTCTGTAAACAGTTCCCTCTTCAAAGCCTTCTTCTATAAACTCGCAATCCACCTCTGTGCCCTGCAGTTCATCGGTTATTTCGGGCGTTTCGCCATTTATATCCCAGGTAGCGAAAATATGATAATCATTATCAGAAACAGCATCGGAATAAATATAATTTTTACCGCCAATATGCGCCAGATACACATCGTAATCGTAAGCATAGCTCATTTCGTCGGTGTAGGTTTTTCCGTTCACTGTAACCGATAGCATATAGTATGAACCGTAATCATCAGCGGTTTTTTCTATATAGATTTTGTCTTTCTTTCCGTCCGGTTCCAATAAATCAAAATCTATCTCGTGCCCAGTCGGAAGAGTAACTACATAATTTTCGGGAGTATTTTTGTATTCCTCATTAAACATATCGGGAAATTCATCAAACCATAATCTGGCAGACAATGTTCCAACCGCATATGCCGCTATTTCATAAGGACTGAACCAGAAGGTTATCCCCTGATAATCGATTGTCCAGGTGAAATCCTCTTCCCTGTACTTACTGAAAGTGTCCTCCAGATTGAAAAAGGTAACGTCTGCATATTTTTCGGTTATTTTCTTACTGAGAACAGAGGGAAGCTTTTTGGTATCCTTAATAACTTCTGAAAGTGCAGTTTTTTTGCCCGTTTTGGTATTATAGTTTATTCCGTTCACATAATAATTGGGATGTACTCCGCCCGAATAAGAATAAACACTCTCAAGCAGACTTACAACAGATTCGTCTGCTCTCTGAAGATAAAGTTTTGCTTCTGCCTCGCAGTGTGCAGGGTTAAATTCGTTCCACTCCATTTCCTGCGTGATAGATGAAAATTCGTACATAAGAGCCTTTGCTTCGGTGCTGCTTTTTTCGTTATACTGATAAAAAGCTGCCGCAAGCTCCGGATATACCGAACTGTGATAATCCGAAAGTCTGAGTTTCTGCCAGGTTACCCTTGTTAAAACCTTGTTCTCGTTCCAGTCTTCCATACCTGTTTTGCCGATCATAACGTCTGCAAAACGGTAAATGCCCTCAAGATTTGGGTTTTTCCATATTTTTCCCGGAATACGGTTAAAGCATCCGGTAAAGCCTGCGGTTATGCACAATATTATAAAAAAGCATAATATTTTTTTAACCCTCACAACAAAAACTCCTTTCGTGTAAATAAGGGAGCAAAAGCTCCCTTTAATTTATAATTACTCAGCAAACAGCTCACTAAAAATTCCTTTTATGTAGTCGTCGGAAAGAGCCTCTTCAAAAGATGCAAATTTTATTCCCATAAGACCGCAATCCTCTGCACCTTTGTATTCAAAACCTGCAAAGCATTCATTGAATTCTTCCTCGTAGTCAACTTCTTTATATTTATATTTTATAAGTTTAACGGGTTTGCCGTCAAAGCTGATGCCAAGATCGATAATTTCACCTTCAAATGATTCAATATCCTCAGATACGGCAGCGCCAAAGAAATAATAATCTACAAAAGGCTCGTTACTGCCGATTCCCTCGTAATATTTATAGCCCATAATTTCACCGTCCCAGGAATAATCGTCTGCCAGAAGTGTGCTGATTTCCCAGGGCTCACCATCGTCATCCTTTTCGCAGTTAAAAAATGCACCGGTGGGTTTTTTTAATGTAATGGGAGTTTCTTCGTCTCCGTAAATCATACTTATTTCTTCTACAACCTCTTCTTCGATATCGTTTGTACCAACTTCGATATCCTCGTTACCGCATCCAGCAAATGAGAACACCATAATTACTGCCAAAAGCAACGCAAATAATTTTTTCATTTTGAAATCCTCCGTTTTTTATATTGTTTTTGTGTATAATTTGGTTGACTGAACCAATTATACATGTTATAATACATTTACATTATAATATACAGAAACACAATTCACCACATACTTTTTTAAAATTCCGGTATGGGAAATTGGCATTTTTTCAAAAAAGTATGGGAAAAAGTATGGGATTTTAATTCAGAACAGTATGGGGATGCTGTAAAAATACTAATTTTACTCAGGGGAATAAGCTTATGAAAAAGAAATCTTTTATATGGATTTTTTTATACTTGATTTCGTTAATTATATTTTCAGGATGCAGTTCTGTTGGTGATAAAACTGCCAGTATGTCATCCATATATCTTGTAACAACAATTCTTTCTCTTATTACGCTTGCAGGATATTTTTTCACAATAAAAAAGAAAGATTTGTGGTTTGTTGTTTTATTTATTTCGGTTTTTATTGTTAATGCCGGATATTTTTCTTTATCTATTTCGGACACACTAAGTAAAGCTTTGTGGGCAAACAGAATTTCATATCTTGGCTCGGCTTTCCTGCCCCTTTCCATGATAATGATAATTATGAAGGTTACAAAGCTTAATTACAGAAAATGGATACCGGGACTTCTTCTCGGCATTACAGTTACTGTGTTTTTAATTGCTGCTTCGCCGGGATTTCTTGATATTTACTATAAATCGGTAACTTTAGAGCACATAAACGGTGTTTCTGTGCTTTTAAAGGAATACGGTTCGTGGCACTGTGTTTATCTTTTTTATCTGCTTGGCTATTTCGGATTTATGGTTGCCACTATTATCCACGCTGTTGTTAAAAAGAAAATCGAATCTGTTTCACACGCAATTATCCTGATTGTGGCGGTTTTTGTTAATATTCTG
The DNA here is from genome assembly GCA_017414505.1 of Clostridia bacterium. Lineage (GTDB taxonomy): Bacteria > Bacillota > Clostridia > UMGS1840 > HGM11507 > RGIG1932. Next base: position 56,597 of record JAFQLQ010000038.1, read on the forward strand.
GTATGGCTTCTTGAACAGTTTGTTAAAATAGATTTTGAATTTTTATCGCTTTCCTACATAATAACCGAGCTGTTTCTTATCGGCGTTTATATTATGATTCAGAATCAGGAAATCCTTATCGCTTCGCTTCAGGCAAAAATTGCAGTTGCTTCGGATATGCCTGTAAAAAAGATGAAAAACGATTCACCCGAATTTAAAGAAAAATGTGAATTTTTCAGAGAACAAATTGCTTCCTTAACCGCTTCGGAAAAAGCAATTTACGATTGCTATGTGGCAGGAATGTCCACAAAAGAGGTTCTGGCGGAGAAATCCATTGCGGAAAGCACGCTAAAATATCACAACAGAAATATATACGGAAAATTAGGTGTTTCTTCCAGAAAAGAGCTTCTGGAATGCGCAAGAGCAATAAAGAATGAAGAATAAAAATACAGCTCCCTCATTGTCAGCAGCTGAGGGAGTTGCTTTTTGTATTTACTTTTAATTTTACCTATTGCAAAATTTTAAATTTTGTTGTATTATTAGTATGTATAGTTATAATTTATAAATTGAGAGGACTGTCTTATGATATTATCAGGAGCAGATATAATAGTAAAAACCCTTATCGAACAGGGAGTTGATACCGTTTTCGGATATCCGGGCGGTCAGATTATTGATGTTTACGATTCCCTTTATAAATACAGGGACGAAATTAATCACATTCTTACTGCACACGAGCAGGGTGCGGTTCACGCTGCCGACGGTTACGCAAGAACAACCGGCAAAACAGGTGTAGTTATTTCCACCTCCGGCCCCGGTGCAACAAATCTTGTTACCGGAATTGCAACAGCTCATCTGGATTCTGTTCCGGTAGTTGCAATCTGCGGAAACGTTAACAGCAAACAGCTTGGAACTGACAGTTTTCAGGAAATTGATATAACCGGTATAACTCTGCCCATTACCAAACATAATTACATTGTCGGCAATGTAGAAGACCTTGCAGATACCATAAGAGAGGCTTTCCGCCTTGCAAAATCAGGTCGTCCCGGCCCGGTTTTAATTGATGTGCCAAAGGATATTCAGATAGCTTTCTGCAATTACGAGCCCGAAGCCCCCTACCCCGAGCCCGAAAAACGCATAAGCAAAAAAATCGAATCCGCAATGGAATGTATTTCGGATTCCAAAAGACCGTATATTTATTTCGGAGGCGGAGCAGTTTCTTCCGATGCTCAGGAGGAAATTTTAAAGCTTGCCGAGCTTATTGATGCGCCAATCGGATGTTCCCTTATGGGGCTTTCTGCAATTCCCACCAACCACCCCAGATTTTTGGGAATGCAGGGAATGCACGGAAAATACGCTTCTTCAATGGCTATGCACAATTCTGACTGTATTATTGCCCTTGGTGTTCGTTTCAGCGACAGAGCAACGGGCAACAAAAATAAATTTGCCACAACTGCAAATATTATTCACGTTGATGTAGACGGTGCTGAATTTTCAAAGACCGTAAAGCCTGCTTATTCCCTAAGAGGAGATGTTAAGCTGACGGTTAAGAAAATGCTTACTCTTCTTAATAAACAAGAACGCCCCGACTGGAGCGAAGAAATAAAAAAATTCCGTCAGACGGAATTTGAAAACAGAGATACAAGAGACGGTTTAACACCGTATAATATACTTAATTTACTTAATACCTACACAAAGGACAGCACCCCCATCGTAACCGATGTAGGTCAGCATCAGATGTGGACTGCACAGTATGCTGAATTTCGTAGTCCGAGAAGATTCGTTTCCAGCGGCGGACTTGGCACAATGGGCTTTGGCATGGGTGCTTCAATAGGTGCTCAGATGGGAACAGGTGAAAGAACTGTTCTTGTGACAGGCGACGGAAGCTTCAAAATGAGCTTAAACGAGCTTTCCACCGCAGTTTCGAATAAAACTCCCATTGTTATTCTTATTTTCAACAACGGCGTTTTAGGAATGGTTCGTCAGTGGCAGACCTTTTTCTACGAAAAGCACTATTCCTGCACCACTTTGGAGCAACAAACCGATTTTATTGCAGTTGCAAAGGCTTTCGGTGCAGACGGGGTAAAGGTATCAAGCTTAGACGAGCTTACAAAGGCTTTTGACAAGGCTTTTTCAGCAAACGGGCCTTTTGTTATAGACTGTTTAACCGATAAGGACGAGCTTGTTCTTCCTATGATGCCGCCTGACGGCTCAATGTCGGATATAATTGTAAAGGTTGGTGAAGAAAATGCCTAAATACACAATTGCGGTTCTGGTAAGAAACGAATTTGGTGTCCTTAACCGTGTAACAAGTATGTTCAGAAGACGTCAGTTTAATATAAGCTCACTTACCGTTAGCGAAACCGAATCGGATAAATATTCCCGTATAACAGTTACCTATAACGGCGATCCCGATTTTCATCATCAGATTATAAATCAGCTTTATAAACTTGCGGATGTTTGCAAAGTTAAAGAGCTTGACGGCGACGGAGCTATTTCTTGTGAGCTTATGCTTATAAAAGTAAAAAACGAGCACGCTACCCGTGACGATATACGAACTGCCGCAGAAGCATTCAAAGCAGAAATTGTGGACTATACGCTGGATTCAATAATTATGCGTATAACCGGCGACAGCAGACGTATTGACGATTTTATCGCCCTTATGAATTCGTTTACCATCCTTGAAATATGCCGTACCGGCGTTGTTTCGCTGGAACGCGGAAAAAATACAATTATAACTGAAGAGGAATAAAAAAATGGAAGTATTCAGATGAATACTTCCGTTTTTTATTAGAATTCTGTATCAGCAGTTATATCAACAATGATTGCAGCTAAAACAGTTCCGTCATATTCATAAACTACCAGATAGTCATCGTTATATGTAGTACCATCCCACTCATTTGTTTCAACGATACTTGCATCGATATCTTCAGTAGCATATACTTTATTTGTTGAAGGTCTGTATAACATTGAAGGAACGGTAATTGGAACTCTTAATATATTATTAGCAGAATCATCCCATGTTATAACGTTGTTTCTGTATTTATCTACCTTACAAGCATACAACCAACCATCAGCCTCTGTCATACCCAAGTAGTCAGATTTCTTTTCGCCCTGACAAGCATAGCTCGAAGAAGGGATTGCAGCAGGGTCGGCTAATTCAGCAGATGTAATAATTACAGTTACATCCGAAGCAACATCATCACCCGTGTACTGGATAACGTCACCTTTAGCAAGGCTATGTCTTGAATAACGAGTCTTTTTGTCAGTTCTGTAGATATCAGTATTATCAGTTACCATAATAGAAACACCTTCACCGTTAACCATACCTGCCAAAGTTGTAGCATTATCGCCATCTTCAGTTATTCCGCTGCCAACTCCCGTTACATACATAACCGGAACAGGTGGTGTGATAACAGGAATGATTGGCTCGGATACTGTTGGCATTTCATAAACAACAGCCGCCGCCATATTATAATTTTCTGTATCGACAATAAGCTTCATTTTATAAACTTCTCCATGAGCAAATTCATTGGAATATACTAAGCTGTAATCAGTTTCTACTGAAGAATGTAAAGCTTGCTTACATGACCACACCGGAGTTTCTTCTGTGATAATTATGCCTGCAATCGTATTTGCAGAAGCATTGTATATTATTCCGCTTGAAGAATAATCTTTTACAACATACTTTCCATTGTTTAATGTTTCAATACCACATATATAGCCCCATGATGATATTGTGCCATTTTCCGTATAAATCTCTGTGATTTCACCCAAACCATTTACTTCGTAAGCAACGATTTCACCGATTAACCCGGAAAGAACAGGTTTAACAGTTGGTATAGAACCGGTCGTATCTAACAGAGTATCTTTTGTGTAAGCAACTTTGTCGATAGAATTGTTCTTAGCAAAGTAATAAGTTTTAAATTCACCTGCCTGATCTAAAATTACAATAGCAGGTTCGTCTTCAAAATCAACTGTATCTACATCAGCGTTAAATACATAACCAAATGTTCTGGATGCTGTGTTTAATTCAGCCTTAAGGATAACACCGTAAGCATCAACATAGAACGTACCGGTATCTCCTATTTCCAGAGAAGCAAGGTTTTTGTAATATTTTCCATCAATGGAGTATTTACCTTCGGAACTGTCATAAGCCTTAACTGTACCGGTAATTCTATTGTCGGTTACAACAACTTTAAGATATTTATACCCACCATCATCGGATTCATAAACATTCAGGATATTACCTTTTTTGATATCCTCAAATTTAATTAAATTACCTTTTTCATCAAAGATATCAAATGCTGTGTCTACACTTTCAGGATCAAGAACAACGCTCTTCTGCAGACCGCTCGCTTCGTCATCCTGAGCGATTTTATATATTTTTGTATTGATTTCGCCAACAACCATTGATTTATAGGTTATGGCAAAAGCGATATCGTAATCACCATCATTGTCGTTGTCAATAAAATCAACTGACATATATTCAGAGTTATCACATCTGGAAAATTCTGTAAAGAATGAGTATGTGATATCAGCTGTGCTCTTATTTTCAAAAGCTACAAAATTATAATCAAGCTTTAATGAAAATGTGCGTGGATCGTTGTCATCATTCCTATAGTAAGAAAGCTTAGTTGTGCCGTTAGAAGAAGGCTGAGGAGCAAACTGTTCTTTTGTAAGAGTAAAAGTTACGTTTCTGCCGGCTTTAGGCAACATAACTAAAACCGTCTCATCTTTTGCTTTGTTATCCAGATACATAACGCAGGAATAACCTTTGTTTTCATTAGGAGCAACTTTTGTTTCGTCGTAAAGTACAATAATGTTCTTCAGAGACTGAGCTGTTGTTCCATAGTAATTGTAGTAATCAGTTTTTTCGTAAGCTTCAACAACTTTTGTAGGCCAAATTGTAGCTTTCTTAGCTGCTGTTGGATCAAAGGAAACTGCAGCAACTGTAGCTTCAATTTTATCAACGTGTGCATAATGAGTTAAAATAGTTTTGTAATTATCGGGAATGCCCCATTGTGGGGAATCACCGAATGAGGTCTGTTCCATCATAGGTACAGTAAGTGCATTATATAGCATTTGTGCAACGGATTTTCTTGTTGCAGCATCAATGTAAAGCTGATTGTTTTCACTTACAACGCCTAAATCACAGGCTTCAAGCAAATATGCTATGCCTTTATCACCCTCAACATTTTTCAGTTTTGGATCATAACCCAACATAGAAATAATATATTCTATGGTCTCTCCGTATGTAATATTATCTTCAGGACGGAAATTTCCGCTTTTTTCTTTAATTATTCCATATGTTGATGCAACATTTATATATCCTGCTGCCCAGTGTTCACCTGTTACGTCGTCAAAAGAGGTGTCAATTCCTGCCAGCGACTGGCTTATTTTTTCATATCCAAGGATTCTTACAAGCATAGTAACAAACTGTGAACGACTGATATTTTCAAGAGGCTTGATAGTACCGTCTTCATATCCGTTTATATACCCAAGCCTGTTAAGGATATAAAATGCTTCAAATCCGCTTTCCGAGGAAGTTAAATCACTAAACGGAGATGGGATATAAGGCTGATTTGATGTTTCTTCTGACGAATCGTCTTCGGGGATATTTCCACCGCTTTCACCGGGAGTGTTTTCAATTAATGTTTCCGAATAATTTAATATAACTCCGTAGATATCCTTATAGAAATATCCCGACATTCCGATTTCCAGGGGAACAGCATTTTCATAGGCTTCGTTGTTTATAATGTACTTAGCCTCTGATGCATCGTAACCTCCAACAGTACCCTGAATATAATTTCTGCTTACAATAATATCATAATATGAATATCCGTTATCCTCTGATGTAAATACATTCAGTATATCCCCTGCTTTGATATCTTCAAAAGCAAGAATATTACCATTTTCGTCCTTTATTGAATATATGCAATATTCATCATAAGGATTAAGCTGAATAAAGGCTTTTGCATTATTAAATGTATTACTGAATTCAATTCTGTACAAAGATTTAGTTACACCTGATACGGCTCCGGAAAAATATTCTTTACCTATAACAATATCATAATCTCCGTCTGAATCGGTATCAATAAGCTGAACTTCCGGATAGCAACGTCTGTATAAGTTATCCCGGAATTGAGAATAAGTTATACCGGAAAATGACATATTATTATAGAAGCCGACTGCAGAATCAAGTTTGGCTGTTTTTACAGAAGCAGAGCTTGCACTTGTTATATATTCTACAGAACTACTGTTTACATAAGATATTTGATTTTTGGTTAAATTAAGCGTTGCACAATTGCTGTCGGGATACATAGCTATCATTGTTATAATGTCAGAAGACATATCAGCATAAGCACAAACGGGATAATATTTTATTAAATCAACATTTTTTTGATAATTCACCGTTAAATTGTTAGAATATCCATTAAGACTGAATTGATCTTTAAACTGTTCCGAAACATTTGTAAGTGTAAATGTTATAGTTTTATTTCCCGGTTCAAAGGGAATTGATGTAACAAAACCATTTACTCTTGCAATTTTATTAAGCGAAAGCAAAGTAGAATAATTTTCAGGAATAGAATATTCCAAAGAAGAGCCAAAGGAAGTTTGTTCCATCATAGGAATTTCCAGAGAATTATAAATCATCTTTGCAATCTGACGTCTTAGCAGGGCTTCACCGGAAGTGCCTGTAACACCATCTAAAACACCCAGAGAAGATGCCTGAATTAAAAATTTAACTTTCGATTCATCGCAAACAGGTCTGTAACCAAGTGCAGAAACAACATACTCAACTGCATCATCAAAAAGAATTGCTTCGTCGGGATTGAATGTTCCCGTTGAGGAGGGAAGCATTTTTTTATTTGTTGCTATATTAATATACGGAGCTGCCCAATGGTCAGATGAAACATCAGAAAATCCTGTTTCTTTGCCAGCAAGAATTTTTGCAGCTTTTTCATAACCCGAAGCACGAACAAGTGTTGTTATAAATTCAGCACGTGTCATAGTTGCATCAGGAGTTACACTACCGTCGTCATGTCCGCTTAGAAAACCTAATTTATTAAGCATATAAAATGCCTCAAAATCCGCATCACTTGCAGAAAGGTCGTTAAAAGGATTGGATAATCCGTAACCGGAAACAACTGATAAATTTGAGCCCGTAACCAAAGTTTCTGTGTCTGCCGAAGTATCAATAATCAAAGCAATTTTACATTCATCGCCATATTTGTAATACCACACGTAATCATCATTGTTATGACTGTAGTAAAACAAATCCGTTTCGGCATTGTAAAGCGATACATTCTCAGAAATAATTCTTCTGGAATATGGACGGTATATATAGGTTGGCACAGAAGAGTTTATAGTATATTCTTTGCTGTCGCCGCCAAATACCGCAATGTCGTTTGAATAAGAGTATAATTTTCCTGCATATGCAAACCCTGAAACATTTACTTTTTCTTCACTTCCGTAAACAAAGCCTGAAGCATTTCCGGACGTAATTTTGTCAATCTCAGAAGAACTCAAAAGAACTTTTATACAGCTGTTTCCGCCCTGATTGAAGCATTGTATAACATCACCTGTGTTAATAAATGTTCTGTTGTAAGCGTTATAGTTTGTATCACAAATATCAGTATCATCACTGCATGCAAATGATACCTCTTCTCCATTGGCATATCCATGAAAAACAGTGACATTATTTCCTTCATCATCTTTTGAAGAACTGACCTCTGATACTACCATAACAGGAGAAGACGGAGGAGCAATCATATACATATCATAAACAATAGCTGCTGCAATTTGATTATTTGTGGTATCAACAACTGCTTTAATTTTGTATGATTCTTCATCAATAAAAGCATTGGAATTTATCATACTGTAATCAGTTTTTTGGGAAGAGGCTGCAACTGTTTTGCACGACCATACAGGAATATCACTTGTAATAATACCGCCTGCAATAGTCTGTGTTGACGCATTAAAGGTTGTTCCTGACATTTCATTTCTTACAGAATATTGACTGTTATTCAAAGCTCCGATGCCTGATTCTGTGTAGATTTTTGTAATTTTATCCGAACCATTCAGTTCGTAATAAATTATTTGCCCTACCATATTACTAAGAACAGGGGCTACATCACCATAATATGACAGCAGCGAATCTTTTGTATAATTAGCTTGGTCAATATATGTATTCTTATTAAAGTAATATGTATTAAACTTACCTGTCTGATCAAGAAGAATAACAGCAGGCTCATCTTCAAAATCTTTTGTATCAACACCAACTCTGAATACAAAACCAAAAGGTTTTCTTTCTTCAACCGTAGATGCACCTAAAGATAATGGTGCAAGTGTATTAATATCGTTGAATACAAATATTTCAATTCGGTCATAATCTTTTATTGGAAAAGAAAACTCAAGGCTTTTCTTAATACCTGCAACGAATTTTATGTTTTCTGTATCAGTAGCAACAAGTGTATCGTCATGATACATTACACCTACTACCAAAACTTCGTCAATCAGCAAATTGCTATTTACAGCATAAGCAGATGCAAGAATTTCAGAATCTGTTTTATTTACGCTGATTTCACCTATGCTGATTGAAGAATCTGATGCATTTACTGTGCATATTGCAAACATACTCATCAGAATAACAAATATCAACAAAAATGTTTTTTTCATAAAATATTCCTCCAAATACATAATATATAATTATATACCCAAAAAAGTTAACAGTCAATAGCAAAAAGCACATTATTATTATATAAAAAAGATTGACAAAATCATATTTTAAGATTATAATAAAAAAGTCAGGATTGGACTGAACCAACTTGGGCAATCGGAGCCCTCTGTTCGTAGTCCATACCTGACTTTTATTTTCGTTATACAATAAAATCCGCACACTTACGTGTACGGATTTTTTGGTCGGAGTGACAAGACTTGAACTTGCGGCCCCTAGACCCCCAGTCTAGTGCGCTACCAACTGCGCCACACCCCGTTATTTAATTAAGGCTTAAAAAAAGAACACCGAAAGGGTATCCAATTGAAAAATATTTAAAATGGTGGGAGAGGGTGGATTCGGACCACCGAAGTCGTAGACAACAGATTTACAGTCTGCCCCCTTTGGCCACTCGGGAACTCTCCCACAGATGGAGCTGGTGATGGGACTCGAACCCGCGACCTGCTGATTACAAATCAGCTGCTCTACCTATTGAGCTACACCAGCAACGTGTGTTAACATCGTTAACAACAGAAACTATTATAACAGATACTTTTCGATTTGTCAACACTTTTTTTGAATTTTTTTAAATTATTTTTTTACAATAGCTTTTACAAGGAAAAAAGCTTGTTCTGAAGCGTTTCCATATTGCTTTTTAAGAAAAATGATGTTATAATTTCTATACATTATTATATTAAGCAGGTGAAAATATGCCTTTTAACATTATAAGAAACGATATAGTAAATCTTAAGGTTGATGCCATAGTAAATGCCGCCAACTGCAAGCTTAAAGCCGGCGGTGGTGTTTGCGGTGCAATTTTTCAGGCTGCAGGAGAAAAAGAACTAAAAAAAGAATGCGATAAAATTGGTTATTGTGCTATTGGCGAAGCAGTAATAACAAAAGGCTACAATCTTAAAGCACGCCATATAATCCACACCGTTGGCCCAATTTACGGCAAAGATTCTTTAAACGAGGAAAAGCAGCTTTATTTATGCTACGAAAATTCTTTAAAACTTGCCAAAGCAAAGAAACTTAATTCTATTGCCTTCCCCGTTATTTCATCGGGTATTTACGGTTACCCGAAAGATCAAGCCATAAAAATTGCGACACGTGCTATAAAGGACTTTCTTTCAGAAAACGAAATGGATATTTATCTTGTGGTATATGATAAAAATTCCTTTCAGATAAGCAAAAAGCTTTTTGATAATGTTAAAAGTTATATTGACGAGCGGCTTATAAAACCTGATATACGATGCAGACTTTGTGAATCCGTTCCCTTTGAAGGTTCCCGAAATCCGGAAGATTATTCCTGCGAACCGGAAAAAATTTCGATGCCTGCCGCTGCTATGAACGCCTCTTTGCCTTCAGCCACGAAGGCAAAAAGAACTCTTCAGGCTCTGCTTGACAAAAAAACAGAAACTTTTTCCGAAATGCTTCTTCGGCTAATTGGCGAAAAAGGTATGACTGATGTTGAAGTGTACAAAAGAGCCAACATTGACCGCAAATTGTTTTCAAAAATAAGAAAAAAAGATTACACGCCGAGAAAAACTACTGTTATTGCTCTTGCAATAGGACTTAAGCTTTCTCTGGATGAAACAAAGGATTTACTTGGACGGGCAGGTTTTGCGCTGTCGGACTGGAATAAATTTGACATTATAATTGAATATTTTATTGAAAACGGAAATTACGATATTTTTGAAATTAACGAAACTCTTTTTGCTTTTGAACAGCAATTATTAGGAGCGTAATTTTCAAAGTCGCTTTTACGGCGACCTTTCCTCTCTTTTTTGATGGTAAGATAAAGCCATCAAATGAAAGAGAGGTTTTTATTATGAAAAAAACAAAAAACAACATTACAGAACTGGTATTTATTTTAGACCGCAGCGGTTCTATGTGCGGACTTGAGGCTGATACAATCGGCGGGTTCAATTCCCTTATAGAAAAGCAGAAAAAACAGGACGGAAAATGCTATGTTTCCACCATTCTTTTTGATAACGTAAGCGAGGTTCTGCACGACCGAATTGAGCTTAAAAATTTAAAGCCGATGACCGACCGCGACTACACCGTAAGAGGCTGTACAGCACTTCTTGATGCTATTGGCGGAGCAATAAATCATACAGGAAATATTCATAAATATGCACGCCCGGAGGATGTTCCCGAGCACACTATGTTTGTTATTACCACAGACGGTATGGAAAACGCCAGCCACAATTTTGACAGCAGCGAAATAAAGAAAATGATAGAAAAAAAGAAGAAAAAATACGGCTGGGAATTTCTTTTTCTCGGGGCTAATATTGATGCAGTTGAAACGGCACGTAATTTTGGAATTTCGGAAGACAGAGCTGTAACTTACTGTGCAGACAGTGCCGGCACAAGAACTAATTTTTCCGCAGTTTCTGAAACAGTATGCTGTATGAGGGCAAACGCACCCATAAAAGCCGACTGGAAAAAAGACATAGAAGAACACTTAAGAAAAAAGAACAGGAATTAATTTCGTCCTGTTTCAAACAATAAATATTATGATTGATTTTTTCTTCCTTTAATGGTATGATATAGAAAAGCATACTGAAAAAAGGAGGTGCTCTGCTTGTCTTTAGCATACGGAATTATAACAGTTATTTCCCTTGCTATGGTGGGAATTTGTGTTCTTGAAGATAAAAAGCGTGACGAATGGCTTATATGGTTGTTTGTTTCGGTTGCTTTGTGTAATCTGGGGTACTTTATGATATCTGTATCAAACGACCTTGATGCGGCACTTAATTCCAACAGGATAGCCTATCTCGGAAGTGTATTTCTTCCATTTTTTCTGCTGATGATGGTACAGCGCTTCTGCAAAATAAATTACAATAAAAAAGTGACTTTTTTCCTCGTTGCACTAGGAATTATTATGCTTGGAATAACCACAAGCCCGGGTATTTTACCCATTTACTACAGCAGGGTTGACATTGAAAAGGTAAACGGTGCAACAAAACTTGTGCGTGAATACGGGCCGCTTCATATCCTTTATTATGTATATCTTGGCTGTTATATGCTTTCAATGGTGGGTATGGCACTTTTTGCCGTTGCAAAAAAGAAAATAAAATCACATTTTCATACCGTTCTTCTTTTATGTGCGGTGTTCTGCAACATTGTAATATGGCTTGTGGAGCAATTCCTGCCAAGAGGCTTTGAATGGCTTTCTGTTTCATACATATTAAGCGAAATGCTTATTCTTATGCTTTACCGTTCCATGCAGAAACGGGGGCTGATGTTTAACAAACCTGCCCCCTCTTCCTACACTATTGATGTTCTGCTGGTAATTTTTCTGCTTTTGTTTGCAAATTTTATCCGCATTATTACAAAGGGTACTTCCCCTGCCCTGTATGTTGTATCCCATATAGTTGTTCTTATTATTTACATCGGGATACTTGTTTCCTGGGGCATTTCCGTATATGACAGAATTGTGCACAAAAGTATAAGACGTTACCTTGTTATACTTATGGTGCTTATGATGTTCTGGCTTCTTGTGCGAACATTACGGCTTACTGTTTTCAACCACGTTTTTCCTGTTGGACAATGGTGCTGGTATGCGTATTATATTTCCATGATACTTATTCCGCAGTTTTGCTTTTTTGCCACGAAATACATCGGCAAGCCCGAAGAATACAAATTGCCTAAAAAATGGCATTTTATGAACATTCCCTCTTTAATACTGATTACAGGAATTCTTACAAACGACCTTACTGAGCTGGCTTTTAAATATCATATGGGCTATGAGGCAGGCTGGGATACATATCAGCGCGGAATTTTATATTATGCCGCAGTTATATGGATTTTTTGCTGCATTGTTATGATGCTTGCCGAGGTTATTAAAAACTGCCGAATTCCCGGTACTCACAAGGTTATATTAAGACCTGTTGCACTGCTTGGAATCGGTGTTTTGTACACTGTTTTATATACTGTAGATACTGCACTTTTCGGTTTTATAGAAATGACGGCAGCCTTGTGTTTTACCGTTGTTGCTATCTGGGAAAGCTGTATAAGAACGGGACTTGTTCCCTCCAACAGTCATTACAATGAGCTTCTTAAATATTCCGGTCTTGGTGTGGCAGTTGTGGATAACGATTACAACACCTACTACCGTTCCGAAGATGCTCTTCCTCTTTTAACAGAGCAAATGAAGCAAACGGAAATTGCACCCATTATACTTAAAAACGGAATTCGGGTTTCGGGGGCAAAAATCCGCGGAGGACACACGCTCTGGCAGGAGGACGTTTCTGAGCTTTTAGATATTTTAGAGGAGCTTTCTGCACTTCGCGAAGAACTCAAGGATTCAAATGCCGTATCCATGAAAAATTATCAGCTAAACAAAAAAATACGTACTCTTGCAGAAAAAAACCGTCTGCACGATGAATTGCACCGTCAGACTTCCCATCAGATTGATTTGTTAAACTCCTGGCTAAAAGAACTTATTGATACCGATAACGGAGATAAAAAACGTGAATTACTTCGCCGTATTGTGGTGGTAGGAGCATATTTAAAACGCCGCAACAACCTGATTTTAGTAAACGAGCAGGACGGTATTATAAAGTCGGAGGAGCTTAAGCTCAGTTTTGACGAAATGATGAAAAATCTTCAGCTTGCAGGAATAAGCTGTGCCTGTTCCCTGCAATTTGAGGAGAATCTCCCCTCAAATGTTGCTATGAAACTTTTCGATTTTTACGAATATGTTGTTGAAAACACTTTTGATGGTCTTAAAAGCCTGCTTGCAAGGTTTTTCCGTCGCGACGGCTCGTTTTTTGCCTGCTTTGACGTTGTTTGCAGTATTGACCTCACAAAGCTTGAAAGCAACAATTTTACCGTGAGTATATCCGAGGAAAACTGTTACACGCTTTCCTTTTTCGTGAAAGAAGGTGACGGTATATGATGACGTGTTTTTTTAAGATAGATTCAGCGTGGCAAATATTTTTGCTTATTTTAAATCAGCTTACTGTTTTTTCTTATGTAATAAGCATTATGTTTCTGTTTCGCAGAGGGTGCTCCCCTGCAAAGCTTATTGGTGTTATTTCTGCATTTATTTTAACCGTAATACTTTATATAACCCTACAGCTTGACAGCCGAATTACCGGAGGTAATTCGGGGATTCATCTTCACATCCCGTATATTATACTGCTTGTAATTGTGGTTTTATCTATGATTTACAGCTTATGGGCACTGCTTTCGGAAACAAGGGTACGAAAAACAATAAGCAAGAACTCCATTAAGGACGCTTTTGATAATCTGCCCACAGGTGTATGCTTTTTCAATGCTGCAGGACTGCCCGTTCTTTGCAACCGTATGATGCAGCGCATAAGCTTTTCTGTATGCGGTAAGGATTTACAGTTTATTACCGAAATTGAAGAGTGGTTTTATGATGATTTTACGCCTATGAGCGGTGTTAAAAAGCTTAACCGTACTTTTATTCTTCCCGATGGGAAAGCATGGCACATAATAAAACGCAGTTTTGATAACGAAAGCGGTAACGCTTACACACAGTTTATTGCTGCCGATGTTACCGAACTTTATAAAAAGCGTGAAGAGGTTATGCAGGAAACTGAGCATCTTCGCAACGTTCAGGAGGAACTTCAGAGGCTTTCTGCAAACGTAGTTGCCGTTACCCGCGAAGAAGAAATTTTAAACACAAAAATGCGTGTTCACGATGAAATGGGCAGATGCCTTATAGCCGCTCAAAAATACCTTAAGGACGAAAACAAAAAGGATATTCCCGACAGTATTGCCACTTCGTGGCAAAGAGCGGTTTCCATGATTAAATACAACAATGACACTCCCGACGAAGATATGCTGCTTCAGATTCGTAAAACCTGCGAATTTGTAAAACTTGGCTTTGTAATGACCGGAAAATTGCCCGACATAGCCAACGTTGCATATATTCTTACCTGCGCTGTTCGAGAATGTGTAACAAATGCTGTTCGGTATGCCGAAGCAACCGAGCTTTATGCCGATTTTTCGGAAAACGAAAACTGCTGGGGCGTTACCTTAACAAACAACGGAAAGCTTCCCGACGGTGAAATTACAGAGGGTGGAGGTCTTTCATCCTTAAGAAAACGTGTGGAACGTGCAGGCGGACAGATGCGTGTGGAATCTTTCCCCGTATTTAAGCTTACTGTTACCCTGCCAAAGGAAAAGGAGGCTATCATATGAATAAAGTACTTATTGTAGAAGACCAGAAAATGGCTCAGGAAAATATGGAAGCCATCATAAATTCCTGCGAAAATTACAGCTTATCAGGAATAATTCCCAATGCCGCAGATGCAGAACTTTTTTGTATGCGTGAGCCTGTTGACCTCATTTTGATGGATGTTTGTACTTCTCGTGATGAAAACGGCATTGAAGCTGCTGCAGTTATTAAAAAGAAGTACCCTCATATTAAAATTATAATTGTAACCTCTATGGCAGAACACACCTTTATTGAAAAGGCAAAAGCCGCCAGAGCGGACAGCTTCTGGTATAAGGATGCCATCCACGGCGATTTGATGTCGGTTATGGATAAAACTATGGCAGGCGAGCATATCTTCCCCGATAAAACGCCCGAAGTCAAGCTTGGGCTTTCCACAAGCTATGAGCTTACGCAATACGAGCTTAATGTTCTCCGTGCGCTTATGCAAAGCACCAGCGACGAGGATGCCGCAGAAATGCTTGGCTGCAGTAAAGCAAACATACGATGGCACATTGGTAAAATTCTTGATAAAACAGGTTACAGAACAAGAATGGAGCTTTTAATTGCCGTTGCACAGAAAAATCTTATAATAGTAACGCCTGATAAGGCGCTTGACGAAAATGCTTAGTCTCCCGTACTTCGGGAGGCTTATTTTTTTATAAAAAATAAAGATTTTTTAAAATACTATTACTTGTGCTAGTGACTTATTTTATAAAAAGTCTTACAATATTATATATAAAAGTATAAGGAGGTAAAATTATGGACACTATCAACAGCTACAAATGCCCGTGTTGCGGTGCGCCCCTTGTATTCCTCGGCGAAGAACTTCATTGCGATTCCTGCGATAACACTTTCCCCGTTGAAACAATGAAAGAAATGAGCGAAGGAATGGCAGAAGCAGGTGGTGCATCCAAATACGACTGGGAGAATTACGAGCCCAGAAGCTATGAAGATACAAGCGATGTTAACCTTGCAAATTACTCCTGCAAAGCCTGCGGAGCGGAAATTACAGGTGATGACACATTAGGTTCAACTGTTTGTCCATATTGCGGACAGTCCACCATTGTTAAAGGTCAGTTTGAAGGAACTCTTCGTCCTGACTACATAATCCCATTCAAAGTGGATAAAAAAGCGGCAATGGCGGCTTTTGAAGCAGATTTCAAAAATGCGCCCTTTTTGCCCGATGAATTTAAAAGCAAAAAGAAAATTGAAGAAATGGCAGGCGTTTACGTACCGTTCTGGATGTTTGACTGTGACTGTGATGCCTACGTTACCTACAATGCAGAACGGGTTACTCACTGGAGCGATTCAAACTACAATTACACAAAAACAGACCATTTCAAGCTTTTAAGAGCAGGAAGTGTAGGCTTTGCCAACATCCCCGTTGACGGCTCAAAAAAAGCAGACGACAGCTATATGGAAGCCGTTGAACCATTCAACTATGAGGATGCGGTGGATTTCAACGGAGCTTACCTTTCGGGTTATCTTGCGGATAAATACGATGTTTCTCTTGATGAAAGCATTAAAAGAGCAAACGAAATAGTTAAAAATTCCACCATCAAAGCCTTTGACGACACAACCGACAATTATATTGCGGTTTATCCCGAACAGTCAAGAGTAAGCTTTTCAAACGGTAAGGTAAGGTATTCCCTGCTTCCCGTATGGATGCTTAACATTAAATATCTTGACAAAATGTATAAGTTTGCAATAAACGGTCAGACGGGTAAGGTTGTTGGTGAATACCCCGTTGACGAAGGC
This sequence comes from Clostridia bacterium, assembly GCA_017414505.1. GTDB lineage: Bacteria > Bacillota > Clostridia > UMGS1840 > HGM11507 > RGIG1932. The sequence goes on from JAFQLQ010000038.1 coordinate 73,246, forward strand.
AAAAAGAAAAAGTATTTCTGGAAGATTGCAGGTATAGCATATTTAGTGGCGGCTGTGGTTGCATACTTTATGCTTTTTTAAGGGGGTGAGGATATGAAAAGAATAATTGCATTGTTTTTTGTTTTCCTTATTTGCATAACTCCCTGCTTTGCAGAAGAATTTACCAATCCTCCCATTACCGACGGTGCAGAATATTTAACGTCGGGCGAGCTTGAAGGGTTATCCGCAAAGCTGGAAGAAATAAGGCAGAAATACACTTTCGAGGTTGCAATTGTAACCGAAAACGAAATGTCGGGCACAAGTGCAATGGCATCTGCCGACGATATTTACGACTATAACGGCTACGGAGCAGGCGCAAACGACGACGGCATTATGCTTTATATCTGCCGCAGCACCAGAGAATACCATATTACCACTCACGCAGACGGTATGAGGGTATTTAACGAAAGAGGAATTAAATATCTTAAAAACAATCTTATACCTTATCTTGAAAGCGATGATTACTATCACGCAATGGTAACCTTTGCAGACCTTGCAGATGAGCTTCTTAATATGGCGGCAAACGGAGAACCCTTCAACGAAAAACAGCACGAAACAAAAGATATACTTATAATTCTTGCCTGTGCTGTACTTATTCCGCTTCTTATTGCTCATATAAAAACAAGTAATCAGCTTAAGAAAATGAAAACCGCAGTAGAAAACGATTATGCGGCAAATTATGTAAAAGAAGGCAGTAAAAGACTTGATTTTTCAAGAGACATATTTATGTACAGCAACATAACAAAAACAGAAAAAGCCAAAAACGATTCAGGAAGTCATAAATCCTCCTCCGGCAGAACGCACGGAGGCGGAGGCGGAAGCTTCTGAAAAAACCAAAATATAAAATTAAAAGGAGTTTTTAAAATGAAAAAATTATTATCAGCTATTATTGCACTTACAATGCTTATCTTGGCAACATCACTAACATTTGCAGCAGAAAATCCGTTTGTGGATGTTGCACCCGATGCGTGGTATCACGATGAAATCGTAAAAGCAGTGGAAACAGGTATTATAAACGGAAAAACAACTACAGAATTTAAGCCCGACGATTTTCTTACATATGCAGAAGCAATAAAATTAGCCGCTTGTATGAATCAGGTGTATCTGGACGGAAACGTTACACTTGAAGCAGGCGATCCCTGGTATATAACTTACGTTGATTTTTGTGAAAAAAACAATATAATCAACAAAAAATACAATTACGATGCGTACACCTCCAGAGCAGACTATATGGAAATTTTTGCAAATGCACTTCCCGACGAAGCTTTTAAGGAAATAAACAGCATTCCCGACGGAAGCATTCTTGATGTAAAAAACAACGCTCCCTACGCAATTTATGTGTATAAGCTATACAAAGCAGGTATTGTTACAGGAGTAGATGCAAAACATAACTGCAATCCCGAAGAAAATATTATAAGAGCAGAGGTTGCAACCATTATTTCCCGTATGATGGACGAAAGCAAACGTGTCAGCTTCAGTATGAGCAGTGGAACTTCAAAAGAGACAGACAAGGACGAACCTAAAGACGAACCTAAAGATGAACCCATAGAAGAACCAAAGGAAGAACCAAAGGAAGAACCGAATGATGCTCCTGTTATAAGTGATGTGGAAGTAAAGACTGAACACGAATCGATCGTAATAACCCCTTCAAAAAATGAAAGTTATGATATAAAGATTGACAATAATCTTATACTTTCTCCTCTTACTATTTATAAGCAGCCAACAGGCTCAGACGGTGAAGAATACGGTTCGGAATACAAGCTTGAAGTTCAGGTATATGGCGGTAAACCGTCTTACAGTTATCAGTGGTACTACTATACAGGTTACAGAAATAATAAGAATAAAATTGCCGATGGTGACTATGCAAAGGATGCAACAAGCAGTATATTAACCCTTTCGATTGAAAAAGAAAGTGCATTTCTTGGCCGTAAGATTTACTGTGAAATAACCGACACCGAAGGAACAACACTAACAACAGACACAGTTGTGGTTTATGGTCCGTTCTCAATGCCGCTTGAAGATTCTCTTTTATCTTCAGGAAAAAATACACTTGTAGGAAGCGTTGCAGATGGTATTCTTAAAAAAGGTGATAAAATTTCTGTTATAAGAAACGGAAAAGTTATCGCAATAGGTATTGCAGAAGATTTACAGATGTTTAATAAGAGTCTGGATGAAATTAATAAGGACAACAATGCCGGAATCGTATTTAACAGACAAGAGGGAGTAAGACCAGCTTCCGGCGATATCGTAGTAAAATATCAGCCTTCACACGTTCTGGATACAAGTGATATTGTAAACTAATTTATAAAAAACTATAAAATAAAGGAGAAAAAATATGGGATTTTTTGATTTTTTTAAAAATATGTTTAAAAAACAGACCTGTGCATTCTGCGGAGGCGAATGCGGTGTAATGACACGTACAAAAATTAAAGGCGACGAATATATTTGCTCCAAGTGCGATGATTTATGCTCACAGCACATCAGAAAAGGCAGATTTACCAAAGACGAGCTATCCGCTCATATGGAATATATGAAGAGAAGCGACAGAGTTTTTAAGGAAGTTATAGGCGGCTTTGACAAGGGCGAATGTATCCCCCATCCCAACAACAGACAGACCTTCCAGTTTTTTGATGAACACGGAATGTTCATAATAAGAGAAAGCTCAAGAGACAGAAACGAAAACTACCCCGTTGAGCTTTTCCGTTACGACCAGCTTGCAGGCTACGAGCCCTATTTTGAAGACAGAGCCCCCTCCGAAGAGGGCAAGCCGAGAGAATTTGTTGAAGGCGGTATCAAGCTTACCTTTATAGGCGGCAGAGATATTCCCAACGACATAAGAAAAGGCGCTATGGCTCATCCTTACATTACAGAAACCGTAAAAGTATGTATGGCAAAAACAGACAGGGAAAGAGAAGACCATCTTAAATATGTTGATAACATTATTGCTCATTTTGACTACATTTTTGGCGTTCACGATGCTGAAAAGGGATTGTTCCAGTTTGGAATGAGCAAGGAAGAAAAACGTAATCTTCAGGGAAACGTTGCAATGGTAAACACATTTATAGATGCTGTGAAAATTGCAAAATCCGGTCAGACAGAGCTTACTCCTGAGCAACAGGCAGAGTTTGATAAAAACAAAGCCTTGATGAACGATGCCGCAACAGGTGGACTTGCAAAATACACAAGAGCAGCAGATGACGCATGGAATAAAATTCAATAATTGCGGAGGAATAAAACATGAAAAAATTATTAGCTGTTATTTTGATGGTTCCACTTGTTTTATCACTTGTAGCCTGCGGTGGTGAAAAAGACAAAAAAACAAAGGACTTTGAAACATTAAAAGCAGAGTATCAGGCTAAGACTGCAGAAGAACTGCTGTCTGAACATGTTAAAGATACATCGCAAGCTACAGACGAAGAAATTACATCTTTAGTAAAAACCGCTGTATACGGTGAAATTAATGAAAAATACGTGTTCGAATCAAATATCACAGACAAAGCTCTTGATATACTGCAAGAAAAAAGTGTTAAAAGTGCATATGCAACCAACTATGCAAAAAATCTTCTTGATGATGAAGACAAAATTGTAAGAGCATATGTATACGATTCTTTTTCAACATATATACCTCTTGACGACAAAGAGATCGAAAACTACCTTATTGAAAAGATAAAGGCTGAAACAGACACTGCTGTTGTAGCTTGTATTTTACACGGTCTTTCCAATGCACTTTCTGAAAGACCGGAATTTGCAGATTATGCAGTTACTTATACACAAAATGAAGATCCTGTTATCAGGTATTGGGCAACTTATGCTCTCGGATTTTACCGCCCGGATGATAATGAAAAATATGTAGATGCAATGATTCCGTTGTTAAAGGACAGTAATTCGGAAGTATCAGAGCTTGCGTGTGGAGAAATCGGCGGATTTGGCAATGAAAAAGCAGTTGAGCCACTCGCAGCAGTTTTAGCCGATGAAGCTTTAGCAGATATTCACGGTGCAGCAGCGGATTCTTTGGAAGAACTTTGGATGAACTTTCCGTTCTATGACGGAACATCTGAAGCTGCTTACCGTGCACACATGGCATACTTAAACAGTGACAGTGAAAATCCTGATATTCCTGACTGGCGTTCTATTTCAAGCATCACAAATCCCGGTGGTGGATATGAAGATTGGAAAACACAGTCTGCATACTTTAGTGTTGACGAACTTATCACTATACTCACAAAAATCGTGTCTGATAAAGGCGTAGACAGTTTAACAAGAACCACTGCGATTCAAAAAATCGGAGCATTTGGTACTGCGGAAAATCTCGAAGCACTAAAGGCTATGGTTACAGGTGATGAAAAAGAGAATACTTTGATGACTACAATTGAATCTGAGTTAGGAAAGAAAAATCAATGATAATTCATATAGTGCAAACGAATCCGGAAAACAAGTTTTCAAATAACTAAAAAAGGGCGTGTTTAATTTGAAAAAAATAATTTTGGTGTTACTTGCTTTTTTCGTTATTTTCAGCAGTATGTGTACCGCTTTTGCTGAAGAGGAAAAACTGCCTTTTACAGATGTCCCCTCCGATGCGTGGTACTACGATTATCTTCTTGATGCGTACAGCAACCTTATTATAAGCGGTAAAAGCGAAACAAGATTTGATCCCGATGGAGTCTTAACCGGCGCAGAAGCAGTTAAAATCGTATGTGCTATTCACAGAATTTTCAATGACGGAGAGCTTGAGAGTTCTTTAGGCTGCTGGTATCAGCCATATGTAGATTACTGCTACAAAAACAATCTTATAGACCAAAGTATTTCTTTCGACTGGAAAAAACCTGCAACAAGAGCACAAATGGCATACATTTTTGCAAACTGCGATCCCTTTGGCGAATGGTATGAGGATATAAATAATGTTCCTATAACGGATATTCCCGATGTTTTTGATTCCACGCCCTTTGCTTATCAGATTCTTTCCCTTTACAACAAGGGTATTGCCGTAGGCGATGAAGATATGAGATTTCATCCTGCCGAAAACATCAGACGTTGCGAAGTTGTTGCAATAATTTCCAGAATAATGGACTGGAAATCACGAATTGAGCTTCCGAAAGGATGATAAAGGTGAAGTTAATGAAATTTATGGCTGTTTTTACAATGCTTGCTTCCCTTTTCGGTTGCGGAAAAGGCGATCCTCATATTCTTGACGGTCCCGGAATGGTTTATGTGGATTCCGATTACCGTACCGAATACGCAAACTGTCTTCCCTTTGACACTTTAGAAGGCTTGCCGAATATTGCTGTTGCATATCTGGGAAACGGTGCGGAAGGCGAAGCAAATCTTAAAATTTACACAGAAAAAATCTTCAAAAATCTTGATGAAGATAAAATCAGCAATATTAAAACCTACCAATACGAAGGAAACGACTGGTTTCTTGTTATCCCCCGTTACATAAGCAAGACAGACTTGAAAAAAGGCGATGAAATAATTACCTGTGCCGCACAAACAGGCGAAGCGTTTGCCGTACGGTGCAATCAGGATATAACAGTGAATATTTTTGAAACTGTTGACATTAATTACAATTTGTCTTATGATGAAAATGGAAAACTTAAAAATACCAACGAACACATTTGGGACATCACAGAAATAGATGAAATTTTAAATAACTAAAACCCGAAAGGAGAATTATTATGGGATTATTAAAAGCAGGTATTGGTGCACTTGGCGGAGTTTTAGCCGACTCCTGGCGTGATTATTTCTATTGCGACAGCTTAGATGCAGACGTCCTTGTTCAGAAGGGCGAAAAAAGAGTTGGAGGACGCTCTTCCAACAAGAAAGGAACCGATGACGTTATTTCAAACGGTTCAATTATCAATGTAAATGAT